>CAYFMA010000018.1:0-37711 GCA_964344085.1 uncultured Mycobacterium sp.
CCCCGGCCCCGGCCCCGGCCGATCCGAACGCTCCGGCGCCCGCTCCCGCGCCGTCCGCGCCCGAGCCCGGCCGGGTCAACAACGCCGTCGGCGGTTTCAGCTATGTGCTGCCGGCCGGCTGGGAGGTGGCCGACGCGTCCCGGCTGAGCTACGGCCAGGCCTTGCTGCTCAAGGCGAAGGGGCCGGCCCTGCCCGGTCAGGCGGTCACGACTGCCAATGACACCAGCATCCTGCTGGGGCGGCTGGACCTGAAGCTGTTCGCCGGCGCCGAACCGGACAACGCCAAGGCAGCGGTAAGGCTCGCCTCCGATATGGGCGAGTTCTTCATGCCGTTCCCCGGTACCCGGATCAATCAGCAGTCCGGTGTGCTGCAGGCCGGTGACATGCCGGGCGCGGCAGCGGGTTACGACGTGAAATTCACCGATGCCAACAAGCCCAACGGTCAGATCTGGGCCGGCGTCGTCGGCGCTGCGGGCAATCCGCAAGCGCACTCGTCGGCCAGCCGCTGGTTCGTGGTGTGGCTGGGTACGTCGAAGGACCCGATCGACCCCGCGGCCGCCAAGGCGTTGGCCCAGTCGATCCGGCCCTACAGCGCACCGCCTCCGCCGGCCGCACCGCCGGCCGATCCCAACGCGCCGGCTGTCCCGCCCCCGCCGGGAAGCCGGGTCGGTGTTCCGATCCCGGTCGAGACGCCGGTGCCGGAGATGATGCCGGGCGGCTGAGGCGGGCGACGGTCTATTCGTTCCCGTAGCAGCAGTCGAGTCGTTACCGGCGGGCGTTCTACTTGACTCATGCCGGCCGGCACACCGCCGGCCTACGAATGTCAAGGAGTACAGCAATGATGCATGTCATCGGGATGATCATCCTCGGTCTTGTCGTCGGCTTCATCGCCAAGCTCATCGTGCCCGGCGCAGCTCATCTGGGCTGGCTGGGCACCGGCCTGCTCGGCATCGCCGGCAGTTACGTCGGCGGCACGCTGGGCAGCCTCGTCTTCGCGCCGCACGAGTTCACCCTTACCCCGCCGATCAACCATTCGTTCCTGGGTGCTCTGATCGGCGCGGTGCTGCTGTTGCTGGTGTATCGGTTCGCCGGAAACCACAGCAAGGTCTGATATGCGGGCCTGGCGGGTGCGACATCCGGGACCGGTGCGCACCCGCCCCCTGCAGTTCGACGACGCCACCCCGGTACCGCAACCGGGTGCGGACGAATTACTGGTCGCGGTACGCGCCTGCGGCGTGTGCCGGACCGATCTGCATGTCGTCGAGGGCGATCTGGCGGTTCACCGCCCGGACGTCGTTCCCGGACACGAGGTGGTCGGCGAGGTGATCGGGTTCGGGTCGGACGTCACCGGTTTCGTCGTCGGCGACAGAGTTGGCATCGCCTGGCTGCGGTATACCTGCGGTGCGTGTGTGTACTGCCGGCGCGGCGACGAGAACCTCTGTCCGCAGTCCCGCTACACCGGTTGGGACGCCGACGGCGGATACGCCGAATTCGCAACTGTCCCAGCTGATTTCGCGCACCGCCTACCCGACGGCTACACCGACAGTGAGCTGGCGCCGCTGCTCTGCGCGGGCATCATCGGGTATCGGTCGCTGCTGCGGGCCGAACTCCCCCCGGGCGGGCGGCTCGGTCTCTACGGGTTCGGTGGCAGTGCGCACATCACGGCTCAGGTGGCGCTCTTCTGGGGTGCTGAGGTCCACGTCATGACCCGCGGCGCCGAAGCCCGAGAACTGGCACTCGCTCTCGGTGCGGCATCGGCGCAGGGTGCCGCGGACGCGCCGCCCGTCAGACTCGACGCGGCGATCCTTTTCGCACCGGTGGGTGATCTGGTGCTACCGGCACTCGAAGCGTTGGACCGTGGCGGCACGTTGGCCATCGCCGGCATTCACCTCAGCGACATTCCGGTGCTGAACTATCAGCGCCACCTCTTCCTGGAGCGTCAGATCCGCTCAGTCACGTCCAATACGCGCACCGACGCACGGGCCTTCCTGGAGTTCGCCGGTGAGCACCGCATCGAGGTCACGACTCCGGAATACCCACTGGCGCAGGCGGATCGGGCGCTGACGGACCTCGCCGAGGGCCGGATCGCGGGCGCCGCGGTGCTGTTGGTCTGACGTGAGTGCTGTCCGGATCAGGCGGACAGGTGCCACACCACGGCGGCCGCCAGAGCGCCCATACCGTTAAGCGACCAGTGCAGGGCGATGGGAGCGATCAGGCTGCCGCTGCGACGGCGCAGCCAGGTGAAGACGAATCCGGCGGCGCCCGTTGCCAGCACGGCCATCACAACGCCGGCCACCATGCCCGCGACACCGCCGCCGAGCACGCGGGTGAAGCCGACATTGCCGCTCGTGAGTCCCAGCGATGAGGCGATGTGCCATAGACCGAACAGCAGAGAGCCGGCGGCCGCGACGCCGCGGAACCCCCACACCCGGTCGAGCGCGCCGTGCAATACACCGCGGAAGGCCAGTTCCTCAGGGATGACCGTCTGCAACGGGATGACGATCATCGAGGCCACCACCGCGCCGGAGAAGGTGGCGTAGCGATCGTTGAGGAACATCGGTCGGGTCCAGGGCAGCATCGCTCCGATGGCGATCACCGTCAGCACCAACCCGACGGCGGCCAGGGCGTAGCCGGCGCCGGAGCGCCAGTGCTCGCGGCCGAGCCCGAGTTCGGCCCAGCCCCATCCGCGCGCACGCACCAGCACCACCAGGGCGATTGCTGCCGCCGGGACGGTCGCGATGCTTGCCCACGGGGTGGTGAAATGCGCGATCACGTTGGAGATCGCCAGCACGACGACGACGACGCCGATGTCGACGTAGGTCCTGAAGTGGTGCAACGCGGCCAGCAGGGCGACGACCGGATGCGGCCCAGGGTGCGGATGGGCGCACACCGCGCTGTGATCAGACATTTGATCCCATTGTACGCGGCCGGAATCGCGTGTTAGCTGCGCCGATCAGGGGCGCGGGGTGCATCAGTCAGGCCCGCCGGCGTCAGCCGATAAGCTCGGGACGCCGAGAGGAGACACGCGTCAAATGGCCGAGCACGAACCCCTGCTGGCTTGCCTTCGCGTTCTCGATCTCGCGCACGGCGGTGCCGACACCGTCACCCGGCTTCTCGCCGACCTCGGTGCAGATGTGATCAAGGTCGAACCGCCCGCCGGCTGTTCGGGCCGTGCGGCGTTGCCGACACTGGACGGGGTCAGCATCCCGTTCGCCTTGCACAACGCCAACAAGCGCAGCGTCGTGCTCGATCCGACGGTGGCCGCCGATCGCGACACTTTTCTGGCACTGGCCGCCGGGGCCGACATCGTGGTCGACAGCGGACTGCCCGGACTCGCCGCCGCTTTCGGCACGTCGTGTGAGGAACTGGCCGACCGATTCGGGCATCTGGTCACCATGCTGGTGACGGACTTCGGCAGCACCGGTCCGTATGCGTCCTGGCGGGCCACCGATCCGGTGCTCTACGCGATGTGCACTGCGCTGTCGCGGTCCGGTCCCGCCGTCGGAACGCCGGTGCTACCGCCGGAGGGCATCGCATCGGCGACCGCGGCGGTGCAGGCGGCCTGGGCGGTGCTGGTCGCGTACTTCAACCGGTTGCGCTGCGGGGCGGGGGACTACATCGACTTCTCCCGGTTCGACGCTGTGGTGATGGCGCTGGATCCGCCGTTCGGCACTCAGGGGCAGGCGGCGACCGCCCGCAAGACCGGCGAGCGCTGGCGCGGCAGGCCGCGCAACCAGGATCTGTATCCGATATTCAAGTGCCGGGACGGGTTCGTCCGGATCTGTGTGATGGCACCGCGTCAGTGGCACGGGCTGCGGGCCTGGCTCGGCGAACCGGAGCAGTTCCAGGATCCGCGATTCGACGTGCTGGCTGCGCGGGCACAGGCCTTCGACGAACTGGGCGCACTGATCGGTGCCGTGTTCGCCGATGGCACCCGTGAGGAATTGGTGGCCGAGGGCCAGCGATACGGGGTGCCGATCGCCGCCGTGCTGACCCCGTCGGAGGCCCTGCACTCCGATCACCTGACCGCGGTCGGAGCGTTGTCCGATGTCGAACTCGCCCCAGGCGTCCCGGCCCGGGTCCCGGTCGGATACTGGTCGGTGGATGGCGGCCGCGCCGGTTTCCGCACACCGGCTCCGTCGGTCGGCGACAGCGAATCGCACTGGCGGACCGAGCGATTCGAGCCGGCCCCGGTCGGTCCGGTCGGTGGCCTCCCGCTCGACGGAATCCGGGTCATCGATCTGGGCGTCATCGTGGCCGGCGGCGAACTGTCCCGGCTGTTCGGCGACATGGGTGCCGAAGTCGTCAAGGTGGAGAGTGCGGCGTACCCCGACGGTCTGCGGCAGAAGCGGGAGAATCAAGCCATCGGCGATTCCTTCGCGCGTGCCCACCGCAACCATCTGGGTTTCGGCCTGGATCTGCGCAGCGCGGCAGGTGCCGCCGTCTTCGAGAAGCTTGTCGGTTCCGCCGACGCAGTGTTCGCCAACTTCAAACCCGGAACACTTCCGGCGCTGGGCTTCGGTTACGACCGGCTCAGCGAGATCAACTCGGGCATCGTGCTGGCCGAGAGCAGTGCCTACGGTGATGTCGGGCCGTGGAGCACCCGGATGGGTTACGGCCCACTGGTCCGGGCGGCGACCGGTGTCACCAGCCTGTGGACCTCCGATCAGGCCGATCCCGCAGCACGCCATCCGTTCTACGACGCCACGACGATCTTCCCGGACCATGTAGTCGGCCGGATCACCGCGATCGGTGCACTGGCAGCGCTGATCCGTCGGCGGCGTACAGGTGCCGGTGCCCGCATCCATGTCTCTCAGGCGGAGGCCGGCATCAACCAGGTGGACACCCGGTTCGTCATGCTGGCCGCCGAGGCCGGCCACGCCGATGTCGTCGAGGACGGAACAGTCCATGAGGTGCTGCCGTGCGCCGGGGACGACGAATGGTGCGTGGTCTCGATCGCCTCGGACGCCGACCGGGCGGCGGTGGCCGCCGTCACCGGAGGCGAGACGGTCGCGCAATGGGCGGTTCGGCACACACCGCAGCAGGCCGCCGATCTGCTGCAGGCGGCCGGAATCGCGGCAGGACCGATGTACCGGGCCGACGAGGTCTACGACCATCCACAGTTGCGACTGCGCAAGGTTCTGACCGATATGCCGCACCCGCTTTTCGAGGTGCCGCTGCCGGCCGAGACGGGGCCCGCCCCGTACCGCAACATCCCGCCGTCGCCGCAGCGGCCCGCACCGCTTCCCGGCGCCGACACCCGCCGGGTCTGCACCGCGATCCTGGGCATGACCTCCGGTGAGACGGAGAATCTGATCACCGACGGCGTGCTGTTCGCCACCTGAGGATTGGGAAGGAGTTCCGCAATGACGGCTACCAAGAGGGCCCGGCTGTTCATCGACGGGGAGTTCCGCGTCGCCGACAAATGTGAACCCGTTCTGGAGGCCGCCACCGGGGAACTGCTCGGTGACGGTGCCAGCGCCACCGAGTCCGATATCGACGCCGCTGTCGCCGCGGCCCGGGCCGCTCTGCCCGAGTGGCGTTCGGCTTCTCCGGACCATCGCGCCCATGCCCTCACGGCCTTCGCCGCCGCGCTGCACCGACGCGCCAAGAGCACCAGCGAACTGGTCAGCCGCGAGAACGGAATGCCGATGCGGCTGTCCGGCGGAGCCAACGGGCTGTTTCCGGCGGGCCTGCTGGGTTACTACTCCAAGCTGATCACCGAGACGCCGATCGAGGAGGTGCGGCCGAGTGCAATCGGTCACACCATCGTCCGCCGTGAGGCGATCGGTGTGGTCGCAGCGATCGTCCCGTGGAACTACCCGCAGGCGCTGGCGGCCTTCAAGCTGGCTCCCGCACTGGCGGCCGGCTGCACGGTGGTGCTCAAGGCCTCACCGGAAACCGCCTTGGATGCTTTGGTTTTCGCGGAAGCCGCCGAAGAGGCGGGGTTGCCTCATGGGCTACTCAACGTGGTTCCCGGCGGGGCGGAGGCCGGAGCGCATCTGGTCTCCCATCCGGGTGTGGACAAGGTGAGCTTCACCGGTTCCACTGCGGTAGGCCGGATCATCGGCGAAGCCTGCGGAAGGCTGCTGCGCCCGGTCACCCTCGAACTCGGTGGCAAGTCGGCCGCGATCATCCTCGACGACGCCGACCTCGACGCCACCATGAAGGGCCTGAAATCGGTGTCCTTCATCAACAACGGTCAGACCTGCTTCCTGGGCTCGCGTATCCTGGCGCCGCGTTCGCGGTACGCGGAAGTCGTGGAGGCGGTGGCCGGACTGGCGGCCAACCTCAACGTGGGCGACCCGCTGGACACGAGCACCGACATCGGTCCCGTGGTGAGCGCCCGCCAGCGCGAGCGGGTACTGGACTACATCGAGATGGGCAGGATCAGCGGCGCCAAACTCGTTGCCGGCGGCGGTGTTCCACGCGATCAGCCTCGCGGCTGGTTCGTCTCGCCCACGGTATTCGCCGACGTGAAAAACTCCGACCGGATAGCCCAGGAGGAGATCTTCGGCCCAGTGCTCGCGGTCATTCCATACGAGGGCGACGAGCAGGCCATCGCACTGGCAAACGACAGCGAGTTCGGTCTGGCCGGAACCGTCTGGTCCACCGACACCGATCGCGCCACCGAGGTGGCCCGGGAGATGCGGACCGGCACAGTCGGCGTCAACGACTACCAACTCGACATCGGTGCGCCGTTCGGCGGTGTGAAAGCCAGCGGTATCGGTCGCGAACTCGGGCCGGAAGGGCTCGATGAGTTCTTCGACCTCAAGTCGATCTATCGGGTCGGACCGGCCTGAACATGACGTTGGATCCCCGGACTCCCGTCCTGGTCGGAGTCGGCCAGGTCAATCAACGCGATGAGTCCCCGCATACCGAACCGGTCGACCTGATGGCGGCGGCGGCCCGGGAGGCCGCCGATCCGCGAGTCCTGCAGGCCCTCGATTCGGTCCGCGTGGTGAACCTGCTGTCCTGGCGCTACCGCGATCCCGGTCTGCTGCTCGCCGGACGTATCGGGGCCGCCGACGCGAGCACCCGCTACAGCGGGATCGGCGGAAACACGCCCCAGTCCATGCTCAACCAGGCGTGTGTGGATATCCAGACAGGTCGCACAGGTGTCGTTCTGCTGGCCGGGGCGGAGACCTGGCGGACCCGAATGAGGTTGCGGGCCAGGGGTATCCGTCCGGATTGGACCAAGCAGGACGAGGCCGTCCCCATCCCGCCCGGCGGGGAGGAGAAGGTCCCGATGTCAGGTCCCGGTGAGGACCGCATCGGACTCGACCGCCCGTCGTTCGTCTATCCGATGTTCGAAGAGGCCCTCCGGGTGTCCAGCGGTGAGTCATCGGATGACCACCGTCGTCGGATCGGTGAGTTGTGGGCACAGTTCAGCGCGGTGGCGCAGAACAACCCGCACGCATGGGTCCGTCATGCGTTGAGTGCCGAGGAGATCTGGCGGCCCGGCCCGGACAACCGCATGATCAGCTGGCCCTACCCGAAGCTGATGAATTCCAACAACATGGTCGATCAGGGTGCGGCATTGGTCCTCTGCTCGGCGGAGAAGGCCGAGTATCTCCAGATTCCGAGGGACACCTGGGTCTTCCCGTACGCCGGAACCGACTCCCATGACACCTACATCATCGGCGAGCGTGACGAGTTGCACCGGTCGCCGGCTATCCGAATCGGAGCCCGTCGCGTGCTGGAGTTGGCCGGAGGCGGCGTCGACGAAATCGATTTCGTCGATCTCTACTCATGCTTCCCGTCGGCGGTGCAGGTGGCGGCCCGTGAGATCGGGCTGCCGATCGGCGATGCCGCCCGCCCGCTGACCGTCACAGGTGGACTCACCTTCGCCGGCGGCCCATGGAACAACTACGTCATGCACTCCATCGCCACGATGGCAGAACGATTGCGTGCCGATCCCGGTTCGCGCGGACTGATCACCGCGAACGGCGGCTACCTCACCAAGCACAGCTTCGGGGTGTACAGCACCACCCCGCCGCCGGTTGCGTTCCGTTGGGAGGACGTTCAGCCCGAGGTGGACCGAGAGCCGACTCGCACCGCGCTCGTCGAATGGGAGGGCACCGGCAGGGTGGAGACCTGGACCACCGCCTTCGACCGGGACAGCAAGCCGGAGAAGTCTTTCCTGGCGGTCCGCACACCCGAGGGCGCGCGGGCGATGGCGCTGATCGATGATGCCACTGCGGCCGCGGACACCCTCACCCGTGATATCGCCGGCGCCGCGGTGCGGGTCCACGGCGACGGCCGCGCCGAACTGCTCTGAAAAGCAGCAGGCCTGCCGCCCCCGAGTGGGCGACAGGCCTGCTGTTCTACGGAATCTCAGGCGCCGGATGGGGTAGCGCCGAGAACCCGTTGCATATCGGGGATCATCTGCTGCAGCTGGGCACCCCAGTAGCCCCAGCTGTGCGTCCCGTTCGCCGGGAAGTTGAACACGCCGTTCTTACCGCCGGCGGCCAGATAGTTGTCCATGAAGGTCTTGTTGGTGCGAAGCGTGAAGCCCTCGAGGAACTGCGCGGCCATCAGGTTGCCGCCACCACCGGAGGTGTCGAGCTCCGACGGGGTACCGGTGCCGCAGTAGATCCAGATGCGGGTGTTGTTGGCCACCAGCTGGTTGATGTTGACCATCGGGTCGTTACGCCGCCACGCCGGGTCGGAGGACGGGCCCCACATGCTCTGCGCGTTGAAACCGCCGGCATCGTTCATCGCCAGACCGATCAGCATCGGCCACCAGCCCTCGGACGGGTTCAGGAAGCCCGACAGCGAGGAGGCGTAGATGTACTTCTGCGGGTAGTAGATCGCATAGGTGAGTGCGGCACTACCGGCCATCGACAAACCAACCACGGCATTGCCGTTCGGATTCACACCCTGGTTCGCCTGCAGGTAGGCCGGCAGCTCCTGGGTCATGAACGTTTCCCACTTGTAGGTGTAGTTCTGACCGTTGCCCTGCGACGGCTGGTACCAGTCGGTGTAGAAGCTGGACTGGCCGCCGACGGGCATGACAGCCGACAGGCCGGAGTTCAGGAACCACTCGAACGCGGGGGTGTTGATGTCCCAGCCGTTGTAGTCGTCCTGGGCGCGCAGGCCGTCCATCAGGTACACGGCGTGCTCGCCGCCCTTCTGGAACTGGATGCGGATGTTGCGGTTCATCGCTGCCGACGGAACATCCAGGTAGAGCACCGGAAGGCCGGGCCGCGAGAACGCGGACGCGGTAGCGGATCCGCCGGCGGCGCCGACCAGGCCGGGCAGAGTGATTGCGGCCGCGGCCACCGCGGTGATCCGCCGTGCCCACCTGCCTCGCAACTTCTCGACCAATTTCATGACGACTCCCATCACTTCTGTTCGTGTACATCGGCAGTCACCGCTGCCTGCATGAGGGAGTCAAACATCGGAGGGTGAATCGGCCCGCGACGCGACGCGGTGCGCCAAGTCGCAGTTGGGCAACGATCGGATCACGCGGGGAAGACACTCGCGGATCTACAGGGCGTCCTGCTCAGTTTCCTCTGGCTCTGCGCTGGGCTTTTCCGCATGCGCGATCGCTTCGCGCACTCTGTCGCGGCGCTCGTCGATAGCAGCACTGAGATCCTGCAGCAGCTCCGGCTTTCGAAACACCAAGTGCTCCACGGTGTCCCGGGGGATCTGTAGAACCGTCACCTCGCCGATGGCGTAGGCGTTCCCGGCGACGGGTTCGCGGGTCAGGGCCGTCTGCCCGATGAAGTCGCCTTCGTGAAGTGTCTTGATCGGGATGACGCCGCCGTCTTTGCCCATCACGACAAGCCGCACCCGACCCTTGATGACGAACGACATCGCGGCCGGGATCCCACCGCTGCGCTGCATCAGCTCGTCGGCGCCGAACCGGACGACGGTCACGGAGGGCAGCAGGCTCTCCAGATCCGAGCTGCCCGCGCGAAGCACCGGGGCGATCTTGCGTAGTGCCTCGACTCGCCGTTTCTGCGTGCAGAAGTCGTCGTCGAGGCCGTCGAGTCGCAGGTCGGCCCGTCGCGAGGCGTACCACAGCCAGCGCTGGAACGTCGACCGTGCTTCGAGGTCGTCGGCTGGGGAGCGAACCGGGATGGTGATGCTGTAGTCGGTGCTGCTGATGGCCGATGCGATCGGCTCGGCACCCGGATGCAGGTGCGGCAGATTGCCCGCGACCTCGGTGAGCAGCTCGCACACCTCATCCGGTGCGTCGGCGCCGGAGAACTTCGCGGTGACGGTGATGGTGTGGCCGCCGGGCGGACGGCTGAGATTGGCGAACGCCTGCCCGGCCAGCACCGAGTTCGGGATGATCTCCAGCCCACTCCCGGTGTTGATGTGGGTGGCTCGCCAGTTGACCTCGGTGACTCGGCCCTTCGCGGCGCCGGTCTCCACCCAGTCGCCCATCTGGAAGGGCTGCTCAAAGAGCAGCAGGAGACCGGAGATGATCTGCCCGACCGAGTTCTGCAGCGTCAGGCCGAGCACGATCGAGCTGATGCCCAGTGCGGTGAACAGACCACCGACGTTGGCTCCCCACACCCAGGCGAAGATCATCGCCACGCCCACGGCGATGATCGCGAAGCGGGCCACGTCGATGAAGATCGAGGGCATCCGCCGCCGCCAGCTGCCGACCGGTGCGCTCTCGAAAACCGTGGCGCTCACCCCGGACAGCACCATGATCAGGACGAAGACGCCGAATACGGTGGCCAGGATGCGAACCCCGTTGGACTGCACCGAAACGCCGGTGGTCTGGGTCAGCAGGATCAGCAGGGCGCCCAGCGGCACGATGTATGTGCGCAGCAGACCGACCGGTCGGGCCAGGAAGCTGCCTCTCCTGACGAACGCGTGCTGCAACTCCGTCAGCAGCACCAGCGTCGTCGGGAGTCCGATCGCGAGGATCAGCGACCAGTAGAACCACGGCGTGGCCAGGAAGCTCATTCCAGGTCCTCGGTCAACCGCCAGGTCGGCTGCTCCTGATCGTTGTCGGTGATGGTGCCGGCCGGCGTGTAGTGCCGGGTGTCGCGGGTGGCGTCGTAGACCGCCTCGCTGACGTAGATACCCGGTTGGGCCGCGCCGCGGCGCATCTTCGAAGCCAGGTGGACGGCGCCGCCCCACAGGTCGTACACCAGTCCGGCCCGGCCGATCAGGCCGCTGGTGACCGTTCCGGTGTCGATCCCGGCGCGCAGCAGGATGTGCTGGCCCGTCTCGGTGTTGAACCGGTCGACGATCCGCTGCATGTCGATGGCGAAGTCGACGGTGCGGTGGATGTTGTCCAGGCGCGGCACGGTCAGGCCACAGCTGGCCAGATAACCGTTGTGGGTGTTGCGTACCCGTTCGATACCGTGTGATTCGGCCGCCGCGTCGAACTGTCGCATCAGTTTGTTGATGAACTCGAGCGACTCGGACGCCTCGTGGTCTTTGGAGAGCTCATCGAGCCCCATCACGTCGGCGTAGATGACCGTGACATCCTGATGCTCCTCGGCGATCGATTCGTCGCCGCCCCGGTAGCGTTCCACCACCGACTCCGGCATCAGCGACATCAGCAGGCGGTCGTTCTCCTCTCGCTGCTGGGCGAGTAGCTGGTCCTTGAGCGACAGGTTGTGGCTCATATCGTTGAAAGCGACTGTCAGATCGCCGAATTCGTCACCGGAGTTCACCGGGATGTTGACGTTGTAATCGCCGGTGCTGATCTGCTCGGCACCCGCCTCGAGCCGCCTGATCGGACGGACGAACTGCCGGGACCACAGCATGGCGGCGATACAGGCCAGGAAGATGATCACCGCGGTGGAGCGGGCCAGGCGGTGGGCGAAGTTGCGCTCAGGCGCGAAGGCCTCGTCGGAGTCGATCGAGGCGACGATCACCCAGTCCAGCCCTTTGAGTTTGACAGGTGCGTAGGCCTGCAGGGCGCGATGGCCGAGGTAGTCGGTGGCGATCACGGTCCCCGTCTCGCCACGCTGGGCGGACTCGGTGGCCTTGGTGCCGACTGGTTGCACCAGAACCGTGGTGCCCTGCTTGATCGCACGCTCGGCGACATCCGGCGCGGTTCCGGCGGCGATGACGTCGCGCTTGTAGGCCTGCGGGTCTTCGATGAAGAGCCGGGAGTCCGAGCGCATCAGGTCGTCCTTGCCGACGATGAACGCTTCACCGGTCTTGCCCATGCCGGCGCGCTCCCACTGCCGGTTGGCTGTCATGAGGTTGTTGACCATCGAGGCCGGGTACTCGACCGCCATCACCCCGGTCGCCCGGCCGGGCGGTCCGATGGGAACCAGCATCCAGGCGGTGGGCTGACCGGAGGGCAGGTATTCGGTGAAGTCGGTGCTGTCGACGTAGTCCACGTCGTTGGAGGCCATCGCCTTCTGGAAGGCGCCGGGTAGGAATCCCTGCCCGCGGTACGGACCGGTGAGGATGTTGGTGCCCAGTTCCACACCCTTGTAGGCCGTGTAGACCACGTCACCGCGTGCGTTGATCAGGAACGCGTCCCGGAAGCCCGTCCGGGTGACGATCTCGCGGAAGTACGGGTTGTAGCGCGCGTTGACCACCGACCACGCGCTGTTGTCCCGGGCGTCGTCGACGCGGACGGCGGCGTCACGGTCCTTGAACGGCACGGTGTAGCGCGACTGCAGATAGCGGGCCGCATTGTTCGTGGGTACCAGGGCGTTGATGTCCAGCTTGCCGCCGTCGGCGGTTTTGAAGTGGTCGGTGTAGTAGTCGATCAGCGATTGGTTCTCCTGTGGGCTGATCGAGGTGTCGTGAAGCTGGTCGAAGGCGGCGTTGAAGGCGCCCAGTGCGCCGGCGACGGTCTCGCCGCGGGAGTAGATGAGCAGTGAGCCGGTGATATCCGACAACCCCATCTCCAGCACCCGGCCCTGTGCCTCGCGGATACCGGTGAGCCGCTCGAAGACCGCGGAGCGCAGCGAGTTGCGCCCGGACTGGAAACCGATGCCACCGGCGATCGCGGTGGCCAGCACGCTCATGGTGAGCAGCATGAGCATCAGTTTCGACTGAATGCTGACCCGCTCCAGCAGGCTGCGCTTGGCCTTTCTGCGCCGCAACCGCTCGGCGAGTGCGGACCCGGCCGTGGGCGATGCCGACATCGAGTTCCTTCCCTAGGTCACGCCGAGGGTAACTTGTCGGGGGTGGTCGACCCCGATAACCTGCAGCGTTTCGTCGACGCCCAGCGGCACGTGTATCCGGAGGTGCTGGCTGAACTACGGGCCGGGCACAAGACCGGGCACTGGATCTGGTTCATTTTTCCGCAGTTGAGAGGGCTGGGCCGCAGCGCGACTGCCGAGCACTACGGGATCGCCTCGCCGGCCCAGGCTCGGGCCTATCTGCAGCACCCGGTACTGGGACCCCGGCTTCGGGAGTGCTGCGGGCTGCTCGTGGATGTCGCCGACCGCAGCATCGAGGCGATTGTGGGCTGGCCCGACTGCCTGAAGGTGCGCTCGTGCGTGACCCTGTTCATCGCGACCTGTGAGTCGGCCGACGATGAGGCCGTATTTCAGGCCGTGCTGGACAAGTACTACGACGGCCAACCCGACGAGACGACACTCAGACTCCTCACCCGGGAGTGAGGACGAGCCAGCCGTTGGGGGGGACCGTCGCCCGGTTCACCGTCTCGCGGGGTGGGGCGGCGGTTCCGGCGATGACCTCGGCCACCCTGCCGGTGAGTTCGGACACCGGCACCGTCATCGCCTCATCGCTGAGATTCAGCGCGACGATCAAGGCCTCGTCACCGTAGCGGCTCTCGTAGACGTAGCGGGTGTTCTCCAACGTCAGTGCGGTGGTGCGCGCCTGGTACAGCCAGGGATGGCGGCGGCGCAGGCCGATCAGATAGCGGTGCAGATCGAGGATCTCGGCATCACCGTGGCCGGACGGTGAGCCGAACTCCGGGCGCACCGCGTCGTCGCCGCCGGCGCGGTCCTCCTTGACGCCGGTGTAGCCGAACTCGTCACCGGCGTACACGCTTGGCACACCGCCGACGGTGAACAGCAGTACCAGAGCATGCGGAAGATGCTCGGCGCGGATCAGCCTGCTGGCGATCCGGGTGACGTCATGGTTGCCGACGAACGTCAGCGGGGCGAATGTGTCCTGAAAGTCATTGTGTCGCTGCAGCGCCCAGTCCAGTTCGTGGAAATTTCCGTCGTTGAGGCTGCTCCAGATCGCCTTCCACAATTCGTACTGGGTGACCGAGTCCACGCCGGACTCGGCGACGAAGGCCGCATAGTCGCCATGGATCACCTCGGCGACGAACCAGGCGTCCGGATGTTCGGCGCGCACCCGCGGCAGCACCCGCGTCCAGAACTCGCCGGGCACCGCGTAGGCGGCGTCGAGCCGCCAGCCGTCCGCACCGCGGGACAACCAGTGCGACATCACCCCGGCGACATGGTCGGCGACCCCGGCGTTGCGATGGTTCAGCGTGATGAGGTCCGAATGCCCCTCGAAGGTGTGAAACCGCCCGGGCCGGCCGTGGAACCAGGTTCTGGCCTCGGAGTCACCGTCGAGGGCCTGGCGGTACCGGGGGAAGTCGGTGCCGACGTGATTGAACACCCCGTCCAGCAGCACCCTCAATCCACGCTCATGGGCCTGCGTCACGAGGCGATCGAAGTCGCCGTCATCGCCCAGTCGCGGGTCGATGCGGTAGTGGTCGGTGGTGTCGTAACCGTGCGTCCGCGATGCGAACACCGGCCCGAGCGCGATGCCGGAGGCGCCCAGCCCGACGGCGTGGTCGAGCCAGTCCACGATCCGGGACAGCCGATGTTCCTCGGGGGTGGGGACCGTCGTGGCGGGGAATGCGCCGACGAAGCCCAGCGGGTACACATGCCACCAGATCGCGTGGCGCACCCAGTCGGGGGCGGTCATGTCCTGAGACTCTACGGTGCAAGGGTGCTGGAATTCCCGGTTGAGGACCTGTCCGCGGAGGACATCGCGCAACTGAAGGCGATCTACGGGCCACTGGCCGAGTCGGTTCGCGATCTGGTCGACGCGACAATCCGCACCGAGGCCGACGCCGAGACGGTCGCCGAGGCCAAGCGCGACATCGACGCCGCCCTGGCCCGGCTGCGCACCAAACAGATCGACGGCGCTTTCGGGGTCCGGCACACCACCTCCGGGGAGAGCATGGGCTGGGGTAACGCGGTCATCGGACTCCGCAATGCGTTCGCCCCGCCGGTCATCACCCACCGCGACGACTGCGGCCGGGTGTGGGGTGATTTCACCCTGGGTGCCGCCTACGAGGGTCCACCCGGACATGTGCACGGCGGAGTCGCGGCGATGATTCTCGACCATCTGCTCGGCGAGGCTGCCAGTCCGGATCGCCTTCCACGTTTCACCGGAAGCATCACCGTGCGCTACCTGCGGGCCACAGCACTGGGGCCGTTGCACGTCGAGGCGGCACGGACCCGTACCGACGGAGTCAAGACATTCTGTTCGGGGCACATCGCCGATGCCGAGGGGATCACCGTCGAGGCGGAGGGCGTTTTCATCCTGCCGCGTTGGTTGCGGGACGAGGAGGCCTGATGGAGAAGGTGATCGTGGCGTTGCGCGCGGCGAACTCCGACGACGATTGGGTGGCCGCGATGTGCGGACCGGTGGCCGATGCGCTGTTGGACCTCGGCCTGCCGGGGGTGACGGTCAACGTCCGCGACGCCGCGGTCCGCGGTTCCCTGATGACGCTGACCACACTCGACCCGCCGGTTCAGGGGTTCGTCAGTCTGTGGACCCAGCAGCATTATGGAGAGCAGGTCGCCAGTGCGCTGGAAATCCTTGCAGCGCAGTGTGATCAGCTGGCCGCATATCTGGTCACCGAGTCTGCGCCGATGCCCCCGCCGCGGGCACCGTCCCGAGAGCGGGTGGCCGGTCTGGCCAATATCGCGCTGTTGCGCCGTCCCGCCGATCTCGACGAGCCGACCTGGTTGGCCCGCTGGCAGGGCGACCACACACCGGTCGCCATCGAGACCCAGTCGACGTTCGGCTACGTGCAGAACTATGTGGTGCGGGCGCTGACTCCGGACGCACCGCCGCTGTCTGCCATCGTCGAGGAACTGTTCCCGATCGAAGCGGTGGGCAGCCTGCATGCGTTCTTCGGGGCAGCCGACGATGCCGATCTCGCCGACCGGATGGGCCGGATGGTGGCCAGCACCTCGGCATTCGGCGCCAATCAGAACATCGACACGGTGCCCACCGGCCGGTACGTCTTCCGCGACCCGTTCCGGGAGTGAGATGGGTGCGGTCGACGACTACATCACTGCGCTGCCCGCCGGTTCGCAACGTGACGAGGTGGAACGCCTGGATGGTCTGATCTCCGAACACGTTGTGGGGGTTGGGCAGACGACCAGCTACGGCATGCCCTGCTACACCTATCGGGGTGTGCCGGTGGCGGGCGTCGTCGTTCGCAAGCACCACATCGCCTGGTACCCGTTCAGCGGCAGCGTTCTTCCAGTCGTCACCGACCGGCTCACCGCGTACTCATGGAGCCCCGGGACGCTGCGCTTCACCGCCGCAGCGCCGTTGCCCGACGATCTCGTCGAGCAACTGCTCGACATCCGGATGCGCCATATCGACGAGCGCTTCACGACCTAGGCTGACCGCGTGACACTGCTGATCGACGACGAAAACCGGGTCCGCACCCTGACGCTGAACCGGCCCGAGGCTCTCAACGCCTTCGACGAGGCGCTCTACGACGCCACCGCCGACGCACTGGCCGCCGCGGCCGCCGATCCCGAGGTGGCGGTGGTCGTGATCACCGGAACCGGCCGTGCGTTCAGCGCGGGGCAGGACCTCACCGATATGCAGGCGCGGATCGCCGATCCCGACGGATTCGTGGCCGGCAAGCACGGTTTCCCCGGCCTGATCGACGCGCTGGCTGCCTTCTCCAAGCCGCTGGTCTGTGCGGTAAACGGACTCGGGCTGGGTATCGGCGCCACCATCCTCGGGTTCGCCGATCTGGCCTTCATGTCCACCACCGCGAAACTGAAGTGCCCGTTCACCAGTCTCGGTGTGGCGCCGGAGGCGGCCTCGTCATACCTGTTGCCGCAACTGATGGGCCGGCAGAACGCGGCCTGGCTGCTGATGTCATCGGAGTGGGTCAATGCCGACGAGGCGCTGCGGATGGGTCTGGTGTGGAAACTCTGCGAGCCCGATGATCTGCTCCCCGAAACCCACCGGCACGCCGAACTGCTTGCCTCCCGGCCGATTTCAAGCCTGATGGCAGTCAAGCAGACCATCATGGAGCCGACCCGGCGCGCCATCGCGGAGGCTCGTTCCCGCGAGGATGCCTACTTCGCCGAGTTGATGGGCGCACAGGCCAACGCCGACGCGCTTGCCGAATTCCACCGCGGCAAGTCCTAGCGCAGGCCTCTACATCGCGTAGAGCGGCTCCGGCGTCGACGTGGTCCCGAGCGGAGTGCGGCTGATCTCCGAGAGATCGGTAAGGCTGTATGCGGTGACAGTGTCGTCGGTGACCGCGTAGAGCACATCACCGATGCGCACGGTCCGCAGCACCGGCTGATCAGTCTGGATCTGGCCGAGGACCTGAATTCCCTCGGTGTCCACCCGCATCACCGACAGCAGGTTCTCGTAGTGATAGTCGCCGGTGGCGGCGTCATAGCCACCGCCGGACACCGGCACGACGAGCAGTCCGTCCTCGGCGGAGTAGAGCAGCGCATGCGGATCGAACTGCGCGTCGGACCCGGACCACTGCGCGTTCTCGTCGAGTATCTGGCGGTCGATCTGGGTGGGTGTGGCGCCATTGCTCACGTCGAACAGCGAGACGTGCAGGCGGGTGTTCCAGGTGCCGGGTTCGCGTTCCTGTCCTATGCCGAGCAGCAGTCCGTCGCCGGCCGACTGCAGATAGTTGGAGAAGCCCGGGATCACCAGCTCACCTTCGACGGCCGGTGCGGTCGGGTCGCTGAGATCGACCACGAACAGCGGGTCGGTGCGCAGGAAGGTGACCAGGTAGGCCGTGTCCCCGGCGAACCGAACCGAGTACAGCTGCTCACCGGGAGCCAAACCGGTGACGCTGCCGGCCACGTCGAGGGTGTCACCGGTGGTATCCAGCACGTAGACCCCGCTGTCGTTGACGGTGGCCCAGGTGCCACCGGCGAACTGGGAGCTCCAATTGTGGGTGGCCACCCGCAGGTACCCGTCCTGCTCGTCCATGGCGAACTGGTTGATCAGCGTTCCGCTGACGAGTCCGCTTGCCTGCCAGCCGACGTCATTGGCGTTGATGGTGAAACGGTCGATGCGGGTGTCGGTGGACGAACCGCTGGGGGTCGAGGTTTCCTGCGCGGTAGCGAGGTACAGCGCATCGGTCGTCATGTAGACGGTGCTGTTGTCGTCGTTGACGAAGGTGGCCACACTGGAGGCGAATCCCGAAGCGCTGCTGCCGGTGTCGACCGCGACGATCGTGACCATGGACTGCTGATCGCCGCCGCTCGGACGCACGACATCGCCGCCGCCGGCGATCACCCCGAGGTCCACCATGGTGCCGTCCGCGGCGACCGAATAGGCGTGCGGTAGGGACAGCGTGGTGATCTGGTCGCCCACCCGCGCCACATAGTGATCCCACGTCTCATAGGTGCGGTAGGAGACGATCGGGGAGTCGCCCCGTAGGTCGGCATCGGCGACTGGTTCATCGGTGTACTCCGGAGCCGGCAGGTTCAGGTTCTTGTCCAGCACCAGGTAGACGTTGCCGTCCACCGCGCGGGAATCCCGGTAGGCGCCGTCGAACACGGTCTGACCCGTCACGGTGGGAGCGCTGCGATCGGTGAGGTCGTAGACGGTGACGGTGGTCTGGGGATTCCAGTTCCAGAAGTAGCCCGGCGCCATCTTGACCATCGGGCCGTACCAGCCGCCGCCGGTCTGGGTGATCACCGTGAGCGTGTCACCGTCGAGGTACTGGCCGACGACATTGCCGGACAGCGCGGTCTGCGAGGCGATGTGCGAGCCGTCCAGGATGGTCAGGGCATTGTTGCGCGCGACGTAAACGTAGTGCCCGTCGGTTTCGACGAAGTCGGCCTCATCCACACCGTTCACCTGTGTGTTGGTCCCCGACACCACGGTGTTCGTGTCGTCGAGTTTGTAGACCGGATAGGGGGAGTAGGCGTACACCGGCACGGTCTGGCCGAACTGCCCGGCGTACCGCTGTTCGGCGATCGCCAGCAGATAGTCCCGCAACTCCTCGTCGGTGAGATACGGCGTGGTCTGGATCTGGCCACCCGTCTGGCTGGCACCAGGGGAGTGCAGGAAGCTCAACACGGTTCGCCGGACAAGCAGCAGGGCACCCTGCAGGAAGTCGGTGATCGGACTGGCGGGCAGCGTCGACAGCCAATGCGAGGCCGTATCGAAGAATGCGGTGACCGCGACGCTCATCGTCATGACCGGAGCGACGGCGGAAACCTGATGGGGCGCCACCTGACTAGCTGCGGATTGATGACTGACGGCAGCCGCGGCCCGGGTGCGCCTGGCTGACGGTCCGGATGTCGCGGTGACTGCCGGTACGCCCGGGGAGTCGGCCGCCGCGGCCGGGACCGCGCTCTGTACCGCCTGTTGTGCCGCTGCTGCCGGTGAGGTGTTCTTCGGTCCCGAGCCTGCCGCTGTCATGGCGGCGGTGCCGTGCGAGTGGGCCCGGGCGGCCGCGGCCGGGGACGTTGGCGGAGGTGCTGAGCCGGAACCGTCGCGGTGCGGCCGGCGCGACCGGGCGGCGGCCTGGCCGGGATGGGCGGCGGGTCCGGCGGTCACAGTGGTCGAGTCGGTATCGGGGTTGTCGGCCGCCGCGATCCCGGTGGCCTGCGGCCCCGCCAGGGAAACTCCCAGCGCCACTGCGGCGGCGCCCACCCGTGCGCCATGCCTTCTCGTCGGCCGTTTCCCCGGCATGACATCCCGCCTTCGCTAATGTCTCGCATCACCGATATGCGTTACTGAAAAATCGGAGACGATGTGATTCCTGCGACAGTAGCACGACATCAACGCACTACAAAGAGTTTTTCTCAGGTATTTCTTGGGAAAAATGAGGCGTGTTACTGATGTTGTGAAATTTGCTGGACGGGGAGTCTGGTAAACGGGACCCGGTCCCGCCCGGTATCGGGAACGCCGCATCGGCGGCGGCCGGCGCGGACCGGGAGCGATGTGGCCGCCAGATCCGCCAGTTGAGTGATGGTGGGCCGGTCCCTTCTTCGTATCGGACCGTCGGTTGGAAAACAGCTGCGAGTTCTACCATTCCTGAATGAGCCGAATCGGAGACTTCGCCGACGATGACGTGGCCGGCTGGATCGGCCTGTCGCCCGAGATCGGTAAGGCGATGGCGGCTTACAGCAACGCCGTCTACACCCGTAACCGTCTGCCGATGCGGGTTCGTGAGATCGCTCGCATCGTCATCGCGCACGACAACGAATGCGTGGTGTGTCTGAACACCCGCGACGCCGACGGTCCCGACGCCGGCGTCGACGAAGAACTCTACGAGCGTGCGCCGCAGTGGCGAACCTGGCCCGGATTCACCGACGAGGAACGGCTGGCCGCCGAGTTCGCCCACCGGTTCGCCACCGAGCACACCAAACTGCGTGACGACGAGGAGTTCTGGCAGCGCTGCCATGCGCACTTCTCCGACGAACTGATCGCCGACCTGACCCTGTCGTGCGCGATGTGGGTGGCGATGGGCCGTACGCTGCGCACCCTCGACATCGGACAAACCTGTCGCATCACCCTTCCGAGCAGAGGCTGAGCATGGCGGGGCTGACCGAGGGCACCGTCCTCGGCACGATCGTCACCCCGGCCGGGCTGACGCTGGCCAAAGCCGTTCCGGCGGCCAGAGTCGACGCGTTCGTCGACCCCGGCCTGGGCGCCAGTCCGGTGTGGCATGCGTTCGCCATCGACCGTGCCGGGATCGTCTTCAACGACAAGTTCAGCGTGGTTGGCGACGAGCGCGTCCGGATCGATCCGCACGCGCTGTGCGTCATCGACGAAGGCCTCGTCTGGGCACCGGGATCCTTCTTCGACCAGGATGGCAACGCGATCCCGGTGTGTTCCCGCGGAACCCTGGCGCGTGTCGAATCCCGTTTGGCGGCAGCCGGTTTGACTGCACAAATCGGACATGAGATCGAGTTCCTGCTCGTCGATCCGGCCGGCAACCGGTTGCCCGGAGACTTATGGGCCCAGTACGGCCTGGCCGGCGTCCTGGAGCATGAGGCCTTCGTTCGGGACGCGATCGAGGCTCTGACCGCGGCCGGGGTGGCACTCGAACAGTTCCACCCCGAGTACGGGGTCAACCAGTTCGAGATCTCGCTCGCGCCGAAGGCGCCGGTGGCCGCCGCGGACCAACTGATCCTGACCCGTGTCCTGATCAGCCGGGTGGCACGGAAGTACGGACTGCGGGTCTCACTGTCCCCGGTTCCCTTCGCGGGAAGCGTGGGCAACGGCGCACACCAGCATTTCTCGCTGTGGCGGGCCGGCCAGTCGCTGTTCTCCGGTGGCACCGGTCCGCACGGACTCACCGGCGAGGGTGCGGCGGCGATCGGCGGCATCGTCCGGGCGCTGCCGGAGGCGGAGTCGGTTCTGTGCGGATCGATCGTGAGCGGCCTCCGGATGAAGCCGGGCAACTGGGCCGGGGCGTACGCCTGCTGGGGGACCGAGAACCGCGAGGCGGCGGTCAGGTTCCTGCCCGCTACGCACGGGAATCCGCGCGGCGCCAACGTCGAGGTCAAGGTCGTCGACCCGTCGGCGAACCCGTACTTCGCCACCGCGGCCATCCTCGGTCTGGCCTTGGACGGTATCCAGACCCATGCACCATTGCCGTCGGAGATCGCCATCGACCCCCAGAATCTCTCCGCTGAACGACGTGCGGCTGCCGGAGTGGTCCAGCTCTCCGCAGATCAGTCCGAAGCGCTTGCTGCTCTGGATGATTCGGAGCGAATGCGTTCCATCCTCGGTGACTACGCGGTCGACGCGATCCTCGCGGTGCGCCGCTACGAGGCGGATAACTACAGCGACCTGGAGCCCGGACAGCTGGCCGACAAGTTCCGCATGGCATGGAGCCTGTGATCAAAGAGATCGGCGAGCGTCTGGACGCCATTCGCCTGATCGACAATCACGTCCACGGCTTTTGGCTGTCACCTACCGACCGCGTCGGATTCGAGAATGGACTCAACGAGGCCAATACCGCGCGGCTGGCCGCATTCGACTCCGGATTCGACAGCCAACTCGGATTCGCCGTGCGTGCACACTGTGCACCACTGCTGGGTCTGTCCGCGCACGCCGCCCCGGACGCCTACTGGCAGCGCCGCGACGAGTTCAACCCCACTGAACTGGCGCGGGTGTTTCTACCCTCGGCCGGAGTGGGCGACTGGCTGCTGGACACCGGCCTTCCCGGTGCGATCGCGGGATTGTCGGAGATGCGTGCGGTGACCCGGGCGCGCGTGCATGAGGTGGTGCGGGTCGAACAGGTGGCCGAGCAGGCCGCCGTACGCCCCGGCGATTATGCCGACAATTTCCGGGAGATTCTCAACGCGCGAATGCAATCCGCAGTCGCCGCGAAAACGGTGCTGGCCTATCGCGGGGGATTCGAGGGGGATCTGTCGGTGCCGTCGGCCGCGCAGGTCGCCGACGCCGCGCAACACTGGCGTGACAGCGGCGACGTCCGCCTCACCGACCGGGTGTTGTTGCGCTTCGGCGTCCACGAGGCTCTGCGACT
This sequence comes from uncultured Mycobacterium sp., assembly GCA_964344085.1. GTDB lineage: Bacteria > Actinomycetota > Actinomycetes > Mycobacteriales > Mycobacteriaceae > Mycobacterium. Next base: position 22,676 of record CAYFMA010000018.1, read on the forward strand.
GGGTAAGCCGGTGCAGTTCCATGTCGGCCTCGGTGACCGGGACTGTGATCTGCACCGCACCAACCCGATGCATCTGCTGGATCTGCTTCGCGAATCCGGCGACACCCCGATCGTGCTGCTGCACTGCTATCCCTACGAGCGGGAAGCGGGGTATCTGGCGAGTGCCTTCAACAATGTCCACCTGGACATCGGACTGAGCGTGAATCACCTCGGCGCCCGTGCCCGTGACTTCATCGGGCGGACCTTGGAACTGGCGCCGTTCCGCAAGATCCTGTATTCGTCAGACGCGTTCGGTCCGCCCGAGTTGCACTATCTCGGCGCTCGGCTATGGCGTGACGGAATGTCTGCTGTCGTCGGGGAATTCGTCGATCGGGGCGAGTGGAGTGTCGATGACGCCGTGCGGGTGGCCGGACTGATCGGGCGGGATAACTCCGTCCGCGTCTACAACCTGTAGCCGAACCCTCAGATCAGCCCGGTAGCGTCGAACATCCAACTCATATCGGAGACCGCGAGCTGCTCCATCCAGTCCGCCGGCGCATGGGCGGCAAGACCGTTGAAATCCCAATAGTCCTTCCACAGCGTGATCTTGCCGTCGCGAACCTTGTGCACGGTGACGAACTGCAGCACCGCGCTCTCCCCGGTCACCCAGTTCCAAGTCTCGGAGTGCTCGTAGAGGACGTCCTCGCCGTTGCTCACCAAGGTTCCGTCGTGGTTCTCGTACGCAGCCAGCGGGGCCAGACCGATCTTGAGACGCTTGACGATGTCCTCCGGTCCGCGGGCCGCTGCGGTGGGGCCGATCGGCATGTCGACGTAGATACAGTCCTGCGCGAGGAACGGCTTCATCGCCTCCCAGTCCCGGGCCGAGAGTGCCTCCCACATTCCCAGGACGACATGCTCAGCCTGCATGGGACAGCTCCTCCTCCGACTGCGGCGCGGCAGTGCGTTTTCCGGCCCGCAGGAAGATTCCGGTGCGCTGCATTCCGAGAACCTCGCTGGGCACGCCCTCGTGCACAACCGTGCGGCCGCCGATCAGCACCAGGTTCACCGCGGCGTCATTGCGATTGACCATCCGCGGCATGTTCGCGTACTGGGCGACCGGCGCCTCGGCGTAGGCGTCCAACTCGGAATCGAGATGATCGGGATCCAGCACGACGACGTCGGCGCGGTCGCCGATGCGCAGATGCCCGGCGTCGATGTCGTACCAGTCGGCGAGTTCGCCGGTCAGCCGGTGAACCGCCTGCTCGATCGGCATGAACGGAGTCCCGGACCGCTCGGCGTCATGGACGTGGCGCAACAGTCGCAGGCCGAAGTTGTAGAAGGCCATATTGCGCAGATGCGCGCCGGCGTCGGAGAAGCCCATCTGGATGCCCTCGTCACGGGCGAGTTTCTTGAGCACATCGGGGCGATGATTGGAAATGGTTGTCCGCCAGCGCACCTTGGCGCCGTGCTCGACCACGAGGTCGAGGAAGGCGTCCACCGGATGCAGTCCGCCCCGGTCCAGGCCGACCTGACCGAAGGACTTGCCGATCACCGACTCATCCGGGCATTCGACGATCTCGGCGTCGAAGAAATCGCGATGCCACACCCGCATCCCGAAGCGGTTGTCGTAGTCCTTGCGGAACCATCGGCGGTACTGCGCATCCTGCAGCAGTGCGTCGCGTTCGACGGAGTCGCGCAGATGCAGTGCTGCGGCGCCGGAACCGAACTCCTCGAACACCACCAGATCGATGCCGTCGGCGTAGACCTCAAACGGAACCGGCAGATGCTGCCAGCGGAAGTCACCGCCGAATCGGTTGACCAATCTGGCCAGCGGACCCAGCATGGCGATGGCCAGCGGATTCGACTTGACGTCGGCGGCTGACAGCAGACTCGTCTTGAGGTTGTCGCGAAGAACCGGCAGAGACTGCGCCACCTGGGAGACGATGTTGAACGGATTCTTGATATCGGGTCCGGACTGAAGCACTCGCCCGCGCCGGCGCAGTAACGACTTCAGCCGGCGCAGTTCCCGCGGTTTGGCGTAGGTCGACGGCAGCGTCCGCGACCGGCAGGTCTCGCCGTCGATCTTGTCGAAAAGCAGTTGCTGCGAGGACATCCCGAGGAACCCCGCATCGAGTGCCTCGGTGAGCATCTTCTCCATCGCTGCCTGCTCGCCCGCGGTAGGACGGACGTCCTTGCGAGTGGCCCGGTCCAAACCCATGGTGGCCGTGCGCAGATCGGAATGTCCGATGAACGATGCGACGTTGGGGCCCAGCGGCCGTGACTCCAGTGCCGCGATGTACTCCCCGGCGTTGTTCCACGTCTTGGATTCATCGACGGTGGCGATCACGTGCTCGCGCGGAATGGCCTCCACCCGGCCGAACAGATCACCGGCCTGCTCGCCGTTGACGTGGACGGCCGACAGTGAGCAGGAACCCACCAGCACGGTGGTGACGCCGTGCCGCACCGACTCCGGCAGTCCCGGGCCACCGAGCACCTCCACGTCATAGTGGGTGTGGACGTCCACCATGCCCGGTAGCACCCACTTGCCGGTGGCGTCGATCACCTGCGGACAATCGGTCTCGTCGAGGGGATGCGGTGTCACAGCGGCGACTCGGCCGTCCACGATTCCGATGTTGCGGACCGCCGAGGGGGCACCCGTCCCGTCGAACCACCGGCCGTTGCGGATGATCGTGTCGTAGGCCACACGGCAATAGAACCGTGCAGGTCAACGGGTGTCAACAACTGCGACAGGCGATCCCAGTCGGACCGGCAGTCGCGACCATCCGCGCAACACCCGGGTGTCGCGCCGGAGGCCCTCACCGGCGAGTTGGGCGTCCGGAAACTGCTCGAAGAAACTCCGCAGACCGACCTCGCCCTCCATCCGGGCCAGTGCCGCGCCCAGGCAGAAATGCCGGCCTCCGGAGAAGGCGAGGTGGCGTCCCGCGTTGGGCCGGCGCACATCGAAGCGGTTCGGGTCGGGGAAAACCTTGGGATCCCGATTGGCTGCAGCCAGGCACACGATCACGATCTCGCCCGCCCGCACCGGCGTTCCGGCCACCTCGGTATCGGTCAGCGCCACCCGCGCGGTCAGTTGCACGGGGGAGTCCAGTCGCAGGATCTCCTCGACGGCACCTGCCCATAAGGACGGATCCTCGGTGACTGCGGCGAGCTGATCGGGTGCGTTGAGCAGCAGCCTGATTCCGTTGCCGAGCAGATTGACTGTGGTCTCGAACCCGGCGGCCAGCACGAGTCCTGCGACGGCTCGCAACTCCGGCTCGTCCAGCCGGACTCCGCTGTCCGCCGCGTCGATGAGCTGGCTCATCAAGTTGTCACCGGGGTTGGCTCTCAACGTCGCGAGATGGGCGACCAGCCAGTCGCTGAACCCTGCCAGACCCCGTTCGACTCGCTGGTACTGCTCCCAGGTCAAGCCGAAATCCAAACTGGGCGCTGCCAATTCGCCGAACTCGAGAATCCTCTCCCGCTCGGACTCCGGGACGCCGAGGATCTCGCTGATGATCGACACAGGCAGTTGCGAGCAGTACCGGTCGACCACGTCGATGACACCGGTATCGCCGGACAATCCCTGTAACAGCGAGGTCGCGGTGTCCTGCACGCTGTCACGCAGGGCCGCCACCGCGCGAGAAGTGAACACCGATGACACGGTCTTGCGGTAGCGGGTGTGTGCCGGCGGCTCGACGGCCAGCAGTGACGGCGGCCGCAGCGGATGCAGCGCATCGGTTCGGGTGCGCTCCTCGAGCCAGCGCAGTGGACCCGGCAGGCTGGAACCGAGCACGATGACCCGAAAATCGTCGGAACGCAGAAGTTCGTGCGCCACCGTGTGGTCGACCGTCAGATAGCTCAGCCGGCCGCGTACCAAGGGTCCGCGGCTGCGCAGCTCCTCGTAGAACGGGATCGGGTCGGCCCGCACCGCCGGGTCGGCGACCAGACGGGCCTGCGGATCGCCGTGCCGTGCCGACCGGGCGGCGATCGCACGGACCACGCCGTGCAACGCCAGCCAGTTCAGCCGCCCCCGGATATCCGCCATCGCAGACTTCTACACGCTCCAGCCGACGGGCAGCCGTTTGATGCCGTGAATGAAGGCCGACAGGAGCATGGCCGGCTCCTCGGTGACCGCGATATCGGGGATCCGGTTGCGCAGTTCCTCGAAGATGACCGAGATCTCGCGGCGGGCGAGGTTGGCGCCGAGGCAGAAATGCACACCGCCGCCGCCGAAGCCGACGTGGTGATTGTTCGTGCGGGCGATGTCGAAGCGCCATGGGTTGTCGAATTTGTCCTCATCGCGGTTCGCCGAGGCGTACCACATGGTGACCTTGTCGCCCTGGGCGATCTGGACGCCGCTGACCTCGACGTCGCGAGTCGCTGTGCGGCGCATGTAGACCACCGGGGAAGCCCACCGCACGATCTCCTCCACCGCCGTCGGGGCGTGGGTGGCGAAGTCGTTCCACCAGATCTCGCGCTGCTCGGGATATTGGGTCAGGGCCAGCACGCCGTGACTGATGGCGTTACGGGTGGTCTCGTTGCCGGCCACCGCCAGCAGGATGAAGAAGCTGGCGATCTCTGCGGAACTGAGTTGTTCGCCGTCGACTTCGGCGGCCACCAGTGCGGTGGTGAGGTCATCCCGCGGGGTGGCCCGCCGATCCTCGGCCAATGCGGTGGCGTAGGCCCCGATGTCGATGGCGACCTTCATGAATTCCTCGAAATCAGTCGTCAGATCTGGATCGCCGAAACCGAGGATGATGTTGGTCCAGTGGAATATCTGGTGGTGATCGGACTCGGGGATGCCCATCATGTCGCAGATGATCTGCAGGGGCAGCGGCCCGGATAGCTCGGTGACCAGTTCGGCCTTGCCGTCGGGATGGTTGGTGATGAGGTCCGACACCAGTCGTCGCGCGCGATTCCGGATGGACTCCTCGATGCGTGCGACCACCTTCGGTGTGAATGCGCGAGAGACGATATTGCGTAGCCGGGCATGCCGCGGATCGTCGAGGGCGATCATCGAGCCGAAATACTCGGCGACCTCGGGAGCCTGGTCACCGATGGTGATGTTCGGATACGAGCTGAAGATCTCCGGATGGCGGCTGGCGAAGTGGACGTCGTCGAACTTCATCAGCGCCCAGTAGCCCGGCCCGGCCTGGAATCCGTCGAACTCGATCTCATGGAAGAACTTGATCGGGGCCTCGCGGCGCAGGGTCGCGAACGCCCCGTCGCGGAAGGCGTCGTCACGGCCCCAGAACTTCAGCGTTCCCAGGTCGATATCGGACAGCGGGACCTGCGGCGGTGCCTGGCCGTTGACGCGCGTCGAGATGCCCATCACCCCACAGTAGACAGCGCCGGGAGGCGCGGTCAGCTTTCCGCGGGTTCCTCGACGACCTTCCTGATCCGCTCCAGGGTGGTGCGCATGTCGCGGACATTGCGCCGCCCGCGCAGGTACCCGGCGAACATCCAGAACGCCCGCACCAGGGGGGAGTTGTTGAGCCGGAACGACTCGGTGACGTCGGTTCCGTCTCCACTCGGCGTGAGCCGATAGTGCCAGTTGTTGATCGCTTGATCGCCGGGACCGAGCACCGCGAATCCGAACTCCCGACCCGGCTCGCAGGCGGTGACCCGGCAGACCGTCCAGTACACCGGACCGACCTCATTGCGCCGGACGTGCCCGCGGAACTTGGCGCCCAGTTCCGGCCCGGTGGCTCCTTCGAGCCACTCGGCCTCGAATACCTCGGGGGAGAATCTCCCGGTGTTGCGGACGTCGGCGATCAGATTCCAGATCTTGTCGGCGGGCGCCTTCATGTGAACCGTCACAGAACCTTCCATGAATCCGATATTAGGTTCGACGTAGCGTTTGGTCATGGCGGATGTCGACCGGTTCATCGCCGCACCTCCGGAGGCGGTGTGGCGTCTGCTGATCGACGTGCGGGCCTGGCCGGCATGGGGGCCCTCGGTTCGTCGTGCCGAGCTGGCGGACGGTCGCAGCCTGCTGACTGCCGGCGCGAGGGGAACCGTCTGGACCGTCGCCGGTGTGCGAATGCCCTTTGAGATCACCGAATTCGTGCCCGAACGCCGGTGGTGCTGGACGGTGGCGGGGGTGACTGCGACCGGGCATCAGGTGACTCCGGTGGACGGGGGATGCCGGGTCCGCTTCGAGACGCCGTGGTGGGCGGCTGCCTATCTGCCGGTCTGCGCGCTGGGACTGAGCCGGCTGGCCGCGTTGGCTCAGGCGTCGCAGTAGGACCGGGTCGCGACGTCGAGTGCCTGCCGGTAGAGCGGATCGAATTGACGCGCTACAGCGACCTCGGACTTGGCGGTGTCGAGTCGGCGCGGGCAATCCGATGACCGCAGCACCGGCCACTGGTTGGCCATCTCCGTGACCATCCTCTGGTTCAGTTCATCGATCGCGGCCCGGGATGCGGACAGATCGGGTGCCGCCGACGGTGCGGACGCCGGATCGAACTTCCACCAGGAGAAGCGGTTGTACTGGATGGCTTCGGTCGCATTGATTTGATCGGTGAACGCGGTGGTGACGAAATCGGCTGGCACACCGGCTGATTCGGCCTCTTGTGCGACGGATGTCAGCACCTGCTGAACGCGTGCTGGATCGGTGATCGCCCCACCGGTGAGCCACTTGCTGGCGGCCACCGGATCGGCGGTCTGTAGCCGTTGGGCGGCGGCGTCGACTAGTCCGAACAGCGGGTCGGTCAACGGATCGGCGGCCGCCATCCCCGGTACGGTCAGAGCGGCGAGCAGAGCCGCGCCACCCAGTGCGCGGGTCAGCCCCCTCAGCCGACCGGTCCCTTGGCCAGGACCAGCGGGGCGCTGTGCGGATTTCCGGCACGGTCGATCCAGCTGAGGACGATGGTCTCGCCGGGTCGGTGGGCGTCCATAGCGTTGGACAGGTCGGCCGCGGATCTGATCGGAGTGTTGTCGACCGCGGTGATCACATCGCCGCTGAAGATCCCGATCTGGCGGGCCGGGGTGTCGGGGATGACTCCCCGGACCACCGCTCCACCGCGTCCCATCGGGGAGTCGGCGATTCCGACGCCGATGAAGGCGTTGTCGCCGAGGTGGATAGCGGGCGAGGGCACCCCCGAGCGAATCTGGTTGGCGATTCCCATTGCCCGGTCGATCGGGATGGCGAACCCCTCGCCGCCGGTGACTCCACCCATCCGGTAGGTGAGTGTCGCGGCCACCGTGACGCCGACGACCTGCCCTGTGCTGTTCACCAGCGGACCGCCGGAGTCGCCGGGGCGGATGTCGGCGGCAACCCGGATCAGGTCGTAGAGTTCACGCGCGCCGCCACCGGCTTCGTCGGTGGCGCGTACCGAGGCGCCGATCTGCGTCACGTTGCCCGGGGCGTAGCTCGGCCCACTGTTGGCGCCGTTCGCGTTGCCGATGGCCGCGATCGGATCGCCGACCGCCAGGTTCGACGAGGTGCCGATCACCGCAGTCGGCAGTGCCGAGGCGCCGCGCATCCGGACCAGGGCGATATCGCTGTCCCGGTCGAAACCTATGACGTCGACGGGATAGGTCTGGCTGTTGGCCAAGCTCATCGCGGTGATTCCGGTGGCGCCTTCGATGACGTGGTTGTTGGTCAGCACCAGACCGTCGGGGTCGAGCACGATGCCGGTGCCGGCGCCGATGGCGCCTTGGTAGCTCAGCGTCGTGTTGATGTCGACCAGGCCGGGGACCACCTGGCTGAGCAGAGCGGACTGATCCAGCGGCGCGTGCGGTGCGCTCGGTGCGGCCGGTGCTGCGACGGCGGGGGCGGTCAGCAGGCCGGCGAGCGTGACCAGTGCGGTGAGCACAATGTTGATCCGGCCGAGCCGGCTCCGGCTCAGCCGGCGCCGTGCCGGACGACCCTGACGGAGCGGATGCGTTGCGTCCATACCCTCAACTTTGCCTGAAAACCGTCGAAATCCCCATCGCGACGCTCTGCCGGAACGTTGCTGGATTCGCTTCGGGCTGTCGAAACCGGCCTTCTTGTCGTGGTCACCGGCAAACGTGCGATGTCCGTCACAGAACAACAACGATCTGGCATGCGCTGGTTCGCGCAGGTCAAAGGTCATCGGCGGCGCGCATACGCGGTGCGGTGTAGGAAGGCTGCATGGACAGCTCGGCGCTGCGCTCCCGGCCGGTCCTGATGCTGCTCGCGGGCGCTCTTCTGCTCAGCCTGGTGCTGGGATCGACCTTCATCGCATTGCACCACGCCAAGGACATCCACGGCGCAGCCGTCGAACGCCCGGCCCATCCGCTCAGCGACGACCAGAGCAGAGACCAGGTGATCACCACGGCCCGCCAGTTCGTCACGGCGGGGAGGCTGACCGGGGCCACCGGCAGTTACATCCTGATGCCCTGTCTGGAGGGTGACGACCCGATCTATCAGGGCGCGTTGTACGTCAACTTCGATCTCCCGTCGATCCGGGAGACCCCGGCGTTCTTCCGGGAGATTGCCCGCAACCTGCGCCCCGGCGGCTGGCGCGAGGGCGTGCCGCCCGGGCATCACCCAGGCGGCAAGACGCTCAGCAGGGAGGGGATAGCCGCCGTCTACTACCGTCACCCCGACGTCCCCGGTCGCGGAGTCCTGCAGATCTACGGCGAATGCCGCAATGTCGCCGACCACCGCCTCGACACGACCGGTTTCGTCGACATCAGCCGGGAGTTGTACGCCGGACGACGCTGAAAGCCCCGGTTAGGGGTCAAATTAGGGACTTTGGTCCTCGGCGTGGCGACCTTCGTCCCGTGTCTGCTACGCGCCGTCACAGATAAGATTCCGGGCATGACTTACGTGATCACCAGCGCCTGCGTCGACGTCAAGCACAAGGCCTGCGCGGCCGAATGCCCGATGGACTGCATCTACGAGGGCGACCGGACCATGTACATCAACCCGGACGAGTGCGTCGACTGCGGTGCCTGCCGGCTGCTGTGCGAGGTGGACGCCATCTTCTACGAGGGTGACCTGCCCGAGTCGGAGCGCAAGTTCCTCACCGACAACGCCGCCTTCTTCAGCGAGGTGCTGCCGGGCCGCGACGCCGCGCTTGGTTCGCCCGGCGGTTCGGCCGGCCTGGGGCCGGTCGGGGTGGACACCCCGATGGTCTCCGGTCTGCCGCATAACGCGGGCTAGACGTCAGCCGGCGTCGGCGAACTCGCAGAACGCCGCGTAGGCGCGCGCCCCGTACACGGTGGCCGGGCCGCCGTTCATCATGATGGCGACCCCGATCATCTCGGCCGCTTCCTGCTTGGTCGCGCCGGCCCGCACCGCTGCGGATGCATGGGCGGCGATGCAGCCGTCGCACCCATGAATGACACCGATTGCCACGGCCACGAGTTCTTTGAGCTTGGCCGGCACCACGCCATCGCCGAGGGCGGCGGCGCTCATCTCGTTGAACGCGCGATAGACATCGGGGATGGCGTGCCGCAATTCCCGGTGCTGCGGGCGCAGGGTCTCGAGTACTTCGTGGTAGTGACCGTGTTCGCTCATGGCTGTGACTCTAGAGTGACCAGGTTTCGCTGAGGCACGCCGGTGGGTGCGGACACACTGCGGTATACCCGAAACATCTACACTGACCGTTTGCTGCACTGATTTTCTCACGGACAAGGGACCACATGACAGGAGCGTTTCGTCGGGTACTCGCAGCTGCTGGGATAGCGGCGCTGGCCGCCACGGCGTCGGCGCCCACCAGCCTGGCCGCGGTCGCCCCGTCACTTGCGACGGCGACGGTCGCCTCGGTCCAGCCGGTCAACGGCCAGACCGTCGGCGTCGCGCATCCGATCATCGTCACCTTCTCCAACGCGGTACGGGATCGCGCCGCCGCCCAGAACTCGATCATCGTGACGTCCCCGGGCGCACCTTCCGGCCGGTTCGAGTGGCTCAGCAATGACGTCGTCCAATGGGTGCCCGATCACTTCTGGCCGGCGCACTCCGAGATCACGCTGCTGGCCGGGGGAGTCAAGCGCACCTTCGAGACCGGGTCCACCGTCCTGGGTGTGGCGAGTATCTCCGCGCACACCTTCACCGTGAGTATCGACGGACAGATCATCCGACAGATGCCGGCCTCGATGGGCAAGCCCAAACACCCCACTCCGGTCGGCGAGTTCAGCGTGCTGGCCAAGGAGAAGACGGTGGTGATGGACTCCCGCACCATCGGCATCCCGCTGAATGATCCTGAGGGCTACAAGCTGACCGTGAACGACGCCGTCCGCATCACATGGGGTGGCGTGTACGTGCACTCGGCCCCGTGGTCGGTCGGTTCACAGGGGTATGCCAACGTCAGCCACGGCTGCATCAACCTCAGCCCGGACAACGCAGCCTGGTACTTCAACCAGGTCAATCTGGGCGACCCGGTAATCGTCAACGGCTGACGGTTATTTCGGGTGGGCGGCCTGGAAGTCGATGGTCACCTCGTCGGCCACCTTCACCGCTCCCATCAGCAGTGAGTAGGGCTTCACACCGAAATCACTCTGGATGACGGTGGTCTGGGCCGACATCGCCCACTGCTCGCCCTGGTCCTCGACCGTGAGATCGACCGTGTGCGGACGCGACTTGCCGTGGATCTCCACGGTTCCGGACAGCCGGTAGCCGCCTGGCGAAGTGGCGATATCGCTCGCTGTGAACCGGATCTGCGGAAACTTCTTGGCATCAAGGGATTTCAGCGCGTTGGAGCGGATGATGCCCATCTCGGGGCCGAGCAGTGGGGTGACGCCACCCTCGCCCTTGAGCACCTCGAGTGAGTCCACAGCGACGGTGAGATCGACTGCCGACGGCTCCTTGCCGTTCCAGTTCACCGTCGCCTGCCAGCTCGTCATCGCGATGGTCAGCCGGTGGCCGGTCTTCGCCGCGGGCCCGGCCACACCGGTGCGAATCAGAAGTTCACCCGATGAGGCATCCAGGGACCACGTTCGGCTCATGCCTTCATCGTATCGCCTTGCGTGACTGCGGATTTGCCGGTGTAATCGACTTCCCAGTGCTTGATCCCGTTGAGCCAGCCGGACCGCAACCGCTGCGGGAGCCGCAGCTGGGACAGGTCGGGCATGTGGTCGGCGATGGCGTTGAACATCACGTCGATGGTCATCCGGGCCAGGTTGGTGCCGATGCAGTAGTGCGCACCGGTGCCGCCGAATCCGACATGCGGATTGGGGTCGCGCATGATGTCGAACGAGAACGGATCGTCGAAGACGTCCTCGTCGAAATTGGCCGAGCGGTAGACCATCAGCACGCGCTGGCCTTTGCGGATCGTCACCCCGCTGAGTTCGTAGTCGCGCAGTGCGGTGCGCTGGAACGAGGTCACCGGCGTCGCCCAGCGGACGATCTCATCCACCGCGGTGACCGGTCTGTGCTTCTTGTACAGCTCCCACTGATCGGGGAACTCGGTGAACGCCACCATGCCGTGGGTGATCGAGTTCCGCGTGGTCTCGTTGCCGGCGACGGCCAGCAGGATGACGAAGAAGCCGAACTCGTCGTCGGAGAGTTTGTGGCCCTCGACATCGGCCTGCACGAGTTTGGTCACCAGATCCTCGCGCGGGTTGGCGGTCCGATCGGCGGCCATCTGCATGCCGTACATGATCAGTTCGACCGACGCCCCCATCGCGTCGTTGCCGGCGAACTCCGGATCGAGATCGCCGACCATCTGATTCGACCAGTCGAAGAGCTTCTTGCGTTCCTCCTGGGGTACGCCCATCAGTCCGGCGATGGCCTGCAACGGCAGTTCGGCCGCGACCTGTTCCACGAAGTCGCCGCAGCCGTTCTCGACGGCCTCACGGACGATCTCCCCGGCCCGGCGTCGCAGATCCTCGCGCAACACCTCGATGGCGCGGGGGGTGAACGCGCGCGAGATGATCTTGCGCAGGTGGGTGTGATGCGGCGCGTCCATGTTCAGCAGGACGAATTTGCCGCGCTCCACCTGCTCGCCGTAAGTGCCGTCCTTGTAGCGGGGGATGGCCGTCTTCTCCTGACTGGAGAACACGTCGCTGTGCCGTGAGATCTCTTTGACGTCCTTGTGTTTCGTGACGACCCAGTAGCCGCCGTCCTCGAAGCCGAAGTCCGGAGGCTGGGGGTTCCACCAGATCGGGGCCGTGCGACGCAGTTCGGCGAGTTCCTCGACGGGCAGCCGCTGCTGGTTGAGATCGGGGTCGGTGAAGTCGAACCCCGTGGGCAGATCAGGGTTGGGCATGAACTCATGCCTACACCCGTCTACCCCCCGCGTGCAGGAGTTTTGACCGGCTCAAGCCGCGGGCTTGGGCTTCATGGTGACCGTGGTGGTGCTGATCGTCGGCGACCCCGACGCGGTGGACGGCGTGGCCGGCGCGGAGCTCGGCGCGGCCGTCGCGCTCGAACTCGGCGTCGGGCCACCGGAGAACCGGGGCTGCTGGAAATCGGCCCAGGTGTCGCGATACAGCACGGTATCGCCCTGCGACACCAGGAACGCCTTGGACGAGACGGAGTAGGTGACCCCGTCGTTGACGGCGATGATCGAGCCGTCGGTGCCGCGGGTGGCGGTCATCTGCAGGGCCGCGCCGTCGCTGAGCCGCACTCCGCGGTACTGCAGTCCGCCGTCGGGTTCGACGCAGATGACCACCAGGGAGCGCGCGGTGCGGCCGTAGGCCATCAGGGTCTGGCTGGTCGAGCATCGCGCAGCGGAGTCGACGAAACCGTGCTCGTCGGTCGACGGTGCGCCCGGCGCCGAGTGTGCTGCAGGCAGTGCGGCCGTGCCGAGGGAGAGGGCGGCTGAACCGATGAGTGCGGCCAGGGCTGCCGAGCCGAGTGCGGCGGCGATGGCGCGTGGCGGGACGGTCATGGGACAAGCGAACCACCGCGGCGGCCGATTGCGGCGGCGCCGCGCCGCTACCCTCGTCAGCGTGCAGCGACTGGTTTTCCGGGGCCATATCGCCGGTTTCGGCACCGCCGCCGGTGTGCGCCTGGTGGTGGGTGATTGGGCGGAGTCACCCTTCGGTGCCTTCGCCGACGTGATGGTTCAGACTGCCGGCGGCGAACGGGTCCTGCTGGCCCCCACCGCACAGGTCGCGGACTTCGTCTCCTCGACCTATCAGTTCGACCGGATCGAGATCGGTCCGGTGCGATCGGATCTGTCCGGCGACCGCCTCGGGATCGAGGCACCGGGTTTGTCGGCGGAAGTGTCGATCGGCCGTGCGGCCCCGATCGACCGGTTGCTGCGACTGGTGCCCGTGGCGCTGGCGACGGCACCGTGGTGGCTGCGCGCGATCGATCCGGTCGCCGCCGTACTGGTCCGGGGGGTACACACCGCCGGCAGCGCCGGCAACGGTCGCCGGGAGTACTACGGCGTGCGCCGCTCCCGGCTCATCGACGCGGTGTCGGGCACGTTCGACGGACGGGATCTGGAAGGTATCGCCCCGCTGCTGCCGCCGGTGGGATTCGGGTTCTCCTCGGCGCCGCCGACCCCGCAGATCGTCGCGGTCACCACGACGATCGACATGCCAGATCGGTAGCGACTAACTTTGGGCTGGAACGGATTTCGCAGCGTGGGTCAGTACGGCCCACAGCATCTGGGCGGCGCGGCGTGCTTCCTCGTCGGGGACGATCGGGGCACCCGCCTCGGGTTGTTCGGCCGGTGCGCCACTGAGGTGCTCGACGAACGCCACCGCCAAGACCCGGAGTTTGACGTTCGACTCGTGGCTGGCGCGCCGCAGCGTGGTCCAGGCGGTGTCGGCGTCGCAGCGCAGGAGCCCCATGATCGCTCCTTTGGCCTGTTCGATCGCGCCGCGGGACTGCAGCACGGCCATCATGTCCGCGATGCGGGTGCTGTCCTGAGCCTCCGAGGTCACCATTGCGGCGGTGATCAACTGCTCGTAGCCGATCAGGGTGATCACCGTGGCGGCCGTGGCTGCGACGCTGAGTTCGGCGGAGACGACCACGGTGGTGTCGGCCTGCCATACGCCGGGCACCGAGACCACTCCGAGGACCTGCGGCCACACCGCGCCGGAATGCCGGGTCAGGGCGGGCCAGCGGTCGTCCTCCCAGAGTTTCGGGCTGAGCACCGGAATCTGGTGTTCGAAGGCGTCCACCACCGGACCGCCGGCACCGGTGAGCTGGGCCCCGAGGAATTCCTCTCCGATACCCAAGGAGGCCAGCACGCAGTGGCCGTCCTGTTTGTCGTGCACGCTGATGGTCAGCCCGAGTGCCTGCGGCAGGTCGTGGTGGATCCGATCCAGGATTCGGCCGAGCAGTTCTGACTCAGTGGCATGTCCACGCGGGTGGAAGGCGGGCGCCGGCATGGAATCTCGCCTCAATCCTTGATGACCGTGGTCGCCACCCGGTCGAGTCCGGAGATCCCGAGCAGCGTCTTGATGTTGCCGGTGGAACTGACGACCATGGTCAGTTTGGTGGTGGCGGCCAGCGAGAAAAGCGCTCGCACGGCCGAACTGTCGCAGTAGCTGACCCCGGTCAGGTCGACGGTGAGTTCGGGCGAGCCGTTGAGCGCCCTGGCCATGGCGTTCTCGAATTCGCCCACGTTGGCGAGGTCGACATCGCCTTCCACAGCGACCACCGGCGGCTGTTCGGCGGAGGCCACCGTGACCGTGAACCGTCCCTGAGTCATCCGGCCAACTCCTTGAGCATCTCGACTGTCGTCCCCTCTGCTGTTGTGGTGACATCGACCCCGTCGACGAGTGCCTTCATCAGCCGGATGCCGTGGCCACGATGGCCAGTCGATTCGGCCGGCGGTTTCCAGGATCCGTTGTCGGACACGGTGAATCGCAGTACATCGTCGACGAGATCGGCCTGCACGCTGATCAGTACCGCGCGTCCGGTCCCGTCGTGCGCATGCTCGGCTGAATTCGTCGCCGCCTCGCCGACGGCGAGCAGGACGTCGCCACAGATCTGCTCGTCGGCGCCCGTCGTCGCCAGCCACGAGCGCAGCTGTCGTCGGACGACGGCAAGGCTTGCCGGTTCGGCCGGCACCGTGAACTCCAGCGGCGCGGGGGGATGGCGATAGAGAACGCCCACGATCCCGTGGCCGGAATCTTTGAAAAGCTCAGCGAAGATTCGGTCGTCGCTCGCCGGCCAGGGGG
>CAYFMA010000018.1:37721-51009 GCA_964344085.1 uncultured Mycobacterium sp.
CCGGCTTTCCGAGGGTGCCCAGCAGCATCACCGATCCCGGCGGCAGATCAACGGTTTCCAGCCGCCCCCCGGTGGGCCCGAACGCGCGATGCGCTCGCCCGGGCGTGCTCAGGGCGACGGCGGCCATTCCGATGCTGCTGTAGGACATCCGTGCGGTGTTCCTGTCGAACACCGCGGCCAGGATGGAGGCGGCGGGTGCATTCAGACCGCGCAGGACCCCGGCGGGATCAGCCCCGTCGCACAGCCGCGACGACGTCTCCGCCTGCAATCGCCGGGCCGCGCCAGGATCGGCGCAACTGCCGATCACCACTCCCACCCGGCCGTCGGGGAGGGGGGCGAACTGGTGCCAGATGCCTGGGCCGTTGTCGGACTGGCGCGCCGCGAACCCGGCCATCCGCTTACCGCGGACGCCTTCGGCGCTGCTCAATCCCTCGGTCACCGTGATCCCCCAAGAGTCGTTTCTGCAGCGTACCAACCTCGGGAGGCCGGGAATTTGGGCGAGGGTGCGCGGTTTGGCCGAGAGCGTCGGACCGTAACGGTTAGGCTGCCAAGCGAGGCTGAATCACAACGCAAAGGTGGGACATGCTCCGCGAACTCGTCATCGCAGCCGCCGTCACCGGTGGCGCGCTCGCGCTCGCTCCGGCGGCCGTGGCGGATGGGACTCACCCCACCTACAACGGCGATGTGCCGGGTATCAACTACGAGGCCGCGCTCAGCGCACCGTGCTTCCAGTGGGAGACGTTCATCTTCGGCCGCGGTCCCGGTGGCGAGGCGCTGGCCTGCCATTGGATCCCCAACCAGGGCTACGCCGGCTGGGATTCGCCGTCGCCGGCCTACACCGGCTTCTGGGTGATCTCGCCGAAGCTGTACGGCGTTCAGACCGTCGGCGCCCCGTGCCCGGGTTCGCAGTCCGCCGCGCAGTCGCCCGACGGACTGCCCATGGTGTGCATGGGTGCCCAGGGCTGGCAGACCGGAGTGTTCCGGGCCGGTGACGGCGCCAACGGGCGTTACGTCACGCCGCCACAGACTCCGTAGGTCGGTACTCCGCATCTAGACGGATGCGGCGGCCTCGTTGAACTCCTCAAGCCGGCCGGAGGCTTCCAGGTACTCCTTGACCCAGCGTTCGATGACTGCTGCGCTCTTCTCGACCTTGGTGAACTGACCCACCACCTGGCCCACCGGGTTGAAGGCCACGTCGACGGTTTCGTTCGGGTACTTGTTGGTCGCCGCGACCGCCATTCCGGAAACCATGTACTGCAACGGCATTCCCAGCGGCTCGGGGTTGCCGGGGGTCTCCCAGGCCTCGGTCCATTCGTTGCGAAGCATGCGGCACGGCTTGCCGGTGAACGACCTGCTGCGCACGGTGTCGCGGCTGGTTGCCTTGATATAGGCGGCCTGCTGCACCGGAGTGTTGTGCGCCTCCTCGACCATCAGCCACTGCGAGCCCGACCAGGCGCCCTGGCAGCCGAGTGCGAGGGCGGCGGCGATCTGCTCTCCGCTGCCGATGCCGCCGGCGGCAAGGACCGGCCGCGGCGCGACGGCCTTGACCGCCTGCGGCCACAGCACGATCGATCCGACGTCACCGCAATGGCCGCCGCCCTCACCGCCCTGGGCGATGATGATGTCGACATCGGCCTCGGCGTGTTTGATCGCCTGGGCCGCGGATCCGCACAGTGCCGCCACCTTGCGCCCCGATTCGTGGATGTGCTTGATCATGTCGACCGGCGGGGTGCCGAGTGCGTTGGCGATCAGGGTGACCTTCGGGTGCCGCAGGGCGACCTCCACCTGCGGGGTGGCGGTTGCCTCGGTCCAGCCCAGCAGTTTCAGCGCATTGGAGTCGGCGTCGGCAGTCGGCACGCCATGGTCGGCCAGGATCTTCTTGGCGAAGTCGAGATGCTGCTGCGGGACCATCTTCTTGAGCATCTCGGCGAGTTCCTCACCGGACATGTCGGTGTTCATCCCCTCGTACTTGTTGGGGATCACGATGTCCACGCCGTAGGGGTGGTCGCCGATATGTTCGTCGATCCAGGCGCACTCGATCTCGAGTTGTTCGGGGGTGAATCCGACGGCGCCCAGCACGCCGAATCCGCCTGCCCTGCTGACGGCGACCACAACGTCGCGACAGTGGGTGAAGGCGAAGATCGGGAACTCGATACCGAGGTCGTCGCAGAGGGGAGTGTGCATACGGACTCCTAGGAAACTGGAACGTGTTCTAGTTCAGTTCTACCTTATTCCGGGGACGATCCACAGCGCCAGAAATGCCAGCATGCCGATCAGGCAGATGACGTGGTCGAGGAAGACGGCGCGGGCCAGTCTGGTCTGCTCGGCCGCGGTTCCGGCCCGGTCGCCCAACCGGACGGCGTTGGGCACGGTGCGGCCCAGCGCGAGCAGGATAGGACCGCCGGCCAGGATCGCCGAGAGGACCAGGATCCAGCCCGGGGTGTGTCCGCGGACCGCCTCGAGTCCCAGCACCGCCAGAGCGGTCAGCATCACCGCGGCGATCAGCGCACCCATCGGCTGGGAGGTCGTGGTGGCGCGGCGGTAATACGCGCTGACAGAAGCCAGCGTCTGCCCGTCCAGTTCGTCGCCGCGGTGGCCGCGGATCTGGCTGTCGAACATGAGATCCATCCACAGCACGGCCAGCAGGAAACCCGCACACGCGGTCAGGATCTGGGCGGTCATCATTCCTCGCAGGCGGAGTACCGTTGATTACGGCCCTTTCAACGTAGATCGCTTCATCGGGGAGGTGTCGGATATGGCAACTCTGCGCAACAGGGTGCTGGCGGCACTCGGCGTGGTCGCGGTGGGGATGGGCGTTCTCGGCGGTGCGCCGGCGGCGACCGCGGACACTGGTCAGGCCCCGGTGGCGCCGTGCTACAACGGGATCGCACCTTTCAACCCTTACATCGACAACTGCGCCATTCCGAACCGGCCGCCGCGCGTGTTGGGCTCGGCGCCCGACCAGACCGCGATTCTCAACTGCAGCGTCGGGGGAGCGGCGTGGCGGGCGGTGTGTCTGTCGCAGTTCGTCAACGGCGGGCCGTACCCCGGCATCGCGATCGGTATCGGGTAGCAGACTGCGACGGTGAGCCAACCGCTACAGCCGTGGACGTGGGTCCGGCGTGCGGCCCTGACCGCGCTGCTGCTGATGGTGATCGGCTGGCTGGTGGGACTGCTCGGCACATTGACCTCGCCCGCGGTCGGATGGATCATCGGCGCCATCGTGCTGTTCCTGGCCGGCGGCGGGTGGGCTGGGTCGCGCATCGGCGCGGCAGGTGTCGCCGCGGGTCTGATCGGTCTCATCGCCGCCGGCGGGATGGCCACCGAGGCGCATCATTTCACGGTCGCGACCACCGCGCGGATAGTGGACCTACCCTCGCTGGCGGCCTGGGATCCCGTGGGTCCGGTCACAGCCGCCCGGGTGGCCGAACTTCAGGTCCTCGACGATCAGCAACGCTGGATCCGGGTGCGTCACGGGCAGGGCAGGACCGCCACGACCGACGTCGAAGTGGCCACCCCGCTGCTGGACACCCCCACCGGTGAGGTGGTCGGCTTCCACTGCCGCGGAGAGAATGGCCCGCAACGCGGCGACGGCAGTTGGGTGCTGTCGACGGCGGTGTGGGAGGGCACGGGTCCGGTGGGTTGCGCCTCGGCGGTCCGGCTTGCCACCCAAGCCTGCGCGGAGGCCGGTATTCCGGTGGCTGCGGGAGCCCAGAGCCGCTTCGTCGAGGTGTTCGGCACAAAAGCCGAATTGCGGAGTGCCTACGATCTGCGGGCTGCGGTCGGCGTGCCGCTGGTGCTGTTCGGGGTCTATCTGGCGTTCGTCGTGGTCATGCGGGAGCGGGGCGCCAACGCGTGCCGAACAGGTTGACCGAACTGACCAACGGCAGATCCAGTGTGGTGCGGATGCCGGCAGGGGCGGCGACGACGGCCGGGATGGCGTTGACGATCCGGCCGGCCGCTCCCGAGATCGCCGCATGGTTGTGATCGCCGAGTTCACTGGTGGGACAGATGTCCACGGCGTAGGAGGGCTCGCCGGTGATCTCGACCCGGTAGGAGCCGCCCGGCTGGGCGGGCTGCGCCCAATCCGGACGCAGATCGCCACGGACCCGGGTGACGTGCTCGACGACGATTACCGGCTTGCCGCCTGCCATCCCGGTGATCTCGAACCGGACCGCCGCCACTCCGCCCCGGGGGATGTGGCCGGCCGCGATGTCGATCGGCTCCGGGGCCGGCTCCAGTTCGTAGTTCTCGGTGATGGTGTCGATGGAGATGTTGAGACCTGCGGCCAGCTGCTGGATGGCGCAACCCCAGGCCACCGAGAGCACCCCTGGCTGGAACAGCATCGGCACCTCGCCGGCGGGCTTGCCGAATCCCATGACGTCGAACATCACCTCCGCACCGTCATAAGTCGCGTAGTCGGCGATCTCCATGCACCGCACCTGCTCGATGCTGCGACAGGTACTGGCGAAGGCGAGGGGGACGAGATCGGTGACGAATCCCGGATCGACCCCGTTGATGTAGACGCTCGAATCGCCCAGTCGCGCAGCCTGTTCCAGTGGCTCGATGTACTTCTCCGGCATGACGCGCCAGGGGAACTGAAGGACGCCCGGCGCGGAGCCCACGACGTTGACTCCGGCGGCCAGTATGCGCCCGACATCCTTCATCGCATCGGGCATCCTTGTGTCGCCCATCGCGCAGTAGACCGCGCAATGCGGTTCGGTCGCAAGCAGTGCGTCGATGTCACCGGTCGCGGCGATGCCGGTGGTGATGTCCAGTCCGGCGAGTTCGCCGGCGTCCTTGCCGATCTTGTCGGGGCTGGAGACGCAGACCGCGGTGAGTTCGAAGGCGGGATTGCCGATCAGTTCGGCCAGTGCGAGCCTGCCCACGTTGCCGGTTCCGATATGCGCGACGCGAATGGCCATGCGGTCCAGTATGCGTAAGCGGCCGTGAAACTGAAACACGTTCTAGTAATCTGAGACCCCATGGGACGCGTTGACGGCAAGGTTGCTCTGATCACCGGCGGAGCCGGAGCCAAGGGGATGGGTGCGGCCAGTGCCCGGATGCTGGTGGCCGAGGGCGCCAAGGTGGTGATCGGCGACATCCTCGACGAGGACGGCGCCAAACTCGCCGAGGAATTGGGCGACGCGGCGCGTTACATCCATCTCGACGTGACCAGTGGCGAGGACTGGAAGGCGGCGGTGGACACCGCGGTGCAGACCTTCGGCAAGCTCAACGTTCTGGTGAACAACGCCGGGATCGTGCAGGCGGCCCCGCTGAAGACCGCGGATATCAACCGCTGGCAGAAGGTGCTCGACGTCAACCTCACCGGTCCGATGCGCGGCATCCAGGCGGTGATCGAACCGATGATCGCCGCCGGCGGCGGGTCGATCATCAACATCTCCTCGATCGAGGGGATGCGGGGAGCCGTCTGGGCGCACAGCTACGTCGCCTCCAAGTGGGGACTGCGCGGCCTGACCAAGTCGGCCGCGCTGGAGTTGGCATCGGAGAACATCCGGGTCAATTCGATCCATCCGGGCTTCATCCGCACCGGGATGACCAAGCATCTGCCCGATGACATCGTCACCGCGCCGATGGGCCGGGCCGGCAAGCCCGAAGAGGTGGCCACCTTCGTGGTCTTCCTGGCCAGCGACGAATCGTCGTTCTCCACCGGTTCTGAGTATGTGGTCGATGGCGGTCTGATCACCGACGTTCCGCACCGGCCGATCTGAGAACGGTCTATCTGAGGCCGACCCGCAGAACGGGCCAGCCGTACTGGGCCGCCTTGGCGGCCAGCCCGGCTCGCGGGTTCACCGGACGGGGGTTCCCGACCAGTGCCATGAGATGGGCGTCCTCCTCGCCGTCGGCGTAGAAGAAACTCTGGCCGATCTGCACGCCGCGTTGGGCGCAGAAGCCTTGCACTGCAACGGCTTTCTGGCGTCCCCAGATGATCGGGGTGGCGACCCGACCGGTGAGGGTGCCGCGCTCGTCGAGTTCGAAGGTGTTGCACACGACGTGGGCGATACCCAACGCGCGAGCGACCGGTTCGGCGTGGATGGCCATCGCAGACGAACTCATCACCACTGTGTGGCCGCGGTCGTGATGCGCCGCGACGATCTGGCGCATCAGCGGATAGACCCGGTGCGTCAGACGTTCGCTGTAAAGCCGTTCGCCGATCGCGGCGAGTTCGGCCAGTGACTCACCGTGCAGATATCCGGCCGCGCGTTGCAGGAGTCGCTCGAAGTGCATCCGGCCCGACCGGTAACGGGCGGCGGCCTCGACGATTCCCAGAACCTCGCCGATACGGGCCTGTCCGCGCCGTATCCGGTCGCGGGCGTGTGCGGCAGCGGTGAACCCGGCGACCAGGGTGCCGTCGAGGTCGAAGAACGCACCGACGGCCGGGCCGGCCGGAGCCGTCGCGATCTGCCTCAGTGGGTCGCCGACGAGCACCCGACCATCATGCGCGGTCGCGGGTCGACTGGTGTGCGGCGGCCTCCAATTGATCCTCATAGGCGCCTTCGTCGCGACCGAGTGCGATGGTGGCCGCGGCCATCGCCGCCACCGACACCGCCAGTGCGATGGCGCTGTTGCGTCCGACCGCGAGATGTTCTTCCAGGACCACCGATCCCAGCAGGACCGCCACCAGTGGTTCGAGCACGAGCATCGCCGGGACGGAGGCCTGCAGCGATCCGGCGTGGAACGCCGACTGCTGCAGCAGGGTCGCGGCCACTGCCATCACGATCAGCGCGTAATTCACCGGTGAGGTCCAGACCGCCACCAGGCCCTCGGTGGTCAGGATGTGCGTGTCGATCTTGGTGAGCACGGCCACGACGCCGAACAGGACGCCCACGCAGACCGCCAGCGCGATCGCCCGTCGCCACCCCGTCACCCGCCGGGTCGCCGCGAGCAGAACCGTCACGCCCACCAGGCTCAGCGCCGCGACCGCGACGGCCGTGCTGCCGGATCCCTCGTAGTCTCCGGGCTTGGTTCGTGCCAGCGAGACGAACACCGCCAGGGAACCGGTGAGCAGAACGGCCCAGCCCCATTCGGCCCCGGTCACCTTGCGATGTGACTGCCAGGCGCTGAGTGGGAGGGCGAACAGCAGAGCGGAGACCAGGAGCGGGGCGACCAGGATCAGCGATCCGTAGGTCAGTGCGACGGCTTGGAAGGCGTAGCCGGTGACGGCGGCGCCGGTTCCGATCCACCACAGCGGCCGGCGCAGCAGGGTGTTGAGCATGAGGGTGCTGACCCCGCGGTCGGCAGGGACGTCCATGGTCGCCCGCTGGCGAACCACGATCCCGATAGCGGTGAACACCGCACCCGCCAGAGCAGCGGCCACCACGAGGGCGTGCTCCAGCAATGTCTTCCCTTCCCATCGGCTCGGTACACCGAATTTAGGCGAGACGGGGCTTAGTGCACCGGTACGACCACCGGCGCGCCGTTGTATCCGCTCACCCGCACCCAGCCCGGGGCCGGGCCGCCGCCTGGCACCCGGCCATGGATCTCCACCGTCTCGCCGGGAAAGACCGTCACGTAGTTGTCGTCGTACTCGATCGGCAGGATCTCGTCGCCGTCGGCGGTGCTGAGCAGTTCGGCGCGCTCGAAGAAGCCGATCCGCGCTGAATTGTTGTGCAGGCGCACCGTCACCGCACGGCCGTCGTCGCCGCTCGCCTCTGCTCCGGCATCGAGTGTGACCCTGGGCATGGTGTTGAGCGCCGTCATATCGGCCCAGCTGATCTGTTTGGTGTCGAACGCGGCGTCATTGGAAGGCGGCCCGACGTCGTCGGCCGACTGTGACTGCCAGTAGACGTTCTCGGCCAGGACCACGCCGTCGCGGTCGAGCAGTTCGGCGCGGACGAAGAAGACCGGCGAGTCCTTCGGTCCGGCCGGGACCGTCACCGCGGGCACCGCCGCGCCGGATGCCACGTCGATATCGTCCGCGGCACGGACGTCGCGCAACCGGCCGGAGATGTCATAGGTTCGGACACGCACGCGCAGATCGGATTTCGCCTCCGGCGTCTGGTTGACCACGGTCACCTTGCCCTGCCGGTGATCACCGGTGGCATAGGAGTCGAATACCACCGACAGCGGCCGCAGGCCCTTCTTGGCGCCGTAATAGGCTCCAC
This sequence comes from uncultured Mycobacterium sp., assembly GCA_964344085.1. GTDB lineage: Bacteria > Actinomycetota > Actinomycetes > Mycobacteriales > Mycobacteriaceae > Mycobacterium. The sequence goes on from CAYFMA010000018.1 coordinate 45,848, forward strand.
CCGGACGCAGGTAGTAATCGAAGATATTGCCGAAGAACGACGGCCAGTGGCTGTTGAGCATCCAATAAATCGTCATCTTGTGGCCGTCCCATCCGTTGGCGGCGAACGACTCGAACTGGGCGCGGATCGCTTCGTAGTGCGCCAGTTGCGCCTTGTCGGCGAACATCTGCGCGCCGGTCGACGGACCGTAGCGCCGGTCGATCACCCGGCGCACATTGATCAGGTTCGCGTTCTGCGGGGCCGAGCCGGCATGGAAGAACCAGGTGTCGTTGATCGGCCAGAGTTTGTCCGGCGGGATGAACTGCCGCAGGCTGGGGAAGGGGGGGATGTGCTCGTTGTCGCCCTGTTCGGCCGATGCGCCCCGGGCGGCGCCGTAGCGTCCGCTGAACCAGTACGACGGAGGCCGCCAGCTGTACGGCCCGGCCATCTGGATGCCGTCCCACAGGGGCTTGCCGGCGCTGTCCCGGGCGAACGAGGACACGGTGTCGACTACGGCGTTCTGCCAGTGCAGTTCGGTGAGGATCTGACGGTAGGCGGTCCGGACCTCCTCGGGCGGGCGGCCGTCGCTGCCATTGGCCCAGATGAACGCCGACGCGTGCGAGCGCAGCATGGAGATCTGCGATCGCAGGCTCTCGCTCGCCACCCGACGGTCCTCGGCGTCCCACTGCGGCCACTTCTCCCATTGGTTGCAGCACATCCAGCCGTACATCAGCGGAATTCCGAGTTCGTCGGCCATCGCGGCCAGTCCGGTCGAAGAGATCTTCGATTCCAGCCGCAGCATGTTCAGGCCGAGGTCCTTGGCGTAGCGCAGGATCGCCAAGTCGCGTTCGGGGTCGTAGCGGTAGAGCAGATCGGGTGTGTAGGTCGCGCCCCGAACCAGGAAATCGCGGCCGTTGACCTGGAGGTAGAAGTTGCCGCCACCATCAGGCGGCAGGGCGGTGCCATCGGAGTCGCGGCCCTGCGTCACGGTGCGGATGCCGAACCGGGTGGTCGTGCTGCTGGTGGCGGTGCGGTTCTGGACGAAGTCCAGGCGCAGGTCGTAGAGATCGGGGTCACCCATCGTGTAGGGCCACCACAGATCGGGATGACTGATCCTCAGCTTCTCGAAATCTTCAGGGCTGAAGGTGATTTCGCGGCGTTCCCGCGGCTGCAGCGAAACGGTCTGGGCGATCTGCACGGCGGGTTTCCCCGCCCGGGTGATGGTTGCGCGAAGGACTCCGCCGACCGGTTGGTCCGTATAGTTCTGCACGCTGGAGTAGATGGTCAGCCGAGCGCTGTCGGTCTCCGGCAAGGGGAGTTCGGTGTTCACCGTCGACGGGCCGATGTCCACCGGCCCGAAGGCGCGCAGCCGCACCGGTTTGAAGATGCCGGCGTTGCGGTCGGCAACGAAGGAGTTTCCATTGGCCGGGTTCTTGCCGGGACCCTGATAGCCGAGATAGCGCCAGTTGATCCAGTCGTACCAGCTGTCGGCGAGTTCGACCCCGCTGACGTCCTGGATGGCGCGCTCGGGAGTCACCTTGACGGCCAGCGTGTTGGCCGCGCCCGCGTTGATCCACGGAGTCACGTCGAGTTCGTGGTCGTTGTACATGCCGACGATCTGCCGGTTGTCGGCTATCAGATGCCCGTTGAGCCAGATCTCCGCGCGGTAGTTGATGCCGGGGAAATCCAGGCGGTAGCTACGGAAGGCATCCGGTGCGGTGAAGGTGGTGCGGTACCACCAGTCCTGTTTGTACAGATCCTGCGGAACCTCGCTGAGAAGATTCTTGCCGTAGTACAGGTTCGGGTACACCCCGGCGTCCTGAAGCGCCTCGAGCACCGTGGCAGGCATCCGGTGCACCGGCGTCCACCCCGCCGCCTCGTAGCCACCGTCGGAGATCGTCGTCCCGTCGGCGGCCAGACCGGTCGCCGATTTCAGCGCCCAGCCGTCGCTGAGTTCGGTGTCCTGGGCCTGCGGCGGCAGGGGTTGGGCGAAGACCCGGTAGTCGCCCGCACAGACCAGCAGCAGCACGACAGCGAAGATCTTCAGGACGTTCTTCGCCACGAACAGGTGGACTCCTCGTGCTGATCGGCGGGGCGGTCCCATCTTGGCAGAGCAGGGTGAGGGATAGGCTTAAAGGATGACTGATCAGGATCGCACCGTCACCCGTCGCGCCATTGCCGACGCCCTCATGACCGCCTTGGAGCGACGCCACGAGATTCTCGACGTCATCGTCGAATCCAGCGACCGCGCCTCGGCGATCGAGGCGATCTCCGAACTGCTGGGCAAGTCCCGCATCGGCGCCGAGGCCGTGATGAACATGTCTTTCGATCAGCTCACCAAGGAGTCCCGGCGTCATATCGCCGCTGAACTCGACGATCTCAACAGCAAGCTCAGCTTCGCCGTCGGGGAACGCCCGGCCAGCGCTGACGAGAGCCTGCGGCTGCGCCCGTTCTCGCCCGACGCCGATCGCGACATCTTCGCCACCCGCACGGATGAGGTCGGTGCCGCCGGTGACGGCTCGGGTTCGCCGGCCGGCAGTCTCGACGACGAGATCGCCTGGGCGCGTGACCGGGTCAAGGCCGAGGAGGCCGCCTGGTTCGTCGCCATCGACGGCGAGGACAAGGTCGGCCTGGTGTTCGGCGAACTGGAGGGCGGCGAGGTCAACGTCCGCATCTGGATTCATCCCGAACACCGCAAGAAGGGTTATGGCACCGCCGCGCTGCGCCGGTCGCGCTCGGAACTGGCCGCGGCCTTCCCCGCGGTGCCCCTTGTGGTGCGGGCGCCCGGCGTCGGCCGCTGAACGCACCGATCCCCGACGTACCTTCGGCGTTCCGCTACCCGGCGGCCGCCGAGGGTTCCGCTCATGCCCGGCTGCGTGCGCGGGTACTGCGACTCAGCGGTGTCGACCTGTTCCCGTCCGACGAGATCGCCGCGGCGTTCAAGACCGGACTCACCACGGGTGATCCGGTGGCCGAACGTTTCGTCGCCGAGACCTACCACGGCGAGCTCGGGAGCGCGGCCGCGCGTGCTCTTGTCGAGGAGTCCTTGCGCGTCGGCGTGGACGCCATCCCGGACGCGCCGGAATCGCTGCGCGCACTGATCGCGGACTTCGAGAGCGTCCCGGACTGGCTGGATCCCGATCTCGTCGAACAAGGGGCCGCGGTGTGGCGTCGCTGGGCCTATGCGCTGGGAGCGGTCGGCAACGCGGGGACGATGGACACCTACACCGAAGCCTGGCTGGCGCTGCCGTTGTCGTTGTCCGGCGGTTACGCCGGACAACGTGCACTGCATCGTTATCTGGAGACTTCGCGGTGGTGGATCGAGGTCAGTAGGCCCGGTGCGCTGTTGAGCCGTGGATCACTGGCCCGGGCCATCTCGTTGCACGTCCGGATCATGCATGTCAGTGTCCGCGCGCGGGTCCGCGAACATCCCGAATGGGACGCCGATCGCTGGGGACTGCCGATCAGTCAGTCGGCGATGCTGCTGACACTTCTGGGCGGCAGCATCGCCCCAGCACTGGGTTTGACCGCGCTGGGCTTCATCACCTCTCCGCAGGAGATGCGTGCGGTATTGCACTTCAACCGATACTGCGGACATCTCGTCGGCGTGCGTTGCGACGGCTATTTCCCGCAGACCGTTCTGGACGGTTGGCGGATTCTCTTCATGGCCGATGCCGCACGCAGCTATGACTCCGGGACGATCGGCGCCGAACTCGTCGAGTCCTTCGCGCCGGCCTTCGCGCCGAATCCGACCGCGCGCGGTCTCGACCGCCTGCGCGCGGCCTACCACTACCGGGTGCAGGCGGGATACGCCGGACTGTTCATGCTGCGGCACAACCGCCGCAGGTACCGGCTGCCCTCACCGGTCGCCGGTATCGCGCTACTGCTTGCGCGGGCTCCCTTGATCGGCGCCGCCGATCTCGCCCGGCGGCTGAGTCCGGAGGTCGACCGGCGATGGCAGCGGTTGGCGGTGCGGAGTTGGGAACGCTGGTACCACTGGCAGTCCGGCGGCCGGGCCGCCGGGTTCCAGGCCGCGACCCCGCTCAGACGCTGAGACCGCTCAGTAGTCTGATACCCGATGAGCACGCGCGCAGGGATCCTGGTCACCGGCACCGAGGTGCTGACCGGTCGGGTCAGGGACGAGAACGGTCCGTGGGTGGCCGACCGGTTGCTCGAACTCGGCATCGAACTGGCGCACATCACCATCTGCGGTGACCGCGCAGCCGATATCGAGGCCCAGTTGCGGTTCCTCCGTTCCGAGGGAGTGGACCTGATCGTGACCACCGGCGGTCTGGGGCCGACCGCCGACGACATGACTGTGGCGACGGTCGCCCGGTTCTGCGGCCGCGATCTCGTGCTGGACGCCGCGATGCAGGCCAGGATCGCCGCGATCGTCGAGAAGTGGATGTCGCGATACACCGGCATCGACATCGAGGCCGTGCAGGAGGCCAACCGCAAGCAGGCGATGGTGCCTGAGGGGGCGGCCGTCCTGGATCCGGTCGGCACCGCACCCGGTGTGGTGATTCCCGGTAGTCCGACCATCGTCGTCCTGCCCGGACCGCCCAAGGAGTTGCAGGGAATGTGGCCGGCTGCGATGGCCACCGATGTTGTGCAGCAGGCGATCTCGTCTCGCACGGTTTACCGGCAGGAAACCGTGCGGATGTTCGGGACCGCCGAGTCGGGCCTCGCTGAGACGTTGCGTGAGGCTGTGGAGATTCCGGGTTTCGGGGATCTGGAGATCACCACCTGTCTGCGCCGTGGCGAACTGGAGATCGTCACTCGCTACGAACCGACCGCGCAGGAGGCCTACCGGCGACTGATGGCACTGCTACGCGAGCGCCACGGTGCCACGATCTTCTCCGAGGACGGATCCACGATCGACGAGCAGGTGGCCGCACTGCTTGCCGGCCGGCGGATCGCGACCGCGGAGTCCTGCACGGCCGGGATGCTGGCCGCCCGGCTGACCGACCGGGCCGGTTCGTCGGCCTACGTGATGGGCGGGGTCGTGTCGTACGCGAACGAGGCCAAGGTCGAGGTCCTCGGCGTCGACCCGGCGCTGATCGCCGAGCACGGTGCGGTCTCCGAGCAGGTGGCTGAGGCGATGGCCGACGGTGCGTTGCGCCGACTGGACGCCGACACCGCTGTCGCCATCACCGGCATCGCCGGTCCGGGCGGCGGCACGC
>CAYFMA010000019.1:0-49830 GCA_964344085.1 uncultured Mycobacterium sp.
GAACAGGTACATCGGCCGGTCGCCGGTGATCTCATCGAGCCATTCGCGGCGCGGCGAGCGTTCCTCGAAGGAATCCGGCATCCAGGCGTGACCGCGCAATGGCGCGTCGGAGGGCTGTCGGGCGACCCAGTGCCGGATGGCGGCCAGAACCGCGTCGCGCCCGACGATTCCTGCGACGTTCACGCCGAGCTTGCTCAGCGCCATGGAGGCCAGGTGGTTATGCGAATCGATGAAGCCGGGCAGGCACATCCGGCCACGCAGATCGATCAGTTCGGTACCGGCATCGACGAACGCACCGGCCGCGTCGCGGGTGCCGACATGGACCAGGTCCCTGCCGCGGACCACGATCGCCTGCGCCCACGGTTGCAGCGGATCGCCGGTCCAGATCGGTCCGTTGGTAAGCAGGTATGACGGGGTCGCAGTGCTCACAAGGGCAGGTTAACGGCTGACGGTCTACAGCACGGAGATGTTGACGTCGTCGAATACGAGCTCTTCGGGCAATACCAATCCATCCGCGTCCCACAGTTGAGGCGAAGGCGCATCCGACTCCCGGCGCAGCAGAGCCTCGAAGGTGGCCGGATCGGTCTGCTCGCCCGTCTTCAGGTAGGACAGGTAGGTTGCGAAATCGACGGCCGCGTAAGTGCGATACCGGTCCAACAGATCGGCCGGCGCCGCGCCACAGGCCAGCATCAGGGCTTCGCCCCACGCGAAGGCCTCCATCTCGAAATCGCGGTAACGCAGTTCCTCCTCGGCATCGAACCGGATCGGTGGCGCGCCTTCCACCTTCTTGATCAGATCGCGGTAGCGCTCCGATGTCAGGGCCTGGGTGAGATGGCCGAAGACATGTGCCAGTAGGAAGGCCTGCTGCTCGCCGGTGCGCGCTTCGGATAATTTGATGACGCCGTCACGCAGATTGGCATATTCAACCGCGAAACTGGTTGGCGCCGTATCTATTCCGATCTGCACGAGCAAGCCGTACCTGGTCGCGAGAAGTTCGCTGATGCGCTCAAGCAGATCAGCCACGACGGCTCTTGATCCATGCGCCGAGGTCCGAGCGTAGGTAGAGCACACCGATCAGAACCGTCAGGTACGCGATCGCCATCACGGCCCACGCGAACGGCAGCAACAGTGGCTGGCCCAGTAGGGTGAGGCCGTCGAACGCGCCTGGCGCCACCGAGAATCCGGCGCCCATGATCATGCCGCCGAGCGTGCAGCGAATGACCTTCGGACGTAACGGGCCGATGAGCCGACTACCCCGCATCGACTTGCCCGCGACCACAGCTCCGCCCAACAGGGCGACCAGCAGGCCGAGGTGGGGAAGTGTCGGAGCGGTGGCGTGCCTACTGAGATCGCCGAGAAGTTCGGTGTACGCCCAGGGGCCGAAAACCTGGACCACGATGACGAAAAGCACCGCGACGATCAGCACCGCGGTGCGCGGGTCCCAGGCCTTGTGCAGGAAATCGCCCACGCTTTCGTGCGGGCCTCGGACAAGGCGTAGGACGTCGAGCCCCAACACGATGGCGAACAGAACCAGAGTGGGCAACGGATGATTGAGCGACGTGCTGGCCGGCGCGACTCCCTCAGGCGTGACGGCGGACACCCCGAACACATGCGGCGCAATCACGCAACCGAGGAAGAATCCGAGAATCGTCAAAAGAAACGTGTACTCGCCCGACCCGATGCGCGCGATCGTTCCGGTGGTGCAGGCGCCGTTGACCATCGCACCGATGCCGAGCAGGATTCCGCCCACCGCCGACCAGACGGTCACCGGGAACAGTCGCGCATGGACGGTGAGGCCCGTGGTCCGATTCATCAGAACCAGTCCGCCGGCCACCAGGAACCATGCCGAGGCGATGGCCAGGAAACGGTTCCAGGACTTCTTGTGGACGATGTCGTCGACTGCCACCACGGTGCAGGTGTTGCCTCGCTGGATCGACATCCCCAGTAGGAACACCAAGGGGAGCGAGATCAGCAATGCCGCAGTCACCGGAAGATCCTAAGGGTCTGTTTCACCGCGTGTCAGGCCGGTCGGTCAGCCGTGGCCGGCCGCCGGCTGGCAGGTCATCGGCGCGCCCGGCGACGGCATGGTGTTGGCGGCATTGATCTGTCCGGCGCGGGTCAGCGCGTTGCCCGCATCGGCGTCGGCCGTTGCGCCCGGCATCGCCATGTTGTTGCAGGCGCCGTCGTTGGGTGCGGCCAGGGCCTGCGGTGCTGCGCCGACGGTGAATGCGGCCAAGGCGATACCGGCCGCACCCAGTGCGGTGGTCATGCTTCGGATGATGTTGCGGTTCACGGGGTACTCCTTGTTTCCGTCGGGCCGCCGCTCTGGCGGCGTACCTCGACTATCGATCGGGGGCGGGGGCGGCGCCGTCGTCCGAGTGGACTGCAGTGCGGATGATGCCGGCATCCACCGAATGGGGGACGCTCACAGCGCGGCGGCGAGTGCCCACCAACCCCAGGCTGTCAGCAGGGCCAGTGGGATGCCTATCCCGGTCAGAGGCGCGACGAGGTCGGGTTCCAGATCGTGGTCGATGGCGATGATGCTGGCACCCACCATCGGCGGCATCGCCATCTGCAGGACCGCGACCTTCGCCACCGGGTCACCCAGATCCCCGAGGAACGCATAGAGCGCCATCACCGAGGCGGGCACCACGAGCAGTCGCACGCCGAGCCCGAAGGCCAGCGGAGTCAGCCGGCCCGCGATGTGATCGGCGCGCAGCCGGAATCCGACTGCCGTCAGCGCGACCGGCGTCAGTGTGGCGGCCAGCCCGTCGACGGTGCCGCTGACCCACCCGGGCCGATCGAGATGATCGGTCGCCAGTGCGATGAGCAGTGCGAGCAACGGCGGGAACGTCATGACTCTGGTCACGACGGGACGCAAGTGCAGCCGTCCCCGCGCCGCGACGGTGGCCACCGCGATGCCGACGGTCGACAGCGCGAGATCCGAGCCGAACAGATCGACCACGAGCCCCAGGCCGAGCCACTCCTGTCCGGCGAGGGCTTCGATCATCGGCAGCCCGACGAAAGCCGTACTGCCCCAACCCGTCATCAGCAAGAGGGCACCGGCTCGTTGCCGCGTCCACCGCATGACCTTGCACACCGGCAGCACGATCGCTGCGGCGACCGCGACCCCGATCCACGGCATCGAGGCCGCAAGCCACCAGTCATCCTGAGGCTCGATATTGTGCACACTGCTGATCGCGGCGGCGGGCAGGGCGATATTGATCACCCAGCCGCTTAGCGCCTTCGTGGTGGACGGCGGGAGCACTCCGCTCAGCCGTAGTGCCACCCCTAAGAAGAGAAAGGCGAGAACCAGGCCGATCTGGTGCACGGGCGTCAGTGCCGGCCGGACTCGGTCCGGACCTCCCGGAGCGTCTCCTCGTCGCAGAGTTTCAGGCCGTGTGCCAGTTCGGTGGCCCCGATCGCGTCGGCGACCAGATGCAGGGGGATGCCCTCTTCGCGAAGCGCACTCGCCCGTTCGCGGACCTCACGGTTGCGGTCCTCGTCATCGGAGCCGACCTGGCGGATGATGATCAGCGCTACGCGGCCGGGGAACTCGCGGGCCATCTCCTCGTAGGTGAGCGGATCGCGCTGGCCGCTGTCGCCGATGAGCACGAACCGCATCCCCGGATAGGCCTCCAGCAACCGGCGGATCGCGGTGCGTTTATGTTCTGCGCCGCTTCGCCGCAGATAGCGTTCGGTCGGTCCCCAGTCGGTGAGGAACATGGGACCCTGCGGGAATGCCCGCAACTGGATGAACTGCTCGAGCAGGGGGTAGAACGACCAGCTGCCGGTGGACACGTAGAAGAAGGTCGGCTCGGGCTTGCGCTTGCCGGCTTTGTTGGCGACGCCCCGCAGCAGGCCTCGATACAGCGAGGACATCCCGGGAATCGCCCTGCGCTGGTTGGCTTCCCGCAGCAGTGTGCGGGTCACCATCGTCACCCCTTCGGTCAGGCCGGTGAGCAGGATGGTGTCGTCGATATCGGAGATCACCAGGAACGGCGCCCGCAGTGAGGGTTTGACGACCTGCCCGGAACCGGATGCCGATTCGCCGCCCTCGATCGGCGTCGTCACCGCTTCGGCGTCATGCCAGCCGACCTTCAGGTTCGGCACCGGAAGCGCGAAATTCGCGAAACCGTGCTCGTCGGTGAGTTCCCTCGCGCTGTGGGTGCCGATCCGGAGTTCGACCTCTGCGCCGACGATGGCCAGAGCCGCGTGCCGCCGCAGATTCGCCTGCGCGGTGTCCCAGTATGGAATGCGGCTGTCGCCGGGCAACTCCGGCGTCTCGATCACGCGGACCCGCACCTTGGCGACATCGTCGGCGACGAACCCGCGGTAGACGACGACGTGGATGCCGCGGAAATCTCCGGATTCCAGCTTGGATTCGCGTCGGCGTCTGGTGAGTCCGGACTCGATTCCGGCCACCACGGCGGCGACCTCCGGGCTGCGCAGTTTCGCAGTCAGCTCGGAGGCGATCCGGCGGGGCAGGCTAGGCATGGTGACCAGCATGGCAAACGCCCCATCCCGGTGATCGGATTTCCCCCGAAACCGGGCTCAGCACGGTGGCTCAGCCAGCAGGTCCAGGGCGGCGCCGGTATCGAGGTCGGTGTGGTCCCTGGCAGATGCCCACCGGTCCAGGGCGTCGGCCGCGCCGAGTGCCAGACCTGACGGCAGGCCCGAATCGTCGAGAAGTTCGGCGACCTCCCGCATCTCCGGTGCCCATCGCCAGGCCTTGGCGGCCACGTCCGGGAACTGCGCGACGTCGGCGAGCGGACGGGACTGCAGCAGGGCCGCTTCACGCATCAGGTACTCGTCCACCGCGTACTCGCGTGCCAATCCGTGCGCCACGGCGGCCAGCACCCGGCTGGCCTTCTGGTAGGAGGCGTACGCCAGTTTCAGCGCCGACGCCCGGCCGATGCCGCCCGGCAGGGTCACCACTTCCAGCGCGGTCCCGGTGAACAGTTCCGGTACGCCGCCGGCGTCACCGGCCAGGTACAGCCGCGTGGTGCCCGCGCGGTGTGGGGGTTCGCCGATGATGCCGCCGTCGACGACTCGGGCGGCGGGCAGCATCTCGGCGATCCGCGCCGTCCGGGCCGGGGTGATGGCGTTGGCCTCGACGAAGATCCCGGCGTAGCCGGAGAGCGAGCGGGCCAGATCCTCGGCGCCGGCCGGCGGGCAGATGGACAGCACGATGCCGGTGCCGTCCAGCGCGGCGGCCAGGTCGGTGAACTCCTCGAAACCCGCTGCGGCGGCGCGTTTTCGCGTGGCGGCACTGCGTCCACTGGACACCCACCGCACTGTTGCGCCGGCCGCCACGGCCTGGCGCCCGACAGCGGCTCCCATCGCTCCCGGGTGTAGCACCGTCACCACCGTCATGCCGATGATTATGAGCAACGGGAACAATGGGCTGCATGTCCGCTCAGGATCGACTCCGCTGGGATGCGAATTATGCGGCCCGGGGTGGCGCTGGCCCCGATGCGGCGTCATCGGGTGACTTCGCGGCGTGTGAACGGGAGTTTCCGGTGAGCGGCACGGCTCTGGACGTCGCCTGCGGCCGTGGCGGCGCCGCGGTGTGGATGGCCCGACGTGGCTTGCAGGTCTGGGGTGTCGATGTCTCCGAGGTAGCGGTGGCACAGGCCCGTGAACTCGCCGCGCACTGGCAGGTCGCGCAACGGTGCCGATTCAGTACCGCCGACTTCGATGACGGCCTGCCTCCCGGTCCCGCGGTAGAGGTCATCGTCTGTCAGCGCTTCCGGGATCCGGACCTCTATGGGGCGATCGTGGATCGTCTGGTTCCCGGGGGTCTGCTGGCGATCTCGGTGCTCAGCGAGGTCGGAGCAGAGCCTGGTCGTTACCGCGCAAAGCCGGGGGAACTGACTGCCGCATTCGCCACCCTCGAGGCGATCGCGTCGGGCGAGGGCGAAGGGATCGCCTGGCTGCTCGCCCGCAAGGTCTGATCACGGTTTCGCGAAGCCCGCTGCGGCGAGGATCTTCTGACCCGCCTCGCCGGTGACCAGGTCGACGAACTTTCTGGCCAGATCGGCATGGCCGGACCCCTTGAGCGCGGCGATCGGATAGGTGTTCACCGCACCGGCCGCCTCCGGGAACGGGACGCCGCTCACCTTGGCGCCGGCGCCCTGCACATCGGTGAGGTAGACCAGTCCTGCATCGGCCTGACCGGTCATCACCTTGTTGAGGACGTCGGTGACCGACGACTCCTCGCTGACCGGGTTCAGCCGGACGTCGGCGGCCTGTTCGACCTTCTGGGTCGCTGACCCGCACGGCACCACCGGCGCACAAACGACCACCGAGATGCCCTGCTGAGCAAGGTCTTTGAGTGAGGCGATCTTCCTCGGATTCCCGGGGGGAACCGCGATGGTGAGGGTGTTCGAGGCGAAGTTCACCGGATCGCCGGCCAGCAGTCCGGCTTTGGCGACCGTGTCCATGTTCTTGAGGTCGGCCGAGGCGAACACATCTGCCGGGGCGCCCTGGGTCAACTGGATGCCCAGTTCGGAGGATCCGGCGAAGGAGAACTCGACGTCCGTTCCCGGGTTGTCGGTCTCGAACCGCTCGCCGATCTCGGTGAAGGATTTCTTCAGCGACGCGGCGGCGAAGACGATGATCTTCTGCGCCGGGGCCGGTGTGTTCGAGGAGCATCCGGCGACCGCTGCCAGCGCGATGGCCAAACCAAGGGCCGCAATTCTCTTCATCGCCCGGCACTGTAGAACAACGGGATGCGTATCGGACTGTCCACGCCTGTGGTGATGCAGATCCCGGGTACTGCCTCGGAGTGGGAGACCAGGGCCGGCGTCGACGATCTGGTGCGCATCGCCGCCGCCGCCGACCAACTCGGATTCGATCATCTGACCTGTGGCGAGCATGTCATGGTTCCGGTCGACAAAGCCGAAGGACGGGGGTTGACCTATTGGGACCCGGTGGCGACGCTGGGATTCCTGGCCGCCCGAACCAGCCGGATCCGGTTGACGACCTTCGTTCTGGTGCTCGGCTATCACCATCCGCTGGAGATCACCAAGCGCTACGGCACCCTGGACCTGCTCAGCGGCGGCCGGGTCGTTCTCGGCGTCGGTGTCGGATCGGTGGCCGAAGAGTTCGACATGCTCGCCGCCTCCTTCACCGATCGCGGTGACCGGGCGGACGAAGCGATCGCGGCGGTGCGTGCGTCGTGGTCGGATCCGCGCCCGGTATTCGAGGGCCGGTTCTACCGGTTCTCCGGCGTCGCCGTCGAACCGGCGGCCGATACCCCCCATGTGCCGATCTGGGTCGGCGGACGCACCCAGCGTTCCCTTCGTCGCGCGGTGACACTGGCCGACGGTTGGGCGCCGTTCGGGCTGACCGTCACCCAGATGGCCGAGATGCTGGGTCGGTTCGACCTTCCGCCGGGCTTCGAGGTGGTGCTTCCCGCCGGTGACGCGCTGGACCCCATCGGCGACCCCGAGGGCACCGGAAACCGGCTCGTCAGGGTCCGGGACGCCGGTGCGACGGTGGTCAACTGCTCGGTGGGGGCACAGTCGGCTCAGCATTTCCTCGAGCAACTCGCGGCGCTGCGCGAGATCGCCGACGGCATCCCCGGAAACCAAGCCTGAGGCCGGATTCCGTCGATAACATCACTCGACCCGGCATGTGTCCTGGCGCCGGGCGGAAGGGTCGGGAACATGTCGAAAACGGCGGCGGAGATCGTCAAGAGCGTCGGGGGACCGGCCAACATCGCTGGGCTCTCGCACTGCGCGACCCGGCTGAGGTTCCAGCTACGCGATGCCTCCGGGGTCAAGCAGTCCGACATCGAGGCGGTCTCAGGTGTGATGGGCGCCGTGCCGCAGGCCGGCAACCGCTACCAGGTGGTCATCGGCGGGGCGGTGCAGAGTGTCTACAACGACATCATGGCGTTACCGGAGATGGCGCGCACCGGAGCCGTCGACGCGGCGGCGGTGAAGGCCGCCGCCCGCGCCAAGGGTCCGCGCGGAAAATTCGCCTGGCTCGACTCATTCTTCGAGTTCCTCTCCGATTCGTTCCGCCCCATCCTCGGTGCCCTGCTCGGTGCGTCGCTGTTCATCACCTTCATGGCTCTGATGAGCACGCTGAAGGTGATCCCCAACTGGGCCGACCCCCGCACCGATCTGCCGCCGTCGTGGCAGTTCGTCAACCTGTGCTGGCAGAGCGTGTTCGTCTTCCTGCCGCTGATGGTCGCTTACAACGCCTCGAAGAAGCTCGACGCCGATCCCTGGGTCGGGTTCGCCATCATGGCCGTGGTCATGCTGCCCGGATTCTCGGCTTTGAAGGATTTCACCGAGAAGAAAGCGGTGTTCGGATCCGAGATCGACGTCGTGCACATCTTCGGGCTGCCGCTGACGATCTTCAATTACAGCTCACAGGTGTTCCCGCCGCTGCTGATGGCCGCTGTGCTCGGTCCGCTCTACAAGTTCCTCAAGCGGATCATCCCGGAGAACGTGCAGTTGATCTTCGTGCCGTTCCTGTCGATGCTCATCATGATCCCGCTGACCGCGTTCCTGATCGGCCCGATCGGTGTCTACACCGGTGCTGGTCTGGCCCACGTGCTCAAGAGCATCAACGACTTCTCGCCGTTCATCTTCGCCATCCTGATCCCGCTGGCCTACCCGTTCATGGTGCCGTTGGGTCTGCACTGGCCGATCAACGCCATCATGCTGCTCAACATCCAGACCCTGGGCTATGACTACATCCAGGGTCCGATGGGCGCGTGGAACTTCGCCTGCTTCGGCGCCACCGCCGGCGTGCTGTTCCTGGCCTGGCGGGAGCGCGACCGTCAGATGCGGCAGACCGCGATCGGCGCGCTCGCCGCGGGTCTGCTCGGCGGTATCTCCGAACCCTCGTTGTACGGCATCCACCTACGGTTCAAACGGATCTACCCACGGATGCTGGTGGGCTGTTTCGTCGGCGGCCTGATCATCGGCATCGGCGGCGGTGTGAAGACGAGTGCCTTCGTGTTCACCTCACTGCTGACCATTCCGGCCTTCAACAGCATGGCGTTGTACGCGGTGGCCGTACTGGCCGCCTTCTTCACCGCCATGATCCTGGTGGTGATCTCCGGCTATCGCTCACCGGAGCAGGCTGCTGAAGTCGAAGCGGCGGAGGTTCCGGTCGCCGATCTCGAGGGTCCGATGGCAGGTGCGAGCGCGAGCACGTTGATCGCCGCGGCCGCCACCAAAGCGGCCGGAGATGCCGGCGTGGTGACCGAGATCGATTCGCCCCTGGACGGCACCGTGGTTCCACTCGACGAGGTGCCCGATCCGGTGTTCAGCAAGGGCACCATGGGGCCGGGCATCGCGGTGCTGCCCTCCGGTAACACCGCCTACTCCCCGGGCAACGGGATGGTCGTCGCGGCGCCGGCATCGGGCCACGCCTTCGGTCTCGTCCTGGACGGCGGCGTCGAACTGCTCATCCATATCGGCATCGACACCGTCCAGCTCAAGGGAGAAGGATTCACGGTGCATGTCACAAAGGGGCAGAAGGTCACTGCGGGAACGCCTTTGGTGACATTCGATCGCCAGGTGATCGAGGCGGCGGGCTATCCATTGGTGACCCCGATCATCGTGCTCAACGCCAAGAAGTTCGGGTCCGTCGATCCGACTGCGGAGGGACGTATCGCCGCCGGTGACTCGATCCTGGCGGTCAGTCCGGCGCCGGCGCCCGCCGAGGCGGGGCTGTAGCCCGGACGAACAGCACCGCGCCGAGCGCGGATAGGGCGCCGAGAACGAACAGGATGATGTAGTCCTTCTCGGCGATGTAGCCGCCTTTGGATGCGGGACTCAACAGCACCCCCACCAGGGCTGCGCCGATGGCGCTGCCGACGGTGCGGGCGATGGCGTTCATGCTGGTGGCGACGGCGGTTTCGCCGGCCTCGACCTCGCCGACCACCAGAACGGGAAGCGCGCCGTAGGCCAGGCTGATGTAGGCATTGGCCAGTAGATAGGCGGCGATCACCTCCCACCGGGTGGCATGCAACGTGGCCAGCAGTACGAAACCCAGCACCCCGGCCACTCCGCCGGCCATGCCGATCGTGCGGGCTCCGAATCTCTCGATGTAGCGGCCGCTGACCACCGCTGTCACCGATGCGGCGATCGCCCCCGGTAGCAGGAAAACCAGGCTGGCATCGAGAACGCTGGCGCCGAATCCGTATCCACTGGCGGTAGGTGTCTCGACCCAATCGGTCAGGCCGAGAAAGACGAAATACAACCCCATGCCCACCAGGAGCGTGGCGATATTTGTCAGGAGGATGGGCCGGCGGGCCAGCATCTCGGTTGACACCAGCGGCTGCGGGCAGCGTTGTTCCCACCACCACCAGATCCGCAGCACCGCGAGGCCGAGGGTGGCCAGGCCGATGGTGCGCGGCGAGGTCCAGCCCCATCGGCTCGACTCGGTGAGCGCCAGGAGCAGTGTCGACAGTCCTATGGCCAATCCGAATGCGCCGCCCCAGTCGACGGTGCCGCGGGACTGTCGATCACGTTTGGGTACAACGATTGCCACCGCGACTGTGATGACGCATGACAACGCCGTGGTCAACCAGAACACCCGGTGGTAGTCGGCCGCGTCCCTCATCAGCAAGCCGGTGACCACCAGGCCAAGTCCGCCGCCGAGGCCGAGCATCGCCGACAGCAGCGCCATCGAGCGCACCAGGCGATCAGGCGGGACCTCATCACGCAGTACCGCCACGCTCACCGGATACAGCGCGAAGGACGCTCCCTGCAGGACCCTGGCCACGATCAGCAGCGGCAGCGACGCGGTGACCGCGGCCAGAACCGAGCCGGCCAGCACCAGGCTCAGCACGGTCAGCAGCACGCGCTTCTTGCTCCGCAAATCCGCCAGACGGCCGATCAACGGGGTGCTCGCCGCCGCGGCCAGGAGGTTCGCCGTCAGCACCCAACTGACGTTGACGGTGGAGGCGCCCAACTGGGTTCCGATGACGGTGAGAACCGGGACGACGGCCGTCTGCAGGACGGCGACGGTCAGCACCACCAGGCTCAGCGTGCCGACGAGGAGTCCCTCTGCGCGCCGGACGGTGGTCGTGGTCATGGTGCTCACTGTGACCTGCTGCCGCCCGGCCCGTCGTCCCCCGATCGGACCCCGACGGGTCGACACGGGCTGTCCACCGATCGGTGCCTCCCGATTAAGCGTCCTCTCAGGTATGTTGCAGACGGTTTGCCGCCAAGTCGGGGTGGCACCAGGGAAGGGAAACTATGCAGATCTCAGTTCGCTCGCACCTCATCGCGGGCACGGCCGCAGTTGTCGGAGCAGCCGCCTTGATCGCCCCCGTCACGCCGGGCAACCTCGCCGTGCCGGGCCTGGCCCCGATGAGCGCACCGTTCGCGCTGGCTGCGTTCAACAGCCCCTTCGCCGCGCTGCTCGGCACCGCGCAGATGGCCCAGACCTACGTCCTCGCCGGCTACTACAACGGTGGCGATGCCCCGACCCCCGGCGCGGGCGAAGCCAACTGGCCGTACGCGGGGATGGATCAGTCCGGCGGTGACGCCCTCAACTATCAGCTCTACAACCAGACTGCGCTGGGCTTCTACAACAGCGTCGGTGAGATTCCGCAGAACATCAACGACGCCAGCCCGGTGATCCGCCAGCTGGAGACCAATGTCGCCGACTACCTCAACATCGGCCTCAGCGGCTTGATCTCAGCCGGCATTTCGCTGACCGACGGGCTCTGGAACTTCCCCCAGGCCCTGGTGAACGCCGCCCAGCTGGCGTTGGCCGGACAGTTCAGCGAGGCGTTCAACGTGCTCGTCAGCGCCGTCGTCTCCCCGATCCAGTCGGCGGCGAACGCTCTGGTCAACACCGGCACCTACATCGTGCAGAACATCGTGACCCGGCTCGGCGCGGTGGTGGCCGCGCTGCCGCAGATCGTCACCACCTTCGCCGGCGCGGCGGCGGGCAGCGTTGCGCTGACTACCGAGAAGGTGTCTCAGGTCAGCTCCGCCGTGATCAGCAACCTGCTCGCGCTGAATTTCGAGGGCGCCTGGAACGCGGGAGTCGCCGGCTGGCTCGGCCCGTCCGGACTGCCCGGCCTGGGGCTGAACCTCCTTCTTGGGGCCGGCATCCAGACCGGTCCGATCATCGAGCCGGGGGACATCGTGGGCAACTTCGTGCCGAGCCTGCGGACCGCCACCCAGGCCGCGGTATGGACGATCGCGAGCGCGCTGGGCACAACGGCCCCCACGGCAGCCGCCGTGCCCGCACGGGCGGCGCGTTCGGCCGCAGCGGTCGGCAGTCACGCCGCGGCCGCCAAGCCTGCCGCCGCCAAGGCGGCGAAGGCTCCGCGCGCCGCTCGGGCCGTCAAGGCCGCCAAGTAGTCACCATCTGAATCGAGCTGTCGCCGGGGGTGCGCTCACGCGCATCCTCGACGCGCACGGTCGCGTCTTCTGGAAGCATGACGCCCATGAGTTCAGTGTTGATGACCGGGTTCCCCGGGTTCCTCGGGTCGGCCCTGCTTCCCGGGATCCTCGCCAAGCGGGAAGGGACCGGCGTCATCTGCGTGGTGCAGGCGAGGCATATGGATGCCGCGAAGGCCAAGCTGGCTGAGATTCAGGCTGCCCATCCGCACACCGTGGACCGGGTGCAACTCGTCGAGGGTGACATCACGAAGCCTGGCCTCGGGCTTTCGGATTCGGCCGCGGTGGACCCGAAAAATCTGAACCAGGTCAATGAGGTCTGGCACCTGGCGGCGGTCTACGACCTTGCCGTACCTGAAGACATCGCCAAGCTGGTCAACATCACCGGCACCGGCAACGTCCTTCAGTTCTGCCGGGAGCGGTCGAACTTCCGCCGGCTGCAGTACGTCAGCACCTGTTATGTCTCCGGGCGCTATGACGGTGAATTCACCGAGGACATGCTCGAAGAGGGGCAGGACTTCCAAAACCATTACGAGGAAACCAAATACGAAGCCGAGAAACTGGTGCGCGCGGCGATCGCGGACGGGCTGCCGGCGACCATCTATCGCCCCGGCATCGTGGTGGGGGATTCGCGGACCGGTGAGACCCAGAAGTATGACGGGCCCTACTTCGTCGCCACCTACATGAAGCGGCTGCCCGGCGCGACGTTTTTGCCCAACGTCGACAAATCGGTCAAGGCATCGCTGGTCCCGCGCGACTACGTCATCGCGGCGATGGACGCGCTGAGCGTTCTCGACCGCTCCGAGGGCAAGACCTACCAGTTGACCGACCCCGATCCGCCATCGGCTCGCGAGGTTGCCGAGATCTTCGGCAAGCACCTCGGCCGAAAGCTCGTCTGGCTGCCCATTCCGGTATCGGTTGTGCGTGGACTGCTCGACACCGTCCCCGGGATGGAACTGCTCACCGGACTTCCCGCGGAGACCCTGGACTATTTCGCCTTCCCTACCACCTACGGTACGGAGCACACCGTCGCAGACCTCGAAGGCACCGGGGTCTCATGCCCCCGTTTCCGCGATTACGCCGACAAGCTGCTCGACTTCATGGCGGCCCACCCGGAGTTCGACTCCAAGGCGATGGTCTGACGAGAGATCCCATGCCGAAGCACAAGCAGTCACTGATCGTCAACATCAGCCTGAGCGACCCCGGGCGGGACTACGACCAGTCCGTGAAGTTTCTGGGCCAAGACTTCCGGATCGTCAGAGTGGGCACCGGTGGAAGCGTCAAGCGAGCGAAGAAGGAGTTGCAGAGATGGTCGGGGGAGGCCGCGGCCATCGGGATCAGCGGAGTCCACGACGCTGAGGTGGCCGGAACATGCAAGGGCAATCCCAGCAAGCTCCGGAAGGCCGCGGATGCGACCACCGGAGCATTTGTGACCGACGGCCACCGGTTGCGTAACGTCCTGCAGGAGTGGACCATTCGGCATCTTGCCGGTGAGATGCCCGGATACTTCTCCAACGCGCGAGTGGTTGTTCTCGGCGGACGCAACCACTACCGCTCCACGAGGGTGCTCTCGGAGAGCACACAGAACCTGTTCTTCGCCGACCCGGCGGTGGAGTACGGCGTTGCCGACATCCGCACTCCGTTCGAGGTGTTTGAGCGCGTCGTGTCGGCCTCAGGTTGGATCGTCGAGCGAATCCCCTCCGCGATGGTGTCGGCGGCTACCGCCCCGGCCCGCAAGGTCATCGATTCCAGGGTCCGCAAGGCCCTGCAGAACTGCGACGTCGTGGTGGCCACCTTCCGGGAACTCGCCCAGTTCGAATTGGACGACCTGAGGGGCAAGACCCTCATCTCGACGTCCATCGGTGCCGAACGGCTGAACAGCCTGCGGGAGCGAGGCGTGGACCTGATCCTCGACGATGTGCCGCAGCCGTTCGACGAGGTGGTGGTCAACGAGGCCACACTTGAGGCGCTGATGCTGGTGGCCGGCCAAACCGAGGAGACCCGACTCACCGACGACGACCTGCTCGACATGATCCAGGCGGCCGAGCTCGAACCGAGGATCCTCTACCCGAGCGGCTTCAGGCGGAAGTCCCGTTTCGCCTTCGTCATCCACCCGTTGTCCCAGGAGTACTTCCGGAATGTGAAGGCGCTCGATGCCGTCGCCGACGTGGCGCCGGGAATCTTCATGGATGGTGTGGAGAAGCTGATGGCGCACGCGCCGCCCTTCGTCTACAGCCACGTCACCGGTATCACGTCGCCGACGGGTGCTGAGGTCGAAGGCTGGCTCATCACCGTCGGCGGCACTCCCAAGGAACTGATGGCGCACGACCCGGAGTTCACCTACTCGCGCCTGCTCGCCGCGGCTGACATGGCACAGAAGATGGGCGCTCAGATCATGGGCCTCGGCGCATTCACCAAGGTCGTCGGCGACGCAGGCGTCACGGTGGCCAAGCGCGCCCCGCTGCCGATCACCACGGGCAACTCCTATAGCGCCTCGGGCGCGCTGTGGGCCGCCCACGATGCGGTCCGCAGGCTCGGCATCGCCGAAGTGGACAAGAACGGGCATATCAAGGGCAAGGCGATGGTGGTCGGCGCGACCGGCGCCATCGGTTCGGTCTGTGCGCGACTGCTCGCGATGGCTGCTGACGAGTTGTGGCTGGTCTCCATCGAACCGGCCAAGCTGCTGGCGCTGAAGGCCGATATCGAGCGGGAGCACCCGCGGGCGAGGGTCCACGTGGGTGCCGACGCTGACGAGCACATCGCCGACATGGACGTCATCGTCACAGCCACCTCGGGGGCCGGCAAGAAGGTGCTCGACATCATGAAGGTCAAGCCGGGTGCGGTCATCACCGATGTGGCACGGCCACTGGACCTGTCGGCAGAAGACGTCGCCAAAAGGCCCGATGTGCTGGTCATCGAGTCCGGGGAGATCGAGCTGCCCGGCGATCCGCAGATGAAGGGAATCGGCCTGCCGAAGGGAATCGCCTACGCGTGTCTGGCGGAGACCATCGTTCTGGCGCTCGAGGGTCGCTACGAGACGTTCACCATCGGCCGCAACATCGAATGGGAGAAGGTCAAGGAGATCTACCGCCTCGGGCTGAAGCACGGCATGAAGCTCGCCGCCATCTCCGGTGTCAACGGGGTCTACACCGACTCCGATCTCGCCAGGATCCGGGAGTTGGCGCTGGCCAAACGTGCGCAGATGGATCCGGAACGTTGCTGACTGGGGCCCGCCGGGTGCCGCATAATCTGCGCATGAAGAGTTCATGCCGGCCTCAGGGGCCCCTGTCTGAGGGCTACCGCCGGCATGTCTGACAACGATCGGCTCGACTTCGTGCGCTGCCTGGTGACGCTGGCGTCAGACCGGGCCGAGATCGGCGACGGCGCGGGTGCTTTGGATGCGCTGGAGCGGTTGGCCAGCGGCTCCTACGGCTCCGACCCCGACGTGATGATTCGCCGAGCCGTGTCATCGGGTTTCGTCTCGGTCGCGATCGCGCTGCTCGACAACGACGACGCGGCATCCGCGGTGCGAGCCGGTGAGCGGCTCGCCACCGTGTTCATTCACGAGTCCGATCCCGATGTGACTCTCGATCTGGTCCGCGGATTGCACAATCTCGCGTTGCATCGGGCCCGCGCGGGGGATATCGCCGGAGCCATCAACGCCGGACGGCTGCTGCTGGCGAAGTACGGTGCGGACCCGAGCCCGGACGTCCGCGAGGCGGTGGCGCAGGGGTTGCGAAATCTCGCCATCGACCAGGCCACCGACGGCGATCTCCCGGGTGCGATCGAGACCGGGCAGAAACTCGTCGAACTGTTCGGTGAGGACCAGCGTCCGGTCATCCGGGGTGCGGTCTCCGGCGGGATGGTCAACCTCGGCGATCACCTCGCCTTGGCGGGCCGGCTCACCGAATCGGTCGCCGCGGGCGAGCGGCTGATCGCGATCTTCGGCGCCGACAGCGATCCCGGGGTCCGCGAATGTGTCGAGCGTGCCGAATCGGATCTCGCCGAACGGCGTGCGGCCAGCGATCCCGATGGGCCGCACACCCTCTCGGAGTTCCTCGGCGGCTAGTTGACCGCGGAGAACCGCTCCGCGTGAATCTGATCGGTGGGGACACCCGCCGCGGTGAGCGCGATGAACGCGGCATCGATCATCGGCGGCGGGCCGCAGACATAGACGTCGGGCATCTCCTCGCCGTCGAGCATCGCGATCTCCGCGGCGGCGAGATCGACGGGATTGCCGGTCGCGCCGGCCCAATCGGGATCCGGATGCCACACGACGGTCTCCGCGGCGAAATCGGGCAGGATGTCGGTGAGTGCGGCGATCTCATCCTGAGCGAAGACCTCGCCTATGCGGGTGACTCCGAGGAACAGTCGCGCGGTTTGCGGATCGCCCCATTCGCCCATCCTGCGCAGCATCGACAACAGTGGTGAGAGTCCGGTGCCGCCGGCGATGAACCACCGTGGCCGCAGTCCGTTCTCCACCAGGCCGAACTCGCCGTCGGCATTGGTCACGGTGAGAACGTCGCCGACTTCCGCGGTGTTGCGGAGGTACTCCGACATCACGCCGCCTGGCAGCAGTCTGATGAAGAACTCAAGGTTGCCGTCCCAGTTGGCGACGTTGGCGGGGGAGTAGGCCCGCCGGGATTCTGTCCCGGGCACCATCATCCGGACGAACTGCCCGGACTCGAAGTCCGCCGAGGACGAGCCGTCCTCGCCGGGGCGCAGGGTCAGGGTCAGATGCATGACCGCCTCCGCCACCTGTTCGAGGCCGGTGATCTCCGCCTCGTGCCGGGTCGGCGGAGCGGTCACGATCTTGGTGCTGTCGTAGGGCAGTTCGACCCGGCAGTCGCCCCGGGGATAGCTGCGGCACAACAGAATTCCGCCCTGCTCCTCGGGGACCTCGATGACGGCGGGGTCGTGGTCGCCCATCTCCACCCGCCCGCCGGTCAACAATGCCGAACAGGCGCCACAGCCGCCGGCCTGACAGGAGGACTTCAGCACCCGGCCGGACAGCTCGGCGGCCTCCAGGATCGTGGTCTCGGCATCGCATCCCAACGTCGTCTCCTGCCCGTCGGAGGTGACGAGCGTGACGTCGTACCGCACGCCGGTTTCGGCCTGCATCTCGATCGCCTCCGCCATCAGGCGCCGGCCATCGCGGCGGCCAGGTCCTCGGCCGGATCCCCGATGGGCTTGAGCGCGAACTTGTCGACGAGAACGTCCACCACCGCGGGGGTGAGGAAGGCCGGCAGCGTCGGCCCGAGCCGAATGTTGCGGATCCCCAGCGAGAGCAGCGTCAGCAGCACCGCGGCGGCTTTCTGCTCGAACCAGGAGACGAACAGGCTCAGCGGCAGATCGTTGACTCCGCAGTCGAAGGCCTCTGCGAGGGCCAGCGCGATCTGGATCGCCGAATAGCTGTCGTTGCACTGGCCCACATCGAGCAGCCGGGGGATGCCGCCGATATCGCCGAAGTCATGGGTGTTGAACCGGTACTTGTTGCAGCCCAGGGTCATCACGACGGTGTCGGCGGGAGCGTGCTCCGCCACGTCGGTGTAGTAGTTGCGGCCGGGGGCGGCGCCGTCGCAACCGCCGATGAGCAGGAACCGGGAGATGTCACCGGCTTTCACCGCCTCGATCACCTTGTCGGCCACCGACAGAACAGCGCCGCGGGCGAATCCGGTTGTCACGGTCTCGGCCGGCACCTCCTCGGTGAATCCGGGCAGGGACTGGGCGGCCTTGACCACCAGGGACAGATCGTCGCCGTCCACATGCCGGACACCGGGCCAGCCGACCGGGCCCATGGTGAAGATCCGGTTGCGGTACGCCGGCTGCGGCTCGATCAGGCAGTTCGACGTCATGACGATCGGGCCGGGGAAGGAGGTGAAGTCGCGCTGCTGGTCCTGCCAGGCGCCGCCGTAGTTGCCGGCCAGATGGCTGTGCTTGTGCAATTCGGGGTAGCCGTGCGCCGGCAGCAGTTCGCCATGGGTGTAGACGTTGATGCCGGTGCCCGCGGTCGCCTCCAGGACCCTGTTGAGATCGTGCAAATCGTGGCCGGAGACCAGGACGGCCTTGCCGACGACCGGGGTCACCCGGACTCCGGTGGGGACCGGATCGCCGAAGCTGCCGGTGTTGGCTCCGTCCAGCATCGCCATCACCTGGTAATTGACATTGCCCAACTCCATGGCATTCCCCAGCAGACCATCGGCTTCGGTGGGGCCGTAGCCGAGGAAAGCCAGACCGTTCTCGATACCGGCGTCGGTCTCATCGCTGCGGTAGCCCAGGGCATGGGCGTGATGGGCATAGGCGCACACACCCTTGAGTCCGTAGAGGTTGAGGTTGCGCAGGCCGACGATATCGGCGCCCAATCCCTCCACACCGGCGTCGACGCCCACCTGCCCGGCCTGCTCGACAACCTCGGAGATCTTGTTGGCGGGCATGAACTGCGCTGCGCCGGTGAGGGTTTCGGGCTCTTGGCCGGCGGCACGGGCGGCGGTCTCATAGGCTTGCTTGGCTTGATCGCGCACGCCGACGGCGTCGGCGATCAGCGCCATGAATCGGGTGGCGTTGAAGTTGACGTTGGTCAGCGTGGTGAACAGATCGAACGCGGCGTGCGCGGCGTAGCGCGGGTCGCCGGCGCCCAACTCGCGCAGCTTCTGCGCGTACTGTCCGATGCCCAGGTCCACCTCGACGAGGACATCCTGCAGGGCGGCAGTGGTGGCGTCCTTGCCGCAATTGCCCTTGGTCGCCGCGCAACCGAAGTTCAGCAGGTTGGGGCGGTCGGACTGCGGGGTGCGGTCGGTCTGCTCGCACTGGTAACAGAACATTCAGGATCTCCTCGGTTCGGCGGACGAGCCAACGCTACGAACCGGTCAGGAGATCGCCATTGACCTAAATCAAGCCGGACATGTGTCCGTCGTCACAGGATCGACTCGCTGCGGGCGAAATCGTCGAGGGCTGCGACGTCGGGAATGCGCAGCACCGGACCATCGACGCTGATCAGTCCCTTGTCGGAAAGGGAGCGCATGGCTCGGGAGAAGGTTTCGGGAGTCATTCCGAGGCTGGAGGCCAGAACCTGTTTCCGCGCCGGCAGTTCGACTGCCGTCGGCGTTCCGTCCCGGGCCGCATCGAGTGGAAGGGCGCCGAGCAGGTAGGCGACGATGCGCTGGGTGGCGGACTGCAGGGACATCATGGCGATCTCCTGGATCTTGCCCTGCAGCCGTTTGGAGATGGAGGACAGCATCAGACGGGCCATCGCCGGATCCTCGTCGAGGATCGCGTCGACGGCGGTGGACGGCACGAAGACCAGATGCGTATCGGCCAACGCGGTGGCGTCCACCGGGTACGGCTCGTGGACGAACATCACCCCGTGCCCGAACGCGCCCCCCGGGCTGATGATCTCGAGCACCCTGACAACGCCCTCGGAATTCGACACCGACAGTTGCATCCGTCCGTCGCGCACCACGTAGAAGCCCGTCGAAGGGGTGCCGCGCCGGAAGAGCACCTGACCGTTGGGTACGAAGATCGCCCTGCTCGCAGCGGCGAGGGCTTCGGCGTGTGCTGCGTCGAGGCCGTCGAACATCGGCGCGGAGGAGATCGCCTGAAGCAACTCTGCGGTCGTTCGCATAATGGAATTGTCACAGTCGGCGCGGAAGGGACGTGCGAGATGGCGGATATCGACCTGTCGGCATTGCGAACGATCCTGATCTGGTCGCTGGTCGTGAACTACGTCGTTCTGCTGGTGTGGTTCGGCGCGATCGTGACGGCGCACGACTGGGTCTACCGGTTGCACACCCGCTGGTTCAAGCTGTCCCGGGAGAGCTTCGACGCCATTCATTACGGCGGGATGGCCGTCTACAAGATCGGCACCCTGCTGCTCAACGTGGCGCCCCTGGTCGGCGTGCTACTGCTGACCTAGAGGCCACGAATCCTCTTTACGAGGCCGGTAGCCTGAGCCGTTGACGCAAGGAGTGCATATGCCCGAAGAGGATCTCGCCGAGCAGGACCCGTCGGCGCCGGCGGCCCCGACCGGCCTCGCCGAGGTGGCCGCCCGCCCGGTCACGGTCCGGAGGGCGCTGATCGGCGGAATCGCCGTGTCGGTACTCCTGGCCATCCTCTTCGGCTGGTTCGGCCAGCAGGCCTACCGCGATCACACCGCCGACCGCACCCGACAGCAGTTCCTGGAAGCCGCAAAACAGGGCGCGATCAACCTCACGAGTGTCGACTATGTGCGGGCCGAGGCCGATGTGCAGCGCATCCTGGACACCTCGACCGGACAGTTCCGCGCCGATTTCAAGGCACGGTCGATCGCCTTCATCGATGTGGTCAAGAAGGCGGAGTCGAAATCGTTCGGCACGGTCAATGAAGCGGCGGTCGAATCCGTCGACGGCAGGTCTGGTCAGGTGCTGGTGGCGATCGCGGTCAGGACGACCACCCGTGGCGTCCCCGAGACTCAGCCTCGCTACTGGCGGATGCGGCTGACCGTCACGAAGGACGGCGACGTCGCCAAGGTCTCGAAGGTGGATTTCGTCCGATGATCAGAACCGGAAAGCAGCGCGACTGGTACCGGTGGACGGCTTATGTCCTGCTGCCCGCCGCGGCGGTTCTCCTCGGTATCGGTGCCGGGGCGATGAAGTTGCTGACCGTCTGGCACAGCAATGCGGTCACGGCGCGGACCGAATCCGTCCAGGCCGCCCGCGAGGCGACGGTGGCGATGCTGACCTACCGGGCGGCCGCCGTCGATCAGGACCTCAACGCGGCCCGCTCCAAGCTCACCGGGGCGTTCCTCGACCAGTACACCAAGATGATCAACACTCAGGTCATCCCGGGCGCCAAGGAGAATCAGACCTCCGCGGCCGCCCAGGTTCCCGCGGTCGCCTCGGTGTCGGCCAACTCCTCACACGCCGTCGCCCTGGTGTTCGTGGACCAGACCATCGCCTCGGCCAAGGCGGCGCCCACCACGACGGCATCGAGCATCAGGGTGACTCTGGACAAGGTCGACGGCCGCTGGTTGGTCTCCGCGTTCGACCCGGTTTAAGCACCCGGGCCACCCCGTGGCGCGTACCTTTTTCCCGTGAAGACCGAGAACATCAACCACGCTTTTCTCGACGGCGTGCTCGACGGCAGCCATGAGGACGTGTACTACCACTTCGGCGTGGGGTCCTCCGACCCGATTCTGGCCGAACTGCGGGATGTGAAGGCCGTGATCATGGCGGGTTCGGGCGGCCGCATCAAGGAATTCGCCGAGCGCTGGAGCGACCTCAACGACGGAGCGGAGATCGTCGCCTTCCCCAAGGAGGACCGTTTCGTCACCCGGTACACCGCGGGCGTGCTGTTCGCCTCGCACGGGATGGGCATGCCCAGCGCCTCGATCGCGCTGCAGGAACTCATGCGGATGGTCTTCTTGCTCAAGCGCGGGGACCTCGCGGCGATGGACGAGGTGTTCTGGTGCCGGGTCGGCACCAGTGGCGGGGTCGGACTGCCGGGCGGCACCGTGGTGGTGTCGTCGGAAGGTCTGATGGCCGACCTCAAGCCGTACCGGCTGCTCAATGGTGGCACCGGCTACTACTGGTTCGACGGGATGTTCCCCGAGGCGACGTGCACCGCGATCATCGAGGCCAATGCCGGCGCGGACATCCCGATCGTGGCGGGTAAGACGGTGGCGGGCAACGAGTTCTTCCTCGAGCAGTTCCGCCTCGACGGGGCGATCTGTCTGGAGACACCGGAGACCAAGATGGGGTGGTTGCGGTGGCTGCATGAGAACGGGGTGGCCAATATCGAGATGGAGGGCGCGATGATCGCCGGCTATCTCAACTACTGGGGCTTCTCGAAGTTCGCCATGATCTGCACGACCCTGCTCAACCGGCTGGCCGGTGATCAGGTGACCGCCACTCCGGCGCAGTTGCACAAGTACAGCGAGGACTCCGGTGTCGCGCTGTTCAACTACCTCAAGGCCACCCTTCTCGGCGCTTAGGCGCCGCCCGATCGACTCCGAGGAGATCCGATGAACACCTATGTCGCCGACTACTCCAAAATCTTCAACCGCGCGAATGAGGCGGTGGTGGCCGCTCTCGGACCCGCGCCCGATGCCGTCGACATCCCCGCGGTGCTGCGTGCCGCCGATGACCTGGCAGGCCGGATCGATCACACGCTGCTCAAGCCCGACGCCACCCTGTCGGCGATCCAGAAACTGTGCGACGAGGCCCTCGAGCACAGATTCGCCTCGGTGTGCGTGAACACCCGCTGGGTGCCGACCGCAGCCGAGCGGCTGGCCGGTTCCACCGTCATGGTGTGCACGGTGGTGGGATTCCCGCTCGGTGCGATGACGCGGCTGGCCAAGGCGGAGGAGGCCCGCATCACCGTGGCCGAGGGCGCCGACGAGGTGGACATGGTGCTCGACATCGGCGGTCTGCTGTCCGGCGACCTGGCGGCGGTCTACGACGACATCCTCGGTGTGGTGGGCGCCGCGCGGCCCAAGCCGGTGAAGGTGATCCTGGAGACGAGCATGCTCGACGACGATCAAAAGGCCGTCGCCTGTCTGATCGCCGCGCGCACCGGCGCTGCCTACGTCAAGACCTCGACGGGATTCGGGGGTGGAGGAGCCAATGCCCATGACATCGGTCTGATGCGGGCGATGGTGGGGGATGCGTTGGGCGTCAAGGCATCTGGCGCCGTGCGCAGCCGTGAGGACGCCCGGGCGATGATCAAGGCCGGCGCCGACCGGATCGGGGCCTCGTCCTCGGTGGCGATCGTCACCGGTGGGGCCGGCGAGGGCGGCTACTGACGATGGGGCTGCTGGAGACCGCCCGGGCCTGGCTGGCCGAGGATCCCGACCCGGCCACGGCCGCCGAACTGACTGGCTTGATCGGCAGGGCCGAAGCCGGCGACTCCGCGGCCGAGGCCGAACTGGCCGACGCCTTCGACGGCACGTTGCAATTCGGCACCGCGGGTCTGCGCGGCCGGCTGGGCCCCGGCAGCAATCGGATGAACCGCGTCGTCGTAGCGCGTGCCGCCGCCGGACTGGCCGCCTACCTCAACGCCCACGGCGGAACCAAGGTTGTCATCGGGTATGACGCCCGGCGAAACTCCGACGTCTTCGCCCGGGACACCGCCGAGATCATGGAAGGCGCCGGTATCGCGGCGATGCTGCTGCCTAGCGCGCTGCCGACGCCCGTGCTGGCCTTCGCGATCCGCCATCTCGGCTGTGACGCCGGGGTGATGGTCACCGCATCGCACAACCCGCCGGATGACAACGGCTACAAGGTGTACCTCGGTGACGGCAGCCAGATCGTGCCGCCCGCGGACGCGGAGATCTCGGCGTGCATCGGAGCGGTGGGAGCGATGTCGGGAATCCCGCGATCCGGTGATGTGACCGTTCTGGACGATTCGGTGCTGGATGCCTATGTGGCGCGGGCGGTTTCCCTGCTCGGCGACGGTCCCCGCCATGTCTCGGCGGTCTACACCGCCATGCACGGTGTCGGCGGCGAGGTGTTCATGCGCGCGGTCCGCCGGGCCGGATTCGACGATCCGACGAAGGTCGCCGCGCAGTTCGCGCCTGACGGGCGGTTCCCGACCGTCAGCTTTCCCAACCCGGAGGAGCCCGGGGCGATGGATCTGGCACTGGCCGACGCCCGAGCCCAGCACGCCGACGTGATCATCGCCAACGATCCCGATGCCGATCGCAGCGCGGCCGGCATCCGCGTCGGCGATGACTTCCGGATGCTGACCGGTGACGAAGTGGGCGCACTGCTGGCGTGGTGGATCGCCGAACGCGGCCGGCGCTCTGGGTCGCCAGTCAAGGGCGTCTACGCCCAGTCGATCGTCTCCGGATCGCTGCTGGAGCGGATCGCCACCGATGCCGGCCTGGGTTATGCCACCACGCTGACCGGCTTCAAGTGGATCTCCAAGGTTCCGGATCTGCGGTTCGGCTACGAGGAGGCGCTGGGCTACTGCTGCGATCCGGTGGCCGTCAAGGACAAGGACGGCATCACCGCCTCACTGCTGATGCTGGAGATGGTGGCCACCCTCAAGGCCGAGGGCCGTGGTCCTCAGGACGTGCTGGATGATCTGGCTCGCAAGTTCGGCCTGTACGCGACAAGTCAACTGTCGGTGCGGGTTTCGGATCTCTCGCTGATCGCCGACGCGATGGCGCGACTGCGTTCAGATCCGCCGTCATCGCTGGGAGGGCGCACGGTGCTGTGCATCGACGACCTTGAGAAGGGAGTCGACGGACTTCCGCCCACCGACGGCCTGCGTTTCACCCTGGACGGCGCCCGGGTGATCGTCCGCCCAAGCGGCACCGAGCCCAAGCTCAAGTGCTACCTGCAGGTCACCGTCCCGGTCGGCGGCGACGACATCGAGAAGGCGCGTGCGGCAGCGCAATCCGGCCTCGACGCGGTGCGCGCAAGTGTCGCCGACGCCCTGCAGCTTTAAACCACTGCAGCTCTGATCAGACCTGGGCGGCGTGCGTCATCTCGATGTGATCGGGGGTGCGCCGGCGCCCGATGGTCCGCCAGGCGAAGATCGCGCCCGCCAGTGCCACCAGTGAGAGCACCAGCATGGAGATGCTGATGGCCCCGGAGGCCGCATTGGTCACGGCGTGCTTGATCAGGTCCACCGAATCCTGTGGAAGGCCGGCGATGGCGTTGTCGGCGCGGCCCATATCGCCGTCCTGGACGGCATCGGCGTAGGCGGCCGCGATCTCCCGCAGTTCGGTGTGCGCGCCCAGACCCGGCCCGACTTTCGAGGCGGTGAGGG
Source organism: uncultured Mycobacterium sp. (assembly GCA_964344085.1). Classification (GTDB taxonomy): domain Bacteria; phylum Actinomycetota; class Actinomycetes; order Mycobacteriales; family Mycobacteriaceae; genus Mycobacterium. The sequence goes on from CAYFMA010000019.1 coordinate 25,140, forward strand.
TGCCGATGACGGAGGTGACCAGTGCGACGCCGAGGGCGGCGGGGATGTTGAAGGTCATCTGCATCAGACCCGAACCCATTCCCGCGCGTTTGGCGTCCACGGCCGACATGCCGGCGGTGTTGCAGGCAGGCAGGGAGATGCCCACGCCGATTCCCATGATCAGCAACGGGACGACCATCTGGCCCAGCGTGGTGGTGGGGCCGAAGAACAGCCCCATCCAGGCCAGCGCGACGGCCTGCATCAGCAGCGAAACCGCGATGGGCAGGCCCGGGCCGACCTTGTCCACCCAGCGGCCGGCCGGGGGTTCGAAGACCATGCAGATACCTGTGGTGATCAGGATGACGTTGGCCGCCTTGGCGGGGCTGTAGCCCAGCACATTGATGAAGTACAGCGAGCCGATGAAGATCAGGAACGGGATGTAGACGAAGCCGACGGCGCTCTCGGCGAAGAAGCCGCCGGAGAACAGCCGCTCTTTCCACAGCGAGAAATCGACCAGGGGGTGGGTGATCCGGGTCTCGACGACCCCGAACACAGCCAGCAGCACGATGCCCAGCGCAATGGATCCCCAGGTGCCGGTCGCCGACCAACTCACCGACGAGTTCTGCAGGCCGTAGGTGAGCAGGGTGATGCCGGTGGCCCCGAGTATCAGGCCCAGCCAGTCGTAACTTCCCGAGGCGAGCACGCTTCTGTATCCGCGGGTGGCCGCCAGCGTCACGGCGATCACCAGACCGGTCAGCGGAACCGCGACCCAGAAAACCCAACGCCAGCTGGCGATCTCCATCATCCAGGCGGCGAACAGCGGTCCGAGCAGCAGGCCGAATCCATGGGCGAAGCCCCACACGCCGACGGCAAAACCTCTCTGCGCCAACGGAAATGAGTTCACCACGATCGACAGCGTCGCCGGCGCCGAGATGCCGATGCCGATGCCCTGAATGGCGCGGCCACTGATGAGCAACGGACCGCCGACGGCGATCGCCGACATCACCAGGCCCACGCCGAAGATCAGGAAACCCAGCACGATCATCTTGACCTCGCCGACAAGGTCGCCCATCCGGCCGCCGGCGACCAGTGCGGCACCGAAGGCCAGGCTGTAGGCGGTGATGGTCCAGGTCTGGGCGGACAGGCTCAGGCCCAGGTCCTCCTTGATGGTGGGCAGCGCGGGACCGATCACCGTCGAGAACATCTGGGCGATCAGGGCGCCGAACCCCATCGCGGCCAGGATCGCCCAGGCGGCCTTGCCGGCCTTCTCTGCGGGCACGCTTGCGGTCATTTGCCGGCTTTCCTCTCGGTGAGATCCCACGGGCCGAAGGCTTGGGGCAGGATCTGGGCCATGGTCTGGACTCCCTCCGGAGTCATGATCAGCAGATCGGGTCCGCCGTGTTCGTAGAGCAGTTGGCGGCAACGTCCGCAGGGCATCAGCGGATCACCGTTGCCGTCGACGCAGAATGCGGCCATCAGGCGGCCCCCGCCGGTGGCGTACAACGACGACACCATCGAGCACTCGGCACACAGTGTCAGCCCATAGGAGGCGTTCTCGACGTTGGCGCCCCAGACGACGCGACCGTCGTCGACCAGCCCGGCGACGCCGACCGGAAATCTCGAATATGGGGAGTAGGAATGTCCCGCCGCGGAAATCGCCTGCCGGCGTAGTGCCTCCCAGTCCACCTCGGACATCCGATCCGACCTCCCGTCTGTGGGTGACCGCGTCAAAGTAGCACCGGCGGGGTAGGCCTAGCATGACGTTGCGACGACTGAAGGAAAGTGATGTCTCCACAGCATCCGGACCCGCTCGAGAAGGAGCTTTTGCCCTATTCGAACCAGGGCGCCCACGGTGGTCCGATCATCGTGCGGGACTGGGCCGGCGGCATCGAGCAGACCCGGGCCGAGTTGCCCTCGGTGCGCATCGGCCGACGCTGGTTCAGCAGTCTGTGGCTGATCCCGCTCGGAGCCGTCGCACTGGTGCTGTCGATCGCCGTGGTCCGTGAGATGGCCACGCACGAATGGTTCCGCGAGTTCATCGCCCGCTACCCGGGCACCTCCACGCAGTACGTGCAACCGGTCAGCACCGGCTTCCCGTGGTGGTTGCGCTGGCAGCATTTCCTGAACCTGCTCTTCATGATGTTCATCATCAGGGCGGGCATCCAGATCCTGGCCGACCACCCGCGGCTGTACCTCAACGCCGGCAGCAGGCCGGACACCGAGTGGATGCGACTGCGCGGCCCGGTGCCCGCTGATCGTCGTGACTGCAACGACGCCGACGCGGTGTGGACGGCGAAGGAGGACTCGGTCGCGCTGCCGAGGCATCTGGGCATCCCGGGATTCCGGCACTCGATCGGACTGGCGCGCTGGTGGCACTTCAGCTTCGATCTGCTGTGGCTGGTCAATGGCGCTGTGTTCTTCATCCTGTTGTTCAGCACAGGGGAGTGGAAGCGGTTGGTGCCCAACTCCCTCGACGTGTTCCCCAATGCGCTGTCGACGGCACTGCAGTATCTGTCACTGCAGCTTCCGGAGAACGCGGGATTCAGTTCCTACAACGCTTTGCAACTACTGGCCTACTTCATCACCGTGTTCATCGCCGCGCCACTGGCACTGGTGACCGGTCTGCTGCAGGCGCCGGCGATCGCCGGCCGATTCGGCACCGGTGCGGGGTTGCTGAACCGTCAGGTGGCCCGAACCCTGCATTTCGGTGTCCTGGTCTGGATGCTGATCTTCATCGCCGTGCACACCCTGATGATCTTCGTCACCGGATTCGTCGGCAACGTCAATCACATGACGTTGGGCACCGACACCCGGTCATGGACCGGAGTCGCCCTGTATGTGGTCTGGATGGCCGTCGTCGCCGTATTCTGGCTTGTCGCTTCGCCTTTGACGACGAAGCATCCCCGGGCCGTGCAGAAGGCCGGCCGGTTCACGATCGGTTGGCTCAAGGGACTGCTGGAGGACACCAACCCGACGGCGACCTATGACGAGTCGGACATCTCGCCGTACTTCTGGCCCAACGGTGAGCGGCCCCGGTCCGGGAACTACGAGGCGCTGAAGGCCGGCGGCTGGGCCGGCTACCGGCTCCGGGTCGACGGATTGGTGGCCAATCCCGTCGAGATCAGCTATCAGGAACTGCGGTCGATGCCGCGACAGGAACAGATCACCCAACACTTCTGCATCCAGGGATGGTCGGGTATCGCCAAGTGGGGCGGTGTCCGGATGCGGGCGATCTGTGATCTCGTCAAGCCGGCCGCCAACGCCAAATGGGTGGTGTTCTACTCGTTCGCCGACGGTCCGGTGGGAGGGCGGTACTACGACTGCCACCCGATCGCGAGTATGTATCACGATCTGACGATCCTGGCTTATGAGATGAACGGCGAACCGCTCAACGAATCACACGGGGCTCCGTTGCGACTGCGCGATGAGGTCGAACTCGGCTTCAAGCAGGTGAAGTGGATCGAGGCGATCGAATTCGTTGAGTCCTTCGAGCATCTCGGCGCGGGCCAGGGGGGCTACAACGAGGACCAGGAGTTCTACGGCTACCGGATGCCGATCTAGGGAGTGGCGGGGACCGCGACCAGGGGGATGTAGACGGTGCCCTGGCAGGCTCCGCTGCCGATGTTGGTCGCGAAAGTGCCCTTCAGCGAGCCGTCTTGTTGTGGGGTGTAGGTGGTCACCGAACTCGCCGGGTCGAAGGTGATGGTGCCGTCGCCGAGCGGGCAGTCCCACCGCCAGGAATTAGTCCGGGACCACTGCGAACCCGTCCAGTCGAACGTGGTCTTCTGGGTGGCGTTCTGCTTGGGGGTCGGACCGTCGAGCACCGTCGCCACACACGAACCCGAGGAACAGTCCGTACCGAACTTGTACCAGACCGTGTAGGGCTGCTCGGACTGCTTGGCGGCGACGCTGGTGCCCGACTTCTGATCGGTCTGGAAGGTGATCTTGTACCAGCCGTTCCAACTGGGCGCCGGATCCGCCTGACCCACCCCCGCCGCCCACGGCGCGACCGCGGCAGCCGCCGAGGCGGCTACTGCGGCCAGCGACCTGACCGACAGCGCGCGCACTAGCGGTACTGCGGCCAGACGTAGGTGGACCCGCGTGAGTATGCGCCCTGGAAACCGTCGTCGTCCTGGGCACCCTGCATGGCCGGCTTCATCTCACCCTGGGTGCCGTCGGAGTCGACGTGCCCGTTTGCGCCACCCGTGGTGGTCGGGTCGGCTGAGGCGATCGCGCTGCCTCCAAAACCCAGAGCGGCCAGAGCGGCGGAAACTGCGATGAAACGTCCGATTTTCGACATACCACTATTTTACGCGGGTAACTGACACCCGTCGAACGTGCCAGCTAGCGATCGCACACACCGTTGGAGGTGTGCGTGCACACGTTGCCCGGAATGACCGGCTTGACCGTGGGGGAGTAGGAACTGGGACCGCCCGGGCCGCCCACCGACTTCTCGGTCGGGCTGACCGCCGGAGCGCTTGACGCCGGGGTTGAGGCGGGCGTCGAGGTCGTCTTCGGCTCTTCCTTGGTAGTGCTGCTACAACCTGCGAGCACGCCCATCGCAGCGATCGCCGAACTGCCGATCACCAGCGTAATCTGACGAGCCAACCGCGCTGACTTCATACCAACTTCCCCGTTCGTACGTATTCAGGAGCCGGATACCCGGGCCTTTCTACCCAGTGTAGTACCGGGGATTCCTCGCTCAGGGAGCGGTGAATCCTTCCTTCTTGTGGGCGCCGTCGCAGAACGGCTTCTTGGCCGAGTGGCCGCACCGGCAGAGATAGCTCTTGTCGGTCTCCTTGATCAGCGTTCCGTCGGCGGCGAGGATCTCGACGTCGCCGGACACCTCCAGGGGGCCGTCGGTGAGTGCGGTGATGGTGATCTTCGAATCGCTCATGGGGTCATTGTGCCGGTCGGTCCCCGCAGGCCGAGTAGCGACTCGATTCCGCCACGAGCGAAATACAGCAGGAATCCGATGGCGACCACCCACAGCAACGGGCTGACGTCCCTTCCCCTGCCTGTGGCGGCTCGCAGAATCACCCAGGAGACGAAGCCGGCGCCGATGCCGTTGGCGATCGAGTACGTCATGGGCATCACCGCGACGGTCAGAATGACGGGGAGCGTGACCCCGAAATCGGTGAGGTCGATATGCCGCAACTGCGACATCATCATCGCGCCCACGATCACCAGGGCTGCGGCGGCGACCTCGCTCGGCACGATCGAGGCGAGCGGTCCGACGAACATGGCCGCCAGGAACAGCGTCCCGGTGATGAGATTGGCCAGTCCGGTGCGGGCGCCCTCCCCGATACCGGACCCGGATTCGATGAAGACGGTGTTGGACGACGAGGAGGTGGCACCGCCGGCCACCGCGCCGAAGCCCTCGACGATGAGTGCGGAGGGCAGACGAGGGAACGTTCCCTGGGCGTCAGCGAGTCCGGCCTCCCGGGACAGTCCGGTGAACGTGCCCAGTGCGTCGAAGAAGTTGGCGAACACCAGCGTGAAAACCAGCATGGTTGCGGCCAGTGCGCCGATCCGTCCGAAACTTCCGAAGCTGAACGCTCCGACGAGTGACAGATCGGGGAGTGCGAACGGGGACCCGGAGAGTTTAGGGACGGCCAGGGTCCAGCCCCCGGGATGGTCGACTGCCGAACCGAGATGCCAGACCGCCTCGGCGATGGCGGCCAGCACGGTGCCGGTCACCAGACCGATGAGGATGCCGCCGCGAACCCGACGGGCGAGCAGCACGCCGGTCAGCAACAACGTGATGACGAAGATCACCGTCGGGATCGTGGTGATGGATCCGTTCCCGCCCGCGCCGAGTCCCACCGGCGGTGCCGGGCGTCCGGTCGATGAGACGAAGCCGGCGTCGACCAGACCGATGAACAGAATGAACAAGCCGATTCCGGCGGTGATGGCGATCTTCAGCTGCATGGGCACCGCGTCGAAGATGAGCTTGCGCAGACCCGATGCAGCCAGCGCCACGATGATCAGACCGTTGATCACAACCAGGCCCATGGCTTCGGCCCATGTCACGGTACCCACTACCGACGAGGCCAGGAATGAGTTGATGCCGAGACCGGCGGCGAACGCGAACGGAAGGCGCGCGATGACGCCGAACAGGATGGTCATCACTCCGGCGGTCAGTGCGGTGACCGCGGAGACCTGCCCGAACGGCAACTGGTGTCCGGCAATATCTTTCGAGCCGGACAGGATGATCGGGTTGAGCACCAGGATATAGGCCATCGTGATGAACGTCACGAGTCCACCACGGACTTCACCGCCCACGGTCGAGCCGCGGGCGGTGATATCGAAGAAGCGGTCCAGGCGCGTCACTTGAGCGGGGTGGGCTCGACCACGCCGATCTCCGCCGGGTTGACGACCGCCGCGGGCAGGAACCGCTCGATGCAGAAGACGAAAAGTCCGGCCCCGATCAGTCCGCCGATGATCGGTGCGACGATCGGGAGCCACCAGTACAACTCGGGACCGTTGGCCGAATGCCAGGCGTTGTCATAACCGGTCAGGTAGGAGGCAAGCCGCGGGCCGAAGTCGCGAGCAGGGTTGATGGCGTATCCGGCGTTGGCGCCCCAGCCCAGGCCGATGGCTACCACCAGGAATCCGATGACGACCGGTCCCAGGTTGGCCAGCGGCGGATTGTTCGCCGCACTGGTGAGCGCGAAGATGACCGCCACCAGGATCGCGGTTCCGATCATCTGATCGGTGAACGCGGTGTACATCGACACGTTGGCATCCGGCGAGGTGGAGAAGATGCCCTGAGTCTTGGTGTGGTCGGGGTCGACGTTGTGAATCAGATCGCTGTAATTGAATCGGACGATCAGTGCGGCGACGAACGCGCCGGCCACCTGCGCGGCGACGTACGGCGCGATCTTGCGAACCGGGAAGCCCTTGAAGGCGGCCAGCGCGATGGTCACGGCGGGATTGAGGTGCGCGCCGCTGAGCCGGCCCGCGATGTAGACGCCCATGGTCACACCGAGACCCCAACCCCAGGCGATCGAGTTGTAGTCGCCGGTGGCGCCGGGGGCAGTGGTGAGCGGAGTGCCTCCGGTGACGACCTGTGCGACCACACCGCACCCGAACAGGATCAGGACCATTGTTCCGAAGAACTCGGCGGAGCATTCGCCGAGCAGTGGGGTTCGGTTCACGGTGATAATCCTTTCAGCGAGGGTGCCACCGGAAAGTAGCAGCGGGAGGCCCGGTGACGCGGAGGTTTCCGGCGATTCCGGCGGCTTTCCGGCCATCGCATTACTTAATCAATCACTTAAGAATCAGCTAGGAATTCAACGTTAAAAACTTCAGTTAAGCCATTCCCGCGCGGGCGGTCTCCGCATACAGTCCGAACATCCCCCAAATGCCGCGGCAAGGAGACGAACACCATGGATCAGAGCGCACGTTACGCGGACCTGAGTCTGCGGGAAGAAGATCTCATCACCGGCGGCAAGCACATCCTGGTCGCTTACAAGATGAAGCCCAAGTCGGGTCACGGCTATCTGGAGGCCGCCGCGCACTTCGCCGCGGAATCCTCCACCGGGACCAACGTGGAGACCAGCACCACCGACGACTTCACCCGCGGCGTGGATGCGCTCGTCTATCACATCGACGAGGCCACCGAGGAGATGCGGATCGCCTTCCCGTTGGAGTTGTTCGACCGCAACATCACCGACGGGCGGATGATGATCGTCTCGTTCCTGACGCTGTGCATCGGCAACAACCAGGGCATGGGCGATATCGAGCACGCCAAGATGTACGACTTCTTCGTCCCGCCGCGCGCCATCCAACTCTTCGACGGCCCGAGTAAGGACATCTCAGATCTCTGGCGCATCCTGGGGCGGCCGGTCAAGGACGGCGGTTACATCAGCGGCACCATCATCAAACCGAAGCTGGGTCTGCGTCCGGAGCCCTTCGCTAAGGCGGCCTACGAGTTCTGGCTCGGCGGGGACTTCATCAAAAACGATGAGCCGCAGGGTAATCAGACCTTCTCACCGATGCGGCAGACCATCCCGCTGGTGGCCGACGCGATGCGCCGCGCCATGGATGCCACCGGCGAGGCGAAGATCTTCTCGGCGAATATCACCGCCGACGATCACTACGAGATGATCGCCCGCGGCGAGTACGTCCTCGAGCAGTTCGGACCCGATGCCGATAAGGTCGCCTTCCTCGTCGACGGCTATGTCGGCGGCCCGGGCATGATCACCACTGCCCGGCGTAACTTCCCGAACCAGTACCTGCATTACCACCGGGCCGGCCACGGTGCAGTCACCAGTCCCAGCGCCAAGCGCGGTTACACCGCCTACGTGCTGGCCAAGATGTCACGTCTGCAGGGCGCCAGCGGCATCCACGTCGGAACCATGGGCTACGGAAAGATGGAGGGCGAGGCGGACGACCGCGCCTGCGCCTACATCATCGAGCGTGATGAATACCAGGGTCCCGCTTATTTCCAGCAGTGGCTCGGCATGAAGCCCACGACGCCGATCATCTCCGGCGGTATGAACGCGTTGCGACTGCCCGGATTCTTCGAGAACCTCGGTCACGGCAATGTCATCAACACCGCGGGCGGTGGTTCCTACGGCCATGTCGACGGTGCCGCGTCCGGCGCGATTTCGCTGCGTCAGGCCTATGAGTGCTGGAAGGCCGGGGCCGATCCGATCGAATGGGCCAAGCAGCACAAGGAATTCGCCCGGGCGTTCGAGTCCTTCCCGAACGACGCCGACAAGCTCTACCCCGGCTGGCGGGAGAAGTTGGGCGTCAGCGCCTGAGGATCGTGCAGGATTCCGGCCGCGGGATGGCGGGTGCTAGAACCGTCAGGTGACAAAGCCGAAGGCGCCGCGCCGGCGCCGCCGTGTCCTGGCCTCGGTACTGGCGGTCCTGGTCATCGGGGCGGTGGCCGGGCTTCTGGTATGGCAGGAGCGTGCCAACCGCGTCTCAAGCCCGTCGCCGACCTGGCGCGCGCCCGAACCGGCCGCCGGCGGTGCGCCCGCGCCGCCGTCACCTCCTGCGCGGGGCCCCACGCCGAAATACGACCTCGCCCGCCAGCAACTCAAGGCGCTGCAGGTGCACGGCTGGGATCGGGAGTCCGACTTCCGCCGGTATCAGTTCGGCGAGGCTTGGAGCGACGACGTCAATGTCGAGTTCGGTCACAACGGATGCAACACCCGCGACGACATCCTGCGCCGCGATCTGCAGAACCTGGTGGTGCGGCCGTTCACCTGCTACGCGCAGAGCGGCACCCTCATCGACCCGTATTCCGGGACCACGATCGACTTCGTTCGCGGACCCGAGAGTTCCAGCACCATCGAGATCGACCACGTCGTCTCCCTTGCCGACGCCTGGTACAAGGGCGCACGGGCCTGGGATCCACAACGCCGGCTCGACTTCGCCAACGACCCGCGCAATCTGCTGGCGGTGAGTCCCAAGGCCAACTTCGACAAGGCTTATCGTGACGCCTCGGCATGGCTGCCGCCGAACGAGTCGTTCCGGTGCGACTTCGTCGCCCGGCAGGTCGATGTCAAGACCGCATACGGACTGTGGCTGTCCGCCAAGGAGAAGAAGGCTATGACCGACGTCCTGGCGCGCTGTTAGCCCGACCTCGCCAGCTGCTGAAGCTTGTCCGAGATCCGGCTCAGCAATACGTCATCGCACGTGACCCCGAGTTCGACGTTATCGAGCTGAACGTCGCCGGTGGCGTACCGGGCGACATCACCCATCTCGGAGATCCGGTCGGTGAAGTCGTCGAGGAAGGTGTTGAAGCCCTCGATCGGCAAGGCGGTCAGCAGTCCGAAGTCGCGCTGGAGATCGTTGCAGCTATACGGAACCCGCACGCCGCGTGACTTCTCCGCAAGAGCGAGCAGACTTTCGTGATAGTCCATCAGCCGGCCGGCCGCGTGGACGATTCCGTCGGCGTCGGCGGAGTTCTCGTCATGCGGATCGCCGAACGCCTGTTGGAAAGCCGGGCTGAGCATGAAATCGTCGATCTGCCCGATCAAGCCGGAGAGGTCGGCGAGGCGCTCGGTGAAGAAGAGTCCCGTTTCGAAGTCGGTGCGCAGGACCTCGCCGCTGGGTCTGGAGAATCCCATTCGGGTGTCGCGCACTCGGGCCGCGGCCGCATCACGGCGCTGAACGGCAACCGAGACGAAGACCGCATAGCGCCAGCACGGTGGTTTCTTCTCCAGCATGGCCTCGAGTTCTGCTTCGGTATGCACGACGGTGCCGACTTCGATCGAGTCACCCGGCGGGGTGATCGGTGTCGCCGGCGACAGTGTGCGCATCAATGCGGCGCCCTCAGCGCCGTACACGCCCCGCATGTCCCCGCGCGAGGCCCAGCTGTTCTGCTGATCTGCCCGCGCGCGCAGCGCGTCGTCGCGATCCTTCGCCTTCGCCTTCGTCCGCTGTCCGCTGTCCTTACGTAACCTCGACAGCCATCCCCCCGAATTCATGAACGTCAGGCTAGGGACCGCCACCGACAAGCTAGCGTCGCAGGAATGACGAATCGACACGTCGCGGTGGTCACCGGAGCGAGTCGCGGCGCCGGCCGGGGGATCGCCGAAGCCCTCGGGGCGGCGGGGTGGCGCGTGTATCTGACTGGCCGGACGATCTCGGCAGTAGACGCCGAGGCGGTGACGGCCCTCGGTGGCGAGGGCGTCGCGGTGCGGACCGACCATTCCGACGACGCGTCCGTCGCCGGGTTGTTCGCGCGGGTGGCGAACGAGAACGAAGCCCTGCATCTGCTGGTCAACAACGCCGCGGTGATCAGTGACCGGCTGACCGATCCGGCGCCGTTCTGGGCGAAGCCGCTGGAACTGGCCGACGTGCTGGATGTGGGCCTGCGCTCCGCCTATGTGGCTTCCTGGCACGCGGCCCCGCTGATGTTGCGTGCTGACCGCGGATTGATCGCGTTCACCTCCTCGCCCGGTTCGGTCTGCTACATGCACGGCCCGGCATACGGTGCGCAGAAGGCCGGTGTGGACAAGATGGCCGCCGATATGGCGGTCGACTTCCGGGGCACCGAGGTCTCGACGATCTCGATCTGGATGGGGATCCTGCTGACCGAACGGATGCGGCGCGCCTTCGGCGGAAATGACACCGCTCTCGCCTCGTTCGCCGAGTACGCCGAGACGCCTGCGTTCACCGGCCGGTTGATCGACGCCCTGTATCGCGATCCCGACCTCGGTGCGCTGTCCGGTCATACCGTCATCGGCGCCGAACTGGCGCAACGCTACGGCATCACCGATGAGGGTGACCGCCGTCCACCATCCCACCGGGACATGCTCGGTGCGCCGCGGGAGCCGAGCGACGTCGTGGTGCGCTGATCCACAGTCGGGCTTCTATCCACAACTCGGTGATCCGGTCAGGTGTGCCGGTCGGGGAGTCCTCCTAATATCGAAAATATGTTCGAATCAGACGCGGTGTTACTGGCCGAGATGGCTGACGCTCAGCGCGCCGAGCGAGTGGCCACCGCACGACGACTGCTGGCGGGCGGCCGGTTGTGCCAGCTGCGGATGGCCGAGGTTCATCCGGAGGACCGGACGAATTGGTGCATCGACAACTGGGAGGCCGTCGCCGCCGAGATCGGCGCCGAGTTGGGCATCACCCGGGCGCGGGCGTCCTCGCAGATGAATTACGGGGTGGAACTCCTCGAGCGGCTGCCGCGACTCGGGGAGTCGTTCGCCCGCGGTGAGGTCGACTTCCGGACGATCGCGGTAGCGGTGTTCCGCACCGGCTTGATCACCGACCCTGAGCTGCTCGCAACGATCGACGCCCGGCTTGCCGCCGGTGCGCCCGGATGGAATGCGCTGTCGCGCAACAGGATCGTCGAACTTGTCGATTCGTGGGTGCGATATGTCGATCCGGCTGCCGAGCGGGTCGCCCGAAGCTCCGACGGCGACCGGCACGTCGAGATCGGTCCCTCTCATGATGGATTGGCCGAATTCCGGGGTGTGGTGCGGGCTCCGGATGCCGCGGTGTTGGACAGACGCCTTGATCAGCTGGCGGACACGGTGTGCCGCGATGACTCCCGGACGAAACGGCAGCGCCGAGCCGACGCACTGGCGGCACTGGCCGCGGGCACCCCGGCGATACCGTGCGATTGCGGATCCGATGAATGCCCGCCACGTGATTCGGTCGCCGAGCCGGCCCAGGTGGTGATCCACGTCCTGGCCGAGGAATCCGCGGTCTCCGGAGACAGCACTTCACCCGGATACCTACCCGGCTTCGGAGCGGTGCCGGCCGAGACGATACGTGCGCTCGCGTCACGAGCCCGGTTGCGTCCGCTTACACCGGCCGCCCGGCTCGTGGCAGAGCCGCGGTATCGACCCTCAGAGGCACTCGCGGATTTCATTCGGGCCCGCGATCTGTGTTGTCGCTTTCCCGGCTGTGACAGGCCCGCGGAGTTCTGCGATATCGACCACACCATTCCGTACGCCATGGGGGGACTGACCCACCCGTCGAACCTTTCACTGAAGTGCCGGCCCCACCACCTGCTGAAGACCTTCTGGTGCGGTCGGAATGGTTGGCGAGAGAAGCAATTCGCGGACGGCACCATCATCTGGACGTCACCGTCCGGACGCGCCTACACGACTGCACCCGGCGGTGCGCTGTTCTTCCCGCAACTGGCTGAACCGACAGCCGAACTGACGGTTGAGCCCTGGCCGGACGAGGCAGAGGCGCCTGATCGCGGCATGCCGATGCCCGCCCGGAAGCGCAACCGTACGGCCGAACGCCTGGCTCGTATCGCCTGGGAGCGAAGCCTCAACGAAGCGCGTTGGGCAGCAGACCCACCGCCCTTCTAGTCCTCCTTGCGGATCAGACGCTGCAGCGCAGCGTGATCCGGATTGAGCAATTCGGCGATCCGGTCCTGGTTGACGTCTGCAACGATGATCTCGCCGACATCCTTGTTGACCCCGCTGAAGATGCCGTGCGCCTTCATCTTCTCGGTCTGGTACTTGTTGTCCTCGGTAGGCGTCACGTAGTACACCGCGTCGGCCTTGAACCGATGCACCAGCCACAGGTGAATCAGCGTCATGAGCCGCTTCTGGCGCATCTTCGCCGAGAACGTGTTCTGATCGCGCACCGTCAGGATGCTGCGTTCATGACGATCCCTGATCGGATCGAAGATCACATCGGCCAGTTTCTCGCCGTCCTTGTCGCCGAAGATCGCCAGTTCCAGGAGATCAGAGCCGGCGCGGTGCGGACGCAGCTGCACCCGCAGGCGCTCGCCGAGCTTGTAATGCTCGCCCCAGAGTGCGAGCCAGTCCTCCAGCAGCTTCTTGGGCACCTCGGTCTGAACAAGGTGCTGAACCTGGGTGGACCCCTTACCCATCGCCTTCGTCGTCGCGGTGCGACCGGACGACGCCGCCAGAGCAGCGTCGCTGCGCGGGCCGCCGACCAGCGTCTGCGGCGTGCGGTAAGGCGACTCGATCAGCCGCATCTTGCGCTGCAGTCGAGCCAGCGCCAGCATGCCGTCCTGGCGAAGTGCGGTGGCGAACTCCTCAGCGGCCACGCCGTCGATCTGGTGGCCGCCGTAGGTCATGAAGTTGAAGACGAAGCCCATCTTCCCGATCTCTTCGGGGAAGGCGCGCATCTCGTCGTCGCTCATACCGGTGGTGTCCCAATTGAACGAGGGGGACAGGTTGTAGGCCATCATCTTGTCCGGGTACACCGCGTGGATGGCCTCGGCGAACTCCCGGGCTTCGGCGAGGTCTGCGGTCTTGGTCTCCATCCACAGGATGTCCGCGAACGGCGCTGCCGCAAGGGATTTCGCGATGGCATAAGGGATGCCGCCGCGAACCTGGTAGTAGCCTTCGGATGTCTTGGCGCGCTCACAGTCCCAGGGCACGTCGATACCCAGTTCATGGACCTTGCTCTCCGCGGCATACAGCGAGGCTGTGCCGGCGAACTCGAGCCACTCGGCTGGTTTCATCGCCAGGGCTTCGCCCTCGCTCTCCTTGAACCGCAGCACTTCGGCTACGGCGTTGCCGTAGGTGTCCAGGCCGGCATCTTCCTGCCAGGCGTCGACGAACTGGGACTCCACCCGGTCGAAGAGCACATCCAGTGAACCCGTGCGGTCCTTCTTCCACACGCCGGCAGCCTCATCGATCACCTTGGTGATGCCATGGCTGTCCAGCCAGGCGTCTGCCGCGTCGTACTCGCCCTTGGGCAGCGCGTAGAGCAGGTGCCCGTTGAGTTCGGTCACACCCTGGTCGTAGAACCGGCGCATCATCGCCAGGAAGCACGACTTGTACGGCGGCACATCGAGGTTGGTGACGCCCAGGAGGAATGGGTGATCCCGCTCGTCGGCACGGCCGTCGAGCAGGTTGGCGGCCTCGGCATCGGTACGTGCCACGATGATGCCGGGAACCTTCATGATGTCGAGTTGGAATCGGGCCGCATTGAGGCGCTTGATCTGCTCGTCGGAAGGCACCAGCACCTTGCCGCCCTGATGTCCGCACTTCTTGGTGCCGGGTCGCTGATCCTCGATGTGATAGCCGGTTACGCCGACCTCGACGAAGCGACGAATCAGGTTGCGCACGTGAGCGTCTCCGCCGTGCCCGGTGTCGGCGTCGGCGATGATGAACGGCCGGTAGTCGACCTCGGGAGTTGCGGCGCGCTGCTCGGCCGTCATCTGCAGGCGCAGGAACTGCTGGTTGCGATCAGCTGTGAGCAGCGCCCGCACCAGGCCGGCGGCCTCGTCGGGCACCTGGCTCAACGGGTAGCTGGCGAGGTCGGGGCCCGGGTCCTCGGCCAGCGAGCCCTTCGCAGAGGTGGCCCAGCCGCCCAGGTAGATGCCCTCGATCCCGCATCGCTTCATGGTCACGGCCTGACCCGGCGAATAGGGACCGAATGTGGTGATGGACTTCTTCTGGCCGAACAGCTCGCGCAACCGCGAGTAGAAGGCTGCGGCTGCGTCGCGGGCCACCGTGTAATCGACCGGGATCGTCCCGCGCTGCTCGACGACCTGACGAGCGGTGTAGAGGCGGGTGATCTCCTTGAATCGCGGGCTGTCGAAATACCGCTGGGTTTCCTCGACCTCGTTGTCGAATCCGGTGCTGGTCATGGTTCTGCGCTCCTCATTGAGCCTGGATATGTGAAATTCATTATTCCGACAGCCAACTGCTGTCGTGCCGTTTCAGGCGTCAATCGCACCGGACGGGGTAGCTTTTGGGCCAGCGGGCGTTTCGGCTCCGGGTTTGAGGAAAGGAGGCGCTCGACGGTCTGATGAACTTCTATGACGAGAAGCCGAGGAGACTGCTCGGGCTGGTGCTCATCGTCATCATCGCCGCGATCACGACCGTCGTCTACATCCAGTTCCGGGGCGGGTTCTCCCGCACGACCAGGTTGACGGTGTTGTCCGGCCGATCAGGACTGGTGCTCGACCGTGGCGCCAAGGTGACGTTCAACGGGGTGCCGATCGGCAGGGTGAGCGATATAGCGGTGACCCGCGATGGCGGCACCCCGCAGGCCAGGTTGACCGCCGAGGTCGGTTCACACTTTTTGCGCACCATTCCCGCCAATGTGCGGGCAGATGTGAGCGCCTCAACCGTGTTCGGTAACAAGTACCTCGCATTGTCATCGCCGAAGACGCCGCTGCCGGAGCGCATTTCAAGCGATGACGTGATCACCGCGACCGTGGTGAGCACGGAATTCCAGACGATCTTCGAAACCGTCACCGGGCTCGCGCAGAAAGTCGATCCGGTCCGGCTCAATCTCACCCTCTCGGCCACCGCGGAGGCGCTGACCGGGTTGGGGAAGAGATTCGGGCAGTCACTGGTCAACGGCAACGTCATCCTTGCCGATGTCACCGAACGGCTGCCGCGACTGCGCCGCGAACTGCGTCAGACAGCCGAACTGGCCGAGGTCTACACCGCCGCCGGGCCGGACCTTTGGGACGCCGTCGACAACGCAGTGAGCACGGTGCACACGCTCAACAGCCAGCGCGGCGAACTTGACGCCGCGCTGCTGGCCTCGGCCGGATTCGCCGGGACGGGCGCCGGGGTGATCGAGCGCGGCGCCCCGTACCTCGTCCGGGCTTTCTCGGATCTGATCCCCACCGCCGGCCTGCTGAACACCTATAGCCCGGCGATCTTCTGCACCATCCGCAACACCGCCGAGGTCGTCCCGGCGGCCCTGGAAGCCTTCGGCGGCGACGGCTACTCGCTGCGTGACCGCGCCGAACTGGTCGGCGCCCCGAATCCCTACGTCTACCCCGACAACCTGCCGCGGGTGAACGGCCGCGGCGGCCCTGCCGGCGCGCCCGGCTGCTGGCAGAAGGTCACCCGCGACTTCTGGCCGGCGCCCGCCCTCGTGATCGACGATGGCGCCTCGATCGCCCCGTACAACCATGTCGATCTCGGCCAGCCGCTGCTGACCGAATACGTCTGGGGGCGACAGGTCGGCGAGAACACGATCAACCCATGAGTCGAGAACCGCGGCTGTCACGACGGCTCACCGTGTGGTCGGCGGTCGGGGTCTCCCTGGCGTTGATGGCGCCGTCGATGGCGATCAACATCAACCCGCAGGCCAGTTCGGCGGTCACCGGCAGGGCGGTTCCCATCACCTTCCTGCTGGCCACCATCGGTGTGCTGCTGATCGCCCACACCTTCGTCCGGCTCTCGCAGCGATTCAGTCACTCCGGCAGCGTTTACGCCTTCGTCGGGGTGATGCTGGGTCCACGTAGCGGTGCGGTGGCGGGCTGGCTCAATGCCTGTACCTATGTGCTCTTCGGGGTGGTGACATCGACCGCGGCGGGCATGTTTCTCGCCGACCTGGCGCGAAAGGCACTGGCGCCGAGCGTGTTACCCGCCTGGCTGCCCTTCCCGCTGGCGTGGGCCGTGCTGCTGGTGATGTGGGTGCTGGCAACGCGTGACGTCCGCGGTGGCACCGCAGTTCTGCTGGTGACCGAGGGCGCGACGATCGTGCTGATTCTCGTGGTGGCGATCGTGACACTGGCCAGGCTCCTCAGTGGAACCGGGGGCCATCACCTCGATGCGTCGGTGTTCAGCATCGCCCCGGGAACCAGCGCCTCGAACCTCTTCCTCGGAGTGGTCTTCGGGTTCCTTTCGTTCGCCGGCTTCGAAGCCGCGGCCACACTCGGCGAGGAGACCACCGATCCTCGCCGCGACATTCCGCGCGCGATCCTGGGCACCGCCGTACTCGGTGGAGTCTTCTTCGTCGCGATGTCCGCGATCGCGATGATGGCCTTCGGCACCGACGCCGCCGGGGTGGCCGCATTCACCAACTCCCCGGCGTTGTTCGGTGATCTGGCCCGGCGTTATGTCGCCGGTTGGGTCGGCGACGCCATCATCATGGGAGCGACCTTCAGCGCTGCGGCCTGTTGTCTGGCCAGTCTGGTCGGGGCCAGCAGGCTGATATTCGCGCTCAGCCGTGACGGTTTGGGTCCGGCAGCACTGGCCGCCGTCCACCCGTCACGTCGGGTCCCCAACGTCGCCGCCACCGCGTGCGCGGTTGCGATCGCGGTCGTGCCACTGCTGGGGTGGACGGTGTTGCAGGCGCGGCCGTTCGACGTCTTCACCATCGCCGGTGCGGCCGGCACCCTGGTCCTGCTGGTGGCTTACGCCATGGCCTGCCTCGGTACGTTACGGCTCTACTCCCGCTCCGAGGGCGCGAGCCTGTCCCGCTGGGAGGCGGTGATCCCGGTGCTGGGGCTGGCGATGCTGGGTTACACCGTGTTCCGCAACGTGGCGCCCTGGCCGACCGGGATGTCCCGGTGGGGGCCCGGGCTGGCTATCGCGGTCCTGGCCGCGGCGGTCGCGATGGCCCTGGCCCGTCCCGCAGCGACCCGGTCGGCCGGCGCCAGGCTGCTCGCACAGAGCGGTCTGCAATCCGATTAGGTTGCGATGGTGGTGGCGTCCTCGGCGGGCGTCGCCGGGTCTGCCGGAGCATCCGGGTGCGTGACGTCGATGACGACCGCGTCACCGGAGACGCTGTCCGTCCCTGCCGGCGGCGGCGCAGCCGGATCGGTGCGCTTCGTCTCGGCGTCCACCGTCAGATACATGTGATGAGTGAACTGCGACTGATAGGCGCCACCGCCGCCGACGCGAACACCCGATCCGCTTTCGCCGCTGGACACCGGCGTGCCGTCGGGGAGGGTCACGGCCGCGTGGCCGCTGTTCCATCCGATCACCACCGAGTTGGGCGCGGATCCGTAGTGGAATCCACGCGAAAGCAACGCGCCTTCGATATTGCCGGTGTTGAAGCGGCTACCGAAAGCCGGTCTGCCTGAAGCGACATTGGCGACCCAGGAAGCCAAGCCCGAGCAGTCGGTTCCCGCCGGCGTATCGCCACCGGGAATGTAGGGCGTTCCTGAAACCTGTCCGATCAGCGCCATCAAGGCCGCGAGTGCATACATGAATTCGACGGTAACAACAGCAATGTGATTAACCCAAAATCGAAGTGGCTGATCGTGTTTCGAATTCAAATCGCGTTTTGCCTGCTCAACGATGTTGTGTCTCAACCTAATAGAGAACAGCGCACAACTCGAAAACAGCAAATATCTTGATTACCAGCAGAATTCCAGAATCAATTTCCATCTCGTTATGCGAATCAACGACTTTCGTGATTCCTCGCACATGCGACAAGAGCTGTGACGAACGCAACGTCCGAATTCGGCGTGTCGCGAAATTCCTCTTATCAAAAATGCTCTGATCAGGCAGGATGAGTTGATGCGCGAATATCTCAAGTTCTACATCGACGGACAGTGGGTGGACCCGGCCGAATTGCGGGTCCTTGACGTGGAGAACCCCGCCACCGAGCAGGTCTGCGGCCGGATCGCCATCGGCGGGTCGGCTGACGTGGATCGAGCAGTGAAGGCCGCGCGCAAGGCCTTCGTGAGCTGGTCGCAGGCAGGCAAGGAGGACCGGCTTGATCTGCTGGGGGCACTGCTGACCGAATATCAGCGCCGTGCCGGCGACCTCGCCGAGGCTGTCACGGAGGAGATGGGCGCTCCGCCGGCCCTTGCCGCCGGACCGCAGGTCCAACTGGGGCTCGGACACCTGATGACCGCCCTGGACGTGCTGAAGAACTTCTCGTTCGAACAGCAACAGGGAACCACCCTGGTGGTCCGCGAGCCGATCGGAGTCTGTGGGCTCATCACCCCGTGGAACTGGCCGCTCAACCAGATCGCCTGCAAGGTCTTTCCCGCATTGGCCGCAGGCTGCACCATGGTCCTCAAGCCGTCCGAGGTGGCCCCCTTCTCGGGGCAGATCTTCACCGAGATCATGGAAGCGGCCGGCGTTCCGGCCGGTGTGTACAACATGGTGCACGGTGACGGCCCCGGCGTCGGCGCGGCATTGTCGAGCCACCCCGGCATCGACATGATGTCGTTCACCGGCTCCACTCGCGCCGGTATCGAGGTGGCGCGCAATGCCGCCGCGACGGTCAAGCGGGTCACCCAGGAACTGGGCGGTAAGAGTCCGAACATCGTGCTCGACGACGCCGCGTTCGCGCAGAGTGTCGCCGGCGGCGTCGTCGCGATGATGCTCAACTCCGGGCAGAGCTGCAATGCCCCGTCGCGCATGCTGGTGCCGAACTCCCGGATGGCCGAAGCCGTCACGATCGCCCGCGCGGCCGCCGAACAGGTGAAGGTAGGCGACCCGGAGGACGCCAGCGCGCTGGGTCCGGTGGCGTCCCGCGCGCAGTTCGACAAGATTCAGCGCCTGATTCAGACCGGCATCGACGAAGGTGCCGCCGTCGTGGCCGGCGGCCTTGGGCGACCCGACGGACTGGATATCGGTTACTACGTCAAGCCGACGGTGTTCGCCGACGTCCACAACGACATGACCATCGCCCGCGAGGAGATCTTCGGCCCGGTGCTCTGCATCCTGGGCTACGACGATCTCGATCAGGCCGTCGAGATCGGCAACGACACCGACTACGGCCTCTACGGATACGTCTCGGGCGCCGATCTCGACCAGGCGCGCGCGCTGGCCCGCAAGATCCGGGCCGGGACGATCTCGATCAACCACTCCCTGGACATCAGCGCTCCGTTCGGCGGCTACAAGCAGAGCGGAAACGGCCGGGAATGGGGCGAATTCGGCTTCCATGAGTTCCTGGAGACAAAGGGCATCGTCGGTTACGGGGCTGACGGCGCCGCCGACTGATATGCGGGTCCTGCTGCAGCGCGTCGCCTCGGCATCGGTGTCGGTCGCCGGCGACGTCATCGGGGCGATAGCCCCGAGCGGACAAGGGTTGCTGGCGCTGGTGGGTGTCACGCACACCGATGACGTCGCCATCGCGAGCAGGATGGCCGAAAAGCTATGGCAGCTAAGGATTCTCGACGACGAGAAGTCGGCCTCGGACGTCGGGGCGCCAATCCTGGTGGTCAGCCAGTTCACCTTGTACGCCAATACCGCCAAGGGTCGCCGCCCATCCTGGAACGCCGCTGCGCGCTCCGTGGACGCCGAACCACTGGTCGTCGCCTTCACCGAGGCCCTGCGGGCATTGGGCGCCGAGGTCGCGACCGGAGCGTTCGGCGCCGATATGCAGGTTTCGCTTGTCAATGACGGCCCGGTGACGGTGCTGCTGGAGCTGTGAGGTGGAATCCGGCCACCCGAGCCGATTCGTTACCGCTCCGCGCCCCGCCGTCCACCTGGACACGTCAGACTGATGGACCTGATGCATGAGCACAACTTCGTAACCTACGAGGAGTTCGGACGCCGTTTCTTCGAGTACGCCGTGACCGAGGAACGCGTCGCCGCGGCCTTCGCCGAGATCGCCGGCGAGTCCTTTGAAGTGGGACCGATGTCGCAGGGTCCTGGAGGATTGGCGAAGGTCAGTGCGCGGGTCCAGATCGAGCAACCCACCGCCCGGCGCACACTCGGCGACACCATCACCTTCGCGGTGCGCATCCCACTGGTCATCGAACTGACGGTCGATCTCTGGCTGGACCGGCCCCGTTTCGTCGTCGATGGAGAGATCGCACTTCGCGCCACCGCGCGGGCGGCCGACCCGCTGATGATCGTCATCGACATCGCCAAGCCAAGGCCGTCCGATATCGCCGTGCACGTGACGTCGAAGTCGCTACGCGGGGAGATCGTCCGGATAATCGGCAACGTCGACGGTGAGATCCGCAGATTCGTCGCCGCGCACGTGGCCGAAGAGATCGACAGCCCGGAATCGCAGCAGGCCAAAATCATCGATGTGGCCGGTGCGGTCGCGTCGGCCTGGGACGACGACTAGCCGAGGACTAGAGGTCGAGTCGCAGGTCCTCGCCGGCTGCGGCCCGGGAGACGCAGGTCAGCATCATGCCGCTCGCCCGCTCCGGTTCGGTGAGCAACGCATCCCGGTGCTGCACGACGCCTTCCATAACCTTTGCGCGGCAGGTGCCGCAAAAACCCTGCCGGCAGGAGTAGGGGGCGTCGACACCGGCGCTCCGCAATGCCGAGAGCAGGGTCTCGTCGGCCCGAACCGTGACCCGGCGGCCGGATGATCCGATGGTGACGGTGAACTCCTCGCCGTCGACCACCGGCGCGGCGGCGAACCGTTCGAAGTGCAACTCGACATCCGTACGCCCGGCGAGGCGCTCGCCGATGAGCGTCAGCATTGAAGCCGGGCCGCAGACGTACACCGTTGTTCCACTGAGGCATTCACCGAGAAGGTCATCCACGGAGGGGACACCGGAGACATCATCGGTTCGGATCTCGATTCGCTCGCCGAAGCTGCCCACCTCATCGAGGAAGGGGATGCTGTCCCGGCTTCGTCCGACGTAGATCATCGACCAGTCCAGGTTCAACCGCTGAGCCAGTGCCAGCATCGGCAGAATCGGGGTGATGCCGATGCCGCCGGCGATGAACCGGATGCGCCGGGAAGGCGAGCCGTGGCCGGGAACGCTGAGCGGGAAGGCGTTTCGGGGTCCGCTGGTGGTCACTGTCGATCCGACCGCAAGCGCGTCGTGCACCTCGATGGATCCGCCGCCGCCATCGGGAATGCGCCGCACCGCTATCCGGTAGGTGTTCCGCGTCCCGGGGTCGCCGCACAACGAGTACTGCCGCACCCTGCCGCTAGGCAGTCCGATGTCCAGATGCGCTCCCGGATGCCAGGCGGGCAGCGCGGATCCGTCCGAAGCCGCCAGCGTGAGCTCCACCACGTTCTGGTCGCGGGCGACGACCTTCCGGTCGACGACGGTCAGCGTGAGGGTGCGGTCGCGTTGCGGGGGCGCCGTCGGCTTGCGCAACCGCCCGGTCACGGCCCACAGTCCGGTCACGGTCACGTCGGCCAATCCGAGTAAACCCGAATAGCGCAGTCGCCCCAGGCCCCTGCCGGGCAGGTCGTGGCGCAGTCGGTGCAGCAGCATCTACGAATGGGCGGCCCGCGCCGCACGTGAGGTGGCCAGATAGGCGACGGCCTGCGCGGTGGAACCGAATTCGGCAGGGGTATAACCGGGACGGAAGTATGCGAGCGTGTTGCTGCCGAACATCTTGCGGTAGGTCGGCAGCAGCCCCAGCCCGGAGTCCTTGGCGCGCAACCGCTGCATTCGCCACCATGTCAGGTCGAGTTCCGGGTCGGTGCGACAGAGGTACCAGACACCTCGCTCGAAGAAGCTGTACATGGTGGTGGCCGCCAGCATCATGGCGCGGATCCGGGCGAGGTAGCTGTCGTGGAAGTAGGTCGCGACATCGTGTGCCACACAGCGATGTTCGACCTCCTCGCTGCCGTGCCAGCGGAACAGATCGACCATCGTCGGATCGGCGTCGAACTCGTCCCATTCCGAGTTGAGTGCGAAGTCGCCGAGGACGGCCGTGTAGTGCTCGATCGCGGCGATCAGCCAGAGCCGTTCGCAGAGATGGTTGAACCGGCGCCGGGGATCATCCGACGTGCTGGGGGCGAGCATCTTCTCGAAGACGTAGTTGACCTGATCGAGGATCGGCTGTGGGTCCACGCCCCGGTTGATCATGAAGTCCTGAAGCATGGTCTCGTGCGTTCCGGCGTGGACCGCCTCCTGGCCGATGAATCCGCGCATGTCCTCGGCAAGTTGCGGGTCCATCACCAGTGGAAGCGCCTCGTTGAAGGTGGCCACGAACCAGCGCTCGGCGGCCGGCAGCACCACGTTGAGCAGACTGCTCAGGTGTGAGGCCACCGGATGGCCGGGAATCCAGTGCAGTGGGGTGTCGGACGGATCGAAGCTCACCTTGCGGGCCTGTATCTGAACGGGCCCGGGATCGATGTCGGGGTAGCGACGCGCGCGCATCAGCCCACGCGGGTCGGGATGACCGTGACGACGCCGGGCGCGCCGGGGGTCGGTCGGCCTCCTCCGTCGGGGTTCTGGCTACCGGACGTGCTCTGGCTGCCCGACGTGCTCTGGCTGCCCGACGGATTGGCCGGCGCCTGGGGCGCCTGCGGTTGGGCGGCCGCGGTGCAATCGAGCATGAGCTGCATCTTGTGGCTGCCGAGCACCTTCTGGCTGCTGACGATGCACTGGGCCTGCGGAACGTCGCTGCCCACCGAACCGCCGAACGAGGTCGGGACACCCTGGGCGTGCAGGATGGCCACCGCCTTGGCGTAGGGCTCACCCACCACGTTGAGGAGATTGCCGCCCCCGGGATCGGCGGTGCTGGCCCCCATCCCTAGAGCCGCGGCCGCAGACCCCGACGCCACGGCGCCGGCGATCACGAGGGTGAGCTTTCTCAACACCAGACCTTCCTGTCGTTTCGAAGATAGCGCAGCGCGGCCACCCAGGCCTTTCAGGGCATATCGCTCACAGCGGCCCCGGGCGTTTCAGAACGTCTGGCGCCGGTGTTCCTGTTCCACCACGGCACCCAGGTCTGCCAGGCGTTTCATCGACGAAACGGCACGGGCCGTGCGCATGTTCGAGGCCAGCAGCCCCTGGTGGCGATCGACGAAGGCCCAGTAGCCCGCGGTGAACGGGCAGGCGTCGTCGCCGAGGCGCTTCTTGGGGTCGAAACGGCAGCTGCGGCAGTGGTCGCTCATCTTGCTGATGTAGGCGCCGCCGGAGGCGTACGGCTTGGTGGCCATCCGTCCGCCGTCGGCGTGCTGGCTCATACCGATCACATTGGCCGGCATCACCCAGGCGAAACCGTCGACGAAGGCCGTGGCGAACCAGTCGTTGAGCTCCCGCGGCTGATAGCCGCGCTGCAGGGCGTGGTTGCCGAGGATCATCAGCCGCTGGATGTGGTGGGTCCAGCCGCGATCCCGGACACCGGCCAGGGCCTGCCTGAGGCATTCGGCCTCGACCGCGTCGGCGTTCAGGCCGACCCACCAGTCCGGAAGCGGGGTGTGCGCGCCGAGGGCGTTGTTCTCCAGGTACTGCGGTCCGAAGTGCCAGTACAGCTGCCAGATGTATTCACGCCAGCCCAGGATCTGCCGGATGAAGCCCTCGACGGCGGCCAACGGCGCCGATCCGTCCCGGAAGCGCTGTTCGGCTGCGTGGACGGCGTCGAGTGGGTGCAGCACGCCGAGGTTGAGGGGGACCGACAGCAGGGAATGTGCCATCGCCCAGTCGCCACTCATCATGGCGTCCTCGTAGCGGCCGAACAGCGGCAGCCGATCAGTGAGGAATGCATGCAGCGCGCGGTCGGCCTCGCCGGGCGTCACGGCGAACAGCCGTGGACCGTCGGCACCGACGGTGTCGAGGTCCATCGCGTCGAGGTCGTGGCGCACCCGCTCGTCGATCTCGTCCTCGGCCGGCAGATAGGGCGGCGGTACATCGAGGGCGGGCCGACCCTTGGGC
>CAYFMA010000020.1:0-32328 GCA_964344085.1 uncultured Mycobacterium sp.
AAGAAGGTCGTCAAGAAGGCCGCCGCCAAGAAGGTCGTCAAGAAGGCTCCGGCCCGCAAGGTCGCCAAGAAGACCGTCAAGAAGGCTGCCGCCAAGAAGGTCGTCCGCAAGGCTCCGGCCCGCAAGGTCGCCAAGAAGGCTCCCGCCAAGCGCGGTCGTCGCTAGACGTAAACGCAGAAATGCGCCCCGGACTCCGGTCCGGGGCGCATTTCTCATCTCTGGGTCTATTTGGCCGCAAGTGGGCTGGCGATGTGGTCGGCTGCGACTAGCCGGCCGTCAACCAGTGACAGCACCCAGGTGCTGCCCTTGCGGTTGCGCGACTTGTCGGGCTTGACGCCATCACGCGCACACCACCAGTCGATCAGATAGGGAATGACCTTGCCCTGCGTGCAGATGACCGGCGTATTGCTCTCCGCCGCGATCTCCAGCACTCTCTTGTGGGCGTCCTTCGGCGACTCCGCGTAGGCCTCCTCGGTCAGGCTCGGTTCCGAGGTGATCGGAACCCCCAGTAGATCCGCCAACGGCTCCACCGTCTGGCTGCAGCGCACCCGGTCGGCAGCGTAGATATCGTCGCCGCCGAAGGCGAGCAGCTGCGGCACCAGTGACTTGGCCTGCTTGCGGCCGGTGCCGTCGAGCGGCCGCTTGCGATCGTCGCCTTTGTATCGTGCCTTTCGTCCGGCCGTTCCATGCCGGACGATCAGAACGGTCTGGGTGTCGAACGGGCGTTTGATGAAGCGTGCCAGCACTTTCCGGTCCAGCGGGTAGCTCAGCCGTTTGGCGGCCTCCGCAGGTGGCAGCCACAGCAGCTTGTCGACCTCTTTATTGGGCTCGAATTCGCCACCGAGGCTGCGCGCCGCCCAGTACCGCACCACCTTGGTACCCGACGAGATCGGGTAGCTAACCTTCGCCACCCGTCGGCCCAGATGCGCCAGTTGTCCGGTCTCCTCGAAGATCTCCCGAACCGCCGCCACCGGTGCGGTCTCGCCTCGATCGAGTTTGCCCTTCGGAATCGACCAGTCGTCGTATCCCGGCCGGTGGATCACTGCGATCCGAGGTTCGCCCGACTTGCCATCGGGGCGCCACAACACCGCACCAGCCGCGGCGACCGTGGCGCCGTCGGCCCGACTCTTGTCTGTTATGTCGGCTCCCGCAGTCTCAGCCTTGACGGTGCTTTTCCATGAGCCACACCTGGTGGTCCCGGACTTCGCGGCCATCCTGAGGTGAAGCCGTCCACTTGCCGTCGGACCCGAGTTCCCAGCATCGCGTGGAGGGGTGCAACGCCGAATCGAAGACCTCACCCAGATAACCGGCGAGCCTGCGGTCTTTGACCTGAGCCATCACCTCGACGCGGCGATCGAGATTACGGTGCATCATGTCGGCACTTCCGATCCAGAACTCGTCGATGGCCTGGAAGTGCATGACCCGCGAGTGTTCCAGGAACTCGCCGAGAATCGACCGCACGGTGATGTTCTCGGAGAAACCCTGAACGCCCGGTCGCAGTGCGCAGATGCCGCGCACCACCACCTCGACCTGCACACCGGCCCGGGAGGCGCGATAAAGGCCGTCGATCACCTGCTCGTCGACGATCGCATTCGCCTTGACCCGGATGCGTCCGTTGCCGCCGGAGCGGTGTGCGGCGATCTCGCGTTCGATCCGCTCCAGGATTCCCTTCCGGATGCCGTGCGGGGCAACCAGAAGGTTGCGGTAGGACACCTTGCGCGAATATCCGGTCAGCGAGTTGAACAAATCGGTGAGGTCTGCGCCGATGTCCGGCGCCGCGGTCAGCAGACCGACATCCTCATACAATCGCGCGGTCTTCGGGTTGTAGTTGCCAGTTCCGATGTGGCAGTAGCGACGGATCGCGGATCCTTCCCGGCGAACCACCAGGCAGGTCTTACAGTGCGTCTTCAGGCCGACCATGCCGTACACCACGTGCACGCCGGCGTCTTCCAGAGCCCTGGCCCACTTTATGTTCGCCTGCTCGTCGAATCGCGCCTTCAGTTCGACAAGTGCGACCACCTGCTTGCCGGCGTGTGCGGCTTCGATGAGCGCATTGACGATCGGTGAATCACCGGAGGTGCGATACAGCGTCTGCTTGATGGCCAGCACATCCGGGTCGGCGGCCGCCTGCTCGATGAAGCGCTGAACGCTGGTCGAGAACGACTCGTAGGGATGGTGCACCAGGACGTCGCCATCGCGCAGGATGGCGAAAATGCTCTTACCCTCCCGATCGGCGAAGGCCGGACTGGTCACCGGAACGAACGGGCGTTCCTTGAGTGCCGGACGGTCGACGGCGTAGACCTGCCACAGTGACTTCAGGTCCAGCAGGCCGGGAACCTGCACCACATCGCCGGGATCGACGTCGAGTTCGCGCAACAGCAGACCGAGCATGTGCTCGCTCATATTGCTCGAGATCTCCAGTCGTACCGGAGGACCGAAGCGGCGACGGGCCAGTTCGCGTTCGAGTGCCTGCAGCAGATCCTCGTCGCGGTCCTCGACGTCCATATCGGCGTTGCGGGTTATCCGGAATGCGTGCCGTTCGACGATCTCCATGCCCGGGAACAGCGCCGGCAGAAAGGCGCCGATGAGTTCCTCCATCGGCAGGAACCGGACGACCTCGCGTTCACCATCGGTTGTGTCGAGTCGGATGAAGCGGTCGACGTTGTCGGGAACTTTGACGCGGGCGAAGTGCTCGGTGCTGTCCTCGGGTGACCGCACGGTGATCGCCAGGTTCAGGCTCAAACCGCTGACGAATGGGAACGGGTGCGCCGGATCGACGGCCAGTGGTGTCAGCACCGGGAAAAGCTGATCATTGAAATAGGTGGACAGCGCTGGGCGCTCGGACTCGTCGAGATCGTCCCACCGGACGAATTCGATTCCGTGGTTGACCAGCGCGGGCCGCACCGATTCCATGAACACCTGCGCGTGCCGGGTGGCCAGCTGCTGGGTGCGTTCGGCGATGCGGCGCAGCTGTTCGCGCGGGGTGAGACCGTCGGCCGACCGCACCGACAGCTTCATCTCGTCGCGCCGCTTCAGGCCGGCCACCCGGACCATGTAGAACTCGTCGAGGTTCGAGGCGAAGATCGCCAGGAACTTGGCCCGCTCCAGCAGCGGCAGCGAGGTGTCGGCCGCCAGCGCCAGAACGCGGGCGTTGAAGTCAAGCCAGCCCAACTCCCGGTTGAGGTAACGGTCCTCTGGCAACGCATCGGAAGCGGCCGCCGGGGTGGCCGCCGGGGGCGCCTCGGGGGCGCGTTCGTCGAGCTCAGCTCCCCTGGGCTTGGTCTCGGCTTCGGTCATGTCCTCATCATTCCTCACCGGCCTCCGGCGCAGGTCCGGTGTGCGCAATATGAGGAGGTGGCAGGGCCGACGCCGAGCCGGCCGGCTTCGGCGAGGTCTTCGGGGGTATCGATGTCGCAGCGCAGCCCGGGCCAGTCGCCGGTCAGTTCCACCGCGCCGGAATCCCGATGCCGTCGAGCCGAGCCGGTCCCGAGCAGCGGACCGGGCGCGACGCCGAAACCGAACAGCGCCGCGGTACCGGTGCCAGGGCGGTCGGTGACGAAACTGCGGCCGTAGGACCGCGCCATCTCCACCGCCTCAGCCAGTTCGTCACTGCGCAGTGCGGGCAGATCGCCCTGCAGAACAGCGATATTCGAGGTCGTGGGCGCAACCGCGTGGCAGGCCGCCAGCACCGCGTTGTTGAGCGGGTCGGGGTGTCCCGCCGGGGTCGGATCCATCAGCACAGCGCCACCCAGTTCACGGACCGCCGCGGCGGCGGTGTCATCCGGTGTGACGACGGTCAGCGTTCTGACGGCTGGAACGGCGAGGGCGGCGGTCAACGTGTCGATCAGCATCGCCAGGACGAGTCCCGGCCGCTCCTCGGCTGGGAAAAGAGGGGAGAGTCGGGTCTTGGCGGCCGCCAGACTCTTGACGGCCACGATCAGGCCGACATCGGGCACGCCGCTCATGGGGCCAATCCTGCCAGCGGCGATGACGGTCAAGGCGCCGGGGGCGATTAGGTTGATGGGATGAGCGAGTCGGTTGGCACGGCGGCGGTGATGGGCGCCGGCGCGTGGGGTACCGCGATGGCCAAGGTGCTGGCCGACGCCGGCAATGCGGTCCGGTTGTGGACGCGCCGCCCGGAGATCGCCGATGAGATCAACACCCGGCGCACCAACTCGGATTACCTGCCGCGGGTCGTGCTGCCGGATGCGATCACCGCGACCGCCGACGCCGCGGCTGCCCTGGACGGGGTGACCACCGTTCTGCTGGCGGTGCCCTCGCAGACGATGAGGTCGAACCTGGAGAACTGGCGGGATCATCTCGACGATGACGCCACCCTGGTCAGCCTCGCCAAGGGCATCGAACTCGGAACGCTGATGCGGATGAGTCAGGTCATCATTGCGACCACCGGCGCCGAACCGGGGCGGATCGGGGTGGTCTCCGGGCCGAACCTGGCCAGCGAGATCGGCGAGGAACAACCGGCCGCCACCGTCATCGCGTGCACCGACTCCGGCCGGGCGGTGACGCTGCAACGGTCGTTGAGCACCCGCTACCTGCGGCCGTACACCAACACCGACCTGGTCGGCACTGAGATCGGCGGCGCCTGCAAGAACGTCATCGCGCTGGCCTGTGGGATGGCGGCCGGTGTGGGGTTGGGGGAGAACACCGCTGCGGCGATCATCACCCGCGGTCTGGCCGAGATCATGCGATTGGGAATAGCGCTGGGCGCCAAGACCACAACGCTGGCCGGCCTCGCCGGTGTCGGTGATCTGGTGGCCACCTGCACCTCGCCGCATTCGCGCAACCGCACCTTCGGGCAGCGGCTCGGCAGGGGGCAGACGCTGGAGGAGGCGATGAACGCAGCCCAGGGGCATGTCGCCGAGGGCGTCACCTCCTGCTCCTCGATCCTGGCGCTGGCATCCAGTTATGACGTTGAGATGCCGCTGACCGACGCCGTGCACCGGGTGTGCCACAGGGGCCTGTCCGTCGACGAAGCGGTCGCGCTGTTGCTCGGCCGCAGCACGAAAGCGGAGTGAGTGATGAATTACGGCGACTCGACCAGAACCGTGAAAGCGGTTGACTCAGAGGCGCTTCCGGGGCAGCCGGTGGTGGGCGGTCCGGTGCCGGCTTCGACGTTCCATCTCGCGGCCGAGGGCGGCGAGACCGACGTCTATGGCCGGT
This sequence comes from uncultured Mycobacterium sp., assembly GCA_964344085.1. GTDB lineage: Bacteria > Actinomycetota > Actinomycetes > Mycobacteriales > Mycobacteriaceae > Mycobacterium. The sequence goes on from CAYFMA010000020.1 coordinate 5,182, forward strand.
ACTCCAATCCGGGCTGGCGTCAACTCGAGTCAGCTCTGGCAAGCCTCGAAGGCGCTTCCGCCGCATTGATTTTCGGTTCCGGCATGGCGGCGGTCACGGCCGCACTGCGGGTGCTGGCCCGGCCCGGTTCGGAGCTCGTCGTTCCCGTCGACGGGTACCACCAGACCCGGCGCTATGCGCGCGAAAACCTTGCCCCGCTCGGGATAACGGTGCGCGAGGTCCCCGCCGCAAAGATGCTGGAGGCCGCCGCCGGCGCCGACGTGGTGCTCGCCGAGACGCCGACGAACCCGGCGTTGGACGTCGTCGACATCCACAAGCTGGCCGGTATCTGTCACGCCCGCGGCGGGCATCTGGTGATCGACAACACCGCCGCGACCCCCTTGGGTCAGCAGCCGCTGTCCCTGGGCGCCGATCTGGTGGTGGCCAGTGCCACCAAGAGCCTGGCCGGCCACAGCGACCTGCTGGCCGGCTACGTGGCCGGCAGTCATCCGGAACTGATGGCCGCAGTGCAGGCCGAGCGAACCCTGGCCGGACCGGTGCTGGGCGCCTTCGAAACCTGGCTTCTGTTGCGAAGTCTCGGCAGCTTCGGGCTGCGGTTCGAACGGCAGTGCCAGAACGCCAGGGGTCTGGCCACCGCACTGCACGGTCATCCGGCGGTGAAGTCGGTGCGGTACCCGGGCCTGGCCGCCGATCCGTCCTATCCGGTCGCGGCCGATCAGATGCGACGGTTCGGCGGTCTGGTGTCGGTCGAACTCGCCGACGCAGCCGCGGTGAACGCACTGGTCCAGCGCAGCGCACTGCTGGTCGCGGCGACCAGTTTCGGCGGTATCCACACCTCAGTGGACCGCCGAGCCCGCTGGGGCGACGATGTCGCGGCGGGCTTCGCCCGCATCTCGGCCGGTCTGGAGGACACCGACGACCTCGTGGCCGACGTGCTGGCTGCGCTTCAGCCGGGCTGACCACCCCTGAAGTAGCCTCTCTAGCTTGTGACCCAAGGCTCCCGAATCCGTGTCGCCGTCGTTTACGGCGGCCGCAGTTCCGAGCATGCAATCTCCTGCGTCTCGGCGGGCAGCATCCTGCGACATCTGGATCCGCAGCGTTTCGAGGTCATCCCGGTCGGCATCACCCGGGACGGCTCATGGTTACGAGAGGACACCGACCCGTCGCGGCTGGCCATCAGCGACCGCACGCTGCCCGAGGTGAGCGGGCACACCGACACTCCGCTGGCGATGGCCGCCGAGATTCTGGCGTCCGTCGACGTGGTGTTCCCGATCCTGCACGGCCCTTACGGCGAGGACGGCACAATCCAGGGTCTACTGGAACTGGCCGGCCTGCCGTATGTGGGGGCCGGGGTGTTCGCCAGTGCCGCCGGTATGGACAAGGAGTTCTCCAAGAAGCTGATGGGTGCCGCCGGCCTGCCGATCGGCGACTACGTGGTGCTGCGGCCGCGCCAGGCCGCACCGGCGCCGCAGGACCTAGAGCGTCTGGGACTGCCACTGTTCGTCAAACCCGCGCGTGGTGGATCATCGATCGGGGTGAGCCGGGTGCTGAGCGCCGATGAACTCACCGCGGCGATCACCGAGGCACGCCGGCACGACCCCAAGGTGATCATCGAAGCCGCCATCGAGGGCCGCGAGGTCGAATGCGGTGTGCTGGAGTTCCCGGACGGTTCGGTGAAGGCCAGCGCGATCGGCGAGATCCGGGTGGCCGTCGGTGAGCGCGATGACGCCTTCTACGACTTCGACACGAAGTACCTCGATGACGCCGCCGAACTCGATGTGCCGGCCAAGGTCGACGAGGAGACCGCGGATCGGTTGCGCGAGTTGGCGATTCAGACTTTCAATGCGCTGGACTGCCAGGGACTGGCCCGGGTCGACTTCTTCCTGACGGAACACGGCCCGGTGATCAATGAGATCAACACCATGCCCGGGTTCACCACCATCTCGATGTACCCGCAGATGTGGGCGGCCAGCGGTATCGAATACGACACCCTGGTGGGCACCATGGTGGAGACCGCGCTCGCGCGCGGCACCGGACTGCGCTAGCGGATTCCGATCAGCGCGCCGGCGCGGGCCGACTCGGTATCGCCGGCATGGTTCGCGCGATGATCTCGGACAGCGTCTGGATCGGCGCCGAGCCGGAGCCGTCCGGCAGTGTCAGCGCCACATATACCGGGCGGTCCACACTGATCCAGGTGCTGCGCGCCAGGCCCGCATCGTTGAGCCGGAACCACTGCACATCGTCGACCATCTGAACCGGCGAACCCACCACGAACTCGGCAGGCCGGTCCAGTCCACAGCGCAGGATCACCGGGTCGCCGGTGCCGCGCCAGGCCGCCGCGCCCGGCGGCACGGGATCCGCCTCGACGGCGCGTTCGAAATCGCCGAGCCGGTCAGGCACCGTGGCCAGCAGCGCGCGACATTCCGGCGAGTTCGCCTGGGGCGCCGGCACGGCTCCGATGGCCACCGGAGCGGGCGGTGGTACGTGCCGCATGGCCGAGATCACCAGTACGGAGAGCACGGCGATCGCGCCGATCACAAGAGCGACGATCAGCAACGTGAGCGGCGGATCGTCGGCCGATGTCGGCTCATTTGTGGACACCGCGAAAGTATGGCAAGACTCGCCCGGTCAGGGTCCGTTCAGGGTCTGGTCGATGAGCAGCGCCACCTGAAGGCTGAAACTGTCATCGGACAACGTCTTGCCGAGCAGTTCCTCCGCCTGGCTGATGCGGTACGCGACGGTCTTGTGGTGTACGTGCAGTTCGTCTGCCGCCCGGGCCCGGTTGTAGCCATGTGCCAGTACCGCCCGCACCGTGGCGCGAAGACGTGTCCCCGTCTCGTCCCGGTCGGCCAGGCGTCCGAGTCTGGTGGCGGCGAGATCGCGGGCTCGGTCCGGGTCTGCGCACAGCATCGCGGCGATCTCGGCATGGCGGTAGCGGATGAGCCCGGGTGCCGGCGCAGAGCCGAGTCGCGCGACGCGCTCGGCCTCGCGGGCCTGCGCCAGTGAACGCCGGAATCCCTCCCGGCCCTGGGCGGGTTCGCCCATTCCGGCGACCACCCCGACCATGCGGACGCCGGCGATGGTTGCGAGATCCTCATTGCTCGGTGGCGTCGGAAATCCGAACCAGGCCCACCAGGTGCCCTGGCCGGACGGAATCGCCAGTGCCGGAACGGGTATCGCGGCGAGTAACCGGTCGAGTTGCTGCCGTACATCGGCGCCCTCGCCGATCGGGGAGACCAGCACGGCGACGTGATGTCTGGTCAAGTCGTATCTCAATGTCGCGCTCGCCTGGCCGAGGTCTGTCGGCGCCGACCCCAACAGAAGACTCACCAGTTCCGCTCGGTCGACCGGTTGCGACGGACCGATGTTCGAACCGTTCGCCGCCGCGGACTCAACGATCCGCTGGCAGATTCGGTCGACGTAGGCGAATAAATGGGTGGAGAAGATCTGCAGAACCTCTGGCAACAGGTCGGGGTCGCTGATCTCGGCGAAAACGTGATCGCTCCAGATCTGCCAGAGAAGCTCTTGGCCGATGCGGTAGCCGCGCAGCAGATCGATGACATTGCCGTCGGCTGACGCGAGATTGCTCAGCAGGAGTTGGGTTCCCGCCGGCGGTTCGATCGTGGTCGGGTCCACCCCGAACGCGAGGGTGGAGAACACCGCGCCGATGTTCTGATCGGTGCTCTCCCGGACTGCGGCGATCGCCTCGACACCACCGGCGGGGGCTAGTTCGGGAATTTTGCTGAGGACCAGTTCGGCGGCCTGAGACGAGATCTCCAACGCCATGGGCAGCAGGTCGCGAGCGAGTCGCCGCACCTCAATCATCGGCGCTTGGGTTGCCGTCATTGGATAATCATCACAGTCCATGATGGATAAAAAGACGGATTGCGAGCAATTGGTGTGAACTGTGTTAGCAATTCTGCGGACCGTAGGGTTGCGTCTTCGCCGACGGGACCCTACCTAGGTGTGATCTGGTGCGCGAACCTATACAGGTCACACCGATGCGGTGTAGCTCATCGCGCGGTGGGGTCGCGATGATCGACACCGCACCGGTTGTGGCAGGGCTCGCCAGTGGAGCGCCTGGCATGGTTGACGGGACGGGTGCGACTCGACCGGGAGACTGAATCCATGACCGACCGAACCGGTCCCACACTGCATGACGCGGGTGAATTCGCCGTCATCGGGGCCATCACCACCGGCCGCGCCCAACCGCCCGGCGTCACTCTCGGTCCCGGCGACGATGCCGCAGTCATCTCCGCACCCGACGGCCGGGTGGTGGTCAGCACCGACATGCTCGTCGAGGGCAGCCATTTCAGGCTGGACTGGTCGAGTCCGGATGAGGTCGGCCGCAAGGCGATCGCTCAGAACGCCGCCGATATCGAGGCGATGGGGGCACGGGTTACGGCGTTCGTCGTCGGGTTCGGCGCACCTCCGTCCACTTCGGTGTCTGCGGTGGCCGAACTCAGTGACGGCATGTGGCAGGAGGCCGCCGCGATGGGTGCCGGGATCGCCGGTGGTGACATGGTCTCCAGTCCGCAATGGGTGGTGTCGGTGACGGTGATCGGTGATCTGGAAGGGCGTGATCCTGTCACCCGCCAGGGCGCGCGTCCGGGATCGGTGATCGCCATGGCCGGAGAACTCGGCCGCTCCGCCGCGGGATTCGCCCTGCAGCACAAGGGAATCGGAGGCTTCGAGGAGATCCGGCAGCTGCATCGGGTGCCGCGACCGCCCTACGGTCAGGGTGCCGTGGCCGCGAAGGCCGGCGCGCGGGCGATGACCGATGTGTCCGACGGTCTGCTGGCCGACCTGGGTCATATCGCCCTCGCATCCGGCGTCGAGTTGAACCTCGATTCCGAACTGCTGCAACCCGAGGCCGATGCGATCGCCGCAGCGGCTGCGGCGGCCGGCGCCGATCCGTGGGCGCTGGTGCTCGGCGGCGGTGAGGACCACGCACTCGTGGCCTGCTTCCCGGATGCGGTTCCGCCGACCTGGCGGGTGATCGGGACGGTGCGCGACGGTGCGCCGCAGGTTCTCCTCGACGGCCGGCCGTGGACCGGTCCGACGGGCTGGCAGTCCTACGACTAGGTTGGGCAGGCGTGACGGCGCGGCCCCTTACCGACCTGGTCGAGGAAGGCTGGGCGACGGCACTGCAACCGGTGGCCGATCAGGTCGCCGGGATGGGGGATTTCCTGCGCGGTGAGATCGCCGACGGGCACCGATATCTGCCGGCCGGGCCGAACGTGCTGCGTGCGTTCACCTTTCCCTTCGAGTCCGTGCGGGTGCTCATCGTCGGCCAGGATCCCTATCCGACGCCCGGCCATGCGGTGGGCCTGAGTTTTTCGGTCGCGCCGGATGTGCGCCCATTACCGCGCAGCCTGTCCAACATCTTCACCGAGTACACCGCCGACCTCGGGTACCCGCAGCCGTCCAACGGCGACCTGAGCCCGTGGTCGCAGCGTGGCGTGATGCTGCTCAACAGGGTGCTCACGGTGCGGCCCGGATTGCCGGCCTCACACCGCGGCAAGGGTTGGGAGGCGGTCACCGAATACGCGATCAAGGCGCTGGCGGCCCGCGATCAGCCGATGGTGGCGATTCTGTGGGGGCGCGACGCCTCGACACTGAAGCCGTGGCTGAACGGAGCGGCGTGCATCGAGTCACCGCATCCGTCGCCGTTGTCGGCGAGTCGGGGGTTCTTCGGATCGCGCCCGTTCAGCCGGGCCAACGAGTTACTGCAGGGGATGGGCGCCGAACCGATCGACTGGCGCCTCCCGTGAGGCGAACTAGCCGCGGCTGACCTTGCCGGCCTTCAGGCAGGACGTGCAGACGTTCACGCGATGCTTGTTGCCACCGGGACGGTCGGTCGCGCGGACGCTCTGGATGTTCGGATTCCAGCGCCGATTGGTCCGGCGGTGCGAGTGGGACACCTGCTTGCCGAAACCGGGGCCCTTACCGCACACGTCGCAGACGGCAGCCATGACGAACTCCTCAAATCTCATTAGGCCAGCAACCGCACAGACGGGTGGCCCGGGAACTCGATCAGAATACCGTCGTGGGGATTCGAATGCCAAAATGCCCCCTCCACGGGCTCGGCATCGCCTGCATCAATGCGTCGGCGAATCTGGCTAGGCTGACGCCGAAGTGCCCATTGATCAGGAGGTGTCGATGCCGGACCGGCGGCTGGACTCCTCCGCCCTGTACGACTGGGCCGACGCCGCCGTGGGTGCGCTGATCGCCCGTACCGACGAGATCAACCGGCTGAACGTCTTCCCGGTGGCAGATGCCGACACCGGCACGAACATGCTGTTCACCATGCGTGCCGCGGTCGCCGAGGCCGGAACCGTCGGGTCCGGCGACCTCGCCGGGACGACGGCCGCGCTGTCCCGGGGGGCGGCGCACGGCGCACGCGGCAACTCCGGGGTGATCCTCTCCCAGATCCTGGGAGCGCTGGCCGACGTCACGGCCTCGGCCGCCGCCCAACGGGACCTTGCCGATATCGACGCCGGACTGCTCGCCGCCGCACTGCGGCATGCCGTCGCCCGGGTGGTCGCCGCGATGGGCGGAGAACTGGTGCCCGGGACCGTGGTATCGGTGCTTCAGGCTGCCGCCGAGGAGGTCGAGCACCAGGCCGGGGAGGTTCCACTCGGTGACGTCCTGGCGGCTGCCGGGGACGCCGCCGCGACCGCACTGGACCACACCCCGGAACAACTCGACGTCCTCGCCGCGGCCGGCGTGGTGGACGCGGGCGGTCGCGGACTGCTGGTCCTGCTCGACACCCTCACCGCGACCGTCACCGGACACACCCCGCACCGCCGGGACTACCCGGCAGCACAGACGCCGCACCCCGCGGTGGCGGCCGTCGCGGTCGACCAGGGTCCTGAGTTCGAGGTGATGTACCTCGTCGGCGCCAGCGATCAGGCTGCGCTGGATACGCTGCGGCACGCCCTGCGCGACCTCGGTGACTCGGTGGCCGTCGCCGCGACCGCCGCCGGACGGCATTCCGTTCACGTCCACACCGATGACGCCGGAGCCGCCGTCGAGGCCGGCCTGGCCGCCGGATCGGTCAGCAGGATCCGGATTTCCGCACTGGCCGGCGGCCGGGTGTCACCCGGGGGCTGGACTCGCGCGCGGGCGGTGCTGGCCGTCGTCGACGGCGACGGTGCCGAGGAACTGTTCAGTTCCGAGGGCGCGTTCGTGGTGCGCCCGGACGCCGATCTGGTCGACCCCGCCAACGGGGTCAGCGCCACCGAACTGCTGCGGGCGGTGGTCGACACCGGCGCCTCACAGGTGATGGTGCTGCCCAACGGGTACATCGCCGCCGAGGATCTGGTCGCCGGTTGCACTGCCGGCATCGGCTGGGGGATCGACGTGGTTCCGGTGCCCTCCGGGTCGATGGCCCAGGGTCTGGCCGCCTTGGCCGTCCACGACCCGAGCCGGCAGGCCGTCGACGACGGATACGCGATGGCTCGCGCCGCCGCGGGATCGCGGCACGGCTCGGTGCGGATCGCTGAAGAGAAGGCACTCACCTGGGCCGGACCCTGCGAACCCGGCAACGGTCTGGGAATCGCCGGCGATGAGGTGGTGGTGGTCGCCGCCGATGCCGGTGCCGCTGCGACCCGGCTCACCGACCTGCTGCTCGGATCCGGTGGAGAACTCGTCACCCTGCTGCTCGGCGCGGACGCTGATCTGGCGGTCGTCGACCAGCTCGCCGAACATGTGCACCGGCGTCATCCCGGCACCGAGTTCGCCAGCTACCGCACCGGCCATCGCGGCGACGTCCTGCTCATCGGTGTGGAGTGACATGGCGACTCTGACCGACCGGCTTGATCCCGTGCTGGGTGCGAAAGCCGCCGGCGCACTGGCGGATGTCTTCGGCATCCACACCGTCGGCGATCTGCTGCGGCACTACCCGCGCAAGTACAGCCAGGGCATGACGGTGCGCGGCGACGAGGACGAACTGCCCGAGGAGGGCGAGCACATCACCTTCGTCGGCGAGATCGAGAAGGCCGAGTTGCGCTGGACCAACCGGACGCCGAAGCGGGAGTACCTCGTCGTCACGCTGAGCAACCGGCGCCCCAAGGTGACGGCCACCTTCTTCAATGCCAAATACCTCAAGAAGACTCTCGTGGAGGGCACCCGGCTGATGTTGTCCGGTGAGGTCGGCTACTACAAGAGCACCATGCAGTTGACCCATCCTGGTTACCTGATCCTCAACGCGCCCTCGGGGCGCCTCGGTGGCAGCAAGTCACTGCGCACCATCGCCGCCACCGCGCAGACCGCCGACGGAGAGTTCGACATGTCGGCCTTCGAACGCGACTTCTTCCCGATCTATCCGGCCAGCGCGAAACTGCAGAGCTGGGACATCTACGCCTGCGTCCGCCAGGTGCTCAACGTGCTCGACCCGGTCACCGATCCGCTGCCTGAATCCTTTCTAGCCCAACATGATCTGGTCACCGAGGACACCGCACTGCGCGCCATCCACATCGCCGAGAAGGAATCCGACCGCGACCGGGCCCGGCAGCGATTGACCTTCGACGAGGCCGTCGGCATGCAGTGGGCGCTGGCCCGCCGCCGGCACGGCGAACTCGCCCAATCCGGGCCGGAGGCGCCATGCCGCGCGAACGGACTGCGGGCAGGGCTTCTGGCGCAGCTTCCGTTCGAGTTGACCGCCGGTCAGCATGAGGTGCTCGACGTGATCGCCGGCGAACTGGCCGCGGCCAAACCGATGAACCGTCTACTGCAGGGCGAGGTCGGCTCCGGTAAGACGATCGTCTCGGTGCTGGCGATGCTGCAGATGGTCGACGCCGGATACCAGTGCGCGCTGCTGGCGCCCACCGAAGTCCTTGCCGCACAGCACGCCCGGTCCATTCGCGACGTGCTCGGTCCGCTGGCGATGGCCGGCCAACTCGGCGGTGCTGACTCCGCGACCCGGGTGACCCTGCTCACCGGGTCGATGTCGGCCGCACAGAAGAAGCAGGTGCGTGACGAGGTCGCCGCCGGTGAGGCCGGCATCGTCATCGGCACCCACGCGCTACTGCAGGATGCCGTCGAGTTCCACCGGCTGGGTCTGGTCGTCGTCGACGAGCAGCACCGCTTCGGCGTCGAGCAGCGAGACCGACTGCGCGCCAAGGCTCCTGAGGGTCTTACGCCGCACTTGCTTGTGATGACGGCGACCCCGATACCGCGCACCGTCGCGCTGACGGTCTTCGGTGATCTGGAGACCTCGACCCTGCGCGAGCTGCCGCGAGGGCGCCAGCCGATCGCCTCCAACACGATCTTCATCGAGGAGAAGCCGCAGTGGCTGCAGCGGGCCTGGCAACGGGTGGCCGAGGAGGTGGCCGCCGGACGACAGGCCTATGTGGTGGCCTCCCGGATCGATGAGAGCGATAAGGACGAGCAGCAGGGCGGTCCGCCGCCGGTCACGGTCATCAATCTCTACGAGCATCTGCGTCACGGCCCGCTCACGGGTCTGCGGCTCGGGCTCATGCACGGCCGGTTGCCGGCCGAGGAGAAGGACGCGGTGATGGCGGCGTTTCGGGCCGGTGAGATCGACGTTCTGGTCTGCACCACCGTGATCGAGGTCGGCGTCGATGTGCCCAACGCGACCGTGATGGTGGTGATGGATGCCGACCGTTTCGGCATCAGCCAGTTGCATCAGTTGCGCGGCCGGATCGGCCGTGGATCCCATCCCAGCCTGTGCCTGCTGGCCACCCGCATGCCGGAGTCGTCCAAGGCCGGGGAGCGGCTCAAGGCTGTCGCCTCGACCCTGGACGGATTCGCGCTCGCCGATCTTGATCTGGCCGAGCGCCGCGAGGGAGATGTGCTGGGGCACAGCCAGTCCGGGCGCCCCGGCACGCTGCGTTTCCTGTCACTGGCCGAACACCTCGACGTCATCCTGGCGGCGCGTGAACTGTGCGACGACGTGTACCCGGTCAACCCGAACGACCCGGGCCTGACCGTGCTCTCCGAGCAGTTCACCGGCAGCGACCGCATCGACTTCCTGGACAAGTCGTGAAACGACTGCTGGTGCCGGCCGCTGTCGCGGCCCTGGCGGTGATCGTCTGCGGCCAGGTTCTGGCCCAACAACGTTCAGCGGCATCGGTTTCCGTTGCCGGGGCGCCCACGGTCGTCGCGGGCGCCGATGTGCTGGCCGGGGTGACGACGGTGCCCGAACGGGTGCGCCGCGGCGACTACCTCCGGTCCGCCTTCGGTGACGCCTGGGATGACGAGAACACCGCACCCGGCGGTCGCAACGGATGCGACACCCGCGACGACATCCTCAACCGCGACCTGATCGACAAGACCTACGTCGCAACGAAGCGTTGTCCGCAGGCCGTCGCCACAGGAACGCTGCGCGACCCGTACACCAATGCCACGATTCCGTTCACCCGCGGCAACCAGGTCGGCGCCGCCGTGCAGATCGACCACATAGTCCCGTTGGCCTACGCCTGGGATATGGGTGCCCGGGACTGGCCTGATCCGATACGCAAACGGTTCGCCAACGACCCCGCCAACCTGCTGGCGGTCGACGGGCAGGCCAACCAGGACAAGGGTGACCTGCCGCCAGGGGAGTGGATGCCACCCAACACGGCATTCCACTGCCAGTACGCGGTGGCGTTCGTCGCGGTGATTCGCGGCTATGGCCTTGCGGTGGAACAGAATTCAGCCGGGCAATTGCGTCGTGCAACGGAAAACTGCCCGGCCGGCTGAGTGCCGACCGGGCAATTCCCGTCAGTGATGGAGTTCAGCCCGCTGGTGGGGAATTCGGCGAGGTGGGAACTGCTGGGCGAGGGCAGCGGGTTGGCTGCGAATCCCTGTATCAGCGCGGGGGTATTGCCGACAGCTCCAGTCAATGGGCTTCGTTGTGACCCGGATCAGACGGACGCCAAACGAATTCGGCGAACAGTCTGGCCGGATTGATGAAGTCCGTGTCAGGTCAGCCCGCTCGACGCGCCCCCGTCGCGCGCGGCTTGCCCGCCGCCTTGGTTGCACTGGCCGCCTTCGCCGCGGCCGGTGCCCGGGTGGGCAGGTTGTTGATCGCGCCGGCGATGGATCGGGTGCCGCTGACCACGCTTCCGATCAGACCGACCGGAAGGCCCGGATCATCGATGGTGACGGCGGGCAGTGCCGGATTGATTTGAACGGTGGCATTGATGGCGAGTGCGTCGAGTGCGACACCACCGACCTGAACGCTGCCGGCGGGAACCTCGACACTGGGGATCGTCGACGTGAAGGTGGTCAGCAGGCCGCCGAGATTGAAGCCGATGGTGTTGACCGACGGCGGGAGCGCCGACTTCAGCACACTGGTGAGATCGAGTCTGACTCCGCCGTTGAGGAACGCGTTGATCATGTTGGTGGGGATGTTGATCAGGTCGTTGATCGCCGTGGCGACGTCGGAGGCCTGGATGGCCGCGATCGCGCCACTGATGCCGTTGCCCAGCGCGACGAACGGTGCGATCACCGGGCCGACGAGTCCGAGCAGGGCGCCGCTGATCGGGGTCTGCAGGAAGTTCAGCACCGGTATCAGCGCGCTCCCGGCGCCGAGTTCGTCGGTCACGAAGCCGTAGACGGTCCTCGGAGAGAGCGGAAGGGCCACCGGCCCGAGTGAAACCGAGGTCACCGGGATGTTGGAGATGTTGTCTCCGTTGCCGTACCCCGCCGGGACAAGCCCCGAACCATCGCTGATCGTGCCCGGATCCAGCGGCGCCTGCAGGGCCCGGGGGATGTTGCCGATGACCTGCTGAATGATCGTGCCGATCGCGGGCAGTTCGGAGAAGTAGTAGAGCCAGTTGTTGACCATCGTCTGCAGGACGGGGAACGGGTTGGCGAACCAGTCGGAGAGCAGTGTGGTGGTGTTGGCGATCGTGGTCTGGATCGTCGTGACGATCGGGGTGATCGGGTCGATCGCGGCGGCAAGGTTGACGCCGATGGAGTGGGTCACGGCCGGTGTCAGCGTGGTCGGAGCCGAGATCGGCTGGAGAGGGCTCAGCGCGACGGCGCCCGCGCCGAGGACCGCGATACCTGCGGTGAGATACGAACGTGCCGATACCTGCATTGGGAGTGCCCCCTATTTCGATGTGTCCCGGATCAGAGGGGACGCTAATGAAAAAGAAGACGGTTGGTCGCGAAAACCGGAGACCGGTTCTCAGGCGTCCGGATTCGGCCGGAAACGGGTCCCGTCGTCGAGTGCGGACAGAGAGTCCATCTCGGCGTCGGTGAGAGTGAAATCGAAGACGTCGATGTCCTCGGCCAGTCGCGCCGCGGTGACGGCACGCGGAATGACCACATTGCCCAACTGAAGGTTCCACCGGATCAGCGCCTGTGCGGCCGACTTACCGTGCGCGGAGGCCACCGCGGTGACGGCCGGGTTATCCAGAAGCGTTCCGGTGCCCAGTGGGCTGTAGGCCTCGGTGACGATGTTGTGCGACGCGTGCGCTGACCGCAGATCGGATTGGGTCAGCCGCGGGTGCAACTCGATCTGGTGCAGCGCGGGGACGAAGAACGACAAGTCGATGAGGTCCGACAACTGCTCGGGGGTGAAGTTCGCGACGCCGATCGACCGTACGTGGCCGACCTCCTTGGACTTCATGATCCCGCCCCAGGCGTCGATGTACTTACCGTTCTCCTCGACCGGCCAGCTGACGAGGTAGAGATCGAGGTAGTCCAGACCGAGTCGCTCGAGCGCACCCGAGCAGGCTTCCTGCGAGGACTGGAAACCCTGCTCGTCGGCACTCATCGTGGTGGTGACGAACAGTTCGGCGCGGGGGAGTCCCGACGCGGCCACGGCCCGGCCGACGGCCTCCTCAGTGCCCGGCCCGGCGTCGATCAGCCGGTAGCCGGCCTCAAGTGCCGCGCTCACCGCGGCCTCGGCCTCGGCCGGCGACAGGCCGGCGACGGTGATCCCCAGAGCCGGAATGGTGTTGTCGTCGTTGAGCGTGACGGAGGGAATAGCGGCCGCCGGTGTCATGTCACCTACCTGTGTGTTTACGGTGGATCTGCGATCACCGATTCGGCTGACGATAGTACCCAGCGGGAAATAGATTTCAGGCGGCGCGTGCGACCCTCGGCGTGGCCCGTCTGACCCGCCCGATCAAGGAGATGACCGTGACAGTCAAGGACAGGGCTATGGCCGTGGCAAACCGCTTGGGCGTCAAGCTGATTCCCCGGTTGCCCGCTCCGGCGAAGCGGCTGATGTCCGGTGGCAAGGCGGTGACCCTGGACGGCAACACCCTGGACCCGTCCATCCAGATGATGCTGACCGCCCAGAAGGCGATGGGCATCAACGGTCTGGTGGTGGCCGGCGATCCGATCACCACCCGGATCAACAACCGGGCCCTGACGGCGAGCCTGGACGAGCCCCACATCAGGGTCGCCGAGACCCGCGACCTGACGATCCCCGGCCCGGCCGGTCCGATCGGCGCCCGGCACTACCGGCCGCACGACGCCGGGGAGCGGCCCCCGCTGGTGGTCTTCTTCCACGGCGGCGGGTTCGTGTTCGGTGATCTCGACACCCATGACGCGGCCTGCCGGCTCATCGCCCGCGACGCCGCCGTTCAGGTCCTGGCTATCGACTATCGGCTGGCCCCGGAGCACCCGGCGCCGGCCGCGGCCGAGGACTCGCACGCCGCCTACCGGTGGGCGGTGGCCAATGCCGAGAGCCTGGGCGCCGACCCCAAGCGCATCGCGGTCGCCGGCGACAGCGCCGGTGGCTGCCTGGCGGCGGTGGTCAGCCGGATGGCCCGCGACGCCGGGGATCCGCTGCCGGCCCTGCAATGGCTGATCTACCCGGTCACCGATATGCGCGGTGGGAGCCGCTCGCGCAGCCTGTTCGGCGACGGCTTCCTGCTGACCAAGTCGGACATGGACTGGTTCCAGGACTCCTACCTGCAGGGTTCCGGTCTGGAGGTGACCGATCCGCTGGTGTCGCCGCTGCTGGCCGACGATCTGTCCGGGTTGCCGCCGGCCCTGGTCACCACCGCCGGTTTCGACCCGCTGCGCGACGAGGGCGAAGAACTCGCCGCCAAGATGGCCGGGGCCGGGGTCAAGGTCGATCTGCGCCGGGCGCCGGGCATGACCCACGCTTTCCTCAATCTCAACGTGCTAGGCGGCGGTGTCGCCGACGCCAACGCCCGGATGATCTCGGCGCTGCGGGCTCACCTGTCACGGAGCTGACGAGCGCCGCCGGTACTCTAGGAGGCGCCCAAACCATCGACAGCGAGGATCAGCAGAGCCGTGGCCAGCAATAAGAAGAGCGCACCCCGCTACGACCTGAACGCCCAGACCCGCAAGCGCGACCTGGCCGTCCGGCTCGGTTTGACCGCCGTCGTGGTGCTGTTCGCCGTCGGATTGGTGCTCTACATCGTCCTGGGCAAGGAGAAGGTCAGCGCCAGCGACGCCCAGCCGGTCCGGGTCGACTCCGCCGCGCTGATCAAGAAGCCGGACAGCACTGAGCCCAAGGCCGTGCTGTCGATCTACGAGGACTTCCAGTGTCCGCACTGCCGCGAGTTCGAGAAGACCTTCAGCGGCACGCTGAACAAGATCGTCGAGAGCGGCGCCGCGGCCGTCGACTACTACATGGTGTCGATCCTCAACAAGACCAACGGCGGGTACTCATCGCGCGCCGCGAACGCCGCCTATTGCGTCGGCGCGGAGAACAAGGACGCCTTCGTCCGATTTCACTCGGCGCTGTTCGCCCAGCAACCCCAGGAGGGTTCCGGCACCGGACCCGATAACGCGTCGCTGATCGAGACCGCCCGCCAGGCGGGCGTCACCGGTGGTGTGCCGGAGTGCATCAACAAGGGCAAGTACGAGGACATGGTCAAGGGTCTGGCGGCGGCCTCCAAGATCACCGCGACCCCGACCATCCGGCTCAACGGTCAGGACATCAACCCGGCCAATCCGGATGAGCTGATCGCCAAGATCACCCAGATCACCGGTCCGGTGCCGGCTCTGCAGGCGCCTGCGGGCGCCCCAGCCGCGCCGGCCGCGCCGGCCCCCGCCGCGCCCAAGCCGTGAGTGAGGCCGGCACTCAGGTGCGGGTCCCGCGAGCCAGTGCCTGGTGGGTGCTGATCGCCGGAGTCGTCGGCCTGATCGCCTCGGCCACTCTGCTGGTCGAGAAGATCGAGATGCTCAAGGACCCGAAGTTCGTGCCGAGTTGCAGCATCAACCCGGTGCTGGCATGCGGATCGGTGATCAACACCCCGCAGGCTTCGGTGTTCGGCCCGCCCAACCCGCTGATCGGGGTGGCGGCGTACTGCGTCGTGATCGTGACCGGGGTGCTCGCCGTCGCGAAAGTTCCACTGCCACGGTGGTATTGGGTCGGGCTGATGATCGGCACCGGGCTCGGTGTGGTGTTCGTGCACTGGCTCAAGTACGAGACGCTCTACGAGATCGGTGCGCTGTGCCCGTACTGCATGGTCGCCTGGTCGGTGACCATTCCGCTGTTCGTCGTCGCTGCCTCGATCGCGTTGCAACCGCTGGCCGGCAATAAGGTGGCCCGCACGCTCTACAACTGGCGCTGGCCGATCGTGGTGCTGTGGTTCACCTCGGTGATCCTGGAGATCCTGGTCCGGTTCTGGGACTACTGGTCGACGTTGGTCTGAGTCCGTGACCGCGAGCGAGCTGACGTGATGCGGATCGTCGGCGGTGTGGCGGGCGGACGTCATCTGATCGTGCCGCCACGGGGCACCCGACCCACCACCGACCGGGTGCGTGAGTCGGTGTTCAACATCCTGGCCGCCCGGATGGACTTCGAAGGGCTGCGCGTCCTCGATCTCTACGCCGGCTCCGGTGCGCTGGGTCTTGAGGCGCTCTCCCGCGGGGCGGCTTCGGTGTTGTTCGTCGAGAACGATCGCCGGGCCGCCGATGTCATCACCCGCAACATCACAGGAGTCGGCCTGCCCGGTGCGACGGTCCGCCAGGGCAAGGTCGCCGCGGTGCTGGCCGCGTCCGGGACACCGATGGACCTCGTGTTCGCCGACCCGCCCTACGACGTCCCGACCGATGAGATCGAGGCCGTGCTGTCGCTGTTGGGGCGCAACGGCTGGGTGGAACCCGGGGGCGTGGTGGTGGTCGAGCGCGGGGCGTCGTCACCTCCGCTGGCCTGGCCGGGGGACTGGACGGTGTGGCCGGTACGGCGCTACGGCGACACCCGCATCGAAGGGGCTGAACTGCTAGGTTTCCCGTCATGAGCGGCGCGGTCTGCCCCGGGTCCTTCGACCCGGTCACCCTCGGGCACATCGACGTCTTCGAACGCGCCGCGGCTCAGTTCGACGAGGTGATCGTCGCGGTGCTGGTTAACCCCAACAAAGCCGGCATGTTCGACGCCGACGAGCGCATCGCGATGATCGAGGAGTCCTGCGCCCATCTGCCCAATCTGCGCGCCGAGGCGGGGCAGGGCCTGGTCGTCGATTTCGTGCGGGCACGCGGTCTGACGGCGATCGTCAAGGGGCTGCGCACCGGCACCGATTTCGAATACGAGTTGCAGATGGCCCAGATGAACAAGCACATCGCCGGGGTCGACACCTTCTTCGTCGCGACCGCGCCGCGCTATTCGTTCGTGTCCTCGTCATTGGCCAAGGAGGTCGCCGGCCTCGGCGGCGACGTCTCTGAGCTGCTGCCCGAGGCCGTCAACCGCCGCCTGCAGGCAAAACTCGGCCGTTGAGGCGCCACCCCTCGCCAGATCGCCACCAGGGCTGCGCCCAAGCCCTGAGGAACGACCCTGGTGTTCATCTCGCGACACACCGCGTCGCCACCGCTTTCACAGGCGTAACACGAGGCACACTAGTCACACCAACTACCGCCGGGAGGGCGCCGTGTACCGAGTTTTTGAAGCGCTCGACGAACTGAGCGCCATCGTCGAAGAGGCCCGTGGCGTGCCGATGACGGCCGGCTGCGTGGTGCCGCGTGGCGATGTCCTTGAGCTGATCGACGACATCAAAGACGCGATCCCCGGCGAACTGGACGACGCCCAGGACGTGCTGGACGCGCGTGACACGGTGCTGCAGGAGGCCAAGGACCACGCCGAGTCCACTGTCGGCAACGCCAATGCGGAAGCGGAGTCACTGCTCAGCCACGCGCGTGCCGAGGCTGACCGGCTGCTGGCCGACGCTAAGTCTCAGGCCGACCGGATGGTGGTCGAGGCCCGCGCGCACAGCGAGCAGATGGTCGGCGAGGCCCGCGAGGAGGCCTCGCGGCTCGCCACCACGGCCAAGCGTGACTACGAGGCGGCGACCAGCCGGGCCAAGGCCGAGGCTGATCGCCTGGTCGAGAGCGGCAACATCTCCTACGAGAAGGCCGTCCAGGAAGGAATCCAGGAGCAGCAGCGTCTGGTCTCGCAGACGGAGGTCGTGCAGGCCGCCCATGCCGAGGCCACCCGTCTCATCGACACCGCCCACGCCGAGGCCGACCGACTGCGCGGCGAGTGCGATATCTACGTCGACAACAAGCTCGCTCAGTTCGAGGATTACCTCAACGGCACCCTGCGCTCGGTCAGTCGTGGTCGCCATCAGCTGCGCACCGCGGCCGGCACTCACGACTACGTGCAGCACTAGGCCGCGTTAGTCCCGCATAGCCGCCGTTAGGATCGGCGGTATGGCGCGCTCTCCGTTGGTCTTCGACGTCTCGCGACTGGGACGCCGGCCCGGGGCCATGCAGACGGTTCAGGAGACGGTGCCCAGTCCCGGGCGAATCGGGTTGGACCTCATCGCGATCCAGCCCGAGGCGCCGCTTGACCTCGATCTGCGCTTGGAGTCGGTGTCTGAGGGCGTGCTCGTCTCCGGGACAGTGTCGGCGACCGCGAGCGGGGAATGTTCCCGGTGTCTGGAGCCGCTGACCGAGGACGTGCAGATCGTGCTGACCGAATTGTTCGCCTACCCGGACAGCCTGACCGAGTCCACCACCGAGGCCGATGAGGTCGGCCACGTCATCGACCACAGCGTCGACCTCGAGCAGCCCATCATCGACGCGGTAGGGCTGGCGCTGCCCTTCGCGCCGCTGTGCACGCAGGACTGCCCGGGGCTCTGCCCGCAGTGTGGTATCGCGCTGGCCTCGGCCGAACCGGGTCATCACCACGACCGGATCGACCCGCGCTGGGCGAAGCTGGCCGGCATGCTGCCTCCTGACGGCGAGCCGTCATGAGCCGACGGGATCTATTGGGCGCCCTCGGAATCGACCTGCCCGACGAGTTGCTGACACTGGCCCTGACTCATCGCAGCTATGCCTACGAGCACGGTGGTCTGCCCACCAACGAGCGGCTCGAACTGCTCGGCGATGCGGTGCTGGGACTGGTGATCGTCGAGGAACTCTTCCGCCGTCACCCGGAGAACTCCGAAGGTGATCTGGCCAAGCTGCGTAACAGCATCGTCAACAGCCAGGCGCTGGCCGGTGTCGCCCGCGAACTGACCGATGACGGTCTCGGCGAGTATCTGCTGCTGGGCCGCGGCGAGATCAACACCGGCGGCCACGCCAAGGCCAGCATCCTGGCCGACACCCTGGAATCCCTGATCGGGGCGATCTATCTGCAGCACGGTCTGGCCGGAGCCCGCGGGGTGATCCTGCGACTGTTCGCCGACCTGCTGGAGACCGCGCCGACGCTGGGGGCCGCGCTGGAGTGGAAGTCCAGCCTCCAGGAACTCACCTCGGCCCGGGGCCTGGGCGTCCCTCGCTACGAGGTCAGCGCCGACGGGCCCGACCACGACCGGCGTTTCACCGCTGTCGTCTACGTCGGCGGAGAGCCCTGCGGCAAGGGCGAGGGCAAGTCGAAGAAGGCGGCCGAGACCGATGCCGCGGCGCAGGCCTGGACCGCTCTGGACGCCATGAGCGCGGACCTGGATGCCTGAACTTCCCAGATGCCTGAACTTCCCGAAGTCGAGGTCGTGCGGCGCGGGCTGCAGGCGCACATCGCCGGCAAGACCATCACCGCCGTCGAGGTGCGCCATCCGCGGGCGGTTCGCCGCCATGAAGCCGGGCCTGCTGATCTGACGGCGCGGCTGACCGGCGCGTGCATCGCCGGCACCGATCGCCGCGGGAAATACCTGTGGCTGCTCCTCGGCGATGAAGCGCTCGTCGTCCACCTAGGCATGAGCGGTCAGATGCTGCTCGGTCCGATCACCAGGACCGAGCATCTGCGCATCGCCGCCACCCTCGATGACGGCACCGCGCTGAGCTTCGTCGATCAGCGCACCTTCGGCGGATGGCAGCTGGCCGATCTGGTGACCGTCGCCGGAAGCCGGCTGCCCGAACCCGTGGCTCATATCGCACGGGACCCGCTGGACCCGCGGTTCGATCGGGATGCTGTCGTGAATGTGTTGCGGCGCAAGCACTCTGAGATCAAGCGGCAACTGCTCGATCAGACCGTTGTGTCCGGGATCGGCAATATCTACGCCGACGAGGCGCTGTGGCGCGCGGGTGTCAACGGGGCGCGAATCTCGGAGAAACTCACCCGGCGCCAACTCGGTGAGGTGCTCGACTGCGCCGCTGAGGTGATGCGCGAGGCGCTGAGCGAGGGCGGGACCTCCTTCGACTCGCTCTACGTCAACGTCAACGGGCAGTCCGGCTACTTCGACCGCTCCCTCAACGTCTACGGCCGCGAGGATCGCGATTGCCGCCGCTGCGGCGCGGTGATCCGCCGCGAGAAGTTCATGAACCGGTCGTCGTTCTACTGCCCGGTCTGCCAGCCCAGACCCCGAGCCGGTAGAACATCTCCATGACCGAACCGCAAACGTATCTGTGGGTGGAGCGCACCGGGATCCGCCGCTACACCGGCCGCAGCAGCCGGGGGGCGCAGGTCCTGATCGGCTCGGTGACCGATGAGGGAGTGTTCACCCCTGGGGAACTGCTCAAGATCGCCCTGGCCGGCTGTAGCGGCCTGAGCAGCGATCAGTCCCTGCGCCGGCGCCTCGGCGACGACTATGAGGCGATGATCCGAGTCTCCGGTGACGCTGACCGCGACGAGGAGCGCTACCCCGTGCTCAAGGAGAGGCTGCAGGTGGACCTCTCCGGGTTGACGGAGCAGGAGAAGGAGCGGCTGTTGGTCGTCGTCAATCGCGCCATCGACCAGGCCTGCACGGTCGGGCGGACGCTGAAGGCCGGCGCCGAGATCGTCTTCGAGATTCGGTGAGCGATCAGGCCCGGCTGACCGCCTGGGTGCACGGCCATGTCCAGGGCGTGGGTTTTCGCTGGTGGACTCGGTCCCGGGCCCTTGAACTCGGCCTGACCGGCTATGCGGCCAATCAGGTCGACGGGCGGGTGCTGGTCGTCGCGCAGGGCCCGCGGCAGGCCTGCGAACAGCTACTGGACCTCCTCCGCGGCGGCGAAACCCCAGGTTCGGTGGACACCGTGGTGGCCGAACTCGGCGACCCGGGCGAGCCGCTGCAGGGGTTCCGCGAGCGCTGATCCGCTCGCCGGTAGGGTTCTGCGACGTGTACCTCAAGAGTCTGACGCTGAAGGGCTTCAAGTCCTTCGCCTCGCCGACGACTCTGCGTTTCGAACCGGGCATCACCTGCGTGGTCGGCCCCAACGGTTCGGGCAAGTCGAACGTCGTGGACGCGCTGACCTGGGTGATGGGTGAGCAGGGCGCCAAGACGCTGCGCGGCGGCAAGATGGAGGACGTCATCTTCGCCGGCACCTCCTCGCGGGCCCCGCTGGGCCGGGCCGAGGTCACGCTGACCATCGACAACTCCGACAACGCCCTGCCCATCGAATACTCCGAGGTGTCGATCACCCGCCGGATGTTCCGCGACGGAGCCGGCGAGTACGAGATCAACGGCAACAGCTGCCGGTTGCTCGACATCCAGGAACTGCTCAGCGACTCCGGCATCGGCCGCGAGATGCACGTCATCGTCGGCCAGGGCCGGCTCTCGCAGATCCTCGAGTCGCGCCCCGAGGATCGCCGCGCCTTCATCGAGGAGGCGGCCGGTGTCCTCAAGCACCGCAAGCGCAAAGAGAAGGCGCTGCGCAAGCTGGACGCCACCCAGGCCAACCTATCCCGGCTCACCGACCTCACCACCGAACTGCGCCGTCAGCTCAAACCCCTTGGGCGGCAAGCTGAAATGGCCCGCCGGGCCCAGACCATCCAGGCCGATCTGCGCGACGCCCGGCTGCGGCTGGCCGCCGACGACCTGGTGAGCCGCCGCGCCGAGTACACCGGTGCCGACGATATCGAGACCTCGCTGCGTCGCGAGCACGACGAGGCGGCCGCCCGGCTGGCCGAGGCCTCCGAGCAATTGGCCGCCGACGAGGCCGCGGTCGCCTCGCTGTCCGAGCGCACCGAAGCCGCCCAGCAGACCTGGTTCCGGCTCTCCGCGCTGGCGGAAAGGGTCGGCGCCACGGTGCGCATCGCCACCGAGCGGGCCCAGTACCTGGACACCGAACCGGTCACCAGCAGCGGACCCGATCCCGACGAACTCGACAGCCAGGCCGAGGAGGTCGCCGAGCAGGAGCGGCTGCTGCTGGCCGAACTCGCCGAGGCGCGTGCCCGGCTGGAGATCACCCGCGCCGACCTCACCGAGAAGGAGAACGCCGCCGCCGAGGCCGAGCGGGCCCATCTGGCAGCGGTCCGGGCTGAGGCTGACCGGCGCGAGGGGCTGGCCCGGCTGGCCGGCCAGGTCGAGACCGCGCGGGCCCGGGTGGAGTCCATCGACGACGGCGTCACCCGGCTGACCGTCGCCATCGAGGAGGCAATCGCCCGAGTCGAGCAGACCAAAGCCGAGTTCGAGGTCGTGCAGAGCAAGGTCGGCGAACTCGACCAGGGCGAGGTCGGACTCGACGAGCACCACGACCGCAGCATGACCGCACTGCGCCAGGCCGACGCCCGAGTCGCCGAGTTGCAGACCGCCGAACGTGCCGCTGAACGCGAGGTCGCCTCCCTGCGTGCCCGTATCGAGGCGCTCGCCGTCGGTCTGGACCGCAAGGACGGTGCCGCCTGGCTCGTTGAGAACCGCGGTGGCGCAGGCCTTTTCGGCAAGCTCGCCAATCTGGTCAAGGTTCGTTCGGGATATGAGACGGCGCTGGCCGCCGTGCTCGGCGCGGCGGCCGACGCGGTCGCGGCGGACGGGTCCGGGTCGGCCCGCGCGGCGGTACGGGCGCTCAAGGAGGCCGACGGCGGCCGCGCTGCGATCGTGCTTGCCGACTGGCCGGCGCCGACGCATCGCGATGTCGCTCCGCTGCCCGCGGGTGCGAACTGGGCGATCGATCTCGTCGAAGCCGAACCGCGGCTGCGCGGGGCTGTGACGGCGATGCTGTCCGGCGTCGCCGTCGTCGAGGACCTGGAGGCCGCCCTCAATCTGGTTGCCGCCCGTCCGGAACTGCGAGCCGCGACCACCGACGGCGATCTGGTGGGGGCCGGCTGGATCGACGGCGGCTCGGACCGCAAACCCAGCACGCTGGAGATCACCGGCGCCATCGAGAAGGCCAAGAGCGAACTCGCCGCCGCCGAGACCCAGGTGGCCGAACTGAACGCCGCGCTGGCCGGAGCTGTCGCCGAGCAGACCAGCCGTCAGGACGCCGCCGAGGAGGCGTTGGCCGCCCTCAACGAGTCCGACGCCACCATCTCGGCGATCTACGAACAGCTCGGTCGTCTCGGCCAGGACCTGCGGGTGGCCGAGGAGGAGTGGCGCCGCCTCGTGGCTCAGCGCGACGAACTCGAGTCCGGCCGATCCCAGACCGTCGAGGAACTCACCGGGCTGGAGAGCCGGCTGCACGCCGCGCAGGAGACGCACACCGTCGTCGAGGCCTCGCCGGGGGAGCGCCAGCAGATACAGATTGCCGCGGAGACCGCACGGTCGGCTGAGGTGGAGGCTCGGCTTGCCGTGCGAACAGCTGAGGAACGTGCGAATGCCGTTCGTGGACAGGCGGATTCGCTGCGAAGGGCGGCTGCGGCCGAACGTGACGCGCGGATCCGCGCCCAGGAGGCGCGCGCGGCTCGTCAGCACGCCGCCGAGGTGGCCGCCGCGGTGTCGGACGCCGGCCGCAAGGTCGCCGCTCACCTGGCCGGGGTCGTCGCGGCCGCGTCCCGGGTGCGCGACCAGCTGGCCACCGAGCGTCAGCAGCGGGCCGGCGGGATGGCCGCGGCCCGCGAGGAAGTCGCCACGCTCAATGCCAAGATCGCAACGCTGACCGACTCCCTGCACCGCGACGAGGTGGCCAAGGCGCAGGCGACCCTTCGTATCGAACAACTCGAGCAGACGGTCCTCGAGCAGTTCGGCATGGCGCCCGACGATCTGATCAACGAGTACGGCCCGCATGTCGAACTGCCGCCCTCGGAACTGGAGATGGCGGAATACGAGCAGGCCCGCGAGCAGGGTGAGCAGGTCAGCGCACCGGCTCCGATGCCGTTCGACCGGCCCACCCAGGAACGCCGCGCCAAACGCGCCGAACGTGAACTGGCTGAGCTGGGCCGGGTCAATCCACTGGCCCTCGAGGAGTTCGCCGCCCTGGAGGAGCGCTACAACTTCCTGTCCACGCAGCTCGAGGACGTCAAGGCCGCCCGCAAGGATCTGCTGGACGTGGTGTCCGACGTCGACGCCCGGATCCTGGAAGTTTTCACCGAGGCCTATGCGGACGTGGAACGTGAGTTCTCCCAAGTGTTTTCGACGCTGTTCCCCGGCGGCGAGGGCCGGCTGCTGCTCACCGACCCGAGCGACATGCTCACCACCGGTGTCGAGGTCGAGGCCCGCCCGCCGGGTAAGAAGGTCAAGCGCCTGTCGCTGTTGTCCGGTGGTGAGAAGTCACTGACCGCGGTGGCCATGCTGGTCGCCATCTTCCGGGCCCGGCCTTCGCCGTTCTATGTGATGGACGAGGTCGAGGCGGCCCTCGACGATGCCAACCTGCGTCGGCTTATCAGCCTGTTCGAGCAGTTGCGGGCGCAGTCCCAGCTGATCGTCATCACCCACCAGAAGCCGACCATGGAGATCGCCGACGCGCTCTACGGCGTCAGCATGCAGGGTGACGGCATCTCGGCCGTGATCTCGCAGCGCATGCGTGGCGAGAACCTGGCGGCACCGGTCCCCAGCGTCTGATCGCCAGATCCGCACCACGGCTGTTGCCATGCGTTCGGCCAGCCCTGACGTAGTTCTCGGGGTAGTGACGGGGCTACTTCGACGTCGAGTTGGTGGACTTCGGATTCGTGCCGCTGCCGCTGGTTTTGCCGCTGCCGCTGGTTGTTCCGCTACCGCTGCCGCTGGTTGTTCCGCTGCCGCTGGTTGTTCCGCTACCGCTGCCGCTGGTCGTGCCGCTACCGCTGGTCGTTCCGCTACCGCTTGTTGTGCCACTGCCCGGTTTGGTGACGCCGTTGGTCTTGGGTGATATGTCGACGTTCACGGTGGTCGGTTTGGGCACACTCGAAATGATGTTCGGATTCGGATACGGATTCGGAAAAGGACCGAGGTTGACTGGGCTTTGCGGCGCGGGGTCACTCGGATTCGTGACGATTGGGGTGTCGAACGATGGGGGTTGGACTTGGGGACTGAGGTCGGTGGCCTGCGAATCCGAATCCGGGCCGGCTACCGAGCCGATCTGCGCAGGGGCGGGTGCGACGGCGTTCGGAAGCATGACGTCTCGTTCGGCACCGGGGTTGTTCGGACTTGCAGTCTGGCTTGGGGAATCAGATCCGGCCGTCGTTGGCGCCTGCCCGGTCGGGACAGACGGTTGGCCTGTGCCGGCAGCGGGAGCGGGCCGCTGATTGGCGATTGTGGGGGCGCCCTTGACGCCCGCGGGTACCACTGGAAGCGGCCTTGAATCGGAGCCGTTGTCGACTATCCGGGGAATCGGGTCCTCTGCGCGGGTGAACCAGCTGATGACCAAACCCACGCAGACGAGAGGGATTCCCACGATGAGGGTCATCCGCCGCTTTCCGACCTGCCGCGAACCCGCGGAAGCGCTAGACGTCTCGGCCATGCCGGAACTCGAGGAAGGGCCAGTCACCTCGGTCAAGCCAGAGCTCGCGGACGTCAGCTGGACGCGATCCAACGTCTGGCGGCGGAGCGCCGCCGGGGCCGGGATGAATACCGCCGTACTCCCCAGCAATGCGACCGGGTTGACCTGCTGTCGCTGATCCTGTTCGCAGATCTCGCACGAGTCGATGTGGCGGGCCATGCGCTTGCGCATGAGAACGGTGAACTGTCCATCCCAGCCCTTGAGGATTGCGGCCAACTCAGGACACGCGTCGGGATTGGCTCGCGCACCGCGTGCCACCAGAAGCGCACCCAGACAGCGTTCGACGGTCTGGCGGAGCCGGAACATCATGGTGTTCGCGCTTGTCAGCGTCACGCCGAGAGCTTCCGCGATTTCAGGGCCGTCCAGTCCATGGCGGTAGGACAGGTCTAGCAGTTCGCGGTCGCGGTCTGATAATCCGCCGGCGGCTTCGGCGACCAGACGGGCTAATTCGCTTTGTCCGGCAAGCGTTTCCGGGCTTGCCTCGGTGGAGACCATATCGGGCACCTCATCGGATACCTCTTCGCGGTAGCGGTGTCGAAGGCGGCGCATCGCATGATGGCGGGCGATCGAGTACAGCCACGGGCGGAGTTTGTCGGGTTCGCGCAGGCCTGGGAGGTCTGTCGCGGCAACGCAGAAGGCGTCCTGGACACAGTCGGCCGCGGCATCGCGATCCCCGATGAGTCCGACGCAGAAGTCGTAAAGCCGGTCGGCGTAGCGGTCATAGATCTCGGCGAACGCCTGACGATCACCTCCAGCGGCTGCGCGCGCAAGATCGCCATCGCTGAAGCCGGGCTGCAGCTCCAGTGCTCCAGTCATGCCGAGGACCCCCGTTCCTGTGTCAAGCCTAAACCCGCAATCGGTCCGGTATCGGCGAACATCGTGCGCCGATACCGGACCGCCGGGTTTCACCAGACCAGCGTTGAGACCTGCGGCGCCGCATTCGGGCACTCGACGGAGACGTTCCAGGTCGACCCGGTGGGATAGCTGGGAAACCACATACGGGACC
This sequence comes from uncultured Mycobacterium sp., assembly GCA_964344085.1. Classification (GTDB taxonomy): domain Bacteria; phylum Actinomycetota; class Actinomycetes; order Mycobacteriales; family Mycobacteriaceae; genus Mycobacterium. The sequence continues at coordinate 31,118 of CAYFMA010000020.1, forward strand.
GGCTCGGCGCGCCCGGCCCTGTCTCCGGCAGGTAGAACGGGATGTTGATCGCCGGCAGGGGCTTACCGATCGGGTTGCCCACCACCGTGGAGTTGAACGTGCACCAACCGCTGGGGGCCGTCTCCCCGGCGTTGGCCGGCCAGGTCTGGACCCACACATCGACGCCGCCGGGGGCGGGGTTTGCCGAGGCGTTCATGCCCGCCTGCGCGGTGCCCGCGCCCAGGAACAACATCGCCGGAGCGGCGAAAGTGGCGGTCATCGCGGCGAGCTTGGCGAGGATCGAGGTGGTGGTCATGGCGTTCTCCTTGGTGATGTTCGCCGCCCCGGATGGGCTGCTTTCACAGGTAGGTGCAACCAGCTCGCGCCGATCGCACACTTTTTCCGAAATATTTTTTTCAGACCGCTGAACTGGTGTTTTCCACCCCGAGAAAGAACTCCTCGAAAAAGCGTGCCTTGAGGCGGGGTTATTGCACCTACCTGTGAAAGCAGCTCATCGGGGGCTGCGTCCAGGAAAGGGAGACCCCATGAAGATCACTTCCGCAACCGCCGCACACGAAGCCGTCACCGGCCGGACCCCCGGTGCATGGGCGGTGGGGCGCGGGGACGACGCCCAGTCGACGACCTTCCGGGCGCTGGCGTGGTCGCAGGAGGACGACGGCCTCGCCGAACCGCTGCCGTACACCGGCGAGGATTATCAGCAGTGCCCCGAGGCCGATTCGCGGCCGACCGTGCGGATCGCCGCGGAAACCGCTGAACCGCCGTCGGGGTCCCGGTCTCGGGGGTCGACGCTGCTGTACGGGATCGCGGCCGGCTTCGTCGCGGCGGCCATCGGCGGACTGTTGATCACTGTGATGAACACAGACGACGGGCCCGTCATGATCCCCATGAAGGTCACCGCGCCCGCAACGAATTTCGTGAACTCGCAGCCGAAGAGCGAAAACGTGCCGGTCCGGTCATCCTCGCCCTCGCCGGTGACGACCGCCGTCGCTCCCGTGCGCGTTGTCTCATCGCCCCTCGTCCCGTCGTCCGTCGCGCCCTCGCGCGCATTCGCCGCGCCGGCCCCCGAACTGCAGACATCGTCCACACCTGAGGTGGCCGCACCCGCAGCCATCGTGACAGAAGAGGCGGCCCCCGCGGCGGTAGCCCCGGCTGCGGCAGGGCCCGAATTCACCCCGCCGGGCACGAAGCCGCCGGTGTGGGTGCCCCCGGTG
>CAYFMA010000020.1:32338-49022 GCA_964344085.1 uncultured Mycobacterium sp.
TCGCGTCCCCACGCTGCCGAATGAGGGAATCACGCTGCCGCCGGCGAATGCGGTGCCCGCCGCGTCCAATCCCGTCATCACGCTGAAGCCGGGCGCCATCATCCCGACCGTCATCCCGGCGTTTCCGGCTGGCTAGCCGCTCACGCCGATCCGGCGCAACTCAGCCAGGTCGGCCGCGCCGGCGCAGTGCAGGCTCACCCGCAGTTCCTCGATGAAGGCGCCGAGGGTGTCCACGACCGCGGCGGCCGATTCGATGGCCGGTGCCAGCAGCGGCCGGGCCAGGGCCACCACATCGGCCCCCAGGGCGATCGCCTTCGCGGCGTCCATCCCGGTGCGGATACCGCCGGAGGCAGCCAGGGGCATCCCCGGCAGCGTCGCGCGCACCTCCATCAGAGCCTGCGCGGTGGGCACCCCCCAGTCCGCCAGCGCCGGGTTGCGGACCTCGCCGTAGCGAACCACCTGCTCCACCCGCGCCCAGGAGGTGCCGCCGGCGCCCGCGACGTCGACCGCGGCGATCGGCAGGCCGCGAAGGCATTCGGCGGCTGCGGCGCCGATCCCGTGGCCGACCTCTTTCACCATGACGGGGTAGTCGAGCTCGGCTGCCAGCCGGGCCAGCCGGTCGAGCGATCCGGTGAAGTCGGTGTCACCGTCGTCCTGCACGGCCTCCTGCAGCGGATTGGTGTGCACCGCAAGCGCATTCGCGCCGACACTGCGTAGCGCGGCATCAAGCGCAGGGGTGATCTCCTCAGAAACCTGGGCCAGGCCGATATTGCCGATCAGCAGAACGTCGGGGGCGAGGTCGCGGACCTCGAAACTGGCCGCGGCCGGGTTGTCCTCGCCGAGCATCACCCGCTGGGAACCCAGCATCATGCCCACGCCCAGCTTCTGGGCGGCGTCGGCCAGATTGCGGTTGATGGTTCGGGCGAGCTCGGCGCCCCCGGTCATCGCGCCGATGAGCACGGGCGCCTGAAGTGGGACGTCGAGGAAACGGGTGCGAAGGTCGACGGCGGTCAGGCTGGTCTGGGTCAGTGCGTTATAGGGCAGTTCGAACCGCTCGAAGCCGGTTGTGAGCCGGCCGTGGTCGACGGGTCCGCTCAGGCAGGCGTCGATATGGCGCAGTTTGCGGGCGCTGAGGGGGTTCATCGGATGCCCTGAAACAATGACGTGGTGTCCCAGGGTCTCTGGATCGCCATCGCGGTCATCGCCGTCCTCGTCATCGTCGCGCTCGTCGTCGGGTCGCTGCTGTACCGGCGGCGTCAGGTCAGCCTGCGCCCCGGTCCGGACGCTATCGAGGCTGCCACACCGGCCGACCGCTCAGGCGGCTACACCGCCTCATCCGGCATAACCTTCACACAATCGTCAGGACCCGCGCCCGCTGAGGCCGCCCCGAAACCACCCAAACTCGACACCACCGGCCTACCCGGAGTCGGCGACGACGCCGCCATCCCGCGTGATTCGCTCAAGCGCCCGATCGCCCAGGTGCACCTACCCGAGCCGGCCGTCGTCGAGGAAGCCCCGGAGATCCCCGAGGCCGCCCCGGAACCGGTGCCGGCAGGCGCGACCGCCCCCGAGGCGGCTGAGGAGATCGCCCCGCCCGCGGGCCGGCTGGAGCGGCTTCGCGGCCGGCTGGCCAAATCCCAGAACGCGTTCGGCCGCAGCATGCTGGGTCTGCTGGGCGGCGGCGATCTCGACGAAGCGTCCTGGGAGGAGGTCGAGGACACCCTGCTGATCGCCGACCTGGGGCCGACGGCCACCACCGAGGTCACCGGACATCTTCGAGAGAAGATCGCTCACGCCAACGTCCGCAACGAGGCCGAGGCCCGCGCGGTGCTGCGCGAGGTGCTCATCGACCAGCTCAATCCCGGGCTTGACCGCTCCATCAAGGCGCTGCCGCACGCCGACAAGCCCTCGGTGCTCCTGGTGGTCGGGGTCAACGGAACCGGCAAGACCACCACGGTCGGCAAGCTGGCCCGGGTGCTGGTGGCCGACGGGCGTCGCGTCGTGCTGGGTGCGGCCGACACCTTCCGCGCAGCGGCCGCCGACCAGCTGCAGAGCTGGGCCTCGCGGGTGGGTGCCGAGGTCGTCCGCGGAGCCGAGGGCGCCGACCCGGCCTCGGTGGCCTTCGACGCCGTGGACAAGGGGATAGCCGCCGGAGCTGACGTCGTCGTCATCGACACCGCCGGCCGCCTGCACACCAAGACCGGCCTGATGGACGAACTGGGCAAGGTCAAACGGGTCGTCGAGAAGCGTGCCGCCGTCGACGAGGTGCTGCTGGTGCTTGACGCAACAATCGGACAGAACGGTCTGACGCAGGCCAAGGTGTTCGCCGATGTCGTCGACATCACCGGTGTCGCACTGACCAAGCTGGACGGAACGGCTAAGGGCGGCATCGTCTTCCGTGTTCAGCAGGAACTCGGTGTGCCGGTCAAGCTGGTCGGTCTCGGCGAGGGTCCCGACGATCTGGCCCCGTTCGAGCCGGCCGCGTTCGTCGACGCGCTGTTGGGTTGACAACAACGTGGGTTAACAACAACGTGGGTTAACAACAACGCAACACATGTGGGACATCCGTTCACATCTGCGAAACACCAAGGCAGCCCCACTGATACAACTGCTCCGCATTGTCGTCCCTGAGTCGTGGTGCCCGACCGCGACTGAAGTGAAAGGGACAGCGAGTGGATGGATTCCCGGTAATGGGAGCCCCGGACACCGGTGACACCGCGTGGATGCTTGCCAGCGCCGCGCTCGTGTTGCTGATGACACCGGGTCTCGCATTCTTCTACGGCGGCATGGTGCGCGCCCGAGGCGTGCTCAACATGATCATGATGAGCATCAGCGCCATGGGTGTCGTGACGGTGTTGTGGGTGCTCTACGGCTACTCGGTCGCCTTCGGTAACGACAAATTCGGTTTCTTTGGCGACCCGGCACAGTATTTCGGGCTCAAGGGACTCATCGGAGGGACCTATCTGCAGGCGACTGCGGATGCGCCGGAAGTCGCGGTTCCGCTTGCCGGCACCATCCCACAGACGGTTTTCGTCGCCTTCCAGTTGATGTTCGCCATCATCACCGTCGCGCTGATCTCCGGCGCGGTCGCAGACCGTCTGAAGTTCGGCGGCTGGCTGGTCTTCGCGGCACTGTGGGCGACCTTCGTGTACTTCCCGGTCGCGCACTGGGTGTTCGCCTTCGACGGCATCACCGGTGAGAAGGGCGGCTGGATCGCCAACAAGCTCAAGGCGATCGACTTCGCAGGTGGCACCGCCGTGCACATCAACGCCGGTGTCGCCGGCTTGGTGCTGGCCGTCATCCTGGGCAAGCGCCTGGGCTGGCCGGGCACTCCGATGCGTCCGCACAATCTGCCGTTCGTCATGCTCGGCGCCGGCGTCCTGTGGTTCGGCTGGTATGGGTTCAACGCCGGTTCGGCGGTCGGTTCCAACGGCATCGCCGGTGCCACCTTCATCACCACCACGGTCGCAACCGGGGCGGCGATGCTGGGCTGGCTGCTCACTGAGCGGATCCGCGACGGTCACGCCACCTCCCTCGGCGCGGCCTCGGGAATCGTGGCCGGACTGGTGGCCATCACCCCGTCCTGTTCCTCGGTGAACGTGCTCGGCGCGCTGGCGATCGGCGCAGGCGCCGGCATCCTGTGCGCACTGGCGGTCGGACTGAAGTACAAGCTCGGCTTCGACGACTCGCTCGACGTCGTGGGCGTGCACCTGGTCGGCGGTCTGTTCGGCACCCTCATGGTCGGCCTGGTCGCCACCAAGGAGGCGCCGGCCGCGGTGGCAGGCCTGTTCTACGGGGGTGGCTGGGATCAGCTCATCAAGCAGGCCGAGGGTGCCTTCGCGGTTCTTGGGTACTCGGCGGTTGTCACGGCTATCTTGGCTTTGCTCGTGAAATACACCATCGGACTGCGGCTTGACCGCGAGGACGAAGCGGGTGGCATCGACGAAGCGCAGCACGCGGAGACCGCGTACGACTTCGCGGTTGCTCCTACCGGTTCGGTCTTCTCTCGTCAGAGCGCGGAGGTTTAAGGGATATGAAGCTGATCACTGCGATCATCAAGCCGTTCACTCTGGAGGACGTCAAGACCGGACTGGAAGAGCTCGGTGTCCTCGGTATGACGGTCAGCGAAGTCCAGGGCTACGGGCGTCAGAAGGGCCACACCGAGGTCTACCGCGGTGCCGAGTATTCGGTCGACTTCGTGCCGAAGGTCCGGGTCGAGGTCATCGTCGACGACAGTGCGGTGGACAAGGTGGTCGACACCATCGTGTCCGCCGCCCGTACCGGCAAGATCGGCGACGGCAAGGTGTGGGTCAGCCCGGTGGACACGATCGTCCGAGTCCGTACCGGGGAGCGCGGAACCGACGCGATCTGACGCCCGCCTGAGGCGGGCCACGCAGGAAACGACACGCGAGGGGACGCCAGATGACGAAGCGGACAGAGGGCGTGGCGGGGGCGGTGGCTGGTTCACCGCCCCCGGCCACCGACCTTGCGGCGGCTAGCCGTCAATTACTCAACGGAGGCCAGCGCCGCCTGGACGCAGCAGGTCTGCGGGAGGCGCTGCTGGATCTGCACGAACTGTGGTTGACCACGAAGGCGGCTGACCTGGGTATCACCGCCGGCAGCGGTTTCGCCCTGGTCGCCACCGGAGGTCTGGGACGCCGGGAGTTCGTGCCGTATTCCGATCTCGATCTCATGCTGCTGCATGACAACCAGCCGGCCGAGGTGGTCAGCGGGCTCGCCGAATCGCTCTGGTATCCGTTGTGGGACGCCAACATTCGGCTCGATCATAGTGTCCGGACTGTTTCTGAGGCCCTTCAGGTGGCGGGCACCGACATCGCTGCCGGTATGGCGATGCTGGAGGCCCGTCACATCGCCGGGAACAGTGAGCTCTCATCCTCATTGATCGGTGGGGCGCGGCGGCAGTGGCGCACCGGCATCTCGTCACGGTTCGACGAGCTGGTGGAGCACACCAAGGCCCGTTGGCAGCGCAGCGGGCAACTCGCGCACCGTGCCGAACCCGATCTCAAGAACGGGATGGGCGGTCTGCGGGACGTGCAACTGCTCAACGCACTGGCCATCGCGCAACTCGCCGACGTCTATCCGAGTGTGGCGCCGGATTCACCGGCCGGCTCACTGGGCAGCGCACACCTGGCGTTGCTCAACGTTCGCACCGAACTGCACCGCGTCTCCAAGCGTGGCCGCGATCAGTTGCTCGCTCAGTTCGCCGACGAAGTGGGCGCCGCACTGCGGATCGGGGACAGGTTCGACCTGGCCCGGATGCTTTCGGATTCGGCTCGGACGATCAGTTACTACGTCGAGGCCGGACTGCGCACGGCCGCCAACGCACTACCGAAAAGGGGACTGTCGGCCCTGCGTCGGCCGGTGCGCCGTCCGATGGACGAAGGTGTCGTCGAACAGGCGGGTGAGGTGGTGTTGGCCCGCGACGCCCGCCCGCAGCGCGATCCGGGCCTGACGCTGCGCGTCGCGGCGGCCTCGGCCAGTACCGGGATCCCCATCTCGGCCTCGACGTTGGGACGGCTGGCCGACACCGCGCCGGAGTTGCGCTCACCGTGGCCGCGTGACGCCCTCGAGGATCTTCTGGTGCTGCTCAGTTCGGGTCCCACGGTCGTCACCACCGTCGAGGCGCTGGACCGCACCGGCCTGTGGGGCCGGATTTTTCCGGAGTGGGGCGCGGTGCGGGACCTGCCGCCGCGTGATCCCGTGCACACCTGGACGGTAGACCGTCATCTCGTCGAAACCGTCTCCCGCGCAGGCGCATTCACCACCCGGGTCTCGCGGCCGGATCTCCTGATGCTCGGTGCGCTGCTGCACGATATCGGCAAGGGGCGAGGCGGCGACCACAGCGAGGTCGGCGCCGAACTCGCTGAACGCGTCGGCACCCGGCTCGGTCTCTGGCCTTCGGACATCAGAACCCTTTCGGCCATCGTGCGTCATCATCTGCTGCTGCCGATGACGGCCACCAGCCGCGATCTGCAGGACCCTGCCGTCATCACCGAGGTGGTTGAGAAACTTGACGGCGACCGGGTTCTCCTGGAACTTCTGCACGCCCTTGCCGAGGCCGACTCGCTGGCCACCGGCCCGGGGGTGTGGGGCGATTGGAAGGCCTCGCTGATCGGTGATCTGGTGCGCCGGTGCCGTCTGCTGATGGGCGGGGATCCCGAACTTGAACCGGAAGCCATCGCACCGGAACTGCTCGCGGTGGCGGCCGACGGCGCGGTGCACGTGGACATGAAGCCAGGCGAGGTGCCGCACACCTACGAGATCACGATGATCGCGCCGGACCGGCGCGGCCTGCTCTCCAAGGCGGCCGGCATGCTGGCGCTGAACTCACTGGCGGTGCACTCGGCGTCGGTCAACAGCGCCTCGCTGTCGGCCGGAGGGGCGGCCATCAACACCTTCGTCGTCTCGCCCCAGTTCGGTGAGCCGCCGGTTCCTGAATTGCTGCGCCAGCAGTTCATCCAGGCTCTCGACGGCAGGCTGGACGTCATCGAGGCCCTGGACAAGAAGGAACGGGAAGCCACGCAGTACGGCACCGGCCTGGTCGGGGAACACAACCCGGCGGTGCCGGCGGCCCCGGCAGCCCCTCCGCTGATCCGCTGGCATGACACCGGGCAACCCGACCGCCGTCTGGTCGAGGTCAGATCCAGCGACCGCCCCGGCCTTCTGGCCATCCTCACCGGGGTGTTCGAGCGGGCCGATGTCGACATCGACTGGGCCAAGATCACGACGCTGGGGTCTTCGGCCATCGATGTCTTCGCGATCTCGGCCCCGCCGTCCGGCGAGGCCTGCGAGAAGCTGGAGCGGGACCTGTACGCGGTCCTGCCCACCCCGCCGCCCGCGCCGCCGGTCCGGGAAGCGGGCTGAGAACTGCGACATCGTCGCTGATCTTCACGTCGCCACTCCTCGGCGTCCGGTGACCCGGCGGCTTCGCCGCGCCGCACCGCTAGGCTTGCCCCGTGTTCGAATCCCTCTCCGACCGGTTGACCGGTGCGCTGGCCGGCCTGCGTGGCAAGGGCAGACTGACCGAAGCCGACATCGACGCGACCGCGCGGGAGATCCGGCTAGCCCTGCTCGAGGCCGACGTCTCCCTGCCCGTGGTGCGGGAGTTCATCAATCGCATCAAGGAACGGGCCAAGGGCGCGGAGGTCTCCGGCGCGCTCAATCCCGCACAGCAGGTCGTCAAGATCGTCAACGACGAACTCATCGGCATCCTCGGCGGCGAGACCCGCCAGCTGGCCTTCGCCAAGACCCCGCCGACCGTCATCATGCTGGCCGGTCTGCAGGGCGCCGGTAAGACGACCCTGGCCGGCAAGCTGGCTCGCTGGCTGAAGGGGCAGGGACACACGCCCTTGCTGGTTGCCTGCGACCTGCAGCGCCCCGGGGCGGTCAGCCAGCTCAAGATCGTCGGCGAGCGCGCCGGCGTCAGCGTCTTCGCCCCGCATCCCGGCACCTCGGCCGACGCCGCTGAGAGCGAGGGTGCCGGACCCGGCGATCCGGTTTCGGTCGCCGCGGCGGGTCTGGCCGAGGCCAAGGCAAAGCATTTCGACGTCGTCATCGTCGACACCGCCGGCCGGCTCGGTATCGACGACGTGCTGATGGCGCAGGCCGCCGCCATCCGCGACGCCGTCTCGCCCGACGAGACGCTGTTCGTCCTCGACGCGATGATCGGTCAGGACGCGGTCGCCACGGCTGAGGCCTTCGGCGCCGGTGTCGGATTCACCGGCGTGGTGCTGACCAAGCTCGACGGTGACGCCCGCGGCGGCGCTGCGCTGTCGGTGCGCGAGATCACCGGTGTGCCGATCCTGTTCGCCTCCACCGGAGAGAAACTCGAGGACTTCGACGTCTTCCATCCCGACCGGATGGCCAGCCGCATCCTCGGCATGGGCGATCTGCTCTCTCTCATCGAGCAGGCCGAGCAGGTCTTCGACGCCAAGAAGGCCGAGGAGGCCGCCGCCAAGATCGGCTCCGGCGAACTCACGCTGGAGGACTTCCTGGAGCAGATGCTGGCGATCCGCAAGATGGGCCCGATCGGCAACCTGCTGGGCATGCTCCCGGGTGCGGGCGGGATGAAGGACGCGCTGGCCGCCGTCGACGACAGCCACCTCGACCGGTTGCAGGCGATCATCCGCGGTATGACACCGGAGGAGCGGGCCGATCCGAAGATCATCAACGCTTCGCGGCGGTTGCGGATCGCCAACGGCTCGGGAGTCACCGTCTCTGAGGTCAACAACCTCGTCGACCGGTTCTTCGAGGCGCGAAAGATGATGTCGCAGATGGCCGGTGCCATGGGGATGGGATTCGGCCGCCGTTCGTCGAAGAAGAACGCGAAGGGAAAGAAGGGCAAGAAGGGGGGCAGGGGACCGACGCCGCCGAAGGGGCGCAACCCGTTGTTCGGCGGCGGTATGCCGGAGGGCTTCCCGGATTTGTCCCAATTGCCGGAGGGGCTCAACGAACTTCCGCCTGGTCTTGCCGGATTCGACCTCTCCAAGCTGAAGTTCCCTGGTAAGAACTAGGGGTGACGTCACCGGTACTCCATGTTCGTGGTCGCGGTCTGCCTGACGGTGAACCGGTCGAGTGGTGGATAGCCGACGGACTCCTGCGAGCCGAACCGGTTGCCGGTGCCGAGACCATCTTCGACGGGGGGTGGATCATCCCCGGTCTCGTCGACTCGCACTGCCATGTGGGTCTTGGGCGGCAGGGTGTCGTCGAACTCGAGGAGGCGATCGCTCAGGCGGAAGCAGACCGGGACGCCGGGGCCCTGCTATTGCGGGATTGCGGTTCTCCGGTCGACACCCGGAGCCTCGACGATCACCACGATCTGCCCCAGATCATCAGGGCCGGAAGGCATTTGGCGCGCCCGAAGCGGTACTCGCCGGGTTTCGCCCTCGAACTCGAGGATGAATGGCAACTCCCCGATGCGGTGGCCGAACAGGCCAGGCGCGGTGACGGCTGGGTGAAACTCGTCGGCGACTGGATCGACCGCACCGTCGGCGATCTGACGCCATTGTGGTCGGACGAGGTTCTGGTCGCCGCGGTGGCGGCTGCCCATGCCGAAGGCGCCAGGGTGACCGCTCATGCATTCTGTGAGGAATCGCTGCCCGGTCTGATCAAGTCCGGAATCGATTGCATCGAACACGGAACCGGGCTGACCGAGGACACCGTGGCGCTGATGGTCGAACACGGGACCGCCTTGGTGCCGACGCTGATCAATGTCGAGAGCTTTCCGGGGTTCGCCGATGCGGCGGGCAAGTATCCTCGGTATGCGGCCCACATGCGTGACCTCTACGCCCGGAGTCGGGGAAGGATCAGTGCGGCCCGCGAAGCGGGCGTGCCGATCTTCGCCGGCAGTGACGCCGGTGCCTCGATCGCGCACGGACGAATCGTCGACGAGATCGATGCGTTGAAGAACATCGGGATGACACCGACCGAGGCACTGGGCGCGGCCTGCTGGGATGCTCGGAAGTGGTTGGGCCGCAGCGCATTAGAGGACGGTGCCCGTGCTGACCTGCTGTGCTTCACCGAAGACCCGCGCGGCGGGACCGAGGTGCTGTCCCGGCCGGATCGGCTGATCCTGCGCGGTGTCGTCTACTGAACCCGGTCAGCTCTGAGTGAAGCCCCAGTCCAGCAGTGCGCGGCCCTGATCCCACAGATCGTTCTTGCCGTACATCATCACGGCGATCAGGCGCTTGCCGTCGCGTTGTGCCATCGCGACGTAGGTCTCCTGTGCCAGATTGGTGAAGCCGGTCTTGCCGCCGATGAAGCCAGGGTAGTTGGGCAGCAGATGGTCATGGCTGGCGATCTGCTTGAATCCGCCTGTGCCATTGGGGAATTGGGCCGTGGACTGGTGGATGATCTGGCCGAACAACGGATAGCTCAGAGCGGTCCGGTAGATCATGCCCAAGTCATGCGCGGTGGTGGTGGTCTCCCAGCCCGGACCGTCCAGACCGGACGGTGAACCGGCATGGGTGGCGACGGCCCCGATCTGGGCGGCTTTGAGGTTCATCTTCTGGATTGCGACCTGATAGCCGCCCACCATGTCGGCCAGGGCATTGGCGGCGTCGTTTCCGGAGACCATCAGCAGGGCGTCGAGCAGTTGGCGCGCGGTGTAGACGGCGCCCGGGGTGAGGCCGACGCAGGTGCATTCGACGTCGGTGTTGGCCGACGTGGCCCGCATGGTTGCGTCGGGACTCACCTGGTCCATCACCACCATCGCGAGCAGGGGCTTGATGGTGCTGGCCGGCGCGTGCTGCCCGTAGGCGTCCTTGGCGGCCAGGATGCGGCCGCTGACCATATCGGCCACCAGCCAGACCGGGGCCGGGCCAGACGGCGGGGTCAGCGCCGCCGCCTGCAGGTCGGGGTCGGCCGCCGCGACGGGCGCGATCGTCAGGAGAGCGGCCACCAGGATGGCCGCGGCACGGAACCACATGTCAGCCGAGGCTAACCACCTGCGGTTTCGATGCGGTCTCGCAATGGCGGCAAAAGTTGTCGGCGGGAGATGGCATAGTCGAACACATGTTCGATATTGGGCTCTGAGGCCTGCCGGGCGCCGCTCTGGTTGAGGTGATCGCGGCAGCGGTCGTCGAGGAGGCGGCCGCCGCGGCCCGGCGGCTGGCGGCCGTCGCCGAACTCACCGCGCTGCGATGCGCGGGCGATGAGCATGCGCACTGGGCGTGCGACGCCTGGGACGCTGCCGCTGCCGAGGTGTCGGCAGCGTCGGGTATTAGCCACGGCCGGGCCTCCGGTCAGATGCACCTGGCCATGGCGTTGCGGCACCGCCTGCCGATGGTGCAGGCCATGTTCGCCAAGGGTGCTGTGTCGGCCCGGGTCGTCGCGGCGATCGCATGGCGGACCGACCTGGTTCAGGATGCCGAGGCCCTGGCGCTGATCGACGCCGCGGTTGCCGATCGGGCCGGCGGTTGGGATGCCATGTCGCAGTTCAAGCTGGAGCAGGCGATCGACACCTGGGTGGATCGACACGATCCAGGTGCGCTACGTCGCACCGCGGCGAGTGCGCGAAGCCGCGATGTGACGATCGGCGGTCAGAACCCCGAGACTGGAACCGCCTCGTTGTGGGGTCGGCTGCTCGCTACTGACGCCGCCGTACTCGAGCGCAGGTTGGCTCAGATGGCGCACGAGGTGTGCGAAGACGATCCGCGCACGATCGCGCAGCGTCGGGCAGATGCGCTCGGAGCGCTTGCCGCCGGTGCGCAGAACCTGGCATGTCAATGTCACGGGCCGAACTGCACCGCATCAGATCCGCGGTCGGCCAGCGTCGTCATCCATCTGCTCGCCGATTCCGAAGCCGTTGCAGCCCAGCATGGTTCGGCTGTCCTTGCCGGTGGCGGGGCGGTGCCGCTTCCGCTGCTGGGCGAGCTGATCCAGACTGGGGCGAAGGTCAAGAAGTTACGGCGGTCGTCGCAGGATGCCGAACCGCAGTACCGACCCTCCACCGTGCTGGATCAGTTCGTCCGGATGCGCGATCTGACTTGTCGGTTCCCCTACTGTGATCGCCCGGCTGAGGTCTGCGATATCGACCACGCCGTGGCATGGCCGGACGGCCCGACGCATCCGTCCCAACTCCGGTGCCTGTGTCGTAAACACCACTTGCTGAAGACCTTCTGGGACGGCTGGACCGACCGGCAGTCCGCCGACGGGATCGTCGTGTGGACATCGCCGACCGGGCACGAGTACACGACTTATCCGGGTAGTCGCACATTGTTCCCGCACTGGAACACCGACACCGGAGAGGTGCCTGACACCGGTAACCCTGACCGGTCCGGCGATCGCGGTCTGATGATGCCGGTGCGACGGCGCACCCGCGCCGCGGCCAGGGTCTATCGGATCCGTTGTGAACGGAGCCTCAACGACGCCCATGTCGCCGAACGGAACATGCCCCCGCCGTATTGATCCAACCGGTGTAATGTCCCCGGCGTACCGTTTCCGCAAGACCGTGTCTTTGCGGCTGTGTTCGACGAAGGGGATTCCATGGCATCTGTGACGCTTATCCACCGGTTCGCGCTGATCGCCGGTGGAGCCGCAATCGTCGGTATGGGGGCGTTGACGGCAGGCTGTGGCACGAGCACCAAGGAAGCCCCGGCGACGAGCACCACGCCTTCGGCCAGCACCAGCGCTCCGCAGCCTTCGCCCACCGAAAAGGTGACCGGCATCAAGCCGGAGCCGTCGTTGGAGAATCGCGGCGGTATGGACGACCATTCCTGCCCGCCTGGGACAACCAAGTACAACGGCGTCTGCCAGTAGAGCTGTCCGTATAGACGGGGTCCGGCCCACCACGACAAGGGGGGACGTGGAGGGCCGGACCATCGGTGGGAATCGTTCAAAGTCGTGTGTCGACTAAACCCAGACCCCTCATTTATCCCGCCGAGAAAAAGATACTGCGCAGTGTGAGTTTGCGCGGTCTTTCTTCGCAATCGCGGCCTCTGGCCTACAGTGCTGCGACCGACTCCGAGCGGCCCTGGGTGAAACCCCAGTCCAGCAGCGTCGCGGCCTGATCCCAATAGGTCGGGCCGCCCTCGCGGACCAGGCCGTACATCATCGCGATCACCAGCCGGCGGCCGTCACGTTCGGCGGCGCCGACGAAGGTCTTCCGGGCGGCGTTGGTGAAGCCGGTCTTGCCCCCGATCGCACCCGGATAGCGCACCAGCAGTTCGTCCTGGTTGACCAGCGGGCGCTCGCCGGCGTCGGTCGGGAACATCGCGGCCGGCTCGGCGGTGATCTGCGCGAACACCGGATTGGCCATCGCGGCCCGGAAGATCGCGGCCAGATCGTGCGGTGTGGTCCAGCCCGCGCCCCCCGGACCGTCAAGGCCCGACGGGCTGGTGGCGTGAGTATTGGTCGCCCCGATGGCCGCCGCCTTGGCGTTCATCTTGTCGACCGCGACGTCGTATCCGCCGAGCATGTCGGCCAGGGTGTTGGCGGCGTCGTTACCTGAAACCAGCAGCGTGGCGTCCAGCAACTGCCGGGCCGTGTAGGTGTGGCCCGCCTTGATGCCCGCACAACTGCACTCGACGTGGGCGTCGGCCGGACTGGCCACCATCGTGGAATCCAGATTCAACTCGTCGAGCGCGGTCAGGGCCAGCAATGTCTTGATGGTGCTCGCCGGGGGATGGGGCGCGTACATATCGCGGCCGGCCAGCACCTGGCCGCTGTCCATATCGGCGACGATCCAGGCCGTCGCGGGGCCCTCCGGGATACCCGCCGAGCCGATCGGCTGGATATTGGGATCCGCGCCGGCCGGGGCGATCGGGGCACTCGGGCCGATCAGCATGAGAGTGGCTGAGACGGCGGCGGACAGAAGTCTTCCCATTCCCATGGCCGTTGACCCTAACCTGATCCCATGTTGAGCCTTGCGGAAGTTTCCGATCGGCTGGAGATCCAGCAGTTGCTGGTCGATTACTCGACGGCGATCGACCAGCGACGATTCGACGATCTGGACCGCATCTTCACCCCGGACGCCTACATCGACTACCGCGTGATGGGCGGGATCGACGGCAGGTATCCCGAGGTCAAGGCCTGGCTCGCCCAGGTGCTGCCCAATTTCCCGGCCTTTTGTCACATGGTCGGCAATTTCGACATCAAACTCGACGGTGACACCGCCACCGGCCGGACCATGTGCCTCAACCCGATGAAACTGTCCGATGACGGGCAGATCCTGTTCTGTGCCCTGTGGTACATCGACGAGTTCGTCCGCACTGCGGACGGCTGGCGGATGACCCGCCGGGTCGAGGACAAATGCATGGACAAGATGCTCTGACCGGCCGCACCCGGCCGATTAACGATGAAAGCCCCTGATCTGGCAGAATCGGCGGCTGGCCACGCGAGGCAAAACCGGATTCCGGCATCCCGCCGGTGATCGCTGAATTGCAGCGTGCGATTTCAGGAGTAGTTCATGGCTGTCAAGATCAAGCTCACCCGGCTTGGCAAGATCCGCAATCCCCAGTACCGCATCGCCGTCGCCGATGCCCGCACCCGTCGTGAGGGTCGCGCCATCGAGATCATCGGCCGGTACCACCCGAAGGAAGACCCGAGTCTGATCGAGGTCGATTCCGAGCGCGCTCAGTACTGGCTGTCCGTCGGCGCGCAGCCGACCGAGCCCGTCCTCAAACTGCTGAAGATCACCGGCGACTGGCAGAAGTTCAAGGGTCTGCCCGGCGCCGAGGGCACCCTGCAGGTCAAGGCGCCGAAGCCGACCAAGCTGGAGTTGTTCAACGCCGCTCTGGAGAACCCGGACGGCGCACCGGCCGGCGCGGCCACCCAGCTCAAGAAGAAGAAGGCTCCCGCCAAGAAGGCCGAGGCCGAGGCTGAGGCTCCCGTCGAGGAGACCGCTGCTGTCGAGGAGGCTCCCGCCGCCGACGAGGCTCCGGCCGCCGAGGTCGCTGAGGCCACTGAGCCGGCCGCCGAGTCGACCGAAGAATGAGCGCGGTCGTCGTCGACGCCGTCGAGCATCTGGTTCGCGGAATCGTCGACAACCCGGATGACGTTCGCGTCGATCTGGTGACCAACCGCCGTGGCCGGACCGTCGAGGTGCATGTGCACCCCGAGGACCTCGGCAAGGTGATCGGCCGTGGCGGTCGTACCGCAACCGCACTGCGGACCCTGGTCGCCGGTATCGGCGGCCGCGGTATCCGCGTCGACGTGGTGGACACCGACCAGTAGTGGAGCTGGTGGTCGGTCGGATCGCCAAGGCTCACGGCATCACCGGTGAGGTCGTGGTCGAGGTTCGCACCGACGACCCCGATGAACGGTTCGCAGTGGGAAGAACGCTGCGGCTCAAGCGTCCTCGCGGCGGTGGGGAGTCGGCCGTCGTCATCGACTCGGTGCGTCCGCACACCGGTCGCCTACTGGTCCGTTTGCGGGGAGTGGCCGACCGTGACGGTGCCGAAGCGTTGCGCGGCAGCCTTTTCGTCGTCGACTCCGCCGAGCTGCCTCCTATCGAGGATCCGGATGAGTTCTACGACCACCAACTCGAGGGCCTGACCGTCCGCACAGTCGAAGGTGAACTCGTCGGCAGGGTGACCGAGGTGTTGCACACTCCGGGCGGCGAGTTGCTGGCCATTCGATCGCAGTCCGACACCGAGATTCTGGTGCCGTTCGTCGGCGACATCGTTCCGCGAGTGTCACTGGCGGAGGGGGTCATCGACATCGACCCGCCTGAGGGCCTGCTGAACCCGGAGGACTGACGTGCGAATTGACGTCGTCACCATCTTCCCCGGATATCTCGATCCGGTGCGGGAATCGTTGCCAGGCAAGGCGATCGAGTCCGGCATCGTCGACTTCGCGGTTCACGACCTCCGGCGCTGGACCCATGATGTGCACCATTCGGTTGACGACGCGCCATACGGCGGTGGCCCGGGGATGGTGATGAAGGCTCCGGTCTGGGGTGACGCGCTCGACGAAATCTGTTCTGCTGAAACACTTCTGGTGATTCCGACCCCTGCCGGACGGTTGTTCGAGCAGGCCGACGCCGAACAATGGTCCGGCGAAAGGCATCTGGTCTTCGCCTGCGGACGCTATGAGGGTATCGATCAGCGGGTGGCCGAGGACGCCGCCAGACGGATGCGGGTCGAAGAGGTCTCGATCGGTGACTACGTTCTGGCCGGCGGTGAGGTCGCCGCTCTGGTGATGATCGAAGCCGTTGTCCGGCTCATGCCGAATGTGCTGGGCAATCCGCTTTCACATCAGGATGATTCGCATTCGATCGCCGGCCTGCTGGAGGGTCCGAGCTACACCCGGCCGCCGGTTTGGCGCGACCTTGAGGTTCCGCCGGTGTTGCTGTCCGGTGACCATGCCAAGGTCGCTCAGTGGCGACACGAGCAGTCAGTGGAACGGACCAGGCAGCGCCGGCCTGATCTGTTGGGAGAGGCCTAGATCCGGCCTTCGGGGAACATCGTCTTGAGCGCCTTGGTGACGGTGTTTCGCGCGGTCGCGTCATCCACCGGCTGCATGGAGCCGACAGCGATCACGTAGCGACGGTCGGCCCCGATCACGCCGGTGGACAGGTGCAGCCAGTTCGGCCCGTTCCAGCAGCACATCCAGCCCTGTTTCACCGCGACCGGTTCGGCGAACAGACCGTCGGGAATTCCGAACCGCTGCGGATAGCCGTCCGCGCCGAGAGGTGAGGAGGCAGCCAGGTTCGCCAGCATCATGTCGGCCTGCGGCCGGGGGAGTCCGCCGGACCCGTCCATCAGCATCGCGTAGTAGCGCACCAGATCCGCCGTGGTGCTCATGGTGTTCCACCAGTTGCCGTCATAGGGCACCTTGGTGCTGGCCAGCTTGTAGCGCGCCGACACCCGATCGATGATCGCGTTTCCGCCGCCCCGGACCCAGAAATCGTCGGCCGCCAAGTCGTCGGAGGACCGCAGCATGGCCTCGAGCGCATGCTGGTCGGCGGCATTGAGCGGCTGCTTGCGCTGGGCCGACTGCATGAGCAGGTCATCGGCGATGAACAGCTTGGCCACCGAGGCCAGTGGGAACGGCGCCTGATCGCCGCTGACCACGATCCGGCCGGTCTTGCGGTCCATCAGGGCCAGGCTGATGTCCGCGCCGTCGACCTGGGCCGCCGCGGTGGCCTTGGCGGCCAGGGCGTCGAAGTTGACGTCCGGGCGCAGGCGCCTGACATCGCCGAAGCTGGTGGTCAGGTGTTTGT
>CAYFMA010000021.1:0-12926 GCA_964344085.1 uncultured Mycobacterium sp.
CCCAGTTGCGCGCCCACTTCGCCGGTGTGCCGCCGGGGACATAGCCGACGGTCAGAGAGTGGGCGGTCACCGCATCAGGCTACCGATACCCTTGAGCCCATGAGCAGGCCTGATGCGCAGTCCATGAAGCCGGCGACGGCGGCGAGGAAGCTGGATGTGTACCTGCCCGCGACGCCTGCGGAGTTCCAGCAGAACCCGACGACCCGCGCCGAACTGACCGCCTTGCAGGCCGACCCGCCGCAGTGGCTCAAAGACCTCCGCAAGAACGGGCCACACCCGAAGAACCTGGTCGCCGCCAAGTTGGGTGTCACGATCGCCGGCCTGGCCCGCGGCGGCGTCACAGAGGCGCTGACCACAGCTCAGATCGACGCGCTGCTCGAAGACATGCCGCAATGGCTGGTCGCCGAACGTGAGAACTTCCAGAACGTGCTGAGCGAGCAGCGGCGAGTCAAGGCGCAGCGCACGGCTCAGACGGCCGGCGGCCCGAGCAGAAGGCCGGCGTCGAAGCAGGTGTGATCGCCGGTGTGACAGGCGCCGCCGACCTGTTCGACCTCGAGCAGCACGGTGTCGCCGTCGCAGTCCAACCGCACCGAGTGCACCTTCTGGGTGTGGCCGGAGGTGGCGCCCTTGACCCACTGCTCACCACGGGAGCGGGAGAAGTAGGTGGCTTCCCGGGTCTGCAGGGTCCTGGCCAGTGCGTCGTCGTCCATCCAGGCGACCATCAGCACCGCGCCGGTGCCGCGCTCCTGGGCCACCGCGGCGAACAGGCCGTCGGCGTTTCGCTTGAGCCGCTTGGCGATTGCGGGGTCCAGACTCATCGGACGGATTCCTGACTTGTCCTCTTCACGTCGTTCATCGGACGGTAATCCCCTCTGCCGCCATGGCAGCTTTGACTTCTCCGATTGTCAGCTCGCCGAAGTGGAAGACGCTGGCGGCCAGCACCGCGTCGGCACCCGCCTGCACCGCCGGGGCGAAGTGCCCGACGGCTCCGGCTCCCCCGCTGGCGATCACCGGGACGGTGACGGCCGCGCGCACCGCCCGCAGCATCGGCAGATCGAAGCCGGCCTTGGTGCCGTCGGCGTCCATCGAGTTGAGCAGGATCTCGCCGACGCCGAGTTCGGCTCCGCGCGTGGCCCATTCGATGGCGTCGATCCCGGTGCCCTGCCGGCCGCCGTGGGTGGTGACCTCCCACCCCGACGCGGTGGGCGCCGATCCGGCCGGGACCGTTCGGGCGTCGACCGACAGCACGATGCACTGCGATCCGAACTGCCGGGCCAGTTCGGCGAGCAGTTCCGGGCGGGCGATCGCGGCGGTGTTGACAGAGACCTTGTCGGCGCCGGCCCGCAGCAGGGCGTCGACGTCGGCGACGGCGCGCACACCTCCGCCGACGGTGAGCGGGATGAAGACCTGCTCGGCGGTGCGCCGAACCACGTCGAGCATGGTGGCCCGCCCCGACGAGGAGGCCGTCACGTCGAGGAAGGTCAGTTCGTCGGCGCCCTCCGCGTCGTAGACGGCGGCGAGTTCCACCGGGTCGCCGGCATCGCGCAGGTTCTCGAAGTTGACGCCTTTGACCACCCGGCCGGCGTCGACGTCCAGGCACGGTATGACCCGCACGGCCAGATTCGAGGTGGGGTCCATCAGCGGTACTCCTCCGGTGCTCCGATGCCGCGCAGTATCTCCAGCACCTCGTCGTACACGCCCGGCGCGGCGCTGAGGGTGGAGCGGGTCTCGGGGGTCCACGGCTGACCGGCCAGGTCGGTCACGATTCCGCCGGCGGCCCGCACGAGTGCGACCCCCGCGGCGTGGTCCCAGACCCGGCCGCCGAAACTCACTGCGGCCCCGAGGATGCCGGCGCCGACGTAGGCGATGTCGATACCTGTCGAACCGCTCATCCGCAGCTTCGAGGACACCCGGCTGAGGTTCTCGAAGGCCGCGAGCCGGTAGCGGCCGGGGAAACGGCCACCCCAGTCCACGTTCAGGGCGCCGAAACCCACCATCGACTCGGCGATGGTCGTCTTTCGCAAAGGCGGCTGATCGACTCCGTTGATGCGCAGCGGGCCGCCTTTGATCGCGGTGTACCGCTGGTCGACGAACGGCAGCCAGGTCAGTCCGGCCACCGGTTCGCCGTCGCGCAGCAGACCGAGCAGGATGGCCGCCATCGGCGACCCGGCGGCGTAGTTGAAGGTGCCGTCGATCGGGTCGAGCACCCACACCAGACCGGAATCGACCGCGGCGCCCCCGAACTCCTCGCCGTGCACGCCGATTCCGGTGGTCTCCTCGAGGGCTGCGACGACCTGCCGTTCGATCGCGAGGTCCACCTCGGTGGCGAAGTCGTTGCCCTTCTTCTGCACCGCCGACTGCGCCCGGTGACCCGCGATGAACGGGATCGCGGCCTCGTCGAGAATCGCCGCCGCGTCGGCGACGAGAGTCTCGAGATCTCCGGTCGGCACTTAGCGGCTCACCGCCGCAAGGGCTTCCGGCAGGGTGAAGCGGCCGGCGTACAGAGCCTTGCCGACGATGGCCCCCTCGACGCCGGAGCCGGTCAGGGTTGCGATGGCGCGCAGATCATCGATGCTGGAGACACCGCCCGAGGCGATGACCGGCGCGTCGGTGCACTCGGCGACACCCTCAAGCAGGTCCAGATTCGGACCCGTCAGAGTGCCGTCCTTGGTCACGTCGGTGACCACGAATCGCGAACACCCTTCGCTGTCGAGGCGCTCCAGGACCTGCCACAGGTCTCCGCCGTCGGTCTCCCACCCGCGGCCGCGCAGCCGGTGCTCGCCATCGACGATCTGGACATCCAGACCGACGGCGACCCGGTCGCCGTACTCGGCGATCGCCCGGGCACACCACTGCGGGTTCTCCAGGGCCGCGGTGCCGACGTTGACCCGGGCGCATCCGGTGGCCAGTGCCGCCTTCAGCGACTCGTCATCGCGGATACCGCCGGAAAGTTCGACCAACACGTCGAGCTGGCCGACGAGTTCGGCGAGCAGTTCACGATTTGAGCCGCGACCGAAGGCGGCGTCGAGGTCGACCAGGTGGATCCACTCGGCGCCGTCGTTCTGCCACTGCATCGCAGCCTCAAGAGCCGATCCGTAATCGGTCTCACTACCGGCTTTGCCCTGCACCAGGCGCACGGCCTTACCGTCCACGACATCGACAGCCGGCAACAGAATCAGTTTCGTCGCTTGCTCGTTCATCTGAATATCAGAGTCCCTCAACCCAATTCGCGAGCAGCGCCGCACCGGCGTCGCCGCTCTTCTCCGGATGAAATTGTGTCGCCGACAGCGGCCCGTCCTCCACGGCCGCCAGAAAACGCACGTGATGGGTGGCCCAGGTGAGCAGCGCGTCGGGACTGCCCTCCCACTTCTGGGCCGCATAGGAGTGCACGAAGTAGAAGCGGGTATCGGCGTCCAGGCCCTTGAACAGCCTGCTGCCCGGTGCGGCTTCCACGGTGTTCCAGCCCATGTGCGGAATGACCGGGGCGTCCAGTCGCGTCACCGATCCGGGCCACTGCCCGCAACCGGTGCTCTCGACTCCGAACTCCACCCCACGGGCGAACAGGATCTGCATGCCGACGCACACTCCCAGCACCGGGCGGCCGGCGGACACCCGTTCGGCGATGATCTCCTCGCCGCCGATGCCCCGCAGGCCGGCCATGCACGCCTCGAAGGCGCCGACGCCGGGGACCACCAGGCCGTCCGCGGCCAGCGCCGCAGACCGGTCCGCGGTGACCTCGACCTCGGCTCCGGTGCGCTCCAGCGCACGCTGCGCCGAGCGCAGGTTGCCCGAACCGTAGTCGAGCACCACAACCGATTTCGCCGTCACAGAACACCTTTGGTGGACGGCACGCCCGCCACCCGTGGGTCCGGTTCCACGGCCTGACGCAACGCGCGGGCGACGGCCTTGTACTGAGCCTCGGTGATGTGGTGCGGATCGCGGCCGTAGATGGTGCGCACGTGCAGTGCGATCTTGGCGTTGAGCGCCAGCGACTCGAAGACGTGCCGGTTGATCACGGTGTGGTACGGCACGGCGGAGCCTGCGATGGTGAAGTCGACCATGTACTCCGGCTCACCGGTGTGCACGAAGTACGGCCGCCCGGAAACGTCGACGGCGGCATGCGCCAGTGTCTCGTCCATCGGGATGAAGGAATCGCCGAAGCGGCGGATGCCCTTCTTGTCCCCCAGAGCCTGGGCCAGCGCGGTGCCCAGAACGATCGCGGTGTCCTCGACCGTGTGGTGGGCTTCGATGTCGACGTCACCGCGAGCGGTCACCGTCAGGTCGAAACTCGCATGACTGCCCAGTGCGGTCAGCATGTGGTCGAAGAAGGGCACGCCGGTGTCGATGCTGACTTCGCCGGTGCCGTCGAGGTTGAGGTCCACGACGATGTCGGACTCGCGGGTCTTGCGCTCGATCCGGGCGCGGCGTTCGGTGCTCATTGCGCTCCTAGCGGCTGGGCCGCCAGCTTGCGACTGGCGGCCAGGAAGGCGTCGTTCTCCGATTCGAGTCCGATGGTGACGCGCAGATAGCCCGGGATCCCGACGTCGCGGATCAGCACGCCGTCGTCGAGATAGCGTTGCCAGGCTGCGGGGGCGTCGTTGAACTCACCGAACAGCACGAAGTTGGCGTCGCTGGGGATCACCCGGAAACCCATCTCCGTCAGCGCGACGCAGACCCGGTCACGTTCGGCGGCCAGGGCGGCCACGCTGGCCAGCGTCTCGTCGGCGTGCCGCAGGGCGGCGCGCGCCGCGGCCTGGCTCAGCACCGACAGGTGGTACGGCAACCGCACCAGCAGCACCGCCTCGATGACCGCGGGGGCCGCGACGAAATAGCCCAGCCGGCCCCCGGCGAAGGCGAACGCCTTGCTCATCGTGCGGCTGACGATCAGCCGGGACGGGTACTCGTCGAGCAGCGTGATGGCGCTGGGCTGATCGGAGAACTCGCCATAGGCCTCGTCGACGATCAGAACACCACCGGTCATCGCGTCGAGCAGCCTGCGTAACTCGGGAATCGAAATGCTCTGTCCGGTCGGGTTGTTCGGGCTGGTGACGAAGACGACGTCGGGAGCGCTGTCCCGGATGGCGGCGACCGCGGTGTCCAGATCGAGACCGAAGCCGGCGGCGCGCGGCACCGCTAACCATCGGGTCTGGGTGCCGTCGGCGATGATCGGGTGCATCGAGTACGACGGCACGAAGCCCAGCGCCGTGCGGCCCGGACCGCCGAAAGCCTGCAACAGCTGCTGCAGGATCTCATTGGAACCGTTTGCCGCCCAGACGTTCTCCGCGACGACTTCAACCCCGGTCCGCGCGGTGAGGTAGGCGGCCAGATCCGCTCGCAGTGCCACCGCGTCCCGGTCGGGATAGCGGTGCAACTCGGCGGCGGCCGCCCGCACCGACTCGGCGACGTCGTCGACCAGTGCGCGACTCGGCGGGTGCGGGTTCTCGTTGGTGTTCAGCCGCACCGGCACGTCGAGTTGCGGCGCGCCGTACGCCGACTTGCCCCGCAGGTTCTCCCGCAGCGGCAGGTCGGCAAGGGTGACCTGCTCTCCAAGGGTCATTACCGCTCGAACCTCCGCCGAACCGCCTCACCGTGCGAGGGGAGGTCCTCGGCCTTCGCCAGCGTGATGACGTGGCCGGACACATCCTTGAGAGCCGCCTCGGTGTAGTCCACGACGTGGATGCCGCGCAGGAAGGTCTGCACCGACAAGCCGCTGGAGTGCCGGGCAGATCCGGCGGTCGGCAGCACGTGATTGGAACCCGCGCAGTAGTCGCCGAGACTGACCGGGGAGAACGGCCCGACGAAAACCGCTCCCGCCGAACGGATCCGGGAGGCGACACCGGCAGCGTCGGCGGTCTGGATCTCCAGGTGTTCGGCAGCGTAGGCGTTGACCACCCGCACACCGGCGTCCAGATCGTCGACCAGCACGATGCCGGACTGCGGCCCGCGCAGCGCCTCGATGACCCGCTCCCGATGCACGGTCGTCGCCAGCTGTCCGGCGATCTCGGCATCGGTGGCATCGGCGAGTTCGACGCTGTCGGTGACCAGCACGCTGGCCGCCATGACGTCGTGCTCGGCCTGACTGATCATGTCGGCGGCGACATGCGCGGGCGCCGCGGTGTGATCGGCCAGGATGGCGATCTCGGTCGGCCCGGCTTCGGAATCGATTCCGACCTCCGAGCGGCAGATCCGTTTGGCCGCAGTGACGTAGATGTTGCCCGGGCCGGTGATCATGTCCACCGGATCCAGTTCGGCGCCATCGGTGTCCACACCGCCGTAGGCCAGCAGTGCGACGGCCTGGGCTCCACCGACCGCCCACACCTCGTCCACGCCCAGCAGTTGAGCCGCGGCCAGGATCGTGGGGTGCGGCAATCCGCTGAACTGCGCCTGCGGCGGGCTGGCGACCACCATCGACTCCACGCCGGCGGCCTGCGCGGGCACCACGTTCATCACCACGCTCGACGGGTAGACCGCGTTACCGCCCGGCACATACAGACCGACGCGCTCCACCGGCACCCAGCGTTCGGTGACGGCGGCGCCGTTGTCGAACAGCGTGGTGGTGTCGGTGCGCCGCTGATCGGCGTGCACCGCCCGGGTGCGGTCGATCGCTATCTCGAGGGCGGTGCGCACCTCCGGGTCCAGCCCGGCCAGAGCGGCCGCCAGATCGGCGGCCGGCACCCTGACCGCTGCCGGGCGCACACCGTCGAATTTCTCACCGTATTCCAGGGCGGCCACCGCACCGCGGGCGGCGACATCGTCGACGATGGGCCGCACCACCGGCACGACGGCGTCGACGTCGACTCCGCCCCGGGGCAGCACAGCCCGCAGCTGCGCAGCGGTCAGCGAGCGCCCGCGCAGGTCGATCCGGGTCATGGCGAAGCTGGTCATCGGCTCAATTGTCCCTGATCGGTGTACCGATACGAAAATCGTTTTATTAACGCCGCATACTGCACGGATGCGGCCGGAAGTGTGGCTGGCGTTCATCGGCGCCTCGATTGCCATCAGTGTGTCCCCCGGCGCCGGGGCGGTTCAGTCGATGGCGACCGGCCTGGCCCATGGCCTTCGCCGCGGTTCGTGGAGCATCGCGGGCCTGCAACTCGGGTTGTTGCTGCAGTTGGCGATCGTGGCCGTGGGGCTCGGGGCGGCGGTCGCGAAGTCGATGACGGCCTTCACGATCATCAAATGGGCCGGGGTGGTCTACCTGGTCTACCTCGCGGTCCGGCAGTGGCGGGCCACCCCCGAGGATCTGGGCCAGGACATCGAGGTGAACGAGGGCGGCCGGTTCGGTCTGCTGATGCGGGGTTTCCTGGTGAACATCACCAACCCGAAGGCCCTGGTGTTCCTGCTGGCCGTGCTTCCGCAGTTCGTCGAGCCGTCCCGCCCGCTGCTACCGCAATATCTCGTGATCGCGGCCACGATGGTCGTCGTCGACGTGATCGTCATGTGCGGCTACACCGGGCTGGCCTCGCGACTGCTGGGCTGGCTGCGAACCCCGAGGCAACAGACGATCGTCAACCGGACCATGTCCGCGCTGTTCGCCACCGCGGCCGTGGTGTTGTCACTGGTCCGGCGCAGCGCCGCCTGATCGCGGGCATGATGGGGGTCATGCGCGCAGCGGATCACCCCAACAACGCCCCCGGCGTTCCGATGAAGTTCCCGCCGTGGTTCGAGCGGTTGCAGATCAAGTACATGAATCCGATCGCCGTTCCCATCGCCCGGTTCATGCCGGGGATCACCGTCATCAAGCACCGCGGCCGCACCTCCGGCACGCGGTACGAGACGGCGATCACCGCCTACCGGAAGGGCGGCACGGTGGCGATCATGCTCGCGCACGGAAAGACGAACTGGGTCAAGAACATCCTGGCCGCCGGCGAGGCCGAGATCCGGCTCGGCGGTCGCGATCTGCGTCTGACGAACCCGCGGATCGTGGCGGCCGGGCAGGACGATCCGGCGCTGCCGTGGATGGCGCGGATGGCGGCCCGGCGCGGTGTCGGGGTGTTCGTCGCCGACGTCGCCTGACCGGGCGTCAGAGATCCAGTCCGATGTCGAGCACCCGCACCGAATGGGTGAGCGCGCCGACGGCCAGATAGTCCACCCCGGTCGCGGCGTACTGCGCGGCGCTCTCCAGCGACAGGCCGCCGGAGGATTCCAGCTTCACGTCGGGGGCCCGGTTGTCGCGGCGCTGCACCGCCATCTGGGTCTGCCATACCGGGAAGTTGTCCAGCAGGATCAGCGCGACGTCCTCGCCGAGCACCTCGTCGAGTTGTTCGAGGGTGTCGACCTCGACCTCGCAGGGCAGATCCGGGGCGGCAGCCCGCACCGCCCGCAGTGCGGCGACCACGGATCCGGCTGCCGCCACGTGGTTGTCCTTGATCAGCGCGGCGTCGCCGAGGCCCATCCGGTGATTGACGCCGCCGCCGACGCGGACCGCGTACTTCTGCAATGCGCGCAGGCCGGGCAGCGTCTTGCGGGTGTCGCGGATCCTGGCGTCGGTCCCCTCGACCGCAGCCACCCACCGGGCGGTGGCGGTGGCGATACCGGACAGGTGGCAGACCAGATTGAGCAGCGTGCGCTCCGCGGTGAGCAGACCGCGGGTGGGCGCCTCGACCCGCAACAGGCAGTGACCCTTCTCCAGGTGGGTGCCGTCCGGCACCCGGTCCAGCACCCGGTAGCCGTCGGGGCCGAGCACCTCGTCGAGCACCATCAGGGCGACGTCGACGCCGGCGGCCACACCGGGTTCGCGGGCCACCAGGGCGCCGACGGTGGTGGCATCAGCGGGGACGGTGGCCTCGGTGGTGACGTCGGGTCCGTAGCGCAGGTCCTCGTCGAGGCCGCGACGGATCGTGATGAGCGCCTCGCGGCGTTCGTCGTCGGTCAGGGTCATCGCACAACGCGTCATCGCACGACGGGTTCGGTGACCGCGACGTGGCCGTCGGCACCGGTTCGCACGTTCAACGACACCGCCTGGGCCGGGTCGGTCGCCGGGAAGTCACTGCGGTGGTGGCAACCGCGGGTCTCGGTGCGGGCCAGTGCCGCGGCGGCGACCGCCTGCGCGGTGACCGTCAACGCGGCGTCCTCGAAATCGGCCCGATTGGACATCCGGCCGGCGAACGCGCGGTCCAGGACGGCTTCCAGCCGAGTCAGTCCATCGGCGTCGCGGACCACCGAGGCCCATCGGGTCATGGCCGCCTGCAATTCGGGCCGGGCCAGCGAAACACGCTGGGCGCCAGAGAGTTCCGCTTTCGACGCATCCGTCGCGGCGGCGTGCGCCGCAGCCTCGCGGCCGGCCCGGGCACCCACCACCAGACCTTCCAGAAGACTGTTGGACGCCAGGCGGTTCGCACCGTGCATCCCGGTGCGGGCGACCTCCCCCGCCGCGAGCAGACCGGGCAGGCTGGTCCGCCCGTGCACATCGGTGCGCACCCCGCCGCAGCTGTAATGGGCACCCGGCACAACCGGGATCAGCTCGTTGGTCGGGTCGATGCCGGCGGCACGGCAGGCGGCGTTGACGGTGGGGAAGCGATGGACGAAGTTCTCGACCCCGCGGGCGTCGAGGAACACGCACTCGTCACCGCTTTCCCGCAATCGCGCCTCGATCGCCGCGGCGACCACATCGCGCGGAGCCAGATCGCCCAACGGGTGCACACCGGCGGTCACCGACTCGCCGCGGGCGTCGCGCAGCACCGCTCCCTCACCACGCAGAGCCTCGGTGATCAGCGGGCGCCGGCCGGTGCCGTTGCGGTCGAACAGCATGGTCGGGTGGAACTGGATGAACTCGATATCGCTGACCTCCACCCCGGCCCACAACGCCAGCGCGATGCCGTCGCCGGTGGAACCCTCCGGATTGGTGGTGGCGCTGTAGAGGTGGCCGAGCCCACCGGTGGCCAGGATCACCGAAGGCGCATGCACGATGCCGACACCATCGGGGTTGCGCACCAGCACGCCGGTGACACCGGATCCGTCGTGCAGCACCTCGAATGCGGTGTGCTCGCGACGGATGTCGAGTGCGGCAGCCGCGTGGTCGAGGGCGCGTTGCACCTCCGCGCCGGTGGCGTCGCCGCCGGCGTGGATGATGCGGCGCATCGAGTGACCACCCTCGCGGGTCAAGGCCCACTGCCCCGGCGCGCTCTCGTCGAACCGGGCGCCGTCGGCGACCAGATCGGAGACCGCCTGATAGCCGGCAGCCACGATCGACTGCACGGCCTCGGGATCACACAGGCCGGCACCGGCGGTCACGGTGTCGCGGACATGGGCCTCGATCGAATCGTCGGTGCGGGGCAGCACCACGGCGATACCGCCCTGGGCGTGAAAGGTGGCGGTCTCGGCGGCCTTGCTCAGCAGCACGGTGCGGGCACCCTGCCGGTGCGCCGCCAGGGCGGCGGCCAGTCCGGCCACGCCCGTCCCGATGACGACGACATCGGCGCGCTGCTGCCAGTCGACTCCGCCGCTGCCTGCACCGCAGGCGATGCGCCGGGTCATTCCCCGCCGCCGGGCTGGCCGATCCCGATCATCCGGGTCACGCTGGCACGGGCCAGTCGGGCGGTCTCGGAATCGACGTCGACCTCGTCGGCTCCCTCGATCAGGCAGCGCAGCAATGCGGCCGGGGTGATCATCTTCATGTACTTGCACGAGGCCCGGTCGTTGACGGCCTGGAAGTCGACTCCCGGTGCAGCCCTTCGCAACTGGTGCAGCATGCCGACCTCGGTGGCCACCAGCACCTGCTTGGCATGCGACTCGCGCGCGGCGTCGAGCATGCCGCCGGTGGACAGAATCTTCACGCGGTCCGCGGGGAAGGCGCCCTCCCCGGCCAGGTAGAGCGCCGAGGTCGCGCAACCGCACTCCGGATGGACGTACAACTCGGCGTCGGGATGGCTGCGAGCCTGGGCGGCCAGTTCGTCGCCGTTGATACCGGCGTGCACGTGGCACTCACCGGCCCAGATGTGCATGTTGTCCCGGCCGGTCATCCGGCGCACGTGCGCGCCGAGGAACTGGTCCGGGCAGAACAGCACCTCGGTGTCGGCCGGGATCGAGTTGACCACTTCGACGGCATTGGACGAGGTGCAGCAGATGTCGGTCAGCGCCTTCACCGCCGCGGTGGTGTTGACGTAGGACACCACGACCGCACCCGGGTGCTCGACCTTCCACGCCGCCAGTTCGTCGGCGTTGATCGAGTCGGCCAGCGAGCATCCGGCCCGCTGATCGGGAATCAGCACGGTCTTGTCGGGGCTGAGGATCTTGGCGGTCTCGGCCATGAAGTGCACCCCGCAGAACACGATGGTGTCCTCGGGAGCCTCAGCGGCGATGCGGGACAGCGCAAGTGAGTCGCCGACATGGTCGGCGATGTCCTGGATGGCCGGCAGTTCGTAGTTGTGCGCCAGGATCGTGGCGTTGCGCAGCTTGGCCAGCCGTCGCACCTCGGCGGCCCACTCGGCATCGCCGTCCACGCCGGTGTAACCGCCCGGCCCGTCGACGATGCGGGCAGCCAGGGAATCGACGCGATCAGAATTCAGGACGGTCATGGCCGCCTCCTGTTCTGCGTTCGAGGTTTTCGACTTACAATCGAAAACATGACTAATACTAGCACCCAACATGAGGTGCTGGCCGCGGTATTCCAGGTCCGTGCCGTCGAATCCGGCAAACCGGAACTCGACGTGCTGTTATGGCAGCGGGCACTGGCGCCGGAGCGCGGCAAATGGTCCCTTCCGGGCGGCCGGATCGGCAACGACGAGGATCTGACCGATTCCGTGCGCCGCCAGCTCGCCGAGAAGGTCGATCTGCGTGAGGTCGCCCACCTCGAACAACTCGCGGTGTTCTCCGATCCGGACCGGGTGCCCGGCGATCGGGTGATCGCCTCGACCTTCCTCGGGCTGGTGCCCTCCCCCGCCAGGCCGGCGCTGCCGCCGGACACCCGCTGGCATCCGGTCAACGACCTGCCGCCGATGGCCTTCGACCACGGCCCGATGGTGGCCGACGCGCGGGCCCGGCTGGTGGCCAAACTGTCCTACACCAACATCGCATTCGCCTTGGCGCCAAGGGAATTCGCGCTATCCACGTTGCGAGACATCTACAGCGCCGCGCTGGGTTACCCGGTCGACGCCACCAACCTGCAGCGGGTGCTGGCACGCCGCGACGTGATCACCCCGACCGGCACCACCGCCAACCCCGGCCGCAGCGGCGGGCGGCCGGCCAAGCTGTACCGGTTCACCGACTCCCTGCTGCGGGTGACCGACGAGTTCGCGGCCTTCCGCCCCCCGGGCGCGGCGACTGGATTCTTAGATCATTCTTAGGTTTAATGGAGGGAACCATGACGAGCGCAGCTGGGGCGGTCAGTCCCGAATGGATCGGCCGGGCCCCGCATCAGGAGCTGCGGCGCGGCGAACGCCCTGTCCTGCCATCGAAGGATCCGTTCTACGAGCCCCCGGAGGGCTTCCAGCACGCCGAACCGGGAACCGTGCTGCGGTCCCGCGACGTGCAACTCGGATTCCTGGGCCTCATCCCCCAGCAGGTCCGCGCCACCCAGCTGCTGTACCGCACCAGCGATCTCGACGGGCAGCCACAGGCCACCGCCACCACAGTGCTGGTGCCGGCCGGACACCGCCCCAACCACGTGCGGCACGTGGTGTCCTACCAGTGCGCCATCGACGCCGTCACCTCACGCTGCTTCCCCTCCTACACCCTGCGCCGCGGGGCAAAGGCGCTCGGTTCGCTGTCACAGTTCGAGTACCTCCTCATCGCCGCCGCCGTCGCCGAGGGCTGGGTGGTGTCGGTTCCCGACCATGAGGGTCCGGACGGTTCCTGGGGCGCTCCACGGGAGCCCGGCTACCGGGTGCTCGACGGTCTGCGCGCCACACTCAATTTCGAGAGCTTCGGCCTGGCCGCCGACAGCCAGGTCGGGCTGTGGGGCTACTCCGGCGGCGGGCTGGCCAGCG
>CAYFMA010000021.1:12936-17308 GCA_964344085.1 uncultured Mycobacterium sp.
CAGCGCGTGGGCGGCGGAGATGCATGCCGATTACGCACCGGAACTCAACGTGGTCGGCGCGGTGCTGGGGTCACCGGTCGGCGACCTCGGAAATACCTTCCTGCGACTCAACGGATCCCAGTGGGCGGGCCTGCCCGCGCTGGTGATCGCCTCGCTGGCCAACACCTTCCCGGGGCTGGCCGGTGTGGTCGACGAGCACTGCACCGAGGATGGCCGCGCAACGCTGAAGAAGCTGGAAAAGATGACGACCCTCGAGGCCATCATCCGGATGTTCCGCAAGGACGTCGACGACATGCTCGTCCCCCCACTGCATGAAGTCCTCGCCATGCCCGAGGTGCGGGAGGTGTTCGACGCGATCCGCCTCGGCACCGCCGTGCCCGAACCTCCGGTGCTGCTGGTTCAGGCCAAGCACGATTCGGTGATCAACATCGACGACATCGACGCACTGGCCCACCTGTACTCGGCCGGCGGAGCCAAGCTGACCTACCACCGGGATCTGTTCAGCGAGCACATGCTGCTACACCCGATGTCGGCGCCGATGACGCTGCGCTGGCTCAACGACCGCTTCGACGGCCGCCCGCTGGATTCACATCTGATCCGCACCCAGTGGCCGACGCTGTTCAACCCGATCACCTACGCCGGCATGTGGCGTCTGGGCCGCATCGTCGGCCGCGTCGTGCTCGGTGGACGGGTTCCGTTCCGGCCGCTCTAGGTCGCCCGGATGTCCGCGCTGACCGCATCGGTCAGCCGGGTCAGATCCTCCGGTGCAAGGGCCACGTCCCATCCCCGCTTGCCCGCGCTGCAGAGCACCCGGTCGAACCCCAGGGCGGATGCGTCGACGACAGTCGGCAGTTTCCTCCGCTGGCCCAACGGCGAGATGCCGCCCAGCACATAGCCGGTCGACCGCTCGGCGGCGCCGCGTTCGGCCATCGCCGCCTTCGGCCATCCCAGCGCGGCGGCGACGGCCTTCAGTGAGAGCTTCCACGGCACCGGGACGACGGCGACACCCAGACCCGACGGCCCGGCGACGACCAGTGTCTTGAAGATCTGTTCCGGGACCAGTCCGTGCTGCCCGGCCAGTGCCGCGACCGCCTCCTCGCCGAACGACTCGGCGCGGGCGTCGTGGTGGTAGGTCAAAACTTCATGCGGGACACCGGCTGCGACGAGGGCCGCGATCGCCGGAGTGGCCGCCCGGGACATCAAGCAGTCCCTGTTCCCAGATCGTCGCGCGGCGTCCCGACCGTCATCAGCGCGTAGACGAACACGGCCATCGCAGCCGGCAGCAGCAACGTCACCGCGATCTGAAAGCCGTTGTGCCCCATGAACACCGGTGGGGCCTCGGTGAAGTAGGCGACCCGGTCATCGGGGCTCAGCGCAACGCCCCTGTGGTCCGGAGTGCCGTATCGAAGGTGCGCCGCCAGAGCGCCGGTTCCGGCGGCGGCCGCCGCGGCCGCGGTCATGCCGACCCACAGGGTGATCACCATCAATGGACCGCGGTACGCGCGCCACTGCCACACCAGCACGGCGGCCACCACCGCCAGCATGCCCACCAGTCCGATCAGCATCGCCGAGGCCACGAACACGTTGTCGGCTTCGCGGCCCAGGAAACCGTCCACCCGGTCACCGGCCTTCGTCAGGCCGGTGATGGTGTGGATGGGCGGCGCGATCCAGGCCCACACACCGCCCAGAAACGCCCCGGAAAGAGTAAGTCCCACAACGGTTCTGGCGAACGTCCGGAATCGGGACGGACTCACTTGCGGTTGTCCAGCTCGGTCGAGTCGACGTGACCGTGCCGCGAGCATTCCGCCCACCAGCCGTCTGGGCGGACCTGCACCTTCATCCGCCGGCCGCATTCGGCGCAGAACCGCGGCGGCTCGAGACCGAGCTGAGCGGTCAGCGGAATGACCTCGCCGTGCAGTTTGCCCGTGTAGATGTTGTAGTTGCCCGCACCTACCGGCGCCGGCCGATGCTCATCCATCAGATGCTGGCGTTGAGGGCCTTGATGGGCATCTGCAGATCCTCGAGCAGTTCCAGATCGGACTCGGCGGGCCGACCCAGCGTGGTGAGGTAGTTGCCGACGATCACGGCGTTGATGCCGCCGAGAATGCCCTGCTTGGCGCCGAGGTCGCCAAGGGTGATCTCGCGGCCCCCGGCGAAGCGCAGCATGGTGCGCGGCAACGCGAGCCGGAAGGCGGCCACCGCCTTGAGCGCCTCGCTGGCCGGCATCACCTCGAGGTCGCCGAACGGTGTTCCCGGACGAGGATTGAGGAAGTTCAGCGGAACTTCGTGCGGGTCGAGTTCGGCCAGTTCGGCGGCGAACTCGGCGCGTTGCTCAAGGCTCTCCCCCATACCGAGGATGCCGCCGCAGCAGACCTCCATACCGGCCTCGCGAACCATCCGCAGCGTCTCCCAACGCTCCTCCCACGTGTGGGTGGTGACCACGTTCGGGAAGAAGGACCGCGAGCTCTCCAGGTTGTGGTTGTAGCGGTGCACACCCATCGCGGCGAGTTGATCGACCTGGTCCTGATCGAGCATGCCGAGGGAACAGGCGACGTGAATCTCGACCTCGTTGCGGATGGCCTCGATGCCGGCGGCCACCTGGGCCATCAGCTTCTCGTCGGGGCCGCGGACGGCGGCGACGATGCAGAACTCGGTGGCACCGGTCTTGGCGGTCTGCTTGGCCGCCTCCACCAGGCTGGGGACGTCCAGCCAGGCGCTGCGCACCGGCGAGGCGAACAGACCGGACTGGGCGCAGAAGTGGCAGTCCTCCGGGCAACCGCCGGTCTTGAGGCTGATGATGCCCTCGACCTCGACCTCGGGGCCGCACCAGCGCATCCGGACCTCGTGGGCCAGGGCGAGAAGCTCCTCGAGCCGGTCGTCGGGCAGTTGCAGGACCTGGAGAACCTGTTCGCGGGACAGCCCTTCGCCACGCTCGAGTACCTGCTCACGGGCTTGCGCGAGAACGTCCTGTGTCACGCAGGACAGGTTAGTGCACCGGCTCAGCCGATCAGAATCTGGTCGATCCGCTGATCGCTGTCCCACCGGCGCATGCCGACGATGACGGCCGCCAGGTCGGCGCAATCACCCGCGGCGGACAGCGCAGGGCCGATCTCCCCGGCTCCGAACCGCCGGCCCAATGTCGCGTGCGCGGTCCAGTGCCCCGGCCGGCAATGCCCGAACGGTTCCCCGGTGACATGAGGCAGCGCGCGCCGGTAGACCTCGGCGTGCAGTTCAAGGAGTCCGGCCGACGGGACGATGAGCCGGGCCAGCGTCATGGTGGCCCCGCCGAACACCAGCGGGGCGCCGACGACGCAGCCCAACGGGAGGCGGCCGGCCAGCCCGCGCAGGGTGTCGTCGACGTCGGCGCTGATCCGCTCGGCGGCGATCAGAGTGATGTGCGGCCGGTTGGTCGGCGACTTCACCCGCAGTTGGCTGGGCAACCCGGCGTCGGCGAGGGCCTGCCACTGCGCCCGGATGGCCTGATCGCTGCGCTCGTCGAGCAGCAACTCGATGGAGTGCGCCATTCAGGGCAGCCCGGCGACCCAGCCGGAGTCGAAGGCGGACCGGCTCATCTGGGTGAAGGCCTCCGGCGAAAGGGCCGCCGCACCGGACGGCAGTACGGCACGAACCGGCGCCAGCCGGGCCAGCGCTTCCAGATTGAAGGCCTCCGCGGCACCGGGTTCGGACGGCCACGCGCCGATGACGAGCCCGGCGCAGGAAATCCCTTTGCCGGCAAGGGCTTCCAGCGTCAAGGCGGTGTGGTTGAGGGTTCCCAGCCCCGCCTCGCAGACCACCAGCACGGGGGCGTCGAAGGCGACTGCAAGATGGCGCAGCGTCGCGCCGTCGGAGGACAGTTCCACCAGCAGGCCACCGGCGCCCTCGACCAGCGTCAGCCGGCCCGGCCGGTCGATGCTGTCGATCGCATCGGCGATCTGCTGTCCGGTGGGCAGCGGACGGCCCGCGAGTTGCGCCGCGGCGGCCGGGGCGAGCGGTTCGGGATACCGGGCGATGCCGACCAGTGCCCCGATGCCGGCGAGCCGGCCGATTTCGGCGAGATCGTCGTCACCCTCACCGCCGGCCACACCGGCGCCGGTCTGAACCGGCTTGCACACCGCGACGTCGATACCGGCGGATCGGGCGTTGGCGCCCAGTGCCGCCGTCGCGACGGTCTTGCCGACACCGGTGGAGGTGCCGGTGATGATCAGGACGGTCATCGCCGGGCGGCGGCCAGCACCGCGCCGAGTGCACGGCGGGCGAGGTTCAGATCCTCATCTGTCAGCGATGCCCGGGCGGTCAGCCGCAGCCGGGAGGTTCCGGCCGGCACGCTGGGCGGCCGGAACCTCCCGGCTGCGGCTGACCGCCCGGGCATCGC
>CAYFMA010000021.1:17318-41348 GCA_964344085.1 uncultured Mycobacterium sp.
ACCAGAACACCCTGTTCCAGGCAGGCCGCTGCGGCCGCCACGGCGACGTCTGGTTCGCCGAGGACCACCGAGACCACCGCCGATTCCGGCGCCTCCGGGACATCGCAGACCTCGGCCAGGGTGCGCGCATTGTCGAGCACGGCCTGCGCCCGCCAGGGTTCGGCGGCCAGCACCCGAAGCGCGGACAGCGCGGCTCCGACCGCGGCCGGAGCCAGTCCGGTGTCGAAGATGAAGGGCCGGGCCGCGTCGATCAGGTGATCACGCAGGGCTTCGGAGCCCAGCACGGCCCCGCCCTGGCTGCCGAGCGCCTTGGACAGCGTGGTGGTGACCACGATGTCGGGCGACCCGGCCAGACCGGCCTCGTGCAGCAGACCGCGTCCGCCCTCGCCGCGCACGCCGAGGCCGTGCGCCTCGTCGACCAGAAGGACGGCGCCGTTGGCCCGGCAGACGTCGTGCAACCGGCGCAGCGGGGCCAGCGCGCCGTCGGTGCTGAACACCGAATCGGTGATCACCAGCGCGCGTTCCTCGGTCCGGTCGGCCAGCGCGGCGGCCACCGCATCGACATCGCGATGCGGGGTCACCACCACCCGGGCCCGGGACAGCCGGCACGCGTCGACCAGCGAGGCGTGCGAACCGGCGTCGGAGACCACCAGCCCACCCGGTCCCGAAAGACTCGTCACCGCACCGAGATTGGCGGTGTAGCCCGAGGAGAACACCAACGCGGCGGCCGATCCGAAGAAGCCGGCCAGTTCGGTCTCGAACTCCTCGTGCAACTCGGTGTTGCCGGTCACGAGCCGCGATCCGGTGGATCCCGAACCCCAGGTGCGCAGCGCCCGGACGCCGCCGTCGATGACGGCGGGATGCTGTGCCAGCCCCAGGTAATCGTTGGAAGCAAGGTCCAATTCGCAGGGCACGGCCGATCGGGCACGCAGCGAACGGCGCAGACCGGCCTGCCGGCGTTGCTGCTCGACGGTGTCGAGCCAGGCCAGCGGCGAGGTGTCGGTGCGGGAACCCATCACGACTACCTTAGGGCCCCGCTAACCCGATGCCCGCGCTACGGCCACCATCGCCGAGGTGATCTGGCCGATCTCCTCGGGCGGGCAGATGAACGGCGGCATGGCGTAGATCAGGTTTCGGAACGGCCGCAGCCATACCCCGTGGTCAAGAGCGACCGGGGTGGCGATACGCAGATCGACCGGTTCGCAGGTCTCGATGACCCCGATCGCCCCGCAGACCCGAACGTCGGCCACCCCGGACAGGGTCCGCGCCGGCTCCAGTCCCCCGGTCAGGCCCGCGCTGATCTCGGACACCCGGGCGCGCCAATCCTGGCCCAACAGCAACTCGACAGAGGCGACCGCCACCGCGCAGGCGAGTGCGTTGGCCATGAAGGTGGGACCGTGCATCAGCGCACCGGCCTCCCCGCCGCTGATCGTGTCGGCGATGAGCCGGGTGCACAGGGTCGCCGCCAGGGTGATGTAACCGCCTGTGAGCGCCTTGCCGACGCACATGATGTCCGGGGACACGCCCGCGTGGTCGGCGGCGAACATCTCGCCGGTGCGCCCGAAGCCGGTCGCGATCTCATCGAAGATCAGCAGCACGTCGTTGCGGTCGCAGACCGCCCGCAGATCGGTCAGGTACCGGGGGTCGTGGAAACGCATCCCGCCGGCGCCCTGCACCACCGGTTCGACGATGACGGCGGCGAGTTCGTCGGCGTGCTCAGCCAACTGGGCTTCGAATGCCTCCATGTAGGCGGGGTCGTACTGCGAGGGAACAGCCGGTGCGAAGACCTGCTCGGCCAGCACGTCGCGCCACAACGAATGCATGCCGCCGTCGGGATCGCACACACTCATGGGAGT
This sequence comes from uncultured Mycobacterium sp., assembly GCA_964344085.1. Lineage (GTDB taxonomy): Bacteria > Actinomycetota > Actinomycetes > Mycobacteriales > Mycobacteriaceae > Mycobacterium. The sequence goes on from CAYFMA010000021.1 coordinate 19,175, forward strand.
GAAGGTGTCACCGTGGTAACCGCCGCGCCAGGTCATCAGCCGGCGCTTGCCGAACCGGCCGATGCTGCGCCAGTACTGCAACGCCATCTTGACCGCGACCTCCACCGACACCGAACCGGAGTCGGAGAAGAACACGGTGTCCAGCCCGGCCGGGGTGATGTCGACGAGAAGCTGGGCCAGCCGGGCCGCCGGCTCATGGGTGAGCCCGCCGAACATGACGTGGTTCATGGTCTGCAACTGCCGGTTGATCGCGGCATCCAGGTCCGGGTGGCCGTGCCCGTGGACCGCCGTCCACCAGGAGGCCATCGCATCGAGGGCCTTGATCTCGGTGCCGTCGCGATCCAGGGTCAGCCAGGCGCCCTTGGCGGCCAGAGCGACGACCGGGGGCATGGCCCGCGGTCCGATGGTGCTGTAGGGATGCCAGATGTGCGCGGCGTCGACGGCGCTGATCTGCTGGGGGTTCAACGCCGACACGGATGCAGCCTAACCGCCGCGACCAGCGGTGTTCTGCGGCCGGTACGGCGACTTCGGTAGATTCTCTCCCAATCATGCTGCTGCTCACCCCGTCCCCGGCTCCCGCGCCGGAATCCCCACCGCCCGCCGCCTGGCAGGCGGCCGACGGCATACGCGCAGCAGGCTCCTACCGGCACGACCTCGACGGTCTGCGCGGGGTCGCGATCGCGTTGGTGGCGGTGTTCCACGTCTGGTTCGGCCGGGTCTCCGGTGGCGTCGACGTCTTCCTGGCACTGTCCGGGTTCTTCTTCGGCAGTTCACTGCTGCGCAAGGCGCTGACCCCCGGATCGAGGCTGTCCCCGTGGCCGCAGATCGCCCGGCTCGGCCGGCGACTGCTTCCCGCGCTCATCGTGGTGCTCGCCGCGGCGATGGTGCTGACCATCCTGATCCAGCCTCAAACCCGTTGGGAGACGTTCGCCGACCAGACCCTGGCCAGCCTGGGCTACTACCAGAACTGGGAACTGGCGGCCACGGCGTCGAACTACCTGCGGGCCGGCCAGGCCGTCTCCCCGCTGCAGCACATCTGGTCGATGTCGGTACAGGGGCAGTTCTACATCGCGTTCCTGCTTCTGGTGCTAGGTCTCACCGCGCTGCTGCGCGAACGGCTCGGCGAGCGGTTGCGCCGCGCGTTCATCGGCGTCATCGCGACACTGACGATCGCCTCGTTCGTCTACGCGATCGTCGCCCACGGCGGCGATCAGGTGACCGCGTACTACAACAGCTTCGCCCGGGCCTGGGAACTACTGCTGGGCGTTCTGGTCGGTGCGGCGCTGCCCCGGATCACGTGGTCCATGCGGCTGCGCACGCTGCTGGCCGGCATCGGCCTGCTGGCGATCCTGACCTGCGGCGCGCTGATCGACGGGGTCAAGCAGTTCCCCGGGCCGTGGGCTCTGGTTCCGGTGGGTGCGGCGATGCTGCTGATCATGTCCGCGGCCAACCGGGGCGGGCTGCCGCTGCCGATGCCCAACCGTCTCCTCGCCGCGGCCCCACTGGTGACGCTGGGTTCGATGGCCTACGCGCTGTACCTGTGGCACTGGCCGCTGCTGATCTTCTGGCTGGCCGGCACCCGGGCGCCGCACGCCGGATTCTGGGACGGTCTGGCGATCCTGCTGATCTCCGGCGGGCTGGCCTATCTGACGATGCGCTTCGTCGAGGAGCCGCTGCGATTCGGCCCTCAAAATGCGCTGCGGTACGGAAGGTCCCGGGTGAACCGGATAGGCGCGATCGCGGTAGCCCTACTCGCCGTCGCCCTCGTCGTCACCTCGTTCGCCTGGCGTGGCCACATGACGGCCAAACGTGCCGCCGGTAACGAACTCCTGAATCTGTCCAACGTCGACTATCCCGGCGCGCACGCCCTGCTCGATCACGCCCCGGTTCCGGAACTTCCGTTCCGGCCGACCGTGCTCGAGGCCGCCGACGACGTCCCCCAGTCGACCAATGACGGCTGCATCAGCGACTTCGACAACATCGGCATCATCAACTGCACCTACGGCGACCTCTCGGCCAAGCGGACCATCGCGCTGGCCGGCGGTTCGCATGCCGAACACTGGATCACCGCGCTGGACATCCTGGGCCGCGAGCACGGCTTCAAGGTGGTCACCTATCTGAAGATGGGCTGCCCGCTGACCACCGAGGAGCTGCCGTTGGTGATGGGCGACAACCGGCCCTACCCGAAGTGCCGGGAGTGGAACGACCGGGTCATGGCCAAACTCCTGAAGGATCGCCCCGACTTCGTGTTCACCACCTCGACCCGGCCGTGGAACATCAAACCGGGCGACGTGATGCCCTCGACCTATATCGGCATCTGGCAGACATTGTCGGACAACAGGATTCCGATCCTCGCCATGCGGGACACCCCTTGGCTGGTGCGCGACGGCCAGCCGTTCATCCCGGCCGACTGCCTGGCCAAGGGCGGCGACACGGTGTCCTGCGGCATCAAACGATCCGAAGTGCTCTCCGATCGCAACCAGACGCTGGACTTCACCGCGCAGTTCCCGCTGCTGAAGGTGCTCGACATGAGCGACGCGGTGTGCCGGGCCGACTACTGCCGCGCCATCGAGGGCAACATCCTGCTGTACCACGACGCCCACCACATCTCGGCCACCTACATGCGCACACTCACCCCGGAGCTGGGCCGCCAGATCGGCGCCGCTACCGGCTGGTGGTGATTAAGGTCGACGGATGAACACGCCCACCGGACCGATCATCTGGCCCGGTACCCCCTACCCGCTCGGGGCGACCTTCGACGGGGCCGGGACCAACTTCTCGGTGTTCTCCGAAATCGCCGACAAGGTCGAACTCTGCCTGATCGGCGACGACGACAGCGAGACCCGGATTCCCCTCGATGAGGTCGACGTCTTCGTATGGCATGCCTATCTGCCGACGGTGGAGCCGGGCCAGCGCTACGGTTTCCGGGTCCACGGCCCGTGGAACCCGGCAGCGGGCGAACGCTGCGACCCGAGCAAATTGCTGCTCGATCCCTACGGCAAGTCCTTCGAGGGACATTTCGACTTCAGTCAGGCGCTGTACTCCTACGACCTCAACGCGGCCGACCCCGCCTCGGGCGGCACACCACCGATGGTCGACTCGCTGGGCCACACGATGACCAGCGTGGTGATCAACCCCTTCTTCGACTGGGGTTCCGATCACGCCCCCCGCACGCCGTACCACGAGACGATCATCTACGAGACCCACGTCAAGGGCATGACGCAGACGCACCCGGGCGTTCCCGAACATCTGCGCGGCACCTACGCGGGTCTCGCCCACCCAGCCATCATCGAACATCTGAAGTCGATGAACGTCACCGCCATCGAACTCATGCCGGTGCACCAGTTCATGAACGACAAGCGCCTGCTGAACCTCGGCCTGCGAAACTACTGGGGCTACAACACATTCGGCTATTTCGCACCGCATGCCGACTATGCGGCCAACCATCACGCCGGCGGCGCCGTCGGCGAGTTCAAGACGATGGTCCGGACATTCCACGACGCCGGAATCGAGGTCATCCTCGACGTCGTCTACAACCACACCGCCGAAAGCGACCACCTCGGCCCGACGATCAACTTCCGCGGCATCGACAACGCCGCCTACTACCGTCTGCTCGACACCGACCTGCGCCTCTACAAGGACTTCACCGGCACCGGCAACAGTCTCAACGTCCGGCACCCGCACACCCTGCAACTCATCATGGATTCGCTGAGGTACTGGGTGCTGGAGATGCACGTCGACGGATTCCGCTTCGACCTGGCCTCCACCCTCGCGCGGGAGTTCTACGACGTCGACCGGTTGTCGGCATTCTTCGATCTGGTGCAACAGGACCCGGTGATCAGCCAGGTCAAGCTGATCGCCGAACCCTGGGACGTCGGCCCCGGCGGCTATCAGGTCGGAGAGTTCCCGGCACTGTGGACCGAGTGGAACGGCAAGTACCGCGACACCGTGCGCGACTACTGGCGCGGCGAACCGGCCGCACTGGGCGAGTTCGCCTCACGGCTGACCGGGTCCTCCGATCTCTACGAGGCCACCGGGCGCCGCCCGGTCGCCAGCATCAATTTCGTCACCTGTCATGACGGGTTCACCCTGGCCGATCTGGTGTCCTACAACCACAAGCACAACGACGCCAACGGCGAGCAGAACCGTGACGGGGAGAACCACAACCGATCCTGGAACTGCGGCGTGGAGGGTCCCACCGACGATCCGGAGATCCTCGAATTGCGGCGCAGGCAGATGCGCAACATCATGGCCACCCTGATGTTGTCCCAGGGCACGCCGATGATCAGCCACGGTGACGAGGTCGGCCGGACCCAGCGCGGCAACAACAACGCCTACTGCCAGGACAACGACATCACCTGGATCGACTGGTCCGCGATCGCCGAGCACGCCGATAATCTCGAGTTCACGCGCAAGGTAGCCGCACTGCGGGCCAAACATCCGGTGTTCCGTCGCCGTCGCTTCTTCAAAGGCATCCCGATCCGCACCGGCGATCAGACCCGCGACATCGCCTGGCTCACCAAGGCCGGAGTCGAGATGACACCGGCCGACTGGCATTCCGGCATCAAATCGGTGGCGGTCTTCCTCAACGGTGATTCGCTCCCCGAACCCGACCGGCGGGGCGAACGCATCGTCGACGACTCATTCCTGTTGTGCTTCAACGCTCACGCGTACCCGGTCGATTTCGTCACGCCCGACGGCCCGTACGCCAAGGAGTGGACCGTGGTGATCGACACGTTCAATCCGACCAACGGACATCAGGTGGTGCCGGCGGGTTCGACGGTCCCGGTCCAGGGACACACGGTCGTCGTGCTGAAGAAGACCGCTTAGGTCAGATACCGGTAGGCCGGCGAGCCGGGTTCCAGCGCTTCCACGTGCAGACCGGATTCATCCATCCGGGCAAGCAGTCCTTCGTAGTCGGCAGCCGACCCGAGTTCGATGCCGACCAGGGCCTCACCGGTCTCCCGGTTGTTGCGCTTGACGTACTCGAACAGCGTGATGTCGTCGTTCGGACCGAGGATCTCGTCGAGGAACCGGCGCAGAGCACCGGGTTCCTGCGGGAAGTCGACCAGGAAGTAGTGCTTGAGCCCCTTGTGCACCAGCGAGCGCTCGAGCACCTCGCCGTAGCGGGAGACATCGTTGTTGCCGCCGGAGATCAGGCACACCACCGTCGATCCGGGCATCACATCGGTCTCCAGCAGACCGGCCACCGACAGCGCGCCGGCAGGTTCGGCGATGATGCCCTCGTTCTGGTAGAGGTCCAGCATCGCGGTGCACACCGCACCCTCGTCGACCGAGATGACCGAAACCATGTCCCCCGCCGACGAGAGCGCGTGGAAGGGAAGCGTTCCGGCCCGCTTGACCGCGGCGCCGTCGACGAACTGATCGACGTGGTCGAGATCCACCGGCTTGCCCGCCGCCAGCGCGGCGATCATCGACGCCGCCCCGGCCGGCTCGACACCGAGCACCGAGGTCTTGGTGGTGCGCTCGGAAAGATAGGTGGTGATGCCCGAGATACAGCCACCGCCACCGACCGCGACGACGACGAGGTCGGGTTCGGTGTCGAGTTGGTCGAGGATCTCGACGGCGATGGTGCCCTGCCCGGCCATCGTGCGCGGATCGTCGTACGGCGGAACGAGTGTCGCGCCGGTTCGTTCGACGTCGGCGAGGGCGGCCGCGGCGGCGTCGTCGTAAGTGGAGCCGCCGACGATCACCTCGATGTAGTCGCCACCGTGGTAGCGGATGCGGTCACGCTTCTGCTTCGGCGTCTTGGCCGGCACGTAGACGCGGCCGTGCACCTTCATGCTCCGGCAGGCCAGTGCGAAACCCTGTGCGTGGTTACCGGCCGATGAGCAGACCACGCCGGCGTTGAGTTCGTCGGCGCTGAGTTGCTGGAGCAGGTTGTATGCACCGCGCAGCTTGTAGGACCGCACACTCTGCAGGTCCTCACGCTTGAGGTAGACCTCGGCGCCGGTGGCCGCCGAGAGCCGGTCGCTGTATTGAAGCGGAGTGCGCTGGGCGAAATCGGCGATCCGCGCGGCAGCCTCGTCGATGTCGGCCGCGGTGATCGGCGAAGACAGACGTGGTTGGCTCAGGTCAGCGGACACCGCATCATGGTGCCACCGATCAGGCCGAATCAGTGAATCGGGGTGAGCACGAACACCGGAATCTCCCGGTCGGTTTTGCGCTGGTAGTCCTCGTAATCAGGCCAAACCGCGGCAGCACGCTTCCACCAGACGGCCTTCTCGTCGCCGGTCACCTCGCGGGCCTCGTAGTCGGCGGTCGTGGTGCCGTCCTGTAGTTCGACGTGCGGATGCTTCTTGATGTTGTAGTACCAGACCGGGTTCTTCGGCGCGCCACCGAGCGAGGCGACGACGGCGTACTCGCCGTTGTGCTCGACCCGCATCAGAGGGGTCTTGCGGATCTTGCCGGTCTTGGCGCCGATGGTGGTGAGCAGGATGACCGGCTTGCCCTTGAGTTCGGTCCCCTCTTTCCCGCCGGAGGCCATGTAGAGCTCGGCGTTCTCCCGGGCCCAGTCCGAGGTGCTGGGTTCGTATTCTCCGTTCAGCGGCATGCATCCAGCCTAGTGCTGCTCGAGAATCCGTTTCAGGGCAGCGGGTTGTGGAAACGTTGGCCGGTGGGCAGCGTGACGGTGTGGTCCAGAACGCCTAAATCGTTGGCGGGGACGAATTCGACGGTCATGTCCTCGGTCAGTCCGGTGGCCCAGTGTTTCAGGTTCGCCGGGTCTGCCGCATAGCGATAAACATCGTCCGCCGGGCGACTGATCCAGACGCTGATGTGCCGGGACTCCATGCTTCGAGTGTGCTCCGTTTCTTGTCGGAGGGTCGGCATAGTATTCGAACATGAGTTCGATCATCGGCCTGCTCGACGACCTCGACCGCGCGGTCGGGGCACTGCGCGACGCCGATATGGACTCGCTGGGCGCCACGGATCGCTACCACGTCCTGGAACGGCTGGAGACCTCGCAGCGCCGCCAACGGGCCGTCGGGTCAGCGCTGATCTGTGGGCTGGAGCAGGCCGAGGGATATCCCCCTCCGATGGTCGCTCTGGCGGATTCGTTGCGGATCAGTCGCCGTGAGGCCCGGCGGCGCCTCCGGGATGCCGAGCAGTTGGCACCGCGGATCACGATCACCGGTCAGCCGGTGCCGCCGGTGCTGCCCGCCACAGCCAGAGCGTGGGACGCCGGTGTGCTCGATCCCGAACACCTGCGCGTTATCCAGACCTTCATCCGTGACCTGCCCGGCGACATCGCACCACCGGCGGTGGAGGCTGCCGAGGAATTCCTGGCCGAGAAGGCCGGCGCGTTAAGGCCCGATCAATTGGAGAGACTCGCCGCCCGGCTGGCGCTCACGTTGAATCCGGACGGGAAGTTCTCCGACGAGGACCGGGCGCGGCAGCGAGGGTTCCTGTGGTGCGGGCAGCGTCCGGACGGAACAAGTATCGGGAAGCTGACGGCCACTCCCGAGTTGCGCGCGTACCTGGATGCATGGTTCGCCAAGTTCGCCGCACCCGGGATGTGTAATCCGGAGGACGAGTCTCCAGTGACCGAGGGTGAGCCCGGCGAGCAAGCAGTCCAACGGGATTCGCGCGGATACGCCCAGCGACAGCACGACGCACTGACCGTGTTGGTGCGCGGCCAGCTGGGTGATCCGAAACTCGGCCAGCACAACGGACTGCCCGTGACCGTCATCGTCAGCGCCACCGTGGAGCAGTTGCAGACCGGCGCCGGGCAGGCCGTGACCGCCGGCGGCACCCTGCTACCCATCCCGGATCTGATCCGGATGGCCTCCCACGCCTGGCACTACCTGTGCGTCTATGACCAGCACACCGGACGCCCCTTGTATCTGGGGCGCAGTAAGCGCATCGCCTCTGCCGATCAACGATTGGTGTTGCTCTGCCTGCAACGCGGCTGCACCAAACCCGGCTGCGACGCCCCCGGCTATCACACCGAGGTCCATCACGACACCGACTGGGCGCGGGGCGGACAAACCGACATCACCGAGTTGACCCTCGCCTGCGGGTCCGACCATAAACTCACCCAAACCGGGGGCTGGAAAACCCGAAAACGACCAGACGGCAAGACCGAATGGTTACCCCCGCCAGGCCTACCGTTCAACGGCGGCACCAACGACTACCACCACCCCGAGCGACTGATCTAGGCCGATCTCGGTGTGCGAGTCGTCGCTGCGGCGCCGACGTGACGGCGAGACTCCTTCTGCCTGGCGCGACTTGCCAATGGTTTGTGTGCACGCGCTGAAGTCAGTTGAGGCCCTGAAGTCTGTTGGGGCAAGGCAACTTTGCCGGCCGCAGCGCTGGCGGGGCGCGTCAACCTGCGGGCGGCCGCCGTCGCCGGCACCGCCGGTGCAGCTGGACTGAAGAAGTCGGTGACCTGTTGCACCCAGTTCTGAATTGCGAGGCCCACGTTTTGCAGCGCTATCGCAACCGGCGCGACGAAGATCAGGAAGAAGAACACGACGAGCGGAGTCAGCCCGCCGCAGGTCCAGAAGAAGTCGATGCTGCAGTCCGACGCCGTCGCCTTCGCCGTCGTCGCAGCAGAATTGCTGTGGACGCTGGGCGACGGAACCGGCGCGGTCACAGAAACGTTCAATGCCGTCACCGCGGATTGCAGAGCAACGCCGGCGTGCAGTTCCGGGCGAAACACTGACCGGTCGGCATGGTCCGGGGCTGACACCAGACCCGCGGCGATGACCACCACGCTAGCCGCAGCGAACAATCCATGTGCCCGGCCCCGGGCGCAAAATCGGATCATCGCGATGCCCCCTCCCTGCGATGTCGCGTCGTATGCTAGCACAACACCGCTTGAGGGAACCTCCCCCGAACGGGCATCCAGCAAACGCCAAGCGCCGGGCTGATCTAGGCCGCGCGGATCTCCAGGCCGACGGTGCGCTTCGCGCCGCCGCGCAACTTGGAGAAGAAGTTGAAGATGCGCCCGATCAGCCCGTAGCGCTTGTTGATCGCCTGATAGACCAGTTCAGTCTGGGAGTCGTCAAGCACGGTGGCGACGGCCTCGATCTCGGGGCCCTTGACGTTGCCGCGCATATCGCAGACCGCCAGAGTGACCCGCGGTGTGTTGCGGATGCGCTTGACCTTCCACGAGTTCTTCTCGGTGATCACCAGTGCCCGGTCGCCGTCGCGGGCGATCCAGATGGGCGTGGGCTTGGGCCGGCCGTCCTTGGTGAACGTGGTCAGCAGGACGTATTGGGCTTTGGAGACTTCATCGAAAGTGACAGCCATGCCAGCCAATCTAGCGCGCCTCGAGTTCACCCTCGGTTTCCAGCATCACCCGGCGTAGACCTTCGAGCACCTTCGGGTCGGGGTCCTGCCACATTCCTCGGCCCACCGCCTCGAGCAGGCGCTCCGACATCCCGTGCAGCGCCCACGGATTGGATTCCGACAGGAACTTGCGGTTCTCCGGATCAAGCACGTACTGCTCGGTCAACTGCTCGTACATCCAGTCCGCCATCACGCCTGCGGTGGCGTCATAGCCGAACAGGTAGTCGACGGTCGCGGCCATCTCGAAGGCGCCCTTGTAGCCGTGCCGTCGCATCGCCGACATCCACCGCGGGTTGACCACCCGGGCCCGGAAGACGCGCGTCGTCTCCTCCGACAACGTCCGGGTGCGCACCGCATCGGGACGGGTGTTGTCGCCGATATAGGCCGCGGGCGCCTGGCCGGTCAGCGCACGCACCGTGGCGATCATGCCGCCGTGGTACTGGAAGTAGTCGTCGGAGTCGGCGATGTCGTGCTCGCGACAATCGGTGTTCTTGGCGGCGACCGCGATCCGGCGGTACTGATTTTCCATATCCGCCGCAGCGGGCCGGCCGTCCAGTCCGCGGCCGTAGGCGAAGCCACCCCATGCGGTGTAGACCTCCGCGAGGTCGGCGTCGTCGCGCCAGTTCCGGCTGTCGATCAGTTGTAGCAGTCCGGCGCCGTAGGTGCCCGGCTTGGAGCCGAAAATCCTTGTGGTGGCGCGACGTTCATCGCCATGCTCGGCAAGGTCAGCCTGAGCGTGTGCCCTCACATAGTTCTGCTCGGGGGACTCGTCGAGGCCCGCGACCAGCAGCACGGCATCATCGAGCATGGTGACCACGTGCGGGAACGCATCCCGGAAGAAGCCCGAGATCCGCACGGTCACGTCGATGCGCGGTCGCCCCAATTCCTCGAGCGGTACCGCCTCCACACCGACCACACGGCGTGATGCGTCGTCCCACTGCGGCCGGACTCCGAGCAGCGCGAGCACCTCGGCGATATCGTCGCCCGAGGTTCGCATGGCCGAGGTGCCCCATGCCGAAAGCCCCACCGACCGCGGCCAGTCTCCGTAGTCGGCGCGATAGCGATCCAACAGGGAGTCGGCCATCGCGACACCGGTCTCCCAGGCCAGCCGCGACGGCATGGCCTTGGGGTCCACCGAGTAGAAGTTGCGACCGGTGGGCAGGACGTTGACCAACCCCCGCAGCGGCGAACCGGACGGCCCGGCAGCGATGTAGCGGCCGTCCAGTGCGCGCAGTACCTGCTCGATCTCGCCCGCGGTTCCGGCCAGGCGCGGGACCACCTCCTGGGCGGCGAACCGCAGGATCCGCGCGATGGCCGGATCGTCGGTGATGCCCTCGACCCGGCCGGCGTCCCAGCCGGTGGCCTGCAAGGCGGCGAGCAGTTCACGGGCCCGCGACTCGGCCGCGTCGACGGTGGCGCGATCGTCGCTGCCGTCCTCGGCCAGTCCGAGCGCCTGACGCAGGCCCGGCAGGTGCTGCTCGCCGGCGAACAACTGGCGGGCCCGCAGGATCGACAGCACCAGATCCAGCTCGGCCTCTCCGGCCGGGGCCGCGCTGAGGATGTGCAGACCATCGCGGATCTGGACGTCCTTGATCTCGCACAGCCAGCCGTCGACGTGCATCAGCATGTCGTCGAAGCTGTCGTCCTCCGGCCGCTCCGCCAGGCCCAGGTCGTGGTCCATCCGGGCCGCCCGCATCAGCGTCCAGATCTGCTGCCGGATGGCCGGCAGTTTCGCCGGGTCCAGCGCTGCGATGTTCGCATGCTCGTCGAGCAACTGCTCCAGCCTCGCGATATCGCCGTAGGTCTCGGCGCGGGCCATCGGCGGGATGAGGTGATCGACGAGCACGGCATGTGCGCGCCGTTTGGCCTGGGTGCCCTCCCCCGGATCGTTGACCAGGAACGGGTAGATCAGCGGCAGATCGCCCAGTGCTGCATCCGGGCCGCAGTCGGCCGACATGCCCAGCGTCTTGCCCGGCAGCCACTCCAGGTTCCCGTGCTTACCGAGGTGCACGACGGCATGCGCACCGAACTCGTGCCGCAACCACAGGTAGGTGGCCAGGTAGTGATGACTGGGCGGCAGATCCGGATCGTGATAGATCGCCACCGGATTGGCTCCGAATCCGCGTGGCGGTTGCACGAGGATGACGAGGTTCTCGGATTGGATCGCCGCCACGACGATCTCACCGGCCGGATCAGCAGTGTTATCGACGTACAGCTGCCCTGGCGGCGGCCCCCAGTGCGTCTGCACCGCCTCGGCCAGATCCGCCGGCAGTTCTGAGAACCACTCGCGGTAGCGGGCCGCCGGGATCCGGATCGGATTGCCGGCGAGCTGCCCCTCGGTCAGCCAGTCGGGGTCCTGCCCGCCGCGCTCGATCAGGGCGTGCATGAGCGCGTCGCCATCACCGGCATCGAGTCCGGGCACCTCTCCGACCCGATAGCCGTTGTCCCGCAATGCCTTCAACAAGGCCAGTGCGCTGGCCGGGGTGTCCAGACCGACGGCGTTGCCGATCCGGGAGTGCTTGGTGGGATAGGCCGAGAACACCAGAGCCAGTCGCTTGTCGGCGGGCGCGACGCGACGAAGCCGCGCATGGTTGACAGCCAGGCCCGCCACTCTCGCACAGCGCTCAGGGTCGGGAACGTACGAGATGAGGCCGTCGGAGTCGATCTCCTTGAACGAGAACGGCACCGTGATGATCCGGCCGTCGAACTCCGGGACCGCCACCTGGGTGGCCACGTCGAGTGGGCTCATGCCGTCGTCGCTCTCCGCCCAGCGCGACCGGGAACTCGTCAGGCACAGCCCCTGCAGAATCGGAACATCCAGGGCGGCGAGGTGTTTGACATCCCATGCGTCGTCATCGCCGCCGGCCGTGACACTCGCGGGACGTGCACCGCCGGCCGCCAGCACGGTGACCACCATGGCGTCAGCCGTCGCGAGCAGTTCCAGCAGTTCCGGATCGGGGTTGCGCAGCGAGGTGCAGTAGATCGGCAACGGCCGTCCGCCGGCCTTCTTGATCGCGGTGCACATCGCCCGGATGTAGGCGACGTTGCCGGCCAATTGCTGAGCTCGGTAGTAGAGCACCGCCACCGTCGGACGGGAGTCCGCCTCCCGGTGCGGCACGCAGTCGTCGCATCCCTCGCAGCGCGGGTCGAGCAGTCCCCAGACCGGGGTGTCGGCGGGCGGTGCGAAACCGAATCCGGTCATGAGCAGGGTGTCACACAGGAAGGCGTGCAGTTGGCGCAGGTTCTCGACCCCGCCCTGGGCCAGATAGGTATGGGTCTGCATCGCGATACCGGCGGGCACGGTCGAGCGGCGCATCAACTCCGCGTCCGGGGCCTGCTCACCGCTGACCACCACCACCGGCAGACCGCTGGACAGACAGGCGTCGATCCCGTCCGGCCAGGCCCGGTACCCGCCGAGCACCCGCACCACCACCGCGTCGGTCCCGGCGAGCAGTTCGGTCAGTTCGCCCTCGATCAGCCGCGACGGGTTGGCCCACCGGTACTCCGCACCGGCGGCGCGGGCGGTGATCAGGTCGGTGTCGGAGGTCGACAGCAGAAGAATGCTGGGCCGGGGCACCCCTGCACACTAACCGCGCCGCCCTATCGTCGGACCGGTCGTACGGTAGATCGATGCGCCGGACCCGAGACGACGACGCCTGCCCCGGTGCGCTGAGCGTGCATCAGGCGGCCGACGGCGCACTCGCCCGGATTCGGTTGCCCGGGGGCATGATCACCGCCGCCCAACTCGAGGCGCTGGCCGAGGCGTCACTGCAGTTCGCCGCCGGAACCGTCGAACTTACCGGCCGGGGCAACGTGCAGTTGCGCGGCATCACCGACACCGCGGCGGTCGCGGAGACGGTGACGAAAGCCGGACTGCTGCCCTCACCCAGCCATGAGACGGTCCGCAATATCGTCTCCTCTCCGCAGTCCGGCCGGGTCGGTGGACTGGCCGATGTGCGGCCGTGGGTCACCGGTCTGGACCGGGCGATTCAGGGCTCCCCCGAACTGGCCGCACTGCCCGGCCGGTTCCTGTTCTCCCTCGACGACGGCACCGGCGATGTGTCCGGTCTCGCGGCCGACGCAGGGGTGCAGGTGCTCCCCGACGGGGTCGCGTTGCTGCTGGCCGGCCGGGACACCGGCATACGACTCGATCGGGGCGAGGCCATCCCAGAACTGGTGAGGATCGCTGTGCGATTCACCGAGATCCGTGGGAAAGCCTGGCGCATAAGGGAATTGGACGATCCCGGAGCACTGGTGGAGGGTTTCCGACGAGACGTGCCGACGTTGACCGTCACACCGCGCCCCCAGCCGCCGGTCGGCTGGCTCGAACAGGACGACGGCAAGGTGGCACTCGGCGCGGCGGTGCCACTGGGTGTGCTGACCGCCCGTCAGGCCCAGTTCGTCGCGGCGATCGACGCTCCGATCGTGATCACCCCGTGGCGTTCACTGCTGGTCTGCGACCTCGACGACGGAGTGGCCGACACCTCGCTGCGGGTGCTGGCCCCACTGGGCCTGGTGTTCGACGAGATGTCGCGCTGGCTGGATGTCAGCGCCTGTGTGGGAAGCCAGGGCTGCGAGCGGTCGCTGGCCGATGTGCGGTCCGAAGCGGCCAAGGTGGCGGCGACCGGATCCGGCACCGGCCGGGTCCATTACGCCGGATGTGAGCGGGCCTGCGGGAAACCGCCGGCCGGCCGGGTCCTGGTGGCCACCGGAACGGGTTACGAAGAGCAACCGGTCCGATCGTAGGGTGATGGCGTGCTCGACTACATCCGCGATGCCGCCGAGATCTATCGGCAGTCCTTCGCGACGATCCGGGCCGAGGCCGACCTGGGCCGATTCCCCGAGGACGTCGCGCGTGTGGTGGTACGCCTGATCCACACCTGCGGTCAGGTCGATCTGGCAGGGCACATCGCCTTCACCCCCGGCGTGGTGAGTGCCACTCACGCCGCACTTGCTTCCGGCGCCCCCATCCTGTGCGACTCGTCGATGGTGGCGGCCGGCATCACCGCCGCCCGTCTGCCCGCCGGCAATGAGGTCGTATCCCTGGTGGCCGACCCGCGCGCACCCGAATTGGCAGCCCGACTCGGCACCACCCGGTCGGCGGCGGGCGTCGATCTGTGGGCCGAGAGGTTGCCCGGCGCGGTGCTGGCGATCGGCAACGCCCCCACCGCGCTGTTCCGGCTTCTCGAATTGATCGACGCCGGAGCGGGCGCACCGGTGTCGGTCCTGGGCGGTCCCGTCGGCTTCGTCGGCTCGGCGCAGTCCAAGCAGGAACTCGTCGAGGACCCCCGCGGCATGGAGTATCTGGTGGTGACCGGACGGCGTGGTGGCAGCGCGATGGCCGCCGCGGCGGTCAACGCCATTGCGAGCGAGCGCGAATGACCAAGGCGGGAACGCTGTTCGGCGTCGGGCTGGGCCCCGGCGACCCCGAACTGGTGACGGTGAAGGCCGCGCGGGTGATCGCCGCGGCCGACGTGGTGGCGTATCACAGCGCCAGGCACGGCCGCAGTATCGCGCGGCGCATCGCCGAGCCCTACCTTCGCCCCGGCCAGATCGAGGAGCATCTGGTCTATCCCGTGACCACCGGCAGCACCGATCATCCGGGCGGCTACGACGGCGCCATGGAGGACTTCTACACCGAGGCGGCCGAGCGGATCGCCGCGCATCTGGAAGCCGGGCGCGATGTCGCACTGCTGGCCGAAGGCGACCCGCTGTTCTACAGCTCCTACATGCACATGCACACCCGCCTGACTGAGCGGTTCAACGCGGTGGTCATCCCCGGGGTCACGTCGGTTAGTGCCGCCTCCGCGGCCATCTCCACCCCGCTGGTCACCGGCGACCAGGTGCTGACGATCCTGCCCGGCACCATGGGCGTCGACGAGTTGTCCCGCCGGCTCTCCGATGCCGACGCGGCGGTGATACTCAAGCTGGGCCGCACCTATCCGCAAGTGCGCGAGGCCCTTTCGCGATCCGGACGGCTCGATGACGCCCTGTACGTGGAGCGGGCCAGTTCCGAGCGTGAGCGGGTGCTGCCGGCCGCGGACGTCGATGACGCCGACGTGCCGTACTTCTCGCTGGCGATCCTGCCGGGTGATGCCGGGTCCGACCGGCCGAAGCCGGGCGCGGGCACGGTCGCGGTGGTGGGCCTCGGCCCCGGCGACAGCGAGTGGATGACGCCGCAGAGCCGGCGCGAACTGGCCGATGCCACCGACCTGATCGGCTACGGCCCGTACCTGGACCGGGTCGCGGCCCGGCCCGGCCAGCGCCGTCATCCGTCCGATAACACCGACGAACCGCAGCGGGCCCGGCTGGCCTGCGAACTGGCCGAACGGGGACGTGCGGTCGCAGTGGTCTCCTCCGGAGATCCCGGGGTGTTCGCGATGGCCACCGCTGTGCTCGAGGAGGCCAAGCAGTGGCCGTCGGTGACGGTGCGGGTGATCCCCGGTATGACGGCAGCGCAGGCGGTGGCCAGCCGGGTCGGCGCTCCACTGGGGCATGACTACGTGGTGCTCTCGCTGTCCGACCGGCTCAAGCCGTGGGAGGTGATCGCCGCCCGCCTCTCCGCGGCGGCGGCCTCGGATCTGGTGCTGGCGATCTACAACCCGGCGTCCAGGAGCCGCACCTGGCAGGTGCAGGCCATGCGGGATCTGCTGCTCGAACACCGCGACGCCGGCACCCCGGTCGTGATCGGCCGCGACGTCTCCGGCCCGAACGAGTCGGTGACGGTGGTGCGCCTGGCCGACCTGGACCCGTCGGCGGTCGATATGCGCTGCCTGCTGATCGTGGGCTCGTCACAGACCCAGTGGTACGGGGATACCGTGTTCACCCCGCGGCGTTACCCCGGCTGAACACCCATTCGACCGCCTCATCGACTGAGCCGACGACCGCCACACCGGCCGGTAGCGGCGGGCGGTCGATCATCACCACGCCGACGCCGAGCGCCTCGGCGGCATCGAGTTTCGCGCGGGTCAACTCCCCGCCGCTGTTCTTGGTGACGAGTGCGTCGATCCGGTGGTCGCGCAGCAGCGCGCACTCGTTCTCATAGTCGTAGGGACCGCGGGAGAACAGCAGTTCATGGTGACGTGGGAGGGCGTCGGAATCCGGAGCGGTGACCACCCGGATGAGAAACCAGGCGTCGCTGTCCCGGAAAGCTGCCGTGCCGGAGCGCCCGGTGGTCAGGAATACCCGTGAACATCCCTGGGCGGCAACGCGTTCGGCGGCCTCGGCGTCGGAGGCAACCATCGCGGCACCACCCGGTTCCCAGGCCGGGCGCCGCAGAACCACATGCGGCAGGCCGAGATCGGCACAGGCCGCGGCGGCGTGTGCGGTCATGGTGGCCGCGAACGGATGGGTGGCGTCAACGACGGCGCCGATGCCGTTCTCCGACAGCCACCGCCGCAGGCCGTCGACCCCGCCGAAGCCGCCGATGCGAACCTCACCGACCGGAAGCGCCGGGTCGGGCACCCGGCCGGCCAGTGAACTGACGATGTCCACCCGCGGATGCAGACGCGCCGCCAGCGCCCGGCCCTCCGCGGTGCCGCCGAGCAGCAGTACCCGCATCAGTGCCGGCTCCCCCGGGTTCGGTCGGCGGAGTACAGGTAGCTGTCCGGAAAGCCCTCGGCGCCGAGGACATCGCCGACGATGATCACCGCGGTGCGGGTGACTCCGGCGTCGTGCATCTGCCCGGCGACGTCATCCAGCGTGCCGCGCAGCACGATCTGCTCGGGCCAGCTGGCGAAGGCCACCACCGCGACCGGGGTGTCCGGCGTGTACCCGCCGGCCAGCAGTTGCGGCACGATCGCGTCGATCCGGTGGGCGGCCAGGTGGATCACCAGCGTCCCGCCGGATGCGGCGAGTGCGGTGAGATCCTCCCCCTCGGGCATGGCGGTCGACAGCGTCGACACCCGGGTCAGCGTCACGGTCTGGGCCACCCCGGGCACTGTGAGTTCCCGGCCCAGGACGGCCGCCGCGGCGGCGAAGGCCGGGACGCCCGGCACGATCTGGTAGCCGATGCCGAGTTCGTCGAGCCGGCGGCACTGTTCGGCGACCGCACTGAACAGCGACGGGTCACCGGAGTGCAGGCGCGCGACATCGTGTCCGGCGGCGTGCGCGGCGTCGATCTCCCCGACGATCTGCTCCAGAGTCAACGGTCCGGTGTCGACCACGCGGGCATCCGGCGGGCAGAGTGCCAGCAGATCCGTGCTCATGATCGATCCGGCGTACAGGCAGACCGGGCACTGCTGGAGCAGTCGCTGGCCGCGAACGGTGATCAGGTCGGCCGCGCCCGGTCCGGCGCCGATGAAGTAGACCGTCACAGCACCGTCACCGTCCACTGCGTGATCGGCATCTGTGGTCGCCAGCCGGTGAAGCCGCCGAGCGGTTCGCCGTGATAATGCTGAAACCGGTGCAGTTCGCCGCCAAGACGCGAATGCCACTGCACCAGAAGGGCTTCGGACTCCGCGGTGACCGCGTTGGCCACCAGCCGGCCGCCGGACGGCAACCGGTCGATACAGGCCTGCACCAGGTCACCGCCGGTGAGTCCACCGCCGATGAACACCGCATGCGGTGCAGGCGCACCGTCGAAGGTCTCCGGAGCGTCGGCGCGCACTTCGATGTCGACGCCGAATCCGCGGGCGTTGGCGGCGATGTTCTCCCGCCGATCCGCCCGGACCTCGAACGCGACGGCACGGCAACCCGGGGCGCTTCGGCACCACTCGACCGCGATGCTCCCCGAGCCGGAGCCGACGTCCCACAGCACCTCGCCGTGTCGCGGAGCCAGTGCCGCCAGGGTCACGGCGCGGACGGTGCGCTTGGTGATCTGGCCGTCATGGTGCAGGGCATCATCACCCAGGCTGTGCCCGACCCGTTCGTCGGGCAGGTAACGCACCGCGATGACGGCGAGGTCGTCGAGGTCGCGCGGCGGGGCGGCGGCCCACGCGTCAGCAGCTCCTTCCCGGATCCGCTCTTCGGGTCCGCCGAGCTGTTCGAGGACGGTGAACTCCGAAGCGCCGCGGCCGGTTTCGGTGAGCACCGCCGCCAGCGCGGCCGGGGTGGTGGCGTCGCGGCACAGCACCACCGCCTGCCCCCCGCGGCGCACCGCGGTGTGCACCGGCGCGGTCACCAGGCTGATGATCTCGGTGTCCTGCAGATTCCAGCCCATCCTG
Source organism: uncultured Mycobacterium sp. (assembly GCA_964344085.1). GTDB lineage: Bacteria > Actinomycetota > Actinomycetes > Mycobacteriales > Mycobacteriaceae > Mycobacterium. The sequence continues at coordinate 37,654 of CAYFMA010000021.1, forward strand.
GCGCAGGCCAGCGCGACCGAGGAGACGTGCGGCAGCACCCGCACCTGCTCGGCGCCGTGAATACGGATCAGCGCACCGGCGACACCGTGCAACAACGGGTCCCCGCTCGCCACCACGTGGATGCGTTCGGCGGGTTCGTCCTCAAGGAGTCGCTGCAAGGCGGGCAACATCGGACTCGGCCAGGCGTGCCGAGGGGCGGCGACGGTTTCATCGAGCAGACCGAGCTGGCGGGGCGCACCGTAAACCACGGTGGCACTGCGCAATTCCGCGCGGGAAGCCTCAGCCAGCCCGGCCATGCCGTCGGCGCCGATACCGACGACGATGATGCGGCTCACCGGGGCATCCTCCGCCAGATGCTCTGCGGCAGCAGTTTCATCCCGAAGAACATCGGCCGCAGCGCCCACGGCACCCACACCGAACGACGACCACGGGCCAATGCGCGTGCCGTCGCCTCGGCCACCTGGGCCGGCGTGCTGGACAGCGGCGCGGGATCCATCCCCTCGGTCATCCGGCCGACCACGAACCCCGGTCGCACGATCAGCAGCGAAACGCCGCTGCCGTGCAGTGCGTCGGCCAAACCGCCGGCGAAGCCGTCCAGCCCGGCCTTGGCCGAACCGTAGACGTAGTTGGCGCGGCGCACCCGGACACCGGCGACCGAGGAGAAGACCACCAGCCGGCCATGCCCGGCAGCGCGCATGGCGTTGGCCAGCACGGTCAGCAGACTGATCTGCGCGACATAGTCGGTGTGCACGACGGCAACCGCGTGCGCCGGATCGGCCTCGGCGCGGGACTGTTCGCCGAGGATGCCGAAGGCGAGCACCGCGGTGCCGATCGGCCCGTACTCGGCGACCAGACGTTCGACCAGGGGCGCGTGCGAGAGCAGATCGTCGGCGTCGAACTCACAGGTGTGCACCGCGCGCGCCCCGGCGGCGCGGACCGCGGCCACCTGCTCGTCGAGGCCCTCGGCACGGCGGGCGGCCAGCACGACGGTGGCATCGGGGGCCAGCCTGGTGGCGAGTTCCACGCCGATCTCACTGCGGCCGCCGAAAATCACCACCACCCCATCGCGAGCCGCCGTGTCCTCCATGGCAGGGATTATTCCCTGCGCTAACTTGGACACCGATGTCCACTGCCCGGCTGACCAGCGATGCGCTCGAGTTCCTCACCGAACGCCACCTGGCGATGCTCACCACGCTGCGCGCCGACGGCTCCCCGCACGTGGTCGCCGTCGGGTTCACCTTCGACCCGGACACCCATATCGCCCGGGTGATCACCAGCGACGGCTCACAGAAGGCGGTCAACGCCGAACGCAGCCATGTCGGAGTGCTCTCTCAGGTGGACGGCGGACGCTGGCTGTCGCTGGAAGGCATCGCCCAGGTCAACCGCGAACCGGATTCGGTGCGTGACGCCGAGGTCCGCTACGCCCAGCGCTACCGCACGCCCAAGCCCAACCCTCAGCGCGTGGTCATCGAGGTGATGGTCAAGCGGGTACTGGGTTCATCGACCCTGCTCGACCATTCGGCCGATTAGACGGGAACGACCGTCAGATCGTGCGGTCGGTTGTTGACCGCCTCCGCGCCGTCGGCGGTCACGATGACGATGTCCTCGATGCGGGCGCCCCACCTGCCGGGCAGATAGATCCCGGGCTCGACACTGAAGGCCATGCCCTCGGTCAAGGCGATGTCGTTGCCCTCGACGATGTAGGGCTCCTCATGCACCGAGAGCCCGATGCCGTGTCCGGTGCGGTGCACGAAATACTGGGCCAGCCCGGCCGCCGCCAGGATGTCGCGCGCGGCGGCGTCGATCTGCTGCGCAGTCACACCCGGGCGGACCGCCTTCACCGCAGCCGCCTGGGCCTGCTGCAACACCGCGTACTGATCGGCGATCTCCGCGGCCGGCTCACCAAGGCTGTAGGTACGGGTGCAGTCGGAGTTGTAGCCGGGTTCGACCGGGCCGCCGATGTCGACGACGACGATGTCCCCGGCCTGGAGCACCCGGTCCGAACACTCGTGGTGCGGGTCGGCGCCGTGCGGTCCCGAGCCGACGATCACGAACGCCGCCTCCGAATGCCCCTCGGCAACAATGGCTTCGGTGATATCAGCCGCAACCTCAGCCTCGGTGCGACCGGGCTTGAGAAACTGCGGCACCATCGCATGCACCCGGTCGATCGCCGCGCCCGCCGTCCGCAGGACCTCGATCTCGCTGTCGTCCTTGATCATTCGCAACGCCGCGAGCACCCCGGTCGCCAGCACTGGGACAACGCCCAGAATCCCGGCCAGCGGCAGCAGATGCAGGGCGGGCATCGAGTCGGTGACCGCGACGGCCGCCGGGGCACCGCCGAGAGCCTCGGCCACCAGCCGGTAGGGACTCTCGCCGTCGACCCAGTCCGACATGGCCAGGCCCAGATCACCGACCGCGGACTCCCGCAGCGCAGCCAGCTCCAGCCGTGGCACCACCACGCTCGGGGCTCCCGATGCCGGGATCACCAGGGCGGTGAGCCGCTCGAAAGTCTGGGCCCGCGAACCGATCAGGTAGCGCAGGTCGTAGCCGGGGGTGATCACCAGACCGGCCAGTCCGGCCGCGCGCGCCCCGTCGGCGGCGGCCGCCAACCGTCGGGCGTACACATCCTGGGGGAAGCGGGCCGTCATGGCAGTCAGGCTAGCGTGGACGGTTATGTCGGCACCGGTTCTGCTGCTCGACGGGGCCAGTATGTGGTTCCGCTCCTACTTCGGGCTGCCGTCCTCACTGACCGCGCCGGATGGACGCCCGGTCAACGCGGTCCGCGGATTCATCGACAGCATCGCCACTCTCATCACCCGGGAGCGCCCGGGCCGTCTGGTGGTGTGCCTGGATCTGGACTGGCGTCCGGCCTGGCGGGTGGATCTGATCCCGTCCTACAAGGCCCACCGGGTGGCCGAGGTCGACGAATACGCCGAAGCGGATGAAGTCGAAGAGGTCCCCGACGATCTGAGCCCCCAGGTCGACATGATCATGGAGGTCCTCGACGCCTACGGTTTCGCCACCGCCGGCGCCGACGGCTACGAGGCCGACGACGTGCTGGGCACCCTGGCGGCGGCCGAGCGAAACGATCCTGTGGTGGTGGTCAGCGGCGACCGGGATCTGCTGCAACTGGTCGGCGATGATCCGGTCCCCGTGCGGGTGCTGTATCTGGGCCGAGGCATGGCGAACGCCACGACGTTCGGACCACACGAGGTCGCGGAGAAGTACGGCGTGCCCCTCGACCGGGCCGGTGATGCGTACGCCGAACTGGCACTGCTGCGAGGGGATCCGTCCGACGGACTGCCAGGCGTGCCGGGAGTCGGCGAGAAGACGGCGGCCACCATGCTCACCAGGTACGGGTCGCTGGAGAACATCCTGGCCGCCGCCCACGACCCGAAATCGGATCTGCCCAAGGCTTTTCGGACCAAGCTGCTGGCGGCGACGGACTACATCGAGGTAGCCGGTCCGGTGGTCCGGGTGGCCCGGGACGCACCTGTGCACTTCTACACCGACAGCGATGCCGTGCCATTGCATGCGGCCGACCCGAAGCGGGTGGCCGACCTTGCCGAGATGTACGGGATCGGCTCGCCGATCGCGCGGTTACAGAAGGCGATCGACAAGCTCTGACCGGACTACTTCACCCGATGACGGCGCCGAGCGCCTACTCAGTCCGATGACGGCGCCGAGCGCCTACT
>CAYFMA010000021.1:41448-48699 GCA_964344085.1 uncultured Mycobacterium sp.
CCGATGACGGCGCCGAGCGCCTACTCAGTCCGATGACGGCGCCGAGCGCCTACTTGGGCCGGCCGACCTCGTAGGTGCCCTTGTCGTCCTGGAAGGTGACCGTCACCTGACGCTTGGTGCCGTCGATGCTCACCTCGCAGGTGAAGGTGTCACCCTTCTTGACGGTCGGGTTGGCGCCGTTGTTGCACTTGACGTCCTTGACGTTCTTGGCGCCGTAACCGTTCGACTCGTCGGTCAGGATCTGCGTCACACCCTGCTGAGCCTTGTTCACGTCCAGCTTGGTGGTCACGAAGAAACCGGGCTTCCAGAAGCCGAGAATCAGAACCGCCAGCAGAGCCACCGCGGCCAGCGCGCCGAGGACGACACCGGCGGCTTTCGCCGACTTCTTGGCCGCCTCCGGAGCACCGGGGGCGCCGGGCATGCCGTACGGGTTGTACTGACCCGGCTGGCCCGGGTACTGACCGGGGTACTGCGGGTACTGGCCGTACTGCGGCGGCGGGTAGGCGCCGGGCTGGCCGTACTGGCCGGGCTGGGCATATCCGCCCATCTGGGGCGCGCCGTACTCCGGCGCGCCGTACTGCGGGGCCGCCGGGTAGCCCTGGGGCTGACCGTACTGATACTGCTGCGGGTAGGCCTGCGGCTGCCAGGCCGGTGTCTCAGTGCCCGGCTGCTGCCCCCAGGCAGGGGGCTGCTCCGAACCCTGGGCAGGCTGATCCTGACCCTGCCAGCCAGTGGGGTCAGATCCCTGCGGTCCGCTCATCAGTCTCTCCTTGGTCATTCACCAACAGCCCCCACCGTAGCGTTTGCAACACCCTAACCGCTGTCAACAGCCACAACGCCGCGCCGGATGTCGTCGATCGCACGTTTCGCGGCGGTCCGCAGGCTGCTCTCCGGGGCGGCGTTGCGTACCTGATCAAGCAGGTCGAGCACCTGACGGCACCACCGCACGAAATCGCCGGCCGGCAGTGGTGTCCCGTTGCCGGCCACATCCGAGGCGTCAAGTGCCGCCGCCAGATTGCCGGTGGTCGCCCAGCGGTAGACGGCCGGCACGAAACCGATATCGGGTTCGCGGGTCGGGCTCAACCGGTGACGCTGCTCGTCGGCGCGCAACTGGCCGGACAGCCGTCGGGTCTCGGTCAGCGCCTTGCGAACCGCCGGGGTCGGCATGTCGACCGCATGGGCCGGCGCCGGACCGTCCCCGCCCCGGGACTCGAACACCATCGCCGACAGCGCGGCGGCCAGTTCGGCGGGCGCCAGGCCCTTCCACACCCCGATCCGCAGACATTCGGCCACCAGAAGGTCGCTCTCGCTGTAGATCCGGGCCAGCAGGCGGCCCGCGTCAGTCACCTTCGGACCCGCAGCGTCATCGACGATGTACCCGCGCTCGGTCAGCAGCGCGACGATCCGGTCGAAGGTGCGCGCCAGCGAGTTGGTGGCGGCGTTGACCTTGGCCCGGATCTGGTCGTTGTCGCGTTCCATCCGCAGATAGCGTTCGGCGATCCGCACCTTCTCCTCACGATCGGCAATCCGGTGCCCGGGATGGTTGCGCATCTGCTCGCGCAGTTTCAGCAACTCGGGATCGACATCGGGATCGTCATCGGCCGCCCCGCTGCGCTTGCGGCGGGTCGGCACGACGATGCCCTCCCCGGCCGATCTCAACGCCGAGGCCAGATCGCGGCGCACCTTGGGCTGCCGGTGCTCGACCCGTTTCGGCAGCGGCCTCGAACCCACCGGCCCGGCCGCGCCACTGTAGTCCGCGGTGGAAATTCTTCCGGCCCAACGGTCTTCGGTCAGAACCAGCGGACGCGGATCGTCGGCATCGCGGGCGGGTTCCAGGACGACGGCCAGCCCGCCACGGCGGCCGTGGGTGATGTTGATGATGTCACCACGTTTCAGCGCGGCGAGCGCGTCGTTCGCGACCTGCCGGCGCTGCAGCCTTGAGGCGCGGGACTGCGAACGTTCACGTTCCCCGATGCGGGCCCGAAGCCGGGCGTAGTCCAGGATCGCCGGCTCGGTGGACGTCACGCGCCGGTCCCAGTCCAGTTCGGCGGCGATGTCGTCGAGCATCTTCTCGCCGCGCTCGGCGCCGCGGACCAGGCCGACCACCGAACGGTCCGCCTGATACTGGGCGAAGGACCGCTCCAGCAGAGCGTGCGCCTGCTCGGGCCCCATCTGGCTCACCAGGTTGATGGTCATGTTGTACGACGGCGCGAAGGAGCTTCGCAGCGGGAATGTGCGGGTCGAGGCCAGGCCGGCGATCTCGGACGGTTCTGCGGTGGCGTCATTCGGGTTCCACAGCACCACCGCGTGGCCCTCGACGTCGATGCCGCGCCGGCCTGCCCGTCCGGTCAACTGGGTGAACTCCCCCGGCGTCAGCGGCAGATGCTGCTCGCCGTTGAACTTGACCAGCTTCTCCAGGACCACCGTGCGGGCCGGCATGTTGATACCCAATGCCAGTGTCTCCGTGGCGAATACGGCCTTGACCAGTCCCGCGGTGAACAGCTCCTCCACGGTGTGCCGGAAGATCGGCAGCATGCCGGCGTGATGGGCGGCCAGTCCGCGCAGCAGACCCTCGCGCCACTCGTAGTAGTCGAGCACCTCGAGGTCGGAGTCGGCCAGATCACTGCATCGCCGGTCGATCACCTCGGCGATGCGGGCCTGCTCCTCGGGGGTGGTGAGCTTCAGCGAACTGCGCAGACACTGTTTGACTGCGGCGTCGCAACCGGCCCGGGAGAAGATGAACGTGATGGCCGGCAGCAGACCTTCGCGGTCCAGGGTCGCGATGACATCCGGTCGCGACGGCGGCCGGTAGAAACTCTGCCCGCCGCCGGCACGTCCGGGACCGCGTCCCCGGCCGCGGGGGTGGAAGTCGGTCAGCCGTTCGGCTTCCCGGCGATGGGCGATGTGACGCACGAGTTCGGGGTCCACCAGATGCGCCTTGACGGGACGATCACCGATGGATTCGTAGTCGAACAGGTCGAAGAGTCGCTTGCCGACCAGGACGTGTTGCCACAACGGCACCGGGCGGTGCTCGTCGACCACCACGGTGGTGTCACCGCGCACGGTCTTGATCCAGCCGCCGAACTCCTCGGCGTTGCTGACGGTGGCCGACAGGCTCACCAGCCGGACGTCATCGGGCAGGTGCAGGATCACCTCCTCCCACACCGCGCCGCGCATCCGGTCTGCCAGGAAGTGCACCTCGTCCATCACGACGTAGGAAAGTCCCTGCAGCGCAGCGGAACCCGCGTAGAGCATGTTGCGCAGCACCTCGGTGGTCATCACCACCACCGGCGCGTCACCGTTGATGGACTGGTCACCGGTCAGCAGGCCGATCTTGTCCGCGCCGTAGCGGCGCACCAGATCGTTGTGCTTCTGATTGCTCAGAGCCTTGATCGGAGTGGTGTAGAAGCACTTCTGTCCGGCCGCCAATGCCAGGTGCACCGCGAACTCGCCGACGACTGTCTTTCCGGCACCGGTGGGCGCGCACACCAGCACGCCGTGTCCGCGCTCCAGTGCCGCACAGGCCTCGGTCTGGAACGGGTCGAGACGGAACGTCAGGCCGGCGGTGAAGTCAGCGAGCTTGTGACCAATTTCCGGGGGTCCGGCTTCAGGTGATGTCGTCATGGGCGGCCACCGGATCCGGCGCCTCGATCGGCGCAGCCTGGTCCTCGGGGATGTCGATCATGGCCTGCCGCTTGGCTTTCCGCCTGTCGTGTATGCGGGTGATCTGGATGGCGAACTCCAGCAGCAGGGTCAGCGCAAGCCCCAGCGCCAGCATCGAGAACGGGTCCTGGCCCGGCGTGGCGATCGCAGCGAACGCGAACACGCCGAAGATCATGCCGCGCCGCCACGACTTGAGCTTGTCGTAGGTCAGCACGCCGACGACGTTGAGCATCACGATCAGCAGTGGGAATTCGAAGCTGACGCCGAACACCAGCAGCAGGTTCATCAGGAAGCCGAAATACTTCTCGCCGGACAGCGCGGTCACCTGGACGTCGCTGCCGACGGTCAGCAGGAAGTGCAGCGCCTTGGACAGCACCACATAGGCCAGTACGGCGCCGAGGACGAACAGGGTGGCGGCCGAGAACACGAACGCCACGGCGAACCGTCGCTCGTTCTTGTAGAGCCCCGGGGTGATGAACGCCCACAGTTGATAGAACCAGACCGGGCAGGCCAGCACGATGCCGGCGCTCAAGCCCACCTTGAGCCGCAGCATGAACTGGTCGAAGGGTGCGGTGGCCAGCAGACGGCAGCCGCCGTCGGCACTGATGTCGGCACGCGCCGAGGCCGGTAGCGAGCAGTACGGGTGTCGCAGCCATTCACCGAGGCTCTCCATGCCGAACATCCCGTGGCTGTACCAGATGAAGCCGACGATGGTGGTGAGCCCGACCGCCGCCATCGATATGAGCAGTCGGGTCCGCAACTCCCGCACATGCTCGACCAGGGACATGGTCCCGTCCGGATTGGTGCGGGCACGCCGCTGCCGGGGATCGAGGCGGGATAGGAATCTAGGGTTCTGCACGGCGTCTACCTAGCGCCGTCCGGGCGCCGCTGAGCGTCGGTTCAGGCCGGCGGGTTCTGCACCGGCGGGGCCGGGGCTTCGACCCGCTCGGAGGTCACCTGACCGGGCTGGGCGGGGGTGATGGGCGAGTCCGGCTTGTGCTCGGCCTGCAGTTCCTTGACCTCGGACTTGAAGATGCGCATCGACTTGCCCAGCGAGCGGGCGGCGTCGGGCAGCCGCTTCGAGCCGAAGAGCAGCACGAGCACCAGGATCAGAATCGCCCAGTGCCAGGGACTGAGAGCGCCCATTAGTTACCTCCCATAGGTCGAGGTCGATGCTACCCCGCGAGGTCGGCGTAGGCGCCGAGTGCGCCGGTGGCGGCCTTCCGGACGCTCTCGGCCAGCGAGGCCGGTGCCAGCACCTGCACGTCGGCACCGAAGCCCAGGATCTGCCGGGTCAGCCACTCGTCGGCCGCATAGGTCATCTCCACCTCGCAGTACCCGTCGGGCAGTTCCTTGGTGATCCGCATCGGGAAGTACTCGAGCGTCCAGGCCGCAGCCGGGGCGATCCGCAGGGTCGCCGACGGCAGCGACGGGTCGGCCTCGAACAGCGCCGTGCTGGGCGCGGCCTTGACCGCGGGCGGAGGCGGCGCGGCCGGCTCGCCGAGTTCGTGGGCCTCGACGATCCGGTCGAAGCGGAACAGCCGCACCTCCTCGGCCTCGCGGCACCACGCCTCCAGATAGCTGTGGTCACCGATCAGCACCACCCGGATCGGGTCGACGATCCGATCCGACAGGGCGTCGCGGGAGGCCGTGTAGTACTCGATGCGCACCGCGCGGGAGTCCTGGACGGCCCGACGCACCGCCGCGGCGGCCTCCGCCTCGATCGGCGCGGGCTCGTCCTCGGCGGCCACCGCGTCGTCGCCGACCACCGAGCCCGCAGCGGCCTCGATTTTGGCGATCGCACTGCGCGCGGCGGCCGGATCCATCACGCCCGGAATCTCAGACAGCGCCCGCAACGCGAGCAGCAGTCCGGTGGCCTCCATTGAGTTGAGCCGCAGCGGCTCGTCCATACCCGCCGAGAAGGTGACCGAGACGGTGTCGTCGGACATTTCGAAGTCGATCAGGTCACCGCCGGCGCCGCCCGGCAGCCCGCACATCCACAACTGGTTGATGTCGGCCTTCAACTGCTTGATGGTGACGCCGAGATCGGCGGCAGCCTTCTTGTAGCTCACCTCGGGGTTGGCCTGGAAGTACGGGACCATGTTGAGCAGCCGAACCAGGCGGGTGGACACCGGGGTCATGCGATCACCCCAGCCTGCGCGGTCAAGCGGGCCACCACGTCCTCGCGCAGCGACGCCGGTTCCAGCACGAGCGCGTCGGCGCCGTGACCGGCGACCTCCCGGGCCAGCCAGTCCATCGCCGGCACCGCCAGTTCGATGACGTCGCCCTGCCGGCTGCCCACCGAGCGCCGCTCGACGAGGCGGCCTTGGCGACGCAGTGCGGTCGCGTGGCCGTCGGCCACCCACACCAGCGCCTGCCCGCCGGCGGCCGCGTCACCGATCGCCTGGTCGACGATGACGCGCAGATCCTGACCGACCGGCACGGTGAAACTGCCTTGCGGCCCAACGGCTTTCGCATCGGTGATACGGGACAGCCGGAACACCCGGACGGCTTCGCGATTGCAGTCGTGGCCGACCAGATACCAACGCCCCCGCGCGGTCACCACTCCCCACGGTTCGACGGTGCGCAGGTTGTAGGGCTCGACCGGATTGGGGCGGTGCTGGAATTGCACCGTCTGTCGGGCGTCGATCGCCGACAGCAGCACGCCGAGCACGGCATCCGAACCCCGCAGTCCGGTCGGGCCCGCCCCCGTGCTGATCAACACCTCGCCGATCTCATCGACGTCGACACCGGCGGCGCGCAACTTCAGCACGGCGTTCTGCGCGGCGGTGATGCGTTCCGGTGACTCCCAGAGTTTGGTCGCCACCGCGACCGCGGCCGCCTCCTCGGGGGTCAGGTCGACAGCGGGCAGTGCGTAATCGTCGGGCTTGATCCGGTAGCCCTCGACGGGGTCGAAGCCGGAGATCTTGCCGGTCTCCAGAGGGATGCCCAGATCGCGCAGGTCGCTCTTGTCCCGCTCGAACATCCGGGAGAACGCCTCGTCACTCTGGTCCCCGTAGCCGATGACGGTCTTCCGAATCTTCTCGGCGGTCAGGTAGCTGCGGGTGGACAACAGCGCGATGACGAGATTCATCAACCGCTCGATCTTGGCGGTGTTGGTGGGCACAGCGGACAGATTATCCGCGCGACGATCAAGCGGCGTTCAGCCGCGCTGAGGAGCGCGGCCTCCACTGGAGGTCACATGCTGGCGATCAGGCGCTTCACACGCTCGTCGCTGGACCGGAAGGGGTCCTTGCACAGCACGGTCCGCTGAGCCTGGTCGTTGAGCTTCAGATGCACCCAGTCGACGGTGAAGTCGCGGCCGGCCTGCTGGGCGGCGGCGATGAACTCACCGCGCAGCTTGGCCCTGGTGGTCTGCGGCGGGGTGTCGACGGCGGCCTCGATCTCCTCGTCGGTGGTGACCCGCGCCGCGAGTCCCTTGCGCTGCAGCAGATCGAAGACCCCGCGACCGCGTTTGATGTCGTGGTAGGCCAGATCAAGCTGGCTGATCTTGGGGTGGGACAGCTCCATGTTGTAGCGGTCCTGGTAGCGCTGGAACAGCTTGCGCTTGATCACCCAGTCGATCTC
>CAYFMA010000022.1:0-30594 GCA_964344085.1 uncultured Mycobacterium sp.
TGACAGCGTCACCACCTACGGCGAACCCTGGGACATGAAGTAGCCGAGGCTACTTCACGGACATGAAGTAGCCGACGCTACTTGGCGGACATGAAGTAGCCGACGCTACTTCAGCCGCGCGGCGGCCGCCTCAACCCTTTCGTCGGTCGCGGTCATCGCGACACGCACATGGCCGGTTCCAGTCGGACCATAGAAGTCACCGGGAGCGACCAGTATTCCGCGTTCGGCGAGCCAGTCCACGGTCGCGCGGCCCGGCTCACCGCGGGTCGCCCACAAGTACAGCCCGGCTCGGGAATGCTCGACGGTGAAACCGGCGCCGCGGAAGGCATCGAGCAGGACCTGCCGGCGGCGGGCGTAACGCTCACGCTGTGCGATCTCGTGATCGTCGTCGTCGAGGGCGGCCACCATCGCGGCCTGCACCGGCCCGGGCACCATCATCCCGGCGTGCTTGCGCACCGCGAGCAACTCGGCCACCACGTCCGGATCGCCGGCGACAAAACCGGCCCGGTAGCCGGCCAACGAGGAACTCTTAGACAGCGAGTGCACGGCCAGCAGGCCGGTATGGTCGCCGCCGCACACCGAGGGGTGCAGCACCGACACCGGTAGCTCGTCCCAGCCCAGACCCAGGTAGCACTCGTCGGAGACCACCAGCACGCCGCGCTCCCGCGACCACTCGACCACCTTGCGCAGATGATCGGCGCCGAGAACCCGGCCGGTCGGATTGCTCGGTGAATTGAGGAAGATCACCGCGGGTGCCGACGGACCCAATTGAGTCAGCGAATCCGCGGCGATCACCTGCGCGCCGGCCAACCGAGCGCCGACCTCGTAGGTCGGATAGGCCAGTTCCGGGATCACAACGGCATCCTCGACGCCCAAGCCCAGCAGGGTCGGCAGCCAGGCGATGAGCTCCTTGGTCCCGATGACCGGCAGCACGGCATGCTCGGGCAGGCCGGTGATGCCGTAGCGGCGCTGCAATGCCGCCACCGCGGAGGCCCGGAGTTCAGGCGTGCCCGCGGTCCATGGGTATCCGGGCACAGCAGAGGCCTCGTTCAGCGCCGCCCGGATGATCGGCGCGACGGGATCGACCGGCGTTCCCACCGACAGATCGACGATTCCACCGGGATGGGCACGCGCGACTGCAGTCGCCTCGGCCAGGGTGTCCCACGGGAACACCGGCAACGACAGGGAAACCGGTGAGCGACGGCGTTGGGCAAAGCCCGGATGTTGCGGCGTCAGTCGTCCTCGCCCTTGGGCGGCAGGGCCTTGACCACCTGCGGATCGTTCGCGGTCATTCCGACCTTGGACGCGCCGCCCGGCGAACCCAGCTCCTCGAAGAAGTTGGCATTGATCGCGGTGTACGCCGACCACTGATCGGGCACGTCGTCCTCGTAGTAGATGGCCTCAACCGGGCACACCGGCTCGCAGGCGCCGCAGTCCACGCACTCATCCGGGTGGATGAAGAGCATCCGCTCACCCTCATAAATGCAATCGACGGGACACTCCTCGATGCACGCCTTGTCCTTGATGTCGACGCAGGCTTCAGTGATCACATACGTCACGAAGTTTCTCCTCGATGTCCTCGTCGTGGTTCTGCCGTCACCGGCAGGGCGATCGCAACAGTGTGCCCTAAGGCCGGTCCCGCTGCAGATATTAGGGCCTGAACCTCACGCTACCGGGTCTCAGGCCGCCCGGTTCGCGTAGGTCGTGGTGCGCTGCCGGGCAGGCCGGCCGATCCCCTCGGCGATCGCCACCAGCTCGGCCACCGTCTTGGAGGACCCGAACTGGGAACCCGCCATCCGGGAGATGGTCTCCTCCATCAGGGTGCCGCCCAGATCGTTGGCACCTCCGTTCAGCATCACCTGGGTGCGTTCGGCGCCGAGTTTGACCCAACTGGTCTGGATGTGCGAGATGCGTCCGTGCAACATGATGCGGGCGAGCGCGTGGACGGCCCGGTTCTCCCGGTGTGTGGGCCCCGGCCGTGCGGCACCCGCGAGGTAGAGCGGGGAGGACTGGTGCACGAACGGCAACGGAACGAATTCGGTGAACCCTCCGGTCCGATCCTGGATTCCGCGCAGCACGTTGAGGTGGCTCACCCAATGCGCGGGGGTGTCGACGTGCCCGTACATCATCGTCGAGCTCGACCGCAGACCGACCTCATGGGCGCATGTGACGATCTCCACCCACAGCGAAGTCGGCAGCTTGCCCTTGGTGAGGACCCAGCGCACCTCGTCGTCGAGGATCTCGGCTGCGGTTCCGGGAATAGTGTCCAGTCCCGCTTCGCGAAGTGCCACCAGCCACTCGCGAATTCCCATGCCGCTCTTAGTGACTCCGTTGGCGATTTCCATCGGGGAGAATGCGTGCACATGCATCGACGGCACCCGCGCCTTGACCGCACGGACGAGTTCGGCGTAACCGGTGACCGGGAGTTCCGGGTCGATCCCACCCTGCATGCAGACCTCGGTCGCTCCGGCGACATGGGCTTCCCAGGCCCGGTCGGCGACCTCCTCGGCGGACAGCGAGAAGGCGTCGGCATCGCCCTTGCGCTGGGCGAAGGCACAGAACCGGCAACCGGTGTAGCAGATATTGGTGAAGTTGATATTGCGGTTCACCACGAAGGTGACGTCATCGCCGACGGCATCCCGACGCAGCGAATCGGCAAGGGCAGCAACCGCATCCAGTGCCGGACCATCGGCTGTCGCCAGAGCCAGATACTCGGCGTCGCTACAGCCCGCCGGATCTCGTTCCGCTGAACGCAGCGCGGCGGCTACATCGGTGTCGATCCGCTGCGGCGGTCTGGCCGCGAGTTCACCGGCCCGGTCCCGGATGGAATCCCAGTCGCCAAAGGCACTCTCGAGGTCACTTCGGGCAGCCGTGCGACGGCCCTCGTCATCGATGGCGATGTGTAGATCGATCCGACCCAGCGATACGGCCGACTCGTCGGGCTCCTGCCAGGGCCGGCCGATCGGGTTTACGTCGAGCGCATAACCGGTGGCCGGATCGGCCAGTGCCGCGACGTGGCCGGCCACCCGCGGGTCGATCCAGCCGGCGGCGGCCTGGATGTAGCGGGGCTGAACGGTCAGTCGCTGAACGAGTTCATAGCCCGCCTCGGCGGTGATCGCGGCCAGTTCATCCAGGGCAGGCCACGGGCGTTCGGGGTTGACGTGATCGGGGGTCAGCGGAGACACGCCTCCCCAGTCGTCGACGCCGGCGCCGGTCAGGGCCAGGCACTCCGCGCGAGAGACCAGATTGGGCGGCGCTTGAACCCGCATGTCGGGGCCGAGCACCAGTCTGGTCACCGCAACGGTTGCGACGAAGTCGTCGAAGTCCGCGTCCGGGACCGCCGCCATCGCGGTTCGATCCTTGGCCCGGAAGTTCTGCACGATGACTTCCTGGATGTGGCCGAACTCCTTGTGGATCCGGCGGATCGCATGCACCGTGTCGGCGCGCTCCGCCAGCGTCTCGCCGATACCCACCAGCAGACCGGTGGTGAACGGGATTGACAGCCGGCCCGCATCGGTGAGCGTGCGCAGACGGACGTCCGGATCCTTGTCCGGACTTCCGTAGTGCGCCAGGCCCTTTGTCTCGAACAGCCGGCGTGACGTCGTCTCGAGCATCATGCCCATCGACGGCGCGACTGGCTTGAGCCGCGAGAGTTCGGCCCAACTCATCGCCCCCGGATTGAGATGCGGCAGCAGCCCGGTCTCCTCCAGTACCCGGATCGCCATGGCACGCACGTAGTCCAGCGTTGAGTCGTAGCCGCGCTCATCGAGCCACTGCCGGGCCTCGGGCCAGCGGGCCTCGGGACGGTCGCCGAGGGTGAAAAGCGCTTCTTTGCAACCCACCTCGGCGCCAGCGCGGGCGATACTGACGACTTCGTCGGGTTCGAGGTACATGCCGCGGCCGGCCGCGCGCAGCTTGCCCGGCACCGTCACGAACGTGCAGTAGTGGCAGGTGTCACGGCACAGGTGCGTCAACGGGATGAAGACCTTGCGCGAGTACGACACCGGCAGTCCGCCGCTGGGACCGGTCCGGCCGGCCGACCGAAGACCCGCGTCTCGGACCCGCGCCGCACTGGCGCACAGGTCGGCGAGATCCTCGCCGCGGGCGGTCATCGCGATCGCCGCTTCCTCGGCGTTGAGAGCGACTCCATCGCGAGCCCGCCGCAGGACGCGGCGCAGCGCAGCCGATGACATGTCAAACACAGTAATACCGGCCCCCTGGCCTGGCTTTTGACGGTCACCGGGCTGACGAGGCTGTGAATTTCTCAGTTTGAGACGTACACTCGCCCCACCTGCCCCAGCAAACTGATGAGGTGTGCGATGAGCCAGTCCCTCGGCTTGCCCGTTCGTTCCTTTCTGACCGCCGGCGTCAGCGCCGCGATGGTCGGCGCGGTAGCACTGTCCCCGGCGGTCGTCTCCCAGCCGGCCAGGGCCGCCGCGCCGGTTCACATGGTCGCGCCGGAGATCCAGCTCACCACCGCGGGCGACACGATCATCGCCGCCTATACCGCCGTCCAGCCGTGGGTGGCCTACGGATTCCAGCTCGCCGACTACGCGTTGAGCTTTGTGCCCGGGCTGTGGTGGGTGGCGCCGGGCGTCGACCTCGCGTACTACACCGCGCAGCCGCTCGTCGAGGCCGCCGTGTACAGCTTCGCCGAGCTGATCGACGGCAACTGGACCCTGATCGGGCCCACGATTCAGATCGGAATCCAGAACTCCATCAACAACTTCGTCCAGTACGGCATCGCATGGATCGGCAGCCTCGTTCCGCTGCCGCCGCTGCCGCCGCTGCCGCCGTTCCCGGGCGCCGCGGTGAAGAGCCCGCCGGCCCGGGCACTGGGCCCAAGAGCCGCTGCCGCCGACGTCGCGGCAGCCGAATCGCCGGTTGCGGCTGCGGCCGATGTGGTGACGCAGGCTCCGCGGTCTCGCCGCGACGGTGGTCACGCGGCCACCCGCGCGGCTCATCCGGCGGCGCCGGCTGCCGCTGCGGCCGCCGGTGATTCGGGGAATGGCGCTGCAGCGCCGGCAAAGCTGTCGGCCCGCAAGGCCCACCGCGCCGCCTGAGTGGAGTCAGAAATCCCGGCGCAGTAGGTACGCCGTCGGGAGTCCACCGAGCAGCAGGAAGATGACCGCCGAATAGGCCATCACTCCGCTGCCGCCGAACACGATGTCACCGCCTGGGCCGCCGAGGGTGAACACCGCGACGGTGGCCAGCCAGGTCCACAAGGGCAGGGCGGCAAGGCGCTTGGAATCGGTCCAGTGTCCCGCCGCCCAGACCAGCGCGACGTTGAGCAGGCCGCTGAGCAGGGCGGCGATCGGAAACGGGATGCGGCCGAGGTAAACCGGCAGCAACAGCGCTCCGGCGACGGCGGACAGCACGCCGTCGAGTGCCAGCACCCCCAGAACCACGCGGCTCGCCACCGACATCAGGCGCTGAACTCCAGACCCGCGAAAAGATCGTTTTCCCAACCTTTTTCGTCGGTTTCACCAGGCTCCCCGGAGACCAGGACGTAATGCTCGACAGCCACCACCGGCAGGACAACGTTGTTCGATAACGTGAAGGCGCGACCGGTGGGCCCGACTGTCATCTGAGTGGCGTGCGCGTGCATGGCGGCGATCTTCGCCGGCAGATGTTCCGGGGCGTCGACGACCGCGGTGATCTCACCGTCGGCAAAGCCGTAGCTGGCGTCCGAGGGCAGCCAGATCCAGTCCGGCCGGACGTCATCGGGTCCGAGTGCGTCGAGGCCGGCCCGGAAGGCGGAGGCTGCGGTGACGGTCCAATAGAACTTGGGCACGGCCCAGCGCCCGGCCGCTGCAGCGATGGCCGCGTTGGTCACCCGATGGGCCTGGATGTGATCGGGATGCCCGTATCCGCCGTTGGGGTCGTAGGTGACCACCACATGGGGCCGCAGTTCGGCGATCTCATCGGCGAGTTGGCTCACCAGAACATCGAAGTCGGCGCCGACGAACGTCGTTCGTCCCCGCGGTTCGGTACCGGCCATCCCGGAGTCGCGCCACCGCCCGGCCCCGCCGAGAAATCTCGGACCGTCGACACCGAGTTCGCGAAGGGCGGCGGTCAACTCCCCGATCCGGTAGCCGCCCAACTGATCTGCGCGATCCACCGCGAGTCCAGCCCACCGGTCTCCGATCACCTCACCCTCCTCGCCGAGGGTGCAGGTGAGGACCGTTACCTCCGCGCCGCGGGCCACGCAACGGGCGATCGTCACGCCGTTGTTGATGGTCTCGTCATCGGGATGGGCGTGGACGAAGAGCACCCGCGGGGCGATCGGCATCGTCCAACCCTAGTTCTCCCGGAGGTACTGTGCTGCTCATGTCTACTGCCATTCGTTCCGCGTTCACCGCAGCCGTCGGCCTGGCCGGTGCGGGGGCGATCGCCTGTAGCGCTGTGGCCGGTGTGCCGAGTCCGTCGGTGCCGGTTCGGTCCGCCGTGGAATTGACTGCGGCAAGCGCGCCGGCCGTGGGCGCCATCCCGTTTCAGATCCTGATCAACCAACTGGAGAACATCGTCGCACTGGCGCCCATCGTGATCGGCAGCACCGAGCAATGCGCGGTCTGCCTCGGGCCCTCCGGGCCGGATCCCGTTCCGTTCACGGGCTACGGAGCAATCGGCATCGTCGCCGGCGTTCTCAGCGCCCCAGTGGTGCTGATCAACACCATCATCAGCACCGGCGATTTCTGGAGAGCCAGAGGATTGGCGGGGCTGGCCATCCAGACCCCGATCACCAACACCTTTCTCGATCTCATCGCACCGAGGTCGGTCGGCGGGTTCAATCTGGAGGGCACGTTCACCCGGGCGTTCACCGCACTGAACGACGCGGTCACCGGGATTCTGGCGATCGCAGCCCAGGCCCTGGTGACCGGACCTGTCACGGTGATCGGAGGCGCGGTCAGCGCCGCCCAGTTGTTCACCGCCACCCTCGCCGACACCGGGGATTTCATCGGAGCCTTCAGCCTTGGGGCGCAGGTGCTCCGTGCCGCGGCCACCTCGGCGGTCACCGACCTGACAACGGTCGTGCGCACCAGCCGAACGCAGGTCTACGGCGATCTCACCGCGGGCGCCCCCGCACTCGCCGCGACTCGCGCACACACCTCTGCCCGGGCGACGATCAGGACAGCCGCGAAGGTCGCCAAACCCGCCACCGAGGTCAAGCGCTCCGCGCACCGGTAGTCCTGCGCTACTGCGGAACCTTGAACCAGCTGCCGGCATCACCGACGATTCCGACCGGTATCGCGCCGGTGAGGCTGACGTTGCGTACGGTCGGTCCGGCGGCCACGATGGTCGAGTCCTGCAGAATGGGCAGAACAGTCGCCATCGCCCAGAGCCGCGATTCGACTCCGGAGATCACGTCGTTGATGTTCAGCGAACCGTCAAGGGCCCCGGCAATTCTCGGCTGAATCGAACGGTCGCAGATACCGGTCAGGTTGGACGGCGCACGCACCAGGACGGCGCTCTCGGGTGCGACGGATGAAGTCGTCGAGGGCGGTGCCGACGCAGACGTCGCCGGCGAAGGCGAAGCAGAGGCGGGCGCGGCGGGGCCCGGCGGCACCGTCTCCACCGGCGTGGCCTCCAGCGCCGGGCAGCCGAAACGAGAAGCCAGGGTGGTCGCCAGATCGCCGCCCGCCGCATGCCACCCGACGATCGCGTCCACCTTGTTGTTCAGCAGTGCCTGTCCGTACAGCACAGGCGGATCCAGTGGCAGTACCGTCGCCGCAACCCCGACACTGCGCATTTGGTCGGCCGCGGTGTTGGCCACCGCCACCGACGCGGGGTCGTTGGCAGCGGCGCCGATCACCAGCGACAGTGTCTGTCCGTCCTTACTGATACGTCCCCTGGTGGTGGCCTGTGGAGCCTGGCCGCCGTTGCCGTCGCCGGGAGCCGGGACGGTGGACTCGACCGCACTGCTGTCGACCTGATAGCCGGCTTCGGCGAACAGTGCCAGCGCACTGCTCTTACCGATGGCCGGTGGGGCGGTCGCGACATAGCCGGGATCGCTCGGAGAACGCACGAGTGCCTGGTCGAGAGTGACCGAATTGTCACTGCCCGCCCCGACCGCGGCCAGCAGGTCGACGTCAAGCAGGCCCAGAATCGCTTTGCGCACAAGGGGATCCGCCAGCTTCGGCTCCTGTGCCCGCAGCGTCAGTTGCATCGTCCGGGGCGTGATCAGCCGGCCGGTGCGAACATCCGGAATGGCCGACAACTGCGCGAAGGCCGCCGCGCCACCGTGCACCTGGGCGACCTGGGTATCGCCGTTGCGAATCGAATCGGCGAGGGCCGCCGGTGCTCCCGCCCGACGGAAGAGGACTAGATCCGGTTTGGCCGGCGCCCCCCAGAACCGGTCGTTGCGGGCCAGCATGATCTCGTCGCGCTGCGGATCGATGGTGTCCACCCGAAACTGTCCGCCGGTCACCGGCAGCGCACGTGCCAGTCCGGCCGCGAATCCGCCCGGGACGTCCTTGACGATATGCGCCGGCACCAGGTCGTTGAACAACTCACGCCAGGCCGGGTAGGGCTGGGAGAACGTCACCACCGCGGTCTTGCCGCCGTCCACCGACTGCACTCCGGTGATCAGGTCATAGCCGGCGGGGTCGACGACGCCGGGTTGGCTGACCATCTGACGCCACAGGTACCAGAAGTCGTCGGCGGCGATCGGGGCGTTGTCGGTCCAGGCCGCCTCCGGGCGGATCTTGTAGGTCACCGTGAACGGGTTCACACCGGTGATGTCGGCAGAGACCAGCAGCGTCGGGTCCATCTCCCAGCGTGACCCGGTGGCCGTCGACGGATCCGGAACCGGCCGAAAGGAACTCGGGAAGACCAGGGCGCTGATCGCGGCGTTGACCGGCGACTGGTCGGAAAGCAGGTGGGGATTGAACCCCGCGCCGATCGAATCGATCGCGACGATGATCTGCGCCGCCTTGGGCGCGGGAGCCGACGACTTTGCCGTCGCGGTGCTCTGCGGGGCGGGCGGCGGATCGACCGTGCATCCGCCCAGGGCAACCACCGACAGCAACGCGCCGGCGGTTCGCAGGCTGCGCGGTCGTCGTGGCACGAGGTTCAGGGTATCCACCTGCACCCGGATCGCCCGGCTAGACCTTCTGGGCCTTGGCGCGCGACCGGCTGCGCGCCCGGGTGGTGGCGTCCAGATCGACCTTGCGGACCCGGACGATCTCAGGAGTGACCTCGACGCATTCGTCGGCCGCGCAGAACTCCATGGCCTGTTCCAGGTCGAGTTCCATCGGCCGCGCCAGCGTCTCCATCACATCGGCCGTCGAGGAACGCATGTTGGTCAGCTTCTTCTCGCGGGTGACGTTGACGTCGAGATCCTCCGCGCGCGGGTTGATGCCGACGACATGACCCTCGTAGGTCTCGTCACCCGGCTCGACGAAGAAGGTGCCGCGGTCGGCGAGTTGGATCATCGCGAACGGTGTCACCGATCCGGAGCGGTCGCTGACCAGTGATCCGGTGTGCCGAGCGCGGATCTCACCGGCCCACGGGCGGTAGCCGTCGAACACCGCGTTGGCGATGCCGGTGCCGCGGGTCATGGTGAGGAAGTCGGTCCGGAATCCGATCAGTCCGCGGCTGGGGACGATGAAGTCCATCCGTACCCAGCCGGCGGCGTGGTTGGTCATCTGCTCCATGCGGCCCTTGCGGGCGGCCATCAGCTGGGTGATGGCGCCGAGGAATTCCTCCGGGCAGTCGATGGTCATCGCCTCGAACGGCTCGTGCAGCTTGCCGTCGATGGTCCGGGTGACCACCTGGGGCTTACCGACGGTGAGTTCGAAGCCCTCGCGGCGCATCTGCTCGACGAGCACTGCGAGTGCGAGCTCACCGCGGCCCTGCACTTCCCAGGCGTCCGGCCGACCGATGTCGACCACCCGGATCGAGACGTTGCCAACCAGCTCGGAGTCCAAGCGGGACTTGACCATTCGTGCTGTCAGCTTGTGGCCGGAGACCTTGCCGGCCAGGGGTGAGGAGTTAGTGCCGATGGTCACCGAGATGGCTGGTTCGTCGACGGTGATCCGTGGCAGCGCATGTGCATGATCCGGATCGGCGAGGGTATCGCCGATCATGATCTCAGGCATGCCGGCGACGGCGACGATGTCACCGGCGAGGGCCTCCTCGGTCGGGTTGCGTTCGACACCGACGGTGGTGAGCAGTTCGGTGATCTTGCCGCTGGCGATGACCGGAACGCCGTCGACCTCGCGCATCCAGGCCACCTGCTGTCCCTTGCGCAGTTTGCCGTTGTAGATGCGGATCAGCGCGAGGCGACCCAGGAACGCCGAGGCGTCGAGGTTGGTGACCAGAGCCTGCAGTGGCGCCTCGGGATCGCCCTTGGGCGGTGGGATGTGCTCGAGCAGAACGTCGAACAGTGGGTCGAGGTTCTCCCCCTCCGGGTTGTCGCCGTTGGCCGGTTGCGTCGTGCTGGCGATACCGGCCCGCCCGGACGCGAACAGCGTGGGGAGGTCCAATGCCCGCTCCGCGGCCTCCTGGGCTTCGGCGTCCAGATCGGAAGCGACATCGAGCAACAGATCATGGCTCTCGTGGACCACTTCGTCGATACGGGCGTCGGGTCGGTCGGTCTTGTTGACCACCAGGATCACCGGCAGGTGCGCGGCCAGTGCCTTGCGCAACACGAACCGTGTCTGCGGCAGCGGACCCTCCGAGGCGTCGACGAGCAGCAGCACGCCGTCGACCATCGACAGTCCGCGTTCAACCTCGCCGCCGAAGTCGGCGTGACCGGGGGTGTCGATGACGTTGATCACCGTCATACCGCCGTCGGCGTGATGCCGGTGCACCGCGGTGTTCTTGGCCAGGATCGTGATGCCCTTTTCCTTCTCCAGGTCACCTGAGTCCATCAGACGCTCGACGGCGTCATCCCCACGGTGCTTCAGGGCACCCGACTGCCGAAGCATGGCGTCGACAAGAGTGGTCTTGCCATGGTCGACGTGCGCCACGATGGCCACGTTCCGGAAGTCAGGTTGATTCACGCCGGTGATTGTCGCAGCGCGGGCACCGGTTCGCGAAAACGGCGGCTAGCGCGACGCGCCCAGCAGGGCCAGCAGATCAGGCAGCCATGCCCGGTCAGCGGGCACCCAGGGCAGTTCATCGAGTTCCGCCGCCGTCACCCATCGCAACGCCCGGTGGTCGTGCGGATGCAGGTCCCCGCCGGTCCGAGTGACCGCATAGGCCCGCAACACCGCCGTCTCACCGATCGGGATGTCCCGGCCGATCCGGTCCCCCACAGTGACGTCGATCCCGAGTTCCTCGGTCAGTTCCCGGGCCAGCGCGGCGGTCTCAGTCTCGCCCGCGGCGACCTTGCCACCGGGCAGTTCCCACAGGCCGGCCAGTTCCGGGGGCCGCTGCCGCTGGGCCACCAGCAGCGCCGAACCGGAGATCAGCGCACCCGCGACGACGACCTGCATGGCAGGTGACGGTACCCGCGAATCGGAGTAGACATGACACATGGTTGTCCTGACCGATGCACAAGTGGACGCGGCCGCCGCCGAACTCAACGGATGGCATCGCCTCAGCGGGGCGCTGCGGCGATCGGTGAAATTCGATTCGTTCCTGGCCGGGATCGAGGCGGTGCGCAAGGTGGCGGAACTCGCCGAGCGGGCCGACCACCATCCCGATATCGACATCCGTTGGCGCACGGTGACTTTCGCGCTGGCGACCCACTCGGCCGGCGGGATCACCGCTAAGGATGTGGAACTGGCCCGGGAAATCGATCAGGTTCTCGGCGGCCACTGACCGCGATCCATCCCAGCGTGGTCAGCGTGGCGATGACGTAGACCAGACCGGCCCAGGCCAGGTACCACGGCCGGCCTATCTCCCAGATCGTCGGCTGCGCGAAACTCAGCAGCCAGGGCACTCCGGCCACGGTCAGGACGAGCCAGGCCCAGCCCAGCACCCGCGCCCCCGGCAGATACCGCCACGGCCCGTCGAAGAGCCAGATCATCAACGGCAGCAACCAGATCCAGTGATGCGTCCAGGAGATCGGCGAGAGCAGCAGTCCGAAAAGTTGGACCACCAGTAGCGAGCCCAGTCGTTCGCCGTCCAGAGCCCGCCACGCCAGGACCGCGAGGACCGCCGTCACCGCGATACCGGCGAGCACCATCGGTCCGTACCCGGCGTCGTGGCCGAGAATCCGCGAGATTCCGCCCCGCCACGATTGGTTGAACGACGTCCCTATCGGCCCGATCCGGCTGGCATCACCCAACAGGTCGGTGAAGTAGAAACGGGCCTGCTGTCCGATCACGGCGATGGACAGTGCCACCGTTGCGGCGAACACCACACCAGCGAAAAGCGCTGTCCCCCAACGCCGCATGCCCAGGAAGTACAGACCGCTGATCGCCGGAGTCAGCTTGATACCGGCGGCCACCCCCACCAGCAGGCCGGACAGCCACCATCGGGTGCTGTAGGCCGCCCACAGCACGGCGAGGACGAGGATCACGTTGACCTGTCCGTAGTCGAAGGTGCTGCGCAACGGTTCGGTCCAGATACCGAGTGCCGTCCACAGCATCGCCTCACGCCGGTCCCCGCCGCGGACGGAGATCAGTCGCTGACTGAGCCTGACCACCCCGTACAGCGCGGCGATCGTGCCGATCTGCCAGCCGAACGCCACCACCGCGAACGGCAGCTTGCTCAGCGGGTAGAAGATCAGCGCGGCGAACGGCGGATAGGTGAACGGCAGCGGGAAGTCGGGGGTCTGATCGCCGTAGACGTAGGAATAGAGCGTTCCGGGAGTGTCCAGTGCCGCGGCCCCGCCGAGGTAGACGTGCAGATCGACGAAGTTGGCGCCGTTTGGCGCCAGATAGGTCCAAGCCAACCGGGCCGCGACGCTGAGCATCAGCAGCGCCGGCGCCAGGCGCCGGGCCCGAACCCCTGCCGTGGACATGCCGCGACTCTAGTGATCGCCGGAAGGAAACCTCGGTAAGGCATCGCTCCCGTAACGGTTGCATAACCGCCTCACGTGTCACTTGAGCAACTTTCGTAACTGGCTACCTTCGGGTTCAAGGACCTGCAATCGAGGGAGTGGATTCTCATGTCACGTTTCACAAAGTTCTTCGCCGCTAACGCGAAGCTGTACGCCGCCAACGCGATTGCAGCCGCCGGACTCGGCGCCGCCGCCATCGCGCTCAGCCCGTCCGCCGCAGCCGACC
Organism: uncultured Mycobacterium sp.; assembly: GCA_964344085.1. GTDB lineage: Bacteria > Actinomycetota > Actinomycetes > Mycobacteriales > Mycobacteriaceae > Mycobacterium. Next base: position 13,182 of record CAYFMA010000022.1, read on the forward strand.
CGATCATTCCTCCGGTGCCCAATGTGCCCGGCCTGAACATGATCCAGCAGCTGGCCACCAACCCGGCCGGTGTCGGCGCGGTGCTGTCGACCGCCGCGACCGCACTCAACGGCGCCTCGGCGATCATCGGCGGCCCGGCCGCCTCGACCCTTCCGGTCTCCCCCATCGACGTGACGGGTGCGACCCCGGCCGTGCCGGCCGCTCCGGCCGCCGCACCGATGATCCCGACCCAGAGCCTGGGCCAGACGGTCCTCCCGCTGCTGAACCAATTCGGCATCCCGGGCAACCTGGCCGGCCTGGCGCCGTCCAACGTGCCGTTCCCGATCCAGGTCGGCGACAAGCTCGGCGTCACTCCGGCCGCACCGGCCGCGGCCCCGCTGGCCACACCGCTGGGTACCCCGCAGGTCGCGGTGGCGCCGGCGGCCGGCACGGCCCCGCTCTCCCCGCTGCCGTTGCTCAACGCCCTGCCCTGACACTGATCGACTGACGAGGGAGCAACACGTGTTGCAGATCGCCAAGCTGACCACCGGCCTGACCACCGCCGCCTGCATGGCGCTGGCCATCGGACTGAGCCCGGTGTCGGCCGCCGACCCGACCATTCCGTTGGATCCGGGTCAGCTGCCGGGTCTGGAAGCCGTCCAGAGCCTCAGCCCGGTGATCGAGCAGGCGGCGGGCAATCCCTCCTCAGCGCAGTCGTTGCTGCTGGCGGCGGCCTCACAGCTGGCCGGTAACGCCACCACGCCGCAGGGCTCGCTGTCCCTGGCCGAAGCGGTGGCCAAGTTCGTCCAGAGCGGTGGCGCCGCGTCCCTCGGCGGCGCCCCGTCGGCGGCGGTCACCCAGCAGGCGGTGGCCGGTATTCCGCACGGCACCACTCCGCTGCTCACGCCCGGCCCGGGCAACGGTCCGATCCCGCTTGAGCAGCACGTGCCGGCCGCCGGCGCGCTGCCCGGCACGGAGGCTCATCTGCCCACCGGTATCGACCCGGCGCATGCGGTCGGCCCGGTCGCCGAGGCCCTGCCCGAGATTCCGGTCATGGTGGCCCCGCAGGCTGCGGCCGCCGCTGCGGCTGCCGCCGCACTGCCCGCCACCGGTCCGGCGATGCCGGCGCCGGCACCTGCCGCGGCTCCGTCGTTCGATCCGAACAGCCCGCCGACGCAGGACTTCATGTATCCGTCGATCAGTAACAACTGCCTCAAGGACGGCGGCAATGTGATCGCGACGGCGATCGCCGTCGCCGGGCCGGCCAAGATCCCCGCTCCCGGCCCCGGCCCCGGCCAGACCGCCTACGTGTTCACCGCCGTGGGCACCCCGGCCCCGGCCGCTGAGCAGAAGCTCCCGCTGAACCTCACCTGGGTGAACATCACCACGGGCCGGTCCGGCAGCGCGACGCTCAAGCCCAACCCGGGTATCAATCCGGATGGTCCGACCACGTTGACCGCCATCGTGGACACCGGATCGGGCAGCATCATGTCGACGATCTTCGGCCAGGTGACCACTGTCGACAAGCAGTGCACCTTCATGCCGACGATCGGCTCCACCGTCGTTCCCTGACCAGACGTCTTAGATGCTGCAAGGGGAAGCCCACCCGGACTAGGCTGGGGCGCAATGGACGCCCTGGATACGATGGACGCGTTGATGCTCGCCGGCGAGATGTTCGGCAGCGCAATGCATGTCGGCATCGTGCTCATCCTTTCTCCGCCTGCTGATGCCGAGGCCGGTTTCGTCGAGGCGCTCTACACCGACAGCCTGATCGGTCCGTATGAACTCGATCCGCGGCTGCGTCGGCATCCGCATCGGGGACTGGACACCGGCGGCATCTGGGTGTGGCGGGATGAGGCTGAGGTCGATCTGCGCGCGCACGTGCACCGCGCCACACTTCCGCCGGAATCCGGCAGCGAGGAACTGTGGCGCTTCATCTCGGCATTGCACGGCCAACGCCTGGAGATGTCGTCGCCACTGTGGACGAGTTACCTCATCGACGGACTCGAAGACGGCCGGTTCGCCATCTACATCAAGGTGCACCACATCGTCATCGACGGCGTGGGCGGGCTGCAGATGATCATCGACTCCCTGAGCACCGACCCCGATCACCGCTCGATGCCACCCTTCTACGCCGACAAGACGCGGGCGTCCGCCGCGCACACCGATCGGCGCCACGGACTGCCGAACCCGTTAGGCGCTGTGCGTGCCGTCGCCAACGCTGCGGTGGCGGGCCTGGACCTGACCCGACGGGTGGCCGCCGCGGAATTGGCCAATATCGCCGGCAGCCTGGCCAGCGATGCGGTCGTCGCACCACTGGAAGCGCCGCGCACCCGGTTCAACACCAAACTGGGTCCGCACCGCGCCGCGGCCGGGACAGTTCTGGATCGCGAGCGGATCCGGGCGGTGCAGGACGCCGCGGGCGTCACGGGCAACGACGTGGTCACCGCGTTGGTCGCAGGTGCGCTGCGGGCCTGGCTGTACGGCCTCGGTGAACTGCCGACACGCAGCCTGGTCGCGATGTGTCCGGTATCGGTTCGCTCCCATGACGACGCCGGGGCGGCGCAGGGCGGAAACCAGTTCGGTCTGGGGCTGTGCCCGCTGGGAACCGATATCGAGGACCCTGTACAGCGCCTGGCCTTGATCCACGACGCGATGGCCAACATCAAATATCAGGTGTCCAGCAACGGGTCCGACGCGATGCTGGCGGTGATGGGCCCGGCGATCGGGTCGACGGTGGTGATGCCACTGCTGCCGCTTCCCGCGGTTGTCCCGCCGAGTTGCAATCTGGCGATCTCCAACGTTCCGGGACCGACCCGGGAGATGTACTTCAACGGAGCCCATCTCGACGAGATCTATCCCGTTTCAACGGCTTTCGACGGCATGGGCCTGAATGTGACGGTGTGTTCGTACGCCGGACGCCTTCACGTCGGTTACGTGACCGACGCAGGCGTCATGGGTGATGTCGGCGCACTGGTGCCACTGACACAACAGGCCCTGACCGACCTGGAGACCGCGGTCGGCCTCCGATGAGCCTCAGTAGGCCATGAACAGGATGTGTTCGCGTTCGTACTCCATGCCCGGATGAGCCTCGGCGAGATGCTTCTGAGCGAGTTCGACGAGTTCGTCTTCGTCCTTGCCGCGGATCGCCTCACCGCACGGGCAGTTCAGATGCGTTTTCATTGCTTACCTGCTTTCTGCTGAGCCTTCATCCTCTTCTTGTACGCCCGGACCTGATCCAGTGACCCCTTGTCCACCACGTCGGCGATGGACATGTGGGTGCCGGCCTTGCCGTAGTCACCAGCGGCCGCTCGCCACCCCTGTGGTGTCACCCCGTACTGCTTACCCAGCAGTGCGAGGAAGATCTTCGCCTTCTGCTCACCGAAGCCCGGGAGTGCCTTGAGGCGTCGCAGCACCTCGGCGCCACCCGGCCCTCCCCGGGTCCACACGGCTGCGGCGTCCCCGTCGTAGTTGTCGACGATCTCACGCGCCAAGTCCTGGATCCGCTTGGCCATCGAACCCGGGAAGCGATGCACGGCAGGTGTTTCCGCACATAGGCGGGCGAACTCGTCCGGGTCGCAATCAGCGATCCGGACCGGATCGAGGGTACCCAGCCGATCAGCGATCTTGCGCGGGCCCGCGAATGCGATCTCCATGGGAACCTGCTGATCAAGCAACATTCCGGTGAGCAGAGCGAACGGTTCCTCCGAGAGCAGGGCGTCGGCGGCGGGGTCGGAGGTGAGGTGCAGTCGCGCCATGGCGCCAGTCTAGGCACCGACCGGCGGCCTCAGGCCGCACAATGTTGACCGAACAGGATTCACGTTGACCGGACGGGATTCACCGGAGCCAGGCGAGCGCGCGCGGAGGTGGGATGTCAGACGCGGTGGCGCTGGCGCTGACCATCTCGCTGGCCGCAATGGCAGCGGTGCTGGGCCTGATCGCGGTCCTGACCCGCCGGGTGGTCAGCACACCGGCCGAACGGACGGTGCACGACGCCCTGCAGACCGCAGCGCTGGCGGCGCGGCCGCTACGCAAGGGGCTCGACACCGATTCCGCCCGCGGTGCCGCCCCGCACCTGCGGGCCCTCACCGGTTCGGACGGCCTGGCACTCTACGACGAGCAGGGGCACTTGCTCCACACCGATCCGCCCGAGGAGGGCTGGACCGGCGAGACCAAGGCGATCTGCCGCAGGGCGGCCCGCGAATCGATCACCGGCCGGCGCAGGGTCATGCATCGCGACCAGTCCCCCGCGGTGGTGGCCCAGCCGTTGCTCGACGACGACGGGATCGTTCTGGGGGCGCTGGTGGCGGTCCACCTGAACGAGCCCACGCCCGGAACGCTGGGAGCGATCGCCGAAGTCGCCCGCTATGCGGCCAGCCAGCTACAGCTCGCCGAACTCGACGCCTCACGCGCCAGGCTGGACCGCGCCGAGGTGCTGGCGCTGCGCGCCCAGATCAGCCCGCACTTCATCTACAACGCCCTCAACACGATCGCCTCATTCGTACGCACCGACCCCGAACGCGCCCGCGACCTCATCCTCGAGTTCGCCGATTTCACCCGGTACTCCTTCCGGGCAGCCGGGCCCTACACCGCCCTGGCCGACGAACTTCGCAATATCGACCGGTATCTCACTCTCGAGCGGGCCCGATTCGGCTCCGGCCTGTCGGTGACCCTGCAGGTTGCCCCGGAGGTGTTGACCGTCGTCGTCCCGTTTCTCGCGCTGCAGCCCCTGGTGGAGAACGCCGTCCGGCACGGTCTGGCCCAGCGCCGCAGCGGTTCGGTGGAGATCATCGCCCGCGACGAGGGGACGGACTGCGTCATCACCATCGAGGACGACGGCATCGGGATGGACCCCGAAACATTGCGCCTCGGGTCCGGGGATGTGCTCAGCGACGGGGAACCGGCCGCCCATGTCGGCCTCACCAATGTCGACCATCGCCTCCGGGCCGCGTTCGGGAACGATTACGGACTAGTGGTCGAAACCGCCCCTGGTGCGGGAACGAGGGTGATCATGCGGGTACCCAAGTTCCGGTCGGGTGTACAGGCGTGAGCGTCCGTGGAGGGACGGGGAGGTCATGACAGCACAGTTGCGAGTGCTGGCCGTCGACGATGAGCCGCCCGCCCTCGATGAACTCACCTATCTGCTGGGACGTCACTCCTATGTCGCCGAGGTGATCAGCGCCGGCGACGCCAACTCCGCACTGCGGGTGATCAACGAACGGGAAATCGACGCGGTCTTCCTGGACATCAACATGCCGGGCCTGTCCGGACTGGAACTGGCCGGGGTGCTGACCAACTTCTCCCGTCCGCCCGCCCTGGTGTTCGTCACCGCCCACGAGGACAAGGCCGTCGCCGCCTTCGAGGTCGGCGCGGTCGACTATCTGCTCAAGCCGATCCGCGAGGAACGTCTCGACGCGGCGCTGCGCCGGGTGCAGACCTGGCGCAGCCCGGAGATCGCGCAGCCGGCGGAGAATCAGAACGAAGACGTCATTCCGGTGGAGTTGGGCGGTGTCACCCAACTGGTGCGGTGCGACACCATCGGCTGGGTGGAGGCCGATGGTGATTACGCCCGGTTGCACACGTCGTCCGGATCGCATCTGGTTCGAATTCCGCTGAGCACGTTGGAGGAACGCTGGCGATCCCGCGGTTTCCAACGAGTGCACCGCTCTTACCTGGTCGCCCTCGGAATGGTGACGGGGCTGCGCACGGCGAATGCCACCACGATGGTGCGGCTGAGTGCCAACGGCTCCTCGCCGGCCGTGGAACTTCCGGTCAGCCGCCGGCAGGCACGCGAATTGCGCGACCGGCTGATCCGCGATCCGATGCGCAGTTTCCGTCCCGGTGGCGGCGGTGACTAGCGGCCGGCCCGGGTCCGGGCGCCCCGCGCGTCAGCGCGTCGTGCTGGCGCACCGCCGCGGGACGCGAATGGTGCGAACCAGAGTCGAGGTGCAGCAGCAGACCGAGGTCGGCGACGCACTGGTGCGCGGACTGGTGCGGGCCCAACTCGGCCTGGCACTGCGACTCGGATCGCTGGTTTTCGGTGGCTTGGCGGTAATCGCCCTTCTGGACAGCGTTTTTCCGGCGGCCAGTGCGGTCACCGTGTTCGGGTTTCGGCCCAACTGGCTTGCACTCGGCGTGCTGGTGTATCCGGCGATGTATTTGATCGGACGGCTGTTCGTCCACCTGGCCGAACAGAGCGAACGTGACTTCATCCGCGTCGTGGACGCGGGCGACGAAACGTGAACTCCACCGCGCTCACCGCCATCGCGCTGATCGGCTCAGCGGTGGCGACGGTGGCGGTCGGCGCCTACGGGCTGCGGCTGTCCCGAACCACATCGGACTTCCTGGTCGCCTCCCGTACCGTCCGGCCGCGGCTCAACGCTGCTGCGATTTCCGGTGAATACCTCTCGGCCGCTTCGTTTCTCGGCATCGCGGGCCTTATCGCCAAGTACGGCGCCGACGCGCTGTGGTATCCCGTGGGTTTCACGGCAGGTTATCTCGGCCTGCTGTTCTTCGTCGCCGCCCCACTGCGTCGTTCCGGCGCCTACACGGTGCCGGACTTCGCCGAGTTCCGGCTGGGATCCAAGCGGGTCCGCCTGGTGGCGATGGCCGTCGTCGTCACCATCTGCGCGCTCTACCTTGTGCCGCAGTATCAGGGTGCCGGCGTTGCACTGGAAGCCCTTCTGGGGCTTCCCCGTTGGGTCGGCCCACTGGCCGTCGCCGCCATCGTGATCGTGAACGTGGTGGGCGGCGGAATGCGATCCATCACGCTCGTGCAGGCGTTCCAATACTGGCTCAAACTGACCGCGATCGCGGTTCCGGCGCTGGCCCTGCTTTTCGTCGCCGGACCGCGTGTGGACCTCGGCCAGCCATTGCCGCCCACCGTGGGGCAGGAGACAAACGTCTCGGTGCAGACGGCGGTGCGGGTCAACGTGATCGATCCCAGGGGCGTGACCGTCACCGGGACGCTTGACGGCAGTCCCGTCACCGACAGCGCCGTAGCCGGCCCCGGAGAGCACACCGTGGGGGCGGGTTCGACGGTGACGCTCGCCGCCGGGTCACACACGCCGGTGATCGCGGGTGCACCGGCCACCGGCGCGGACTGGATCGGAAGCGGCAACGGTCTGGGCGGGAGACATCCTCTCTACCAAGTACTTTCGATTCTCGTCGCAACCTTCCTCGGCGCGATGGGCCTGCCTCACGTTCTGGTGCGGTTCTACACGAACCCGGACGGTCAGGCCGCCCGACGCACTGCGCTCGCGGTGATCGCACTGCTGTCGCTGTTCTATCTCTTCCCCACCGTGCTTGGCGCGTTCGCACGTGTATACGTGCCGCAGTTGCTGGTCACCGGCCGCGCTGACGCCGCGGTCCTGCTGCTGCCGTCCGCGGCGATCGCCGGGCTGGGCGGGCTGCTGCTGGCCGCTCTGGTGGCCGCGGGCGCCATTGCTGCATTCCTGGCGACCTCCTCCGGCCTGCTCATCAGCATCGCCGGCGCGGCGTCGACGGACCTGTTGCGTGGCCGGGTGCGCGACTTCCGGATCTCTGCGGTGGTCGGCGGCCTGCTGCCGGTGCCACTGGCGATGGCAACCTCGTCACTGGAACTGTCCCGGGGCGTCGGCCTGGTGTTCGCCGTGGCGGCCTCGACGCTGTGCCCCCTGCTGGTGCTCGGCATCTGGTGGCGGGGGCTGACCCCGATCGGCGCGATCGCCGGGTTGGCCACCGGCGCGGCATCGTCAGCCATCGCCGGTTTGTTCGCTGTCACCAGGTGGATCGGCGACGACGTTCTGGGCGGCTGGCCCGCCGTCATCCTCGGCTTCCCGGCGGCGGTCACGGTCCCCGTCGCCTTCGCCACGATGGTCCTGGTCAGCAGGCATACCAAGACAACGGCTCCGGACAACGTCTCACGGGTCTTCGCCCGCATGCACCTGCCCGAACGCCTCGGGATGGGCGTCGAACGGGTGCCCCGGGGCTGACCGCTCGCCGCCCCCGGGCGACCGTTCGGCGCAGGGTTGGCTGAATTCGACCATTGGCACTACGGATGTGATGTGCCTCTCAATACGCTCATGCAGCGATTTCCCTTACATCAGTGGCAGCACAACATGAGGCAGGAGAAGTAGTGGCCACAACCGACCTTTCGCACAGCAATGTGCCGCAGCCCACGGGCGCGCAGTACATGGCTATGCAGGCAAGCCCGGAGTTCCAGGAACTCCGCACCAAGCTACGCAAGTTCGTGTTCCCGATGACGGCGTTCTTCCTGATCTGGTACGCGCTGTACGTGCTGCTGGGCACCTATGCCCACGACTTCATGGCGACCAAGGTCATCGGCAACATCAACATGGGTCTGATCCTCGGTCTCGCCCAGTTCCTGACCACGTTCATCATCACCGGTCTCTACGTGCGCTTCGCCAACCGCGAACTCGACCCGCGCGCTGAGAAGATCCGCAACGAGATGCATTGGAGCGAGCAGTGAACCTGAGCATTCTGGCTGCGGCCGAGAAGATCGGTAACCCGATCGTCAACATCTCCATCTTCGCGGCCTTCGTCGTCATCACGCTGTTCATCGTGATCCGGGCGAGCCGTGCCAACACCAACGCCACCGAGTACTTCACCGGCGGCCACGCATTCACCGGCCCGCAGAACGGCATCGCCATCGCCGGCGACTACCTGTCGGCGGCGAGCTTCCTCGGCATCGCCGGCGCCATCGCCGTGTACGGCTACGACGGCTTCCTGTACTCCATCGGCTTCCTGGTGGCCTGGCTGGTCGCCCTGCTGCTGGTGGCCGAATTGCTGCGCAACACCGGCAAATTCACCATGGCCGACGTGCTGAGCTTCCGGCTCAAGCAGCGCCCGGTCCGTCTGGCCGCGGCCATCTCGACGCTGACCGTGTCGCTGTTCTACCTGCTGGCCCAGATGGCCGGCGCCGGTGGCCTGGTGGCCCTGCTGCTCGACATCAAGAGCCGCTCGGGTCAGTCGCTCGTCATCGCCATCGTCGGCGTCCTGATGATCGTCTACGTGCTCGTCGGCGGCATGAAGGGCACCACCTGGGTGCAGATCATCAAGGCCGTCCTGCTGATCACGGGTGCGGCGTTCATGACCGTGATGGTGCTGGCCAAGTTCGGTCTGAACATCTCCGAACTCCTGGGCAAGGCGCAGGCCGTGGTGCACGAGTCCACCACCAAGGGCCTGAGCACCCGTAACGTGCTGGCGCCCGGCGCGAAGTACGGCACGACGCCGCTGTCGAAGATCGACCTGATCTCGCTGGGCATCGCCCTGGTGCTCGGCACCGCCGGCCTGCCGCACGTGCTGATGCGGTTCTACACGGTGCCCACCGCCCGTGAAGCCCGTCGTTCGGTGGTCTGGGCCATCGGCCTGATCGGCGCCTTCTACCTGTTCACCCTCGTCCTGGGTTACGGCGCGGCCGCCCTGGTCGGACCGGACAACATCCTGAAGGCTCCGGGCAAGGAGAACTCGGCTGCACCGCTGCTGGCGTTCCACCTCGGTGGCACCATCCTGCTCGGCATCATCTCGGCGGTGGCCTTCGCGACCATCCTCGCCGTCGTGGCCGGCCTGACGATCACCGCCTCGGCGTCGTTCGCACACGACATCTACGCCAGCGTGATGAAAAACCATCAGGTCACCGAGGACGAGCAGGTGCGGGTCTCCCGGATCTCGGCCATCGTGCTGGGTGTCATCGCCATCGGCCTGGGCATCGTGGCCAACGGGCAGAACATCGCCTTCCTGGTGGCACTGGCGTTCGCGGTGGCCGCTTCGGCCAACCTGCCGACCATCCTGTACTCGCTGTACTGGAAGCGGTTCAACACCCGCGGCGCGCTGTGGAGCATGTACGGCGGCCTGATCAGCTGCATCGTGCTGATCATCTTCTCCCCGGCCGTGTCCGGTGCGAAGACGTCGATGCTGCCCGGTGAGCACTTCAACTGGTTCCCGCTGTCCAACCCGGGCATCGTGTCGATCCCGTTGGCGTTCATCCTCGGCATCGTCGGCACGCTGACGTCTCGGGACTCCGGCGATCCGGAGCTCAACGCCGAGATGGAGGTTCGCTCCCTGACCGGTGTTGGCGCCGAGAAGGCGACCCACCACTAGGGAATTCGGCCGGGAGGCCGGAAGAGATCGATCAGAAGGCCGGGCGAGTCATCCGACTCGTCCGGCCTTCTGCTTTTCAGCCGCCGCTCTTGCGGCGGAATTCCCGGCGGTTGCCCGCTGCGCCGTGCGCGTGGGACTGCTTGCCCCCGGCATCGGTGTGGGCCGTGCCACCGGACGACTTGGCCTTCTTGCGCTCAAGGGCCTCGCGGAACTTGCGCTTGGTCTCTTCCTGCGGGTCAGATTCCGACTCGGTCATGCACGCAGGCTACTAGCGTCCTCAGCGCTTACCGGGCGGCATGCCGTAGACGTGCTTGATCGGCACCCGCAGCAACACCCGCCGGTCGGCCACCATGGCCCGGCGATAGTCGTCCCAGTCCGGGTGCTCGCCGGCCACATTGCGGTACAGGGTGATCAGGGATTCGACCGTCTCGTCGTCAGGCGCGGCGGCAGGCGGGCTGAGCACGGCCTCTCCCTCGGCAACCGCATAGGCCCAGCCGTCATCCGAACTCACCAGCAAGGAGGCCCGCGGGTCCCGGCGCAGATTTCGGGTCTTGGCCCTCGACTCGGTGATCGAGACCTCGACGGACACCGTGCGCGGGTCGAAGTGGTACGTGACGTGCGACAACTGTGGCCGGCCGTCGCTCTTGATGGTGGCCAGAACGCCCAGCGAGTGATCGGCTATCACCGCGAGCAGCTTGTCGTCGAACACGTCCCGGCTCATAGTGCCGAGCCTACGTGGGTAGCCTGGCCGGGTGAACCGACCCGCTGACCACAAGGTCGACGCCGCATTGGCCGGCGTTTCGGAGACCGCCCTGATGACCCTCAACGGACGGGCCCACCAGGCCGGTCTGCCGGATGCAATCATCAGCGACCCGATGGCGATCGAATTGCGCGACGCCTTCGACGTCGACTACAGCAAGTTCGGCCGCCGCGGGCAGGAGATGGCACTGCGATCGCTCGCCGCCGACAAATGCACGATGGACTATCTGCGGAGCCACCCGCGCGCGACCGTCGTCGCACTCGCCGAGGGTTTTCAGACCAGCTTCTGGCGTCTCGACGCGGCGGTGCCGGATCCGCAGTTCCGGTGGATCTCGGTCGACCTGCCGCCTGTCATGGCGCTGCGCGAGAAGCTGCTGCCCGCTTCGCCGCGTATCACCAACCTGTCGCAGTCTGCGCTGGACTACAGCTGGATGGACCGCGTCGATACGAGCGAGGGTGTGTTCATCACCGCCGAAGGCCTGCTGATGTACCTGCAACCCGATGAGGCGATGGGGCTGATCGCCGCGTGCGCCAAGCGTTTTCCCGGCGGCCGGATGTTCCTCGATCTGCCTCCGATCATCCTGAAGAAAGTCGCCCCCAACGGACTGCGCGCCTCCAAGCACTACCGGGTGCCGCCGATGCCCTTCAGCCTGTCAATCGACCAGCTACGTGCGCTGATCGGCAGGATGCCGGGTCTGACTGCAGTACAGGACGTTCCGATTCCACGCGGTCGTGGCACCTTCTTCGGCAAGTTGTATCCCGGTTTATGGTCTTTCGGGCCGACCAGGAATTTCCGAGGCGTCTACGCGCTGCTGGAATTCGGCTGAGCGGCAGAGCCTTTCACCTCAAATCCGCCGAACTGGACTCGGGTCAACTGAATTCGGCATCGAGATAGCGCTGGGCATCGGCATGCCCCAGTCCGAGCGCGCGGGTGGCCTCGGCGTAAGTCCGTGCTGCGGCTGCCATCGCGGCATCCGCAGGGTCTGAGCGCGCCACGAAAGTTCCCAGCCGCCGGTGCGTTTCGACGATTCCGGCCGCCTCCAGCTCGCGGTAGGCGCGTGCGACGGTGTTCACGGCGAGTCCGAGCTCGCCGGCCAACTCGCGAACCGTGGGCAACCGCACGCCGGGTTCGAGCCGGCCGGTGCGGACGGCATCGATGACACCGAGCCGGAGCTGGTCGAAAAGAGGTGTGCCGGAGGCGCTGTCCATTTTCAGGTCCGTTGTCAGGTCGACCTTCAGCGACCGTCCCAGTTCCGACACGCATCTCAGTATCACTGATGACCGACCGCTATCTTGGGAGGGTGCGAATCGCGGTGCTGAGTGGGGCGGGAATCTCGGCCGAAAGCGGCGTGCCCACCTTCCGCGATGACGAGACCGGGCTGTGGTCGAAGTACGACCCCTACGAGATCGCCAGCACCCAGGGATGGCAGCGCAACCCCGAGCGGGTCTGGGCCTGGTATCTGTGGCGGCACCATCTGGTGAAGGCGGTGCAGCCCAACGCCGGCCACCGCGCGATGGCCGACTGGCAGGATGTCGCCGATGTCACGGTGATCACCCAGAACGTCGACGATCTACACGACCGGGCCGGCAGCAAGCCGGTGCACCATCTACACGGCAGCCTCGCCGATTTCTGGTGCGACACCTGCGGATCGCTCTACCACGGACCGCTGCCGGACATGCCCGAGCCGGTGCTGGAGAAGATGCCCCCGGCATGCGAATGCGGCGGGCTGATCCGCCCCGGGATCGTCTGGTTCGGCGAACAACTGCCCGAGGAGCCCTGGAACGCAGCGGTAGAAGCCTTCGCCAACGCCGATTTCGCGGTGGTGGTCGGAACCTCGGGCCTGGTCTACCCGGCGGCCGGCCTGCCCGATTTCGCACGGGCACACGGAACGCCCATCATCGAGGTCAACCCCGAGCTCACGCCGCTGTCGGAGACGGCCACCGTGTCGATCCGAGCCGGCGCCGGCGAGACCCTGCCGGGGCTGTTGCAGAAACTGCCCTCCCTGCTGCAGGGTTAGCCGTTCTTGACCGCACGTCCGACCGACATCTCGGCGACCGGCAACGGAACCCAGGCCGGGAAGGTCATCTGATGGCGCGCCGCGGTGATGGTGAAACCCGCCGCCACGATCGCCTGTTCGGTGTTGCGATGAGTGTGGCAGTTCCCTGCGATCCTGGGCCAGACGGTGGCGTCGGCGACCTTCTGTAGTGCGCCACGCCAGCCCGGACTGGCGACATGCTCGAAATAGCGCAGCTCTCCGCCGGGTCGCAGCACCGAATTCAGCTGTCGCAGAACAGCATCGGGATCATCCACCGAGCACAGGACGAGCGAGCAGACCACCGCGTCGAAGGGTTCGGTTCCGGCGGGAAGGGTCTCGATGGTCGACTCGATGACGGTCACCGGCACCGGTGCCGCGACGGCAGCCTCCCGGGCCTTCGGCGCCAACCTGGTCTCCGGTTCGAGCGCGACGACCTCGCGCACCCCGGAGGGGTAGAACTCGAAATTCGTTCCGGTTCCGGCACCCACCTCGAGTACCCGGCCGCTCATCCCGGCCAGATTCTCCGTGCGTAACCGCCGCAGCAGCGGCGTCTCATGGGCGGACATCACCGTCCACATCCGGGCGAAGAAGGGATGGTCGAGAGTCTGGGAGGTCACGGCCTCACCATAACCACCGGCTCAGCCGGCGCGGACTCCCCCTCGGACAGTCCGATGCGGTGGTGCAGTGCTACCAGCGGCCGAGGCGCCCACCAGTTCCACTTGCCCATCACCCGCATGAAGGCCGGCAACAGAGCCATCCGGACCAGCGTCGCGTCGACCAGCACGGCGACCGTCAAGCCGACTCCGAAGATCCGCATGAAGGACACCTGCGCTGCGATCAGCGCCGCGAAGGCGATGGACATGATCAGTGCCGCCGCCGTCACCACTCTTCCGGTTCGGGCCAGGCCGAGAGCCACGCTCTCGTCGCTGTCGGCGCGGGTCTGCGGCGAGTTGAGCCAGTACTCCCGGATCCGGGCGAGCAGGAAGACCTCGTAGTCCATCGACAGTCCGAACGCGATGCAGAACATCAGCACCGGGATGTTGGCCTCCAACGTGCCGGTGGATGTCGTTCCGAACGCGCCGAGGTGCCCCTCCTGGAAGATCCACACCAGCGCGCCGAAGGCCGCCGACAGCGACAGGACGTTGAGTGCCACGGCTTTCAGTGGCAGCACCACGCTGCCGGTGAGCAGGAACAGCAACAGCAGCGTGATCACACAGATCAGTGCCAGCACTGTCGGCATCCGGGAGGTGACGGCATCGACGATGTCGCGGGTGATCTGGGAGACCCCTCCGAACAGCACCTCTCGCCCGGCCGGGCCGGGCACGGCGTGCAACCGGTCCAACTGGACCTTGGAAGCCTCGGAGTACAGCGGTGCGGTGCTGCGCACCGAGAGGAAGGCGCTGCCGTCGGCGACTCCGGTCGGCGCCGACGGTGGTCCCACCTTGTCGCCGCCGACGAAGGTGCCACCCGGGGCGGACACCAGCGACACGTCCGCAACCCTGGACAGATCGGCGGCATAACGGTCGAACTCCGCGGGACTGGCGCCGTCGGCCTCCGGGATGACGACGCTGACACCGCTGTTGAAGTCGCTCGCGAAATCGTTTCGCAGGTGGTCGCCGACCTGGTGAGCCGAGGCACTCTTCGGCAGCACGCGATCGTCGGGATTTCCGAATTTGATCCGCAGGAACGGTGACCCGAGCAGGAGCAGCAGAGCGACGATGGCCAGACCGACGGGGATGGCTCGCCGCATCACGAACTTCGTTGAGCGGTACCAGAACTGGCGCTCGACCGGTCGGGGTACCGGATCCGGCCGGCGCAGCACCCGCCGGACGAGGCGGCGGATGTCGAAGGAGTCGAGCCGGTGGCCGAGGACGACGATCGCAGCCGGGGTGACGATCACCGCCGCGGCCGCCGCGAACGCGACCGTGGCGATGCCCGAATAGGCGAACGATCGCAGGAAGTACATCGGGAAGAGCAGCAGGGCCGAGATCGACAGAGCCACGGTCACCGCTGAGAACAGCACCGTGCGTCCGGCGGTCGACATGGTGCGGACCAGCGCCTCGGCCGGGGGCGCACCGCCGCCGACCTCGTCGCGGTAACGGCTGAGGATCAGCAGCGTGTAGTCGACGGCAAGCGCCAGACCGAGCGCGGTGGTGATGTTCAGCGCGAAGATCGACACCTCGGTGAACGACGTGATGAGCCGCAGCACGGCCATCGCGCCGAGGATCGACATCAGTCCGACGACCATCGGCAGTGAAGCGGCGAGCAGACCGCCGAAAACCCACACCAGCACAAGGAAGCTCAGCGGAACGGCGATGAACTCCATCCGGATCAGGTCTCTGGTGGTCTGTCCGTTGATCTGCTTGTAGATCATGGCTGTGCCGCCGGCCCGGATCGTCATACCGTCGCGGTCGCCGCCGATGGTGTCGACGAGATCCGACGCGTAGTGCTGGGCGTTGTCCTCGCCGCCGGCCATGGTGGCCACGATGAGTCCGGTGGTCCCGTCGCGGCTGATCAGTTCGGCGGCCGCCGCGGGAGGCGATGTCCATGGTGAGGTGACGCTGAGGACGTAAGGGGAGGCCTGCAGTGTTGCGGCGATGCCGGCCCCGGTGGATCGAGCCCGCGAGCTGGTGACGCCGGTCGGATCGGTCAGCGTGAGGAGAAGCTGCTGGTCACTCTGCTGGAACTTCTCCGTCAGCACCCGGGCTGCCCGGGCGGACTCCGATTTGGGGTCCTGGAATCCGCCGGCGGACAGGTGGCTGGCGATCGGCACCCCGAAAATCGCGGTCACCAGCATGACCAGGGCGGCAATCCCCAGAATCCGCCGCGGCGAGCGAAGTGCCAGCTGGGCGATCCGGTGCAGCACAGACCCGATCCTTTCGCCCGACCAGCAAACTTTTGACAGCCCCCAGTCTGGTATCGCCACCGAACGGGGTCAAACCAATCCCTGCGCCCGTTACCCGCCGGTAAGAAATTGCCACCATTTTCCGAAACGTAACTCAATGATTCCTTAATAGTGATCCATAGAGTCCTCAAGCATGTGGATCGATGACTTCAATGCAGATGTGATCAAGGTCGACTTCGACGCCCTATATCACGGCGACTTCCTCGTTGAGGGCGACGCAACCGAGCAGATCGAGGACGTGGCCTGATCCCTGCCGCTTCGGCGTCAGTTAGTGCCATCAGTCGCTGAACTGCGCCCAGCGCATGCAGAAAGCGCCCACCCGGGTTTCCGGGCGGGCGCTTTCTGCTGTTGAGCGGCTGAT
Source organism: uncultured Mycobacterium sp. (assembly GCA_964344085.1). Taxonomy (GTDB): domain Bacteria; phylum Actinomycetota; class Actinomycetes; order Mycobacteriales; family Mycobacteriaceae; genus Mycobacterium. Next base: position 29,323 of record CAYFMA010000022.1, read on the forward strand.
CAGACCTTCGCAGCCGACGTCACCATCCCGGCCAGCCGGCCGGTGATGATCTCCTCAGCCTCGGTGACCATCCGGCCGACGAGTTCAGCGCAGGTCGGGATGTCGTGGATCAGGCCCATCACGGTGCCCACGGTCCAGATTCCGGCATCGGGATCGCCGTCCTCGAACACCTTGCGACCACGGGAGCCGGCGACGAGTTCCATGACGTCGCCGAACTGGCCGCCGTTCTTGAGGATCTCCACCACCTCGCGGGACACCGCGTTGGACGCCACCCGCGCGGTGTTGTGCAGGCTGCGGAAGATCAGCTCAGTGCCCAACTCGTTGCCGTCGACGATGGCCTGCTTGATGTTCTGGTGAATCGGCGACTCCACGGTGCACATGAAACGGGTGCCCATGTTCACGCCGTCGGCCCCCAGTGCGAGTGCGGCGACCAGACCGCGGGCGTCACCGAAGCCGCCCGAGGCGATCATCGGGATCTCGATCTCCTTGGCGGCAGCGGGAATGAGCACCAGGCCGGGCACGTCGTCCTCACCGGGATGTCCGGCGCACTCGAACCCGTCGATGCTGATGCCGTCGACACCGAGGCTCTGGGCCTTGATGGCATGGCGCACCGAGGTGCACTTGTGCAGCACCTTGATGCCGTTGTCGTGGAACATAGGCAGGTGCGGCGCCGGATTGGAACCGGCCGTCTCGACGATCTTGATGCCCTGCTCGACGATCACCTGGCGGTACTCGTCGTACGGCGGCGGGTTGATCGCCGGCAGGATCGTCAGGTTCACGCCGAACGGCTTGTCCGTCATCTCACGGGTCCGGTCGATCTCGCGGGCGAGATCCGCCGGCGTCGGCTGAGTCAGCGCGGTGAGGAACCCGAGCGCACCCGCATTCGCAACGGCCGCAACGAGTTCCGCGCGACCGACCCACTGCATGCCGCCCTGGGCGATCGGGTGCTCGACACCGAAGGTCTCGGTGAACTTGGTCTTCAGCGCCATGTTTGTGTCTTCCTGTCCGGCCGATTACCGCGGCGCCATGCGGATGGCGCCGTCGAGGCGGATCACCTCGCCGTTGAGCATCGGATTCTCCACGATGTGCACCGCCAGCGCGCCGTATTCGCTTGGGTTACCCAGGCGCGAGGGGTGCGGCACCTGTGCACCGAGCGAGGCCTTGGCCGGCTCGGGCAGGCCCGCCAGAAGCGGGGTGTCGAACAGTCCGGGGGCGATGGTCATCACCCGGATCTGCTTGTCGGCCAGATCGCGGGCGATGGGCAGGGTCATC
>CAYFMA010000022.1:30604-47818 GCA_964344085.1 uncultured Mycobacterium sp.
GGAGGCCGAGTAGGCGGCCTGGCCGATCTGGCCGTCGAAGGCCGCGACCGACGCGGTGTTGATGACGACGCCGCGCTCACCGCCGACCGGTTCGGTCTTGGCCATCCGCTCGGCGCCCAGCCGCAGCACGTTGAAGGTGCCGACGAGATTGATCCTGACGATCCGCTCGAACTTGCTCAGCGGGTAGACACCACCCTTGCCCAGCACGCGGATGGCGTCGCCGGTTCCGGCGCAGTTGACCACGATGCGGACCGGGCCGAGGGTCTCGGCGAGATCGAAGGCCTTGGTCACGGCCTCCTCGTCGCAGACGTCGGCCGGGGCGAACCGGACCCGGTCGCCCAGCTCCTTGGCGACGTCCTCACCCTTGGATGACGGCAGGTCCAGGATGACCACGCTGGCACCCCGCTCGAGCAGGGCTTTCGTGGTGGCCAGGCCGAGGCCCGAGGCTCCGCCGGTGACGACCGCTACCGCGTCATTGATCTGCACTGATCGCTCCCTTTCGCATATCAACCTACTGGTTGGTTGGGACTATAGCGCAGCCGCCGGGGGCGGTCAGACCCAGTCGCGCAGGACCGCTTCGGTGTCCTCCCCCGGCACCCTCGGTGGAATCGGCTTGCCGGGCTGGGTGCGGGAGAACCGCGGGGCCGGCATCGGGAAGATCGAGTCCCCTTCCTTGTAGAAGCTGCCGCGCTCGACGTTGTGCGGTTCGGCCTCGATCTCGGCGAAGCTCAGGATCGGCGTGACACAGGCGTCACTGGTCCTGAACACCTCGGCCCAGTGATCGCGGTCGTGCTTGAGGAAGGCCGCGGTGAGGATCGCCCGCAGTTCCGGGAACCGGGTGGCGTCCATCTGGTGCGGCAGAGTCTCGGGATCCAGTTGGAGCTTCTCGATCAGTTCGGCGTAGAACTGCGGCTCGATGGAACCGACCGCGACGTGCCGCCCGTCGGCGCACTCGTAGACGTCGTACCAGGGTGCGCCGGTGTCGAGCATGTTGGTGCCGCGCACGTCGCTCCACATCCCGGTGTGCCGGAAGGCGAACATCATCTGCGCCAGGACCGCCGATCCGTCGACCATCGCGGCGTCGATCACCTGACCCTTGCCGGAGTGGCTGCGTTCGTACAGTGCGGAGAGGATGCCGACGAGCAGGAACATCGAGCCGCCGCCGAAGTCCCCCACCAGATTCAGCGGCGGCACCGGCGCCTCGTTGACCCGACCGATCGCGTGCAGCACACCGTTGAGCGAGATGTAGTTCATATCGTGGCCGGACTGCTGGCTGCGCGGGCCGGTCTGACCCCAGCCGGTCATCCGGGCATAGATCAGGCCTTCGTTGAGCTTGGCGCAATCCTCGGGACCGAGGCCGAGTCGTTCGGTGACGCCGGGGCGGAAGCCCTCGATCAGCACGTCGGCCTTGGAGATCAGCTTCAGAACCAGATCGCGGTCCTCGGCACTCTTGAGGTCAGCGGTCACCGAACGACGGTTACGCAGCAGGAAGTCCTTGCTGGGCACCGCGCCGATTCCGCCGGCCTTCGGCCGTTCGACACGGACCACGTCGGCGCCGAGATCGCCGAGGATCATCGCGGCGTGCGGGCCCGGCCCGATCCCGGCAAGTTCGACGACCCGCAGGCCTTCCAGTGGTCCAGCCATGACACCTACCGCCCTTCTCCGTGTGGGTGAATTCTTTGTACCGTGTCCACTCGTGACCACCTACACCGGCATAGACGACCTGACCGTCACCCTCGACGGACATGTGTTGTCCGTGAACTTCAACCGTCCGGACAGCCTCAATTCATTGACGACGGCGATGCTGGAGACACTCGCCGCTGTGTTGCGCCAAGCTGCCGACGACGCCCGAGTCAAGGTGGTCCGCCTCGGCGGCACGGGACGCGGCTTCTGTGCGGGCGCGGGTATCAGCGCCCAGGATCAGCAGGCCGCCCGCGCGGAGATGACGTCCGATCAGGATCCACTACTCGCCGCCGCAAATGATGTGGTGCGCATGCTCGTCAGCCTGCCCAAGCCGGTGGTGGCCGTGGTCCAGGGTCCGGCCGCGGGTGTCGGGGTGTCGCTGGCCCTGGCCTGTGACGTCGTAATGGCCTCTGACACAGCGTTTTTCCTGCTGGCCTTCACCAAGATCGGCCTCATGCCCGACGGTGGCGCGTCGGCTCTGGTTGCCGCCTCCATCGGCCGGCACCGGGCGATGAAGATGGCACTGCTGGCCGAACGGATTCCGGCATCCGACGCGCTGTCCTACGGTCTGGTGTCCTCGGTGCATCCCGCCGGAGAGTTGGAGCCGGCGGTCGAGTCGGTGATCGCGACTCTGGCGGCCGGCCCCGCGATCGCATTACGCAAGACCAAGGCAGCCATCAACGCCGCGACGCTGACCGAACTCGACGGCGCGATCGGCCGGGAGGTGGCCGGTCAGTTGGAGTTGTTGCACACCAAGGATTTCGCCGAGGGAACCCGCGCGTTTCAAGAACGCCGCAAGCCGGCGTTCGTCGACGATTAGGGGTGCAGCCCGAAGAGAGGCGGCAGCGCCAGCACCATGATCAGCCCCCACACCACGTGGGTGAGCACCGGTGCGAGAACGCCACCGGTGGCACGCCTCTCCAGTGCGCAGACGGTGCCGAGGATCAGTGCGGCGAATCCGAGCATCGGGTTGCCACTGGCCGCCGTCGTGATGATGTAGAGCAGCGTGGAGATCGCCACCGGGTGGAATCCGCCGAGCGCGGTGTAGAGCGCACCGCGGAAGAACAATTCCTCTGCCACGCCATTGATCACGGTGATGAGCGCGATGATCCACAGCGGGCCGATGTTGGCGTACTGCAGCACGTTGGTGATCCGCTCGGCGACCGGCGGGATCTCGCGGGCCACCAGTCCGCCGGCCAGGAACACCACGCCGAGCAAGAGGCCGATCGTGGTGCCCGTGATGACCGGACGCTGGTTGCGGCCGCGCCAGCTGATCCCGCCCAGATGCAAAGGGCCGGAGAGAAATGCGCCGGCCGCCCACGTTGCTGCGAGTGCCACCGTCAGCCAATAGAAGGCTTCGTCGCCCGGCTTGCTGCGCAACGAGACGCCGAGAAGAACGGCGCCTGCCACCAGCACCACGCACACCATGAGCCGGCGGCGCCGAATGATCGACGGCCACTCCTGATACGGCACAGCCACATTCGTGGCCGCCATCCGGACCCGGCTGAGGAACGTCATTGCGAAGCGTCCCGATGCATGTCCAGCAGATGTTCGTAGACCACCCCGTTGTGCCGGAGGTGCTCGACTTCGGCCTCGCTGAGTTCGCGTCGCACCTTGGCCGGCACACCGGCGACAAGAGACCGTGGCGGAATAACCGCGCCCTGGGACACCACGGCGCCGGCCGCCACCAGTGAACCCGCTCCGATCACCGCCCCGTTGAGCACGATGGCCCCCATTCCGATCAGCGCACCGTCCTCGACCGTGCAGCCGTGCAACACCGCGTTGTGCCCGACGGTCACACCGCGGCCGACCCGTAGCGGGAAGCCCGGGTCCACATGGCCGGTCACGCCGTCCTGGATATTGGCGCCCGCCCCGATCTCGATCGGTTCGGTCTCGGCCCGCAGCGTCACCGAGTACCAGACGCTGGCCCGGGGTCCGAGCTTGACCTGACCGATCAGGGCGGCATTGGGCGCGACCCACGATTCGGGGTGCAGCTCAGGGGTGTGGCCGCCCAAGGCGATGATCAGCGGTTCCTGCATGTGAGCCATGGTACGAAGTCGGCGTTTTGGGTAACAGCGCAGGCCGCGACTACGATTTCCACCTCGTGAGCACTTCTAAGAAGAGCCTGGGCCTAGTCGCGGCCGCCGCCGCGATCGCCGTCGCCATCCCGACCGCCGTCCAGGCATACGCCGAACCCACTCCTTCGCCGGCCCCGCCGTCCCCGGTCCAGCCCGCTGGGCCCGTCCCCGCGTCGACCAAGGTTCCGGACCCGCAGGGTCCCGGCTGCGACGCCTACCGCGCCAAGAACCCGACCGGCCCCAGCTCGATCGACGCCATGGCGCTACAGACCGCGTCGCAGGCCATCGCCTCCAACCCGGATCTGAGCACGTTCAGCGCCGCGATCTCGGGCAAGCTCAATCCCGACATCAACATCGTCAGCGTGCTCGACGGCGGCCCCTACGTGGTGTTCGCGCCGACCAATGAGGCGTTCGCGAAGCTCGACCCGGCGACTCTCGAGACGCTCAAGAGCGATCCGCGGGTGCTGTTGCCGGTCCTCTTCTATCACATGGTTTTGGGCTATCTGCAGCCCAGCGATGTGCAGGGAAAGATGCCGACGCAGGACGGACGTCCGGTCGTGGTGACCGGTAGGGGCGGCGACGTCCGGGTCAACGACAACCGGATCGTGTGCGCGTACACCGCGCACGGCGCCTACATCTACATGATCGACACCGTGCTGACGCCGCCGGCCCCGGCCGCTGGGACAGGTTCCACGTCGACGGCAACATCGGCTTCGGCTTCCACATCGGCTTCGGCGACCACGTCGGCCGCCGCCACCGAGACCCCCGCCCCGACCACGACGGCGGCCCCGAGCATGTCGGTGGCTCCGTCGACGACGGCGGCTCCGGCAGCGACCGAGACACCGGCCGCGCCGGCGACGACCGCCCCGAAGGCTGCGGCGTAGGTCCGGTTGCGGCTTAGCGCGCCTTCCAGACCGGGGCGCGCTTCTGGGCAAAGGCCATCGGGCCTTCCATCGCGTCCTCGGACGTGAACACGGTGCGCATCTCGCGGTTGGATCGCTTCCACGCGTCCTGCTCGCCGGTGATCACGCCATCGTCGGCTCCCGCGGCGACCCGCTTGCTGGCCTGAACCGCCAGGGGCGCGTTGCAGGTGATCCGCTCGGCGAGCGCCACCGCGGCCTCGAGCACCGAGGTTCCGTGCGGGACGACCTGATTGATCAGTCCCCAGCGCAGTGCCTCGTCGGCGCTGATCGGCTCACCGGTGAGCAGCAGTTGCATCGCGACCTTGCGGGGCAACTGATCGACGATGCGGAACATGCCGCCGGCCGCGGCGATCAGGCCGCGCTTGACCTCCGGTAGGCCGAACTGGGCGCCGGCCTGCGCCAGCACCAGATCACTACCGAGCGCGATTTCGCTGCCTCCACCGAGCGCGGTGCCGTTGACCGCCGCGATGACGGGCTTGTCGATGAAGTGCTGGACGAACCCGGCGAAGCCCCACTCCGGGTGATCCGGGTGGAAGATGTTCTGCCCCTGGGAGATCGCCTTCAAATCCGCCCCGGCACAAAAGGACTTGTCGCCGGAGCCCGTGATGACCACCGCCCAGATCTGCGAGTCGTCTTGAGCCTGCTGCAGCGCATCACCGACACCTATGCTCACCGCGGCGTTGACTGCGTTGCGCGCCTCGGGACGGTTGATGGTGATGATCAGGGTGTTACCCCGGCGCTCGGTGAGAGCGCCGGGGGCTTCCGCGTCCGTCATGTCTAGAGCAGCTCGAGGATCGTGGCGTTGGCCTGGCCGCCGCCCTCACACATGGTCTGCAGCCCGTAGCGAATGTTGTTGTCCCGCATGTGGTAGAGCATCGTCGTCATGATGCGGGCGCCCGAGCCGCCCAGCGGGTGGCCGAGCGCGATCGCGCCACCGTTGGGGTTGAGCTTCTTCTCGTCGGCGCCGATCTCCTTGAGCCAGGCCATCGGAACCGGCGCGAACGCCTCGTTCACCTCGAAGACGCCGATATCGGAGACGCTCAGACCCGAGCGCTTCAGAGCCTTCTGGGTGGCTGGGATCGGAGCCGACAGCATCATCACCGGGTCGGCGCCGGCCAGGACGGCGGTGTGCACACGGGCGAGCGGCTTGAGCCCCAGGGATTTCGCCTTTTCCGCCGACATGAACAGCAGCGCGCCGGAGCCGTCGGAGATCTGCGAGGAGTTGCCGGCGTGGATCACACCATCTTCTTTGAAAGCCGTCTTGAGACCGGCCATCTTCTCCAGGGTGGTGCCGAGGCGGATGCCCTCGTCTTTGTTGATGATGTTGCCGTCGGGATCCTTGATGGCGACGATCTGATCATCGAATGCGCCGGACGCCTGTGCGGCACCGGCCTTCTCGTGCGAATCCAGCGAGAACTGATCGAGCATGGTGCGGGTGAGTCCCCACTTCTCCGCCATCATCTCCGCGCCGATGCCCTGGTTCGGGGTGCGGTCGTAGCGGGCCTTGAAGCTCGCCGAGTACGGGTTGCCGCCGTTGGCGAGCGAGGCGCCCATCGGGGTGCGCGACATCGACTCCACGCCGCCGGCGATCACGGCGTCATAGTGTCCTGCCACCACGCCGGCAGCAGCGAAGTGAACCGACTGCTGGCTGGAGCCGCACTGGCGATCCACCGTCACGCCCGGGATGGTCTCCGGCCAGCCGGCCGTCAGCACGGCGGTGCGGGCGATGTCGAGAGCCTGCTCGCCGGCCTGCATGACACAGCCCCAGATGACGTCGTCGACGATTTCGGGGTCGATGCCGGCGCGCTGCGCCAGACCGTTGAGCACCTGTGCCGAGAGTTCGGCTGGGTGAACACCGGACAGGCCGCCGTTTCGCTTACCGACTGCCGAGCGCGCTGCCTCGACGATTACCGCTTCCGCCATCGACTTCTCCTTAGATTCTCCAGATCGGGTCCACCCGATTCTGGCAACCAACCAACCGTTTGGTCAATGTGATCCCGGCCGGGTGTCGACGTGGACCGGCAGGTCGTCGTCCCAGGGCTGGCGGGTGACCATATCGGCGACGTTGACGTAGCCGCTCTCGAACCGGCCGGTCGCGGCATCTACCAGCCGGTAGTGCTGGGTCTGCCGGTGGATGGGCTGGGCGTCGAGCAGCACCACCCGCACCTCCCCCGGCTCGAACCCACAGCGCCGCTGCAGGGCGGCGATCAGCTGCTCGTTGTGCATGTGGCCGTCACCGAAGTTCCAGCCGATCGCCATACTGCAGATTCGCTCGCCGTCGGTGACCGAGTAGTCGTCCTCGTCGCCGTCGGCCATGGCGCGGTGGGCCAAGGTGAACAGCGCGCGGCCGTGGGTGTTGAAGCCGCGGAAGGCGTAGCCCATGTAGATCGGGATCTGGGCGGCCTCCTTGCTGCCGTAGAACTTCTCCAGTTGCGCGGCCGGCATATTGGCGATCGCCACGATGCCGGTCTCGATCTTCTGTTCGGCCGAGGGCTTGATGCACCACAGCGTGGTGTCCCAGTTACCGGCGTAGTACCGCATGCCGGGCAGGAACGAGATCTTCTGCGGCAGCAGGTTTCCGGCGATCACCATCGCCGCCAGGCCCGCGAACAGCAGCACCGGCAGCGGGTTGGTCATATCGGTCAGCCGGACGTCGGCGTGGCCGACGAACAGCGACAGCACGCTGAAGATCATGAAGACGTTCCACTCCAGCGGCACCCCCATCGGGATCGACGACAGGATCCCGAAGTGGAAGCACACCATGACGAACGCAGCAATGGCCGTGGGCCGGCCGCCGTGGGAGAACAGCAGCACCAACGGGACCAGCAGTTCGATTCCGGTGCTCAGATGCGCGACGAGTTTGGCCGGCCACCCGGGTCGCAGATCGTCGGGAAAGTGCCGGAAGAACTTGCGCTTGAGCACGCGGGTTCGCATGACCGGACTGTTGGACATCATGGTGGACACCACGAACGGGAAATGCCGGGTGAGCTTCGAGGTGCCCGCACCCAGCCAGATCGCCATGCACACGAGCTTTGCGGCGATCAGCACGTTGATCCCGCCGAACAGGAAGGCCAGCACGAACGGGGCGTACACCTCGCCACGCGCGGCGAGGAAGATCACCTTGTCTCGAAGGCCGGCGAGTGCGAGCAGCACCAGGATCACCACCGACTGCCAGGCCGGCAGCAGTCCGATCTCGGTGCCCAGCGCCGGCATCGGTCCGGTGCCGTCGGAGAGCAGCCCGATCAGCAGGGCCACCAGCAGCGCGGCGTAGAGCGCGACGTCGACCGCGTCGCGGTTGTCGCCCTTGGTCAGCGGCACCCGCTTCGGCCATGGCGGTAGCCGAATGGTGTTGGGCCGCAACCAGTACAGCGCCGATCCCATCGGCGGGAAGAACCGGTTGTTGAGCGGGCCGAAGCCACAACCGAACCCGACGACCTCGAAGAGCATGGTGTAGAGCACGACCTTCTGGAAGACGATCGGTTCGGTCCACCACGACCCGATATCGCTCCAGCCGTCGATCCCCTTGGTCGCCAGCGCGAACAGCGCGCCGACGACGATGTAGAGCAGGATCTTGACGACGTAGAACAGGTGCAGGGCAACCGGTGCGCCGAAGCCGGCCTCCGCCCAGTGCCGGGCCATCGGCCGGATCTTCTCGGCGCGGGTGCCCTTGCTCCACTCCTCGAAGTCGATGACCGGGACGTCTTGAGACAGAAAGCCCATGGGTCTTTCTTAGCCGGTCGTGGCGGGCGGGCGGAAGAAGATCGCCAACTGTCCGATCCCGCCTGCCAGGCCCAGCCCCAGCGCTATGGCCAGGCCCCACCATCCGTGCAGCAGATGGTAGGCGTCGCCGTCCTTGAAGATCAGCCGGTCGAGACTGAACCGGCCCGCACCAAGCGCACCGAGGGCGACCGCCGCCGCGGCCAGCACCAGGTTGTACTCCCAGCCCTGCTTGGTGATGAAGAAGCCGTGGCCGCGGTGCACGGTCCAGGCGGCCACCAGCATCAGGGCCACGAACCCGGCGGCACAAACCGGGGTGAGGAATCCGACGGCCAGCCCGAGCCCGGCCGCGATCTCGGTCCCGGCGGCCAGTCGTGCGTGAAGCATTCCGGGCCGCATGCCGATGCTGTCGAACCATCCGGCCGTGCCGACCAGCCCGCCGGGTCCGGCGATCTTGTTGTAGCCGTGGGCGGCCATGGTCAGCCCCAGGACCAGTCGCAGGATGAGGAGTCCGACGCTGAAGGCAGTCACGGATGACAACCTAGGACATCGGCCAGCCGGTCCATGTAGGCATCGACGTCGACGTTTGCGGAGTCGGCATGCACGCTGATCGCGACGGTGTCGCCTAGACCGTGCACCCCGTGGGTCAGGCTCATCATCGGCGACAGCGCGGGGAAACCGGCGGTGAAGCGGACCGGTGCGCCGCCGAAGGAGAGGTCGGCCGCGCCGCGGTTCACGCTCGAGACGACGGTGTTGCCGGTCACCCCGGCCGATCGGACCGTCGGATCGAATCGCCCGATACCCCACCGCAGCAGTGCGGCGGGCACCGCGGCGAATGCGGCTGCCGAGGCGTGCGTCGCCGGATGCTCACCGCGACGGCGATGGGCGGCCAGTTCCGCACCGATCCGCTCGGCCCGCTCCGGCCGGCTCAGCTCCGGGTGGAGCCCGAGGCCGACATTGCGGAAGTTGTTGTGCGCGAGGCTCTGCGCAGAGATGGGCAGGGCAATCGGAACCTCGGCGCCCAACCGGCTGATGTCCTCTCCGCGATCGGCCAGATATCCGCCGAGCGCCTCGGAGATCGCCGCCAGCGCGGAGACCGTCACGGTGGGATGACGCAAACCGCCGGCGCCGATCACCAGGGTGCGCAACACAGGCGTGGCCTTCGGCGCTTCGTTGATGCTCAGTGGCGGCCGCGGACCGGCCGGCTCGGCGACGAGTCCGGCCTCGACATCCCTGACCAACTGGCGATGCTTCCGCGCCGCGGCGAGCGCGCGCCAGGGCAGGAACCCGGGTCGCACCTCCGGTACCGCGGAAACCGGGCCGGACCGGCCGAGCAGTGCGGCGGCAAGTGCGGCCGAGCGGGTGCCGTCCCCCAGCGCATGGGATATCTGGACCACCACGACGTCCGGTGGAAAGACGTGCACGCGCCAGCACATCCGCTCGGTGTCAAGCTGATCCAGCCCGGGCAGGGCGTCGAGGCAGGACTGCCATTCCCGAGGCTCGTGCACCACGAACTGTTCGGGCTCGACGTCACCACTCACCCAGCGCGGATAGCGCCACGGATGGTCGTCTCGCACCCGGAGTCTGAGATCCGGGAAATACCCCGCCCGCCGCCGGACCTGTTCGACGCCGGCGGAGTCGAACTCTCCATCGAACCGATATACCAGGAACTGATCGTTGGGCGTCACCGTCGAGAGCCACAACAGCTGCGCATCGGCGGCGGCCATCGTCGACATGCCCCCAGGCTACGATTCGGCCATGCAGCAGGCTGCGCTGATCACCGGAGCGTCGTCGGGTATCGGCGCCGAATTCGCCCGCGAGCTCACCCGGCGGGGCCGGCACGTCATCCTGGTGGCACGCCGCGCCGACCGTCTGGGTGAACTCGCCGCCGAACTGGGTTCGCGGAGTTCGGTTCTGCCGGCTGATCTTTCACTCCGCACGGAGCGCGCGGCGCTGCCGGATCGGGTCGCCGCACTGGGACTCGGAGTCGACCTGCTGATCAACAACGCCGGCCTGACCACGCTGGGCCCGCAGCAGTCGGCCGATCCGGTTGCTGAACTCAACGAGATCGAGGTCGACGTCGCCGCCGTGGTCGACCTGTGTGCCCGGTTCCTGCCGCAGATGGTGGACCGGCGCAGTGGTGCGGTTCTCAACGTCGCGTCCGTGGGCGCGTTCGGGCCGCTGCCCGGTCAGGCGGTCTACGGTGCGGCCAAGGCGTTCGTGCTGTCCTACACCCACGCACTGCGCGGCGAACTGCGCGGCACCGGGGTCACCGCGAGCGCGCTGTGCCCCGGGCCGGTCCACACCGGTTTCGGCGAGTCGGCGGGTTTCTCGATGACCGATGCCGAGAAGTTGTTGCCCAAGCCCATGTGGGTGCCGGCCGCTGAGGTGGCCCGTGCCGGTCTGGACGGACTGGCCGCCGGCAAGGCGGTGATCATCCCCGGCCGGATGAACCGGGCAGCGGCGGTGCTCTACCACCTGGCGCCGCGTCGGCTGATGGTGTCACTGCTGGCGCGCAGCCATCCCGGTTTGCGTTAGCGCAGGAATTCCACGATCCGCCGGCCGACCTCGTCGGGCCGGTCGAGTTGCAGGAAGTGTCCCGCTCCGTCGACCACGCCGGCGTCGCTGCCCAATGTCAGCGCATCACGCACGAACGGCGTGAATTGCGCTGTCATACAACCGTCGTCGGCGCCGTGCAGGTACAACGTCGGTAGTCGCGGCGGTTCGGTCCACCAGCGATGCAGATCGGCGTACTGAGCGGGCGGACGGTACTGACGGATCGTGGCCCGATACAGACCGAGCGCAGCGCGCCAGCGGTCGGGTGCGCCGATCGCGGCTTCGACGAGCGGAAGATCCTCCGTCGCGTCGTAGCCGGGTGACCATCGACGCCAGAGCAGCGGAACGATCCATGGTCCCGAGCGTTCCGGGGCGAAGGGCAACTGGAAGTAACTGATGTACCAACTGCGCACCAGTTGGGCCGGAAGCAGTTTGAGCAGTGCGCCGCGATTGGACCGCAGCGTCGCCGAAGGCGGCACCGACATGACCACCGCCTTGCGAAACGGGCTCTCGGGCATCGCGGCCAGTCCGGTCGCCACTATCGCGCCCCAGTCGTGCCCGATCACCACGTCGTCGTCGGTGGGACCGGCGGCCGCGCGGACCTGCAGAGCGTCGTGCATGATCGCGCCTAGGTGGTAGGCGCCGTCCGATGGCAGACCCGAGGGTGCGTAGCCACGCATATACGGCGCGACGACCCGGTAGCCCGCGTCGACCAGATGCGGGACGATCTTGCGGAATCCGTGCGGAGTGTCCGGAAAACCGTGCAGGCACAATGCGATCGGGCCGTCATCGGGTCCCCAGGTGAGAGCCTTCAGTCGCACGGCCGGCGTGTCGACCTCGAGCCAGCGCGGTTCGTCCATGATCGCCTCCTAGACCGGGTCGAACCCGGAGATCAGCCAGTGGTCGTCCACCTTCTCCATACTCACCCGCACGCTGGAGGTCGTCACGGTGGGAGGTTTCGCGCCATCGCTGAGAGTCTGGTCGACGAAGGCGAGCATCACCGCGCGGTCGTCCTGCGCCGACATGACCGATATCGCCGGCACCTTCGCCGCCGCGGTGATCCGGTCCTTCTTGGCAGTCGGCACGACCACGGTCTGGATCAGCTGGTTGTAGGCGTCGAGGAACTGCCCGGTGAGCCGGCTGCGTGCGTCGTTGAGGGTCTGCTCGGCGGTGTCAGGCTGGTAGCTCAGCATCGCCACGATCGAGTCGCGCGCGGCTGCCATGGCCTCCTCGCCACTGCGTTGCGCATCGCGCCGAGATGAGGTGTCCCAGGACAGCCAGATGCCGGTGATCACGAGCAGCAGCGCGATCCCGGGAAGTGCGAACTCCCGCGCCCTTTCCGGCGATGGCCTCATGGCACGAACTCCACTCTGGAGACCTTGTATCCATCTCCGGTGCCGCTGACCGTCACCCGCATCCGCCACGCCTTGGGCTGCTGTTCGGGCACACCCCGGTTGGAGGTCATGACGGTCATCGCCACCAGAACCTGACCTTCGTCACGTCGGACCGACTCGATGCCGGCGGCGGTCACGGTGCCCACCGATTTGGACTGCGCTTTGCGTGCGGCGTCGGAGAAGGCTTCTGCGCGTTGCTCGAAATCGTCGCGGAAGCTGCCGGTTGAGGAGTCCAGGATTCGCTGTACGTTTTCATCGACGTGCTCGTGGTCGATGGTGGTCAGACTCACTGCCCCGTCGCGGGCCGCCTGCACCATCTCCAGGCGCTGTTGCGCAGCGTGGCGGACCTCGTAGTTGCGGTACCCCAGCCATCCCGTGACGAGCATGAGAGTCGCCAGCGCTCCGAGGACGATCCGGCGGCGATTGTGCTGCGCGGCTGCCGGAAGGTCACTCACCGGGTCGAGGCTACCGCCCGGGTAGCCTGCAGAACATGAGCGCCGGACCCGCCACCGTCGAGTTCCGCGCCGATACGTCGCTGACACTGGTGGGCGACGAATGGAACCGTGACCGGAGCGCCGACGGCCTGCCAACCATCGTGATGTTGCACGGCGGCGGCCAGAACCGGTTCTCCTGGAAGAACACCGGCGCGGTGCTGGCCGGTCACGGATTCCACGTGGTGGCCCTCGACGCCCGCGGGCACGGCGACAGCGATCGCGCCCCCGACGGCGAGTACACCCTCGACGTGCTGGCCAGGGATGTGACGGAGGTGATCGCCCAGATCGGCCGGCCGGTGGTGCTCATCGGCGCCAGCATGGGTGGACTCACCGGCATCGTGGTCGCCCGCACCGCCGGACCCGACGTGGTGACCAAACTGGTGCTCGTCGATGTGGTCCCGCGTGTCGAGGAAGAGGGAACGCATCGCATCCGCGACTTCATGACCCGGCACATTCACGGATTCGCGACGCTCGAGCAGGCTGCCGACGCCATCGCCGAGTACCTACCGCACCGGAACCGGCCTCGGAACCTCGACGGTCTCAAGAAGAATCTGCGACATCGCGAGGGGCGCTGGCACTGGCACTGGGATCCGGCATTCGTCACCAACATCAGCAGCAACCCGTTCGTCGAGATCGCCAAACTCGAGCAGGCTGCCATCGAACTACAGATTCCAATTCTTCTGATCCGGGGCAAGCTCTCCGACGTGGTCAGTCAGGAAGGTGTGGAGGACTTTCTGGCCAAGGTTCCGCGGGCGGAGTTCGTCGAACTCTCCGACGCGGGGCACACCGCGGCAGGTGACGACAACGACGCGTTCAGCGAGGCCGTCGTCGCCTTCGTCACCCGCTGAGGCCGGCTGCCCACACCGCGAGCGTCTTGCCCTTCGGATCACGCAGCGCCACCTGGCTGATCGACTCCCCCACCGGCACATCGAAGGCGACGTGGCCGTCCACGGTCTGCCCCTGCGCGAGCTGGCCTGAGATGATGCCCGGCTTCACGGCACCCACGGCGGGCGCGATCGTCGAGCCGTCCCGGGCACGGACGACGAAGTAGAACCCGTTGTAGACGACGACCCCGGCCTGAGCGGCGATGGTGACGTCGACGGCGTACATGGCACCCTTCGCCGGAATGATCTGTGCCTCAACAGGAACCGGCCGCAGATTGGCAACGGTGTAGGCAGCGGTGCCGCCGGAGTCGGCGACCGTCAGCGTCGCGCCCATGATGGCCGCCTGGACCGCGGGGGCCGACGCCGAGGCGGTCGTCGGGTCGGGAACCGTCCCGGTCGTGACGGCGGGGGCACTGCAGCCGACTAGCACCATCGCGACGGCGAGACCCGGCATCAGACGCAGAGCTATGTCCATCCGGCCATTCTGGCACCCGCTGGAATACGCTACGTGCGTGGAATTGCTGCGCAATATCGTCGTGTTCGGGCACCTCATCGGATTTGCGGTCACCTTCGGCGCTTGGGTGTCCGAAGCCGCCGCACAGCGCCTTCGGTTCACCGCGGTGATGAACTACGGCCTGGCGCTCTCGTTCCTGACCGGACTCGCCTTGGCGGCGCCGTGGCCCGCCGGTGTGGAACTGAACTATCCGAAGATCGTCACCAAGCTGGTGATCCTGGTGTTCATCGGGGCCTTCATCGGCATGGGCAGCGCTCGCCAGCGCCGCACCGCCGAGGCGGCGCCTCGATGGATGTTCATGGTCGTCGGCGCACTGCTACTGCTCGCCGCCGGCATCGGCGTCTTCTGGTAGACACACCCGCATCGGACCCTGGCGGTCGCTGATATACGTCGCATAGTCGACAAAGTGCCGCCGCCGCTGCAGATAGTGCGGATAGTGCTCGAAGTGCCAACGGCATTCACCGATGAATGCACTGTTTTCGATACCCAGGCGCGCGGAAAGCTGTGCGAACTCGTCGAGACCGGCGATCATCTCGGCGCACTGCGCGGCCGACGCGCCGTTCGTGCCGAAAAGCACGCCCGACGGGAGTTCGTGCAGCGCTCCGAGAATCCAGTTGAGTGATTCGGCATAACGGCGACGGTCGTCAGGACTCACAACGTCCGCCCGAAGAAAAGTTCGTTCGCTGACCGTTGATCGAGGGCACGGTTCTTGATCTCCCACGCAATCGCACAGAGCGGACCGACGGCGCGTTCCGCCAACGTTCGATGGGGCTCGTAGCCCGGCTGAACGAAAAGACTCACCGTCTCAGCCGGTGCGTAGCCGTCACTGCTCTGCCTGATCGTCACCTGGACGAACGAGAAGGCATCACCGCCGTTGTAGCCGCTCTCAAACTCCCACATCCAGCGCTCATCATCAGTCGCGCCGACCGTGACGCTCTCGGCGTCGATCCAGATGTAGTTCACCAGCAGGTATCTGCTCACACGTTGAACCGGAACTCCACCACGTCGCCGTCATGCATGACGTAGACCTTGCCCTCGATGCGGACCTTACCCGCCGCCTTGGCAGCCGCCATCGAGCCGGCCTCGGCCAGGTCGGCGAACGACACCACCTCGGCCTTGATGAAGCCCTTCTCGAAATCGGTGTGGATGACCCCGGCCGCCTTGGGCGCGGTGTCGCCCTGGTGTATCACCCAGGCGCGGGCCTCTTTAGGGCCGGCGGTGAGGTAGGTCTGCAACTTCAGGGTGTGGAAGCCGGCGCGCGCGAGCGCGTCCAATCCTCGCTCGGTCTGCCCGATGGACTCGAGCAGTTCGGCTGCCGACTCGTCATCGAGTTCCTGCAACTCCGATTCGATCTTGGCGTCGAGGAACACCGCATCGGCAGGAGCCACAGCCGCCCGCAATTCGGCGATCCTGGCCTCGTCGCCGAGCACCGACTCATCGGCGTTGAAGACATACAGGAACGGTTTGGTGGTGAGCAGGTTGAGTTCCTTCAGCAGCGCGCTGTCGACCTTGGATCCCGCGGCGAACAACGTCGTTCCGGAATCGAGCACCGCCTGGGCGGCGACCGCCGCCTCGTGGACGGGCTTGCGCTCCTTGTTGTTGCGGGCTTCCTTCTCCAGCCGGGGCAGCGCCTTCTCCAGGGTCTGCATATCGGCGAGGATCAGTTCGGTCTCGATCACCTCGATATCGGCGCGCGGGTCCACCTTGCCGTCGACGTGGACGACGTCGTCATCGGCGAACACCCGGACCACCTGACAGATCGCATCGCACTCGCGGATGTTGGCGAGGAACTTGTTGCCCAGTCCGGCACCCTCAGACGCGCCCTTCACGATGCCGGCGATATCGACGAAGGTGACCGGCGCGGGCAGGATGCGCTCGGAGCCGAACATCTCGGCCAGCTTCTCCAGCCGCGGGTCCGGCAGTGGGACCACACCCTCGTTGGGCTCGATGGTGGCGAAGGGGTAGTTGGCCGCCAGCACGTTGTTGCGGGTCAGCGCATTGAAGAGGGTGGATTTCCCGACGTTGGGCAGACCGACGATTCCGAGGCTGAGGCTCACAGGGTCAAGAGTCTAGGAGCAGGCACGCCGCAGTCCGCGCTGGCAGCCTGTCCGCAGGTTGAGCCGGTACGGTCTAGGGGTGTCAGCTCAGCGGACCAGCGCGGCGTTCCCCGCAGATCAGCGCTCCGCGCACCCCGGTATCGCCGGGGTGCCGCCGTGGGCGGCAGTTCTCATCGCGGTCAGCGCCACGCTCGTCGGTTTCGCGATCGAAGCAGGATCCGGCCACACCGAACTCGGCTTCGTCTTCGCGGCTTGTTACGTACTGGGCTGCGTCGCCGCGGTGCTGGCGGTCCGGCACAGCGGCATCTTCACCGCGGTGATCCAGCCGCCGCTCCTGCTGTTCGTCGCGGTGCCACTGGCGTACTTCCTGCTACACGGTTCGAGCTTCAACGGGCTCAAGGACGTGCTGATCACCTGCGGCTACCCGCTCATCGAGCGTTTCCCGCTGATGCTGTTCACCTCCGCAGCCGTGCTGCTGATCGGACTGGTCCGCTGGTACTTCTCGGTGGGGCGCGATCACTCGGCCGATGCCACCGCGGCACCGGCGATGCCGAGCTTCGTCAGCGGTCTGGCGGCCCGGTTCGCCTCGTTCACACGGCCGGCCACCGACGCCGAACCCCGGCATGGCATCAGCCGTTCCGCCGAACCCCGGCGCCGGCCGCCGGCCGAACGCGCGCCGCGACCCGAACGGTCCCGGCGGCCCGAACGGGGCGAGCCGACGCGGTCCCGGCATGCACGGCCGTCGAGGGAGGACGAGTACGACCTCCCGCCGCGTCCGCGCCGTCAGCCTGCGCGCGGTTCGGCCCGCGATGGCGATCCACGGGACCGTCCGCGCCGTCCTCGCGAGACCGGCCGTCGCACTCCGCCGCCGCAGCGCCGCGAAGGGCGCGACCCGCGCGAGCGCAGTCGCGAAC
>CAYFMA010000023.1:0-28691 GCA_964344085.1 uncultured Mycobacterium sp.
GGGGCGCGCTGCTGCTCGGGGGCGGCCGGACGCGACTCCTCCTGCGGACGGCCGTACTGCTCGTCGTACTGCTCGTCGCCGGGACGGCCCTGGCCGTAGGGGTTGTCGGTCATCGCTGGTGCTCCTGGTTCTGCGGGGTACGCATCGTTCAATTCTGCTGCTCTGGGTGCCGGGACCGGCGGGCGGGGGTCCCGATCGGCCTCATGGGAGACGTCTACGTCGGGGTTGACCGCCGCCCGGGCGCGGTACTGGCCGGTGTGCAGACTTTCGGACTGCTCGAGCCGGACGACGACCTCGCCATAGGTTTGCCACCCCTGATCCTGAATGTATCCCTCCAGATGCGTGGCGAAGGCGTCGGTGGTGAGGTCGCGGTCTCCGCTCAGCTTCTGGAAGTCGGATTCACTGAGGGTAATGACGTACTCGTTGGGAACCAAGGACTGCCCGCCGGCCAGTGTTCGCACACCGTCGGAGGCCTCCCGCCGCAGCAGCGCCTCCAGTTCCTGCGGAACCACCGAACCGCCGAAGACCCGGGCGAAGGCATCGCCCACACCGTCCTCGAGTAGACGTTCGATGCGCTTAACCAGCCCTTCCTGGTTGTTCATCGACGCGTTCCCACCTTCGGTTCCCGGCGGATCGCCGCCTGGACCCATGGTATCGGCCGGGCTCGGCCCGACGGCAGCAACAGATCTCTGAGAATCGCATCGCCGCAGGTCAGCCATGACTACTGCGGTTGGAGACCGAGGCCGCGACCGTGATACGCTCCGCGGGTCATTCGGGCGAGTGGCGGAATGGCAGACGCGCTGGCTTCAGGTGCCAGTGTCCTCCGGGACGTGGGGGTTCAAGTCCCCCTTCGCCCACAAAAACGGCAGGGGCCGCGGATTCAGACGAGTCCGCGGCCCCTGTCGTTCGGCTGTGCCCAGCCGGCGGTCAGCGCTTGAGCGGGCTGTAGAACACCAGCCCGTTGCCCTTGTTGTCGTAGACCACGGCGCGACGCTCATGGGCGTCGTCGTACGGACCCTTGATGACACCGCCGCCGCTCTCCTCGATGGCCTTGGCCGCGGCGTCGACGTCACTGGTCTTGATGCCGACGACGACCTGACCGGGAATGGGGTGGTCGACCGCGGTGGCCAAGGCCAGGGTGACCGAACCGCCGTCGATGGCGGCGTAGTGCGCACCGTCGCGGAACTTGAGTTTCATCCCGAGGGTCTCGGTGTAGAACCGGATGGACTCGTCGAGGTCGTCGGTGGACAGGATGATCATCCGGACGTCGTAGTCGCTCGCGGTGTCGCTCATAAATTCCTCCCTGGTGGCTTGACGGGATCAGCGTAGTGAGCCGCGCTGCCGGACTGCCCCCCGCCCGGATCGCCACGCCGTTGGCAAACATTTCACCGACAGCTGATCCGTCTTCGTGAGGCGATTGGAGAATCGGTCAAAGGACGAGGCCATCATGCCTGCGAGGCCGTGGCCCGACGGGTGACGGATGGTGTCCGGGAGGTTGCTGAGAATGTGGTCACGTTACTTGTCAACAAGTTTCAAAATCTGAATTGACACAGTTCAAAGAGGGTAGCGACACTGTGCCGGTGCACCGGTTCCAGGGGGATGACGGGTTTACCGAAAGGGAGCTTGTCGAGGCCGTCTTGCGTGATCTCGACGAGGCTGCCGCTCGTTGGGAGGACCTTCTCGCGAAGTCCGAAGCCGTCACATACAGCGTCGACATGGGAGATATTCAGGCTGTCGCCAACGGTGACGGCAAACTCATCGAGCTGACCCTCCACCCGGACGCGATGGCGGTCTACAGCCACGCGGAGCTCGCGGATCGGCTCAACATCGCCTTCGCCGCTTTGCGCGATGAAGCCCTCGGTGACCACGAGGCCCGCCACCGGGAGGGACTGTCATGACCGGCGGGGAGCAACCATGCCACTGAACCTGTCCAACCGGGATCAGAACTCAGGCCATCTGTTCTACAACCGGAGACTGCGCGCAGCTGTCACCCGATTCTCGGTCCGGATGAAACACGACGACCGCAAGCAGCAGGCGGCGCTTGCGCTCTCGGGTGTCTTCGTCGTCCTGGTGTGCGGATGGATGGCGTTGTTACAGGTGTTGAGACCGGCCGGCCTCGCCGGGGAATCGTCGATCGTCGGGAACAGGGATACCGGTGCGGTTTACGCCAGGATCGACGGGCGGATGCATCCGGCGTTGAACCTGACTTCAGCGCGACTGGCCATCGGCAATCCGGTCGACCCGGTATGGGTCAAGGCCGACGAGATCGACAGGTACCCCACCGGCCCGCTGGTGGGGATTCCGGGAATCCCCGACAAGCTCATGATCTCGAGCAACCGGGTGTCGGCGTGGACGATCTGCGATGACACCGCGGATCGAAACGGGGCCGCACCGGTGGTCACCGCTATTGGGGGAGAACTCCCGGCGGACGGCCGCGCCGACGCGATTCCCGACAATCAAGCCATCCTCGCCCATCACGCGAACGCGACCTATCTGATCTGGAATGGCAAGCGCAGCCGCATAGAGCCGGCCGATCGCGCACTCGCCTTCAATCTCGGGTTGAATCCCGCAAAAACCCATCCGGTCGAGATGTCCAACGCGCTCTTCGATGCGGTGCCTGCCACCGAACCCATCGTGGTTCCTGCCGTCCCCGGGGCAGGCAGTCCATCGCGATTGATTCCGGGATCAGTGGTCGGGCGGGTTCTGGCCACCCGCGATGCAACCGGCGAAGCCAACGGCTTCTACGTCCTGCTGCCCAACGGTGTCCAGAGGATCACCCCCTTCGTAGCCGACCTCTTGCGTGCCGCCGATAGCCATGGAGCGATGGCGCCGCAGCTGATTGCCCCAGACGACCTACTGCGGATCCCTGAGATCGACGTTCTCCAGGTGGGCTTCTACCCCACTGGCCGACTGATTTTCGTCGACACCGCCGCGAGTCCGGTGACATGTGTGAGCTGGACCAAAGGCAGCACCGACCCCCAGGCCCGCATCACACTGCTCAACGGAAAAGGGCTTCCGACGCCGGAGCATCTGGATGCAAGGATCGTCAGCCTCGTCCGAGACAACCGCGGACCGAATTCCATTGAGGCGCAACAGACCCTGATGATTCCAGGTGCGGTGAACTTCGTCGCCTCGACTACCGGCGGAGTCACCGGGACGACCCGGGAAAGCCTCTTCTGGGTCTCCCCGCAAGGCGTCCGGTACGGCATCGAAGGAGATCGAGAGACGCTGAGCGCGCTGGCACTGGATCCCGCACGCGCCGCTCAAGCGCCCTGGCCGATCCTGCGGGCCTTCGCAGCCGGGCCCGCGATCAGCCGCGCCGACGCGATGCTCGCCCGCGATGCGATAGCGACCGCCAGCGGTGGACAGATGTTGGCGGGCAACGGCAGCGGGGAGGGTTGAGATGTCCAAGAAGGGATTCGTCCGGGAGGTGCGCCAGGCGATTCCGGCAACACCGCCGTTGCGAGTGGTGATCGCGCCGCCACTGGCGCTACCGGAACGGGAGCCGCGCAACATCCTGCTCATGATCGCGGCACCCACACTGCTGATCGGAATCCTCGGCACGGCCTTGGTGATGTACACATCCGGTGCCCGTACCCTGCAATCCGGGATCTTCCCGCTGATCGGCTTGGCCGGCTTCGGCACCCTCATGTTCAGCGGACGATTTGGCCGCAGTCGGCGAATCAGTTGGGGTGAGCAGGAGAAGCAGCGGCGGACCTATCTGCGCCGCCTCGACGAGGATCGTGACGAGATACAGCGGGCGGCCGGACACCAGCGCCGCAATCAGGCGCACGTGCACTGCGATCCGCAGCAACTCGATCGCATGATCGGCGGCCCCCGGATGTGGGAGCGCCGACCGGCCGACGCGGACTTCCTCGATGTCCGTCTGGGCATCGGCCTGCAGTCAACGGTGGACTCCGCGGTGTCGCTGCAGTGGCCGGAGGTTCCCGTCGGAGAAGAGCTCGAGCCGGTCACCGGACGGGCCCTGCGCGATTTCATCCTGGAGCAGAGCCGGATCCGCGGGATGGCAAAGGTGCTGAGCCTGAGTTCGCAGCCCGGCTTCAGCTTCATCGACCCCGACGTCTCCGAGTTACGCGCATTCATCAGATCGTTGCTCTGCTCGCTCGCAGTCCACCACAGTCCAACTGACGTGAAGCTGATCGTCGTGACCCGTCACCCGGAGCGCTGGTCATGGCTTGTGTGGTTACCGCACAACCAGCACGACGAAATGGTCGATGCCTGCGGCCCACGCCGGCTGGTGTTCAGCTCACCCGCGGATCTGGAAGCCGTACTCGATGCCGAACTGCATCGCAAGGGCCGGGGTCCTTGGTCGCCACCCGCCAGCGCCAGCCCGATCACGGCGACATCCCCGATGGAGATGGCCGGTTCAGGCCAGGGTCCGCACTGGGTCATCGTTGACGACGGAACCGGCACCCCGGAGCAGTGGGAGACCGTCACCGGGCAGAAGGGGATGGCGGGCATCACGATTCTTCGACTGGCAGCACGTCCTGGTTTCGGTGTCGGATTCGGCAGTGACGAGCAGCGGTTTGAAATCCGCGAGGGCCGGTTGTACCACCAGGAAGCCTTCTACGCCGTTGCCGACATGCTCGCTGAGAGCACCGCTGAGCGTTACGGACGAGCGATGGCTCGATGGTTACCAGCGAGTGCGGTCGACCTCTCGGAGTCCGAGATCGAGGGTGGGGAGATGCTGCGCGCATTGGGGATTGAGGATCCCCGCCGACTCGATGTGGACAGGCTGTGGGCCGAGAGCCGCGGACGTGGGGATCCCCGTTGGGCGATGATCCCGGTGGGCGTGCGGCCGGGCGGTGATCTTCAGCACGTCATTCTGCGGGCCAAGGATTTCGGTGGTTACGGATTCCATTCGGTTGTGGTCGGGACCTCAGGCGCGGGCAAGTCCGAATACTTCCTGTCGCTGTGCAATGGGATCGCGCTGACTCATTCACCGGAGTCGTTCATCGTGATCTTCATCGACATGAAGTTCGAGTCCGCTGCCCAGGATCTCGAGGGTCTGCCACACGTCGCGGGGTCATTGTCCAACCTCGGCAACGACGATCGCCATCTCGCCGACCGGATGCGGAAGGCTGTGGACGGAGAGATCGCGCGCCGCTACCGACTCTTCAAGGAGGCCGGAGCCCGGGACGCCAACGAGTACGAGGAGATGCGACTGGCAGGTCGCGACCTGGAACCGGTACCCATCCTTCTCGTCATCATCGACGAATACCTGGAGCTGTTTCACCACCATCCGGAATGGATCGATCTCGTCATCCACATCGGTCAGGAGGGCCGCGGCTGCAACGTGTTCTTCACGCTCGGCGGACAGCGTCTGGATCTGTCGTCGCTCAGCAAGGCCAAGAGCAATATCGCCTTCCGGGTGGCACTACGCGCCGAAACCGCGGAGGATTCCCGCGATGTCATCGGCAGTGACGCGGCGCTGCATCTTCCCTCGAAGGAGAACGGTTACGCCCTGCTCAAAGTGGGCCCACGCGAACTCGAACAGTTCAGATGCTTCTACGTCTCGGCACCGTTCGTCATTCCGAAGAAGGTGGTCGCGGACTCGTCGATCGCACTCTCCTTCAGCAGGCCACGATCGCTGAGCTGGGAGTTTCAGCCCCTCACCGAGGACGACAGTCGCGCACTGGCAGAACCCGAGCCCATTGTTGAGCCCGACGAATTCCTCTATCACGCCGATGGATTCAAGAAGAAGAAGCTTCTGGACGTCATCCGCGAATCGCTGTCGGCACATCCGATGCGGCCACCGCACCGGATCTGGCTGCCACCCCTGGAGTTCAGTGATCCGGTGGACAGTCTGGTTGAACGGTGGCGAGGCAAACCATGGTGGGTTGACTACGGCCAGAACCCGGGTCTGGTGTTCCCGATCGGCATCGAGGACATCCCGGAGGAGCACGTCCAGCGCGTGCACCTGGTCGATGCCGAGATGGACAACGTGATCGTCGTCGCCACCGCGCAACGGGGAAAGTCGACGACCCTGATGACTCTGATCGCCGCCGGTGCGCTGATGTACCGACCGGAGCGAGTGACGTTCTTCTGTATTGGTGCAGCGCTCCATCCCGTTGAGACCGTGCCGCACGTCGCCGGAGTCGTCTCCGTCACCGACGCGGAAGGGGTAGCTCGCACACTGGCCACAATCGAAGGCGTCATCCGCGCCAGGGAGGCATCCTTCAAGCGGCATCAGATCGATATCGCCGAATTCCGGGAGCGCAGGTCAGGCGAACTCACCGGCCCGGGATCCGGTGTGGAAGACCGGTTCGGGGACGTCTTCCTGGTAGTCGACAATTTCGCGGATCTCTATGACAAGGACGCAACAGCCGGTGAGAGGGTTATCGCCATCGCGCGTCAGGGACTCTCTTATGGTGTCCACATCGTCACCAGCGCAAGCGGTTGGTTGGTCGGGCAGAAACAGGCGCTGCTCAACGTCTGCAACGCGCGGATTCAGCTTCGGTTGAGCAATCCGGACGAGACCCAGATGGGTACCGGTATGGAGCATCGGCGTGCCGCGCGCAACACCGTCGACCGGCCGGGTTTCGGCGTGACGCGCACCGGCCATGAACTGTTGATCGGGTTGCCTGAGTTGCGCAATGCCCAGGGTGGGCTCACTGCCGCGCGGGATATCGGCACCGCGATCGTCGATCTCACCGGCGCCGGCCCGGTGGAGACCCTGGCCCGGCTTCCGCACCGAATCATGCTCGGAGACATCATTGCTGCACATCGCAGCGAGGACGTGCTGGATATCCCCTTTGCGTTGGGAGAGAGCGCCCTGCAGGTCGTTGCGCTCCCGTCGCGACAACTTCCGCACCTGCTGGTGGTCGGTCGGCAGGGCTGCGGAAAGACCACGGCGCTGGCCGCCATCGGTCAGTCGATCGCCCGTCTGTCAGCCGCGAAGGCTCAGATCACCATCATTGATCCGAAGACGACGCTCATCGGCCGGATCCAGGGCCCCGGGGTGCGGGAGTACGCGTACACCGCAGAGGAGATCGATCGGGTGTTGGCCGAACTCGTCGAAACTCTGGCGGAGAGGCTTCCGCCGTCCGGTCTCACCCAGGAGGAGTTGTTGCGTCGCCGAGCCTGGGAGGGGCCACACCATTTCCTGTTGCTCGACGACGAACAGGAACTTCGACCGGGTGGTGTCATCGGCAAGCAGGCAGCGACGGCGCCTCTGTGGAATCTGATCGAACGCGGCAGGGAGATCGGACTGCACGTGATCGCGGCCCGGTTGCCCGGAAACTGGGCGGGTGCCTCCGCGATGAACCCGTTCCTGCAGAAGCTCGCCGGCGCTCGCACCCCGACGCTGTTCATGGACAACGACCCGGCCGCGGTGAAGGTATTCGGCCGCACCAGCGCGGCGCAACTTCCTCCGGGCAGGGGTCTGCTGGTGGCCAACGACGGTGCGATTGAGGGCCTGTTGGTGGGGACTCCGCACTAGAGCCAGGTGTCCGGCGTGGTGGCGGTCAGGAATGACTCGAGGTCGTCGCGCCACTGGGCGGGGGTGTTCTTGTCCGGTTCGATGCCGGTGTACTCACCGCGGTAGAACAGCAGCGGCCGCGGTTTGACGCTGGGGACCTCCGACAGCGACTGCACGGCGCCGATGACGATGAAGTGGTCCCCGCCGTCCTGAACGGCGTGCACTGTGCAGTCGATGTGGGCCAGGGAACCGTCGAGAACCGGTGAGCCCGAATCGCTTTCGTGCCAGTCGACGCCGGCGAACTTGTCGCGCTCCTTGGATCCGAACCGTGCGCACACCTCGCGCTGGGCCTCGGTGAGGATGTTCACGCAGAACTTGCCGCTGGCCTCGATCGCCTGCCAGGACCGTGACAGCTTGGTCGGGCAGAACAGCACCAGCGGGGGATCGAGGGACAACGCCGCGAAGGACTGGCAGGCGAAGCCGTTGGGCTTGCCGTCGTGCATGGTGGTGATGATCGTGATACCGGTGCAGAACTGACCCAGCGCCTGACGGAAGGCGCGCGGGTCGATCGGCTCAGCCATGGCGGTCAGTTGCCGCGCGCGCCGACGGTGAAGTCGTGACCCCACAGGCTCACCGCGGTGCTCTCCCGGGCGACCCAGCCGGCATCGTCGACTTGGAGACCCTCACAGCCGAATTCGATGTCGAATCCGCCCGGGCTCTTCATGTAGAACGACAGCATCTTGTCGTTGACGTGCCGACCCAGGGTGGCCGACATCGGCACCTTGCGGCGCAGCGCGCGGTCCAGGCACAGACCGACGTCGTCGCTGTTCTCGACTTCCATCATGATGTGGACGATCCCGCTCGGTGTCGGCATCGGCAGGAACGCCAGGCTGTGGTGGCGCGGATTGCAGCCGAAGAACCGCAGCCAGGCCGGCGGCCCGTCGGCAGGCCGGCCGACCACCTGTGGCGGGATGCGCATCGAGTCGCGCAGCTGGAAGCCGAGGACGTCGCGGTAGAAGTGCAGAGCCTCGGCGTCGTCGCGCGTGGACAGCACCACGTGACCCAGACCCTGCTCCTCGGTGACGAACCGGTGCCCGTATTGGCTGACCACCCGGCGGTGCTCGAGGGCCGCGCCGCAGAACACCTCCAGACGATTGCCGGACGGGTCGGCGAAGGTGATCATCTCGTCGACGCGGCGGTCTGCGAGCTCGGCCGCGGTGGCCTCCTTGTAGGCCACCCCCTCGACCTCGAGGGCGTTGCGGACCTCCTGCAGCGCAGCGGCATTCGCGCATTCCCAACCGGCGCCGGCCAGCCGGTCGTGCTCACCGGGGATGATCACCAACCGGGCCGGGAAGTCGTCCATTCTCAGATACAGCGCTCCGGGGGTTGATCCGCTGCCCTCGACCATGCCGAGCACCTTCAGCCCGAACTCGCGCCACGCCGCCACATCGGTGGACTCGATGCGTAGATAACCCAGCGAACTGATGGCCATCACTGCTCTCCCAGGAAATCGATGGTGAGCTTGTTGAACTCGTCGAACTTCTCCACCTGCGCCCAGTGCCCGCACTGCCCGAAGACGTGCAACTGAACCCGGGGAATCTGCTTGAGCGCCACCAGTGCACCGTCGAGCGGGTTGACGCGATCCTCCCTGCCCCAGATGAGCAGCACTCGCTGGCGCAGCTTGTAGACCTCGCGCCACATCATTCCGAGTTCGTAGTCCGGGCCGGCGAAGGACTTGCCCATGGCGCGCGCCGCGGCCAGCGATTCGGGTGCGCTGGCGATGGCGAAGCGCTCGTCGATCAGTTCCGGGGTGATCAGCTTCTGGTCGAAGACCATGATGCGCAGGAAGCGCTCCATGTTCTCCCGGGTGGGATCGGCGTTGAACTTGGCGAGCAGTTTGACGCCCTCGGTGGGATCGGGCGCGAACAGGTTGACGCTGAGGCCCCCGGGGCCCATCAGCACCAGCTTGCCGGCGCGGTCGGGATGATCCAGCGCGAAGCGCACCGCGGTGCCGCCGCCGAGCGAATTGCCCACCAGCGCAGCGCGTTCGATGCCCAGCTGGTCGAACAGCGCCAGCACCGCCTCAGCGCTGTAGCGGTTGTACTGCTCGTGCTCGGTGTGCTTGTCGGAGTGGCCATACCCGGGCTGGTCGATGGCGACGATGTGGAAGTGTCGCGACAGCACCGCGATGTTGCGACCGAAGTTCGACCAGGAGGAGGCTCCCGGGCCGCCGCCGTGCAGCATCACCACGGTGGGACCGTTCCCGAGGCCCGCCTCGTGGTAGTGCAGTTTGATGTCGCGCTCGCCGGACCGGACCTGGGCGAAGCGCGAGGTGGACTCGAAGGTCACATCCCCCTGTGACTCCGCTTCGCGGATGAACGACGTCATCGCGCGATTAGACCATCGTGTCGCCGACCGGCAACCCGAACTCGTGATTGCCGTACATCACGTAGGCGCGCTCGGCGTCGTTGGCGGCGTGCACCCGGCCGGCGTGCGCATCGCGCCAGAATCGCTGCAGCGGCTGGTCGTTGTTGAGTGAGGTCGCGCCGGCCGCCTCGAAGAGCCGGTCGATGGCGGAGATGGCCCGGCCGGTGGCGCGCACCTGATCTCGGCGCGCGCGCGCACGCAACTCCATCGGGACCTCCTTGCCCGCGCACAGCAGCGCGTACTCATCGGCGAGGTTGCCGGACAACTGGCGCCACGCGGCGTCGATATCGCTGGCAGCCTCGGCGATGCGCACCTTGCCGAACGGATCCTCCTTGGCCTTCTCGCCCGCGTAGGCCGCTCGGACCCGCTTGCCCTGGTACTCGACGTGAGCCGCGTAGGCGCCGTAGGCCATTCCGACGATCGGGGTGGAGATGGTGGTGGGGTGCATTGTGCCCCAAGGCATCTTGTACACCGGGGCGGTGTTGATCTGCTGGCCGGGCGCGGTGTGGTCGTTCATGTCCTTGTAGGACAGGAACCGGTGGCGGGGCACGAAGACGTCCTTGACGACGAGGGTGTTGCTACCAGTGCCCTTGAGGCCCATCACATGCCACTCGTCCTTGATCTGGTAATCGCCCAGCGGCATGAGGAAGCTGCCGAAGTCGACCGGCCGGCCGTCTTTGATCACCGGTCCGCCGACGAAGGTCCAGGTGGCGTGATCGCAGCCCGATGACCACAGCCAGTTGCCGTTGACCAGATAGCCGTCGTCGACGACCTGGGCGGCACCCATCGGCGCGTAGGAGGAGGAAATCCGCACGGTCGGGTCCGATCCCCAGACGTCGTCCTGGGCCTGCTGGCCGAACTGCGCCAGGTGCCAGTTGTGCACGCCGAGGATGCCGCCGGCCCAGCCGGTGGAACCGCAGGCGCTCGCGATGCGGCGCACCGCCTCGAAGAACAGGACCGGGTCGCACTGCATGCCGCCCCACTGTTCGGGTTGCAGCAGCTTGAAGAAGCCCGCCTCATCGAGGTCGGCGACGGACTCGTCGGCCAGCCGCCGCAGTTCCTCGGTCTTCGATGCACGCTCACGCAACGCGGGAAGAAGTTCGTCGATGGCCGCAAGAACAGTCTGCGCGTCACGCTGTTGAATGGACGTCACTGATGCCTCCCAGAAGAGCGGTACTGGAACCAAGACTAGAACACGTTACGATTTGTGTCGAGAACGACGTTTACGTAGCAGGTAGTTCACCGTATTGTCATTTTTGTAACGTGTTCTAATTTTAGGAAGGAACGATCGGCCAGTGGCCCCGACCGACAACCCGGCGACCGCATCCCCGGCGACAGTCGTCGTCCATCTCGACGGGCAGACCCACACGGTGTCCTGGCCGCGCGGCGAGAAACTCCTCGACGTTCTCGTGGCCAGGGGCATCGACGCCCCGTTCTCCTGCCGGGAGGGTCACTGCGGCGCCTGCGCGACGACCAAAGTCCGCGGCGAGGTCGAAATGGAGGTCAACGACGTTCTGGAACCCGAGGACCTCGCCGAGGGGCTGATCCTGGCGTGTCAGGCCCGAGCGCTGTCCGACGAGGTGGAAGTCAGCTATGACGACTGAGGCGAGGGTCTCGCCGATCAGTGCCCGCGCGATCGCTAACGCGGCAGGCCGAGCAAGCGCTCTCCGGCCATCGTCAGCAGGATCTGTTCGGTGCCGCCTGCAATCGACAGGCAACGGGTGTTCAGGAAGCTCAGCACCGCGGGGTTGACGACGAGACCGTCGCCGGGTGAGTGCTCCATCCGGAACTCCTCGAGGCTCTGCCGGTAGCGCACTCCGATCAACTTGCGGACACTGGCCTCGGCGCTGGTGTCCCGCCCGCCGACCGCGAGTTCGGCGATGCGGTGGTCCAGCAGCGAGCCGACCTGAGCAGCCAGCAGTAGTTCGCCGAGCCGTTCGGCCAGCGCCGGTTCGATCCCCTGCTCGCGCAACGTGCCCAGCATCTCCTCCATCGGATTACCCAGCGCGGTTCCATGCGCCATCGCGACGCGCTCGTTGGCAAGGGTGGTCCGCGCGAGCCGCCAGCCGTCGTTGATCTCACCGACCACCATCCCGTCGGGGACGAACACGTCATCGAAGAAGACCTCGTTGAACAGTTCGTCGCCGGTGATCTCACGCAGCGGGCGGATCACGATTCCCGGAGACCTCATATCGACGAGGAAGTAGGTGATGCCCTTGTGCTTCGGGGCATCCGGATCGGTACGCGCCAGGCACACACCCCAGTCGGCCTTGTGTGCCGCCGATGTCCAGACCTTCTGGCCGGTGAGCTTCCAACCTCCTTCGGCCCGAACGGCTTTCGTCCGAAGTGCGGCGAGATCCGAACCCGCGCCAGGTTCGCTGAACAGCTGGCACCACACGAGTTCCCCGCGCAGGGTCGGCGGCACGAACTGCGCGATCTGCTCAGCGGTGCCCCCCTCGAGAATGGTCGGGATCGCCCACCAGCCGATGACGAGGTCAGGGCGATCCACCCCGGCGGCACTGAGTTCCTGTTCGATCAGCAGTTGCTCGGCAGGGGAGGCTTCACGGCCGTAGGGCCTGGGCCAGTGCGGAGCCAGCAGACCTGAGTCGGCGAGCGCCACCCGGCGACTCTCCGACGGCAATGCGGCGATGCCCGCGGCCGTGGCGGCGATCTCCGGTTGCAGGTGCGCGACGGAATCGAGGTCGATGTGCAACTCACGGCGCGCTCCGCACAGAGTCAACTCCGAGACCCGCCGCAGCCAGCGAGGACGGCCGCCGAGCAACTGCCCGATAGCCAGCGCGCGGCGCAGATACAGATGCGCGTCGTGCTCCCAGGTGATGCCGATCCCGCCGAGTACCTGGATGCAGTCCTTGGCGTTGCCGCGGGCGGCCTCGATCCCGACCGCCGCGGCGACGGCGGAAGCGATTGCGAACTGCGTGTCGCCGGCATCGGCCGCTGTTCAGGCGTCGGCGGCGGCAACCGAGATCTGTTGTGAGCGCAGCAGCATCTCGGCGCACATGTGCTTGACGGCCTGGAAACTGCCGATGGGCTTGCCGAACTGTTCGCGGACCTTGGCGTAGTCCGTGGCGGTGTCCAGGGTCCAACGGGCGATCCCGGCGGCCTCGGCGGCCAGCACGGTGGCGGCCAGATCGGTGTAGCGGGACCGGGAGACCTCAAGCCGCGTGCCCGGCGCCGAGTCCAGTGCGACCTTCGCAAGCGGGCGGGAAAAGTCGGTGGCATCCAGCGGTTCGACACTCACGCCCGGAGCCGTGGCGTCGATGAGCATGATGTGATCACCGACCGGCAGGAGCAGCACACCGGATTCCAGCCCACCGAGGACGAACTCCGCCATCCCCGAGATCCGGCCGTCGTCATCGCGCAGATCGGACTCCATGGAGAATCCGGCAGTGAGCCGTCCAGTCGAGATTTCCTGCAGCACAACGGGATCGGTGATGACCAGCGTAGCCAGCGCGGTGCTGGCGACTGGGCCGGGAATCAGCGCGCGAGCAGCCTCTTCCACCATCGCGCACAGATCGGCGATCGATCCGCCGGCGCCGCCGGCGGCTTCGGGGACTGCCACGCCGAACGTTCCCAACTCGGCTAGGCCGTCGAAGATCGGCTGCCAGGCGTCAGCCCGGCCCTGCTCGATTTCCCGGACGGCGCCGGGGGCACCGGCGCCGGCGGCCCACTGGCGAACGAGGTCACGAGCGGCGGACTGCTCGTCGGTGATGGTGGCGGACACCGTCGGCTCCTCATGTTGGCGCTGAATCCGTGCAGACCCGAACTACTAGAACGTGTTCTAATAGTGCCAGTGACGTGCCGTCAAGTCGATGGATATCACTGCAGGGAGCAAGCGGGAGGAGTCGTGGCGGCCATGTCGACACCAGCGCAGAAGCCGGCCGGTGAGCCGGGATCGCAGCCTCGCGACGTGATGCCGGTGGCGGTGCTGCCGGAGTCCGAACTCGGCTCCGAGGCGCAACGCGAACGGCGTAAGCGCATCCTCGACGCGACCCTGGCGATTGCCTCCAAGGGCGGGTACGAGGCCGTCCAGATGCGTGCGGTCGCCGAACGCGCCGATGTCGCCGTGGGGACCCTCTACCGGTACTTCCCCTCGAAGGTTCACCTGTTGGTGTCCGCACTCGCGCGGGAGTTCGAGCGGATCGACGCAAAGACCGACCGCTCCCCCGTCGCGGGTGGAAGTCCTTACCAGCGGCTGAGTTTCATGGTCGGCAAGCTCAACCGGGCCATGCAGCGCAACCCCCTCTTCACCGAGGCGATGGCTCGCGCGTATGTGTTCGCCGACGCCTCGGCGGCCGGCGAGGTGGATCACGTCGAGAAGATCATCGACAGCATGTTCGCCCGGGCGATGAGTGACGAACCGACCGAGGAGCAGTACCACATCGCGCGGGTGATCTCCGATGTCTGGCTGTCCAATCTGCTGGCTTGGCTCACCAGGCGGGCCTCGGCCAGCGACGTCAGCAAGCGCTTGGACCTGACGGTCCGGTTGCTCATCGGGGACGGGGAAACCGCCTAGACGAAGCCGGGCCCTCGGCTAGAGTTATTGGAAACGGTTTTCATTTAGTTTCCGGAGGCAGGATGCGCGGGGCGGCGGTGTTCGCGCTGGCGGTCGCCCTGCTGTCCGGGGCCGGACCGACCGCCTGCGCCTCCCCCGACCGGACCCCACCGTCAGCCCAACCGAGCGTTGTGGCCTCAACCGACGTATGGGGCAGCGTGGCCAAGGCGGTGGCCGGCGACGATGCTCGTGTGACGTCCGTCGTCGCCGGCACGGTCGACCCCCATTCGTTCTCGCCGGCTGCCACCACCGTCGCCGCGGTCGAGGATGCGGCCGTGGTTGTGTATAACGGCGGAGGCTACGACGCCTGGGTCGACGACGTGCTGGCCGGTCACCGCAACATCGCGGCAGTGGACGCCTATTCACTGCTCGACCCGGCGGCCGTCGGTGAACACCCGCCGGCCAATGAACACGTCTTCTACGAACTGAACACCGCTAAAGCCGTTGCCATCCGGATCGCGGACCGTCTCGCCGTTGTCGATCCCATGAAGGCCGAGCAGTACCGTTCCAGGGCAGACGAATTCGGCCGCGAGGCAGATGCTGTTCTCGCCCGGGAGCACGACATGCGGACGGCGTTTCCCGGTGCTGCCGTGGTCGCCACCGAACCGGTCGCGCATTACCTGCTTCTGGCCGCGGGTCTGACCGACAAGACGCCGGAGGGTTTCACCAACGCCGTTGAACAAGACACCGATCCCGCACCGGCCGATATCGCGACGGTGCTCGATCTGATCTCCCGGCATGAGGTCGCCGCGCTGATGTTCAACGATCAGACGGTTACCGGTACGACGCGACAGGTCCGCGACGCCGCGCGGGCCGCCGGTATACCGATCGTCGAGGTGACCGAGACCCTGCCCGGGGGTGTAAGCGGCTACCTGGCATGGCAGGCCGCCATCGCAACGCGGCTGAACGCGGCGCTGCAGGAGCGGCGGTGAACCATGACTGATGTCGTCACTCTGACGGGTGCACGCCTGGCCTTCGGTGACCGGGTGCTGTGGGACCACTTGAATCTGAATGTCTCGGCCGGGGAGTTCATCGCCATCCTCGGGCCGAACGGGACAGGCAAGACCTCACTGTTCAAGGTGCTGCTCGGCCAATTGCCGCTCAGTGCCGGGACGGCCCTGATCGAAGGCGAACCGGTGCGCGCCGGCAGCGAACGGATCGGCTATGTGCCGCAGCACCGTGCCGTCGACCGCGGGCTTTCCTTGCGCGGACGCGACCTGGTGCGCCTCGGCGTGGACGGTCACCACTGGGGCGTGGCTCCGTTGCGGCGGGCCCAGCGGACGCGACAGCGAGAGGCCGTCGACCGGGCGCTGGCACAGGTGCACGCGCTCAGGCTTGGCACTGTGCCGGTCGGGGTGATGTCCGGCGGCGAATTGCAACGGGTTCGCATCGCCCAGGCTCTGGCCAGCGATCCGGCCCTGCTGTTGTGCGACGAGCCACTGCTCAATCTGGACCCGGCCAATGCCCGTCTGGTAGCCGGACTGATCGACCGCCGACGGCACTCGGGCACCGCGGTCATGTTCGTGACCCACGAGGTGAATCCGGTGCTGCCCTATGTCGACCGGGTGCTTTATCTGGTCAACGGACGCTTCCGGATCGGCACGGTCGCCGAGGTGATGACATCGGAGACCCTCTCAGAGCTGTATCAGGCCGACATCCAGGTGATCCAGGTCGGCGATCGCTACGTCGTGGTCGGCGAACATCTCGACCACTCCGGACACACGCACGGGCACACTCATGAATGACCGCCTTGCGCATCTGCTGGAGAACCTGTTCTCCTTCGACATCACCGCCGATCTGCTCGGCCGGGACTTCGTGCAGCAGGCCCTTCTTGCCGCCGCTCTGCTGGCACTGGTGGCCGGGCTGATCGGGCCGTTCATCGTGATGCGGCAGATGTCGTTCGCGGTGCACGGATCCAGCGAGCTCTCGCTGACGGGAGCCGCCTTCGCATTACTCACCGGACTCAACGTCGGACTCGGTGCGTTGGTCGGAAGTGCCATCGCGGCAGTTCTTTTCGGCTTTCTCGGCCAGCGGGCAAGGGAACGAGATTCGGCGATCGGCGTGGTGCTGGCATTCGGCCTCGGACTGGCAGTGCTGTTCATCCATCTCTATCCGGGACGCAGCGGAACAAGCTTCGCACTGTTGACCGGTCAGATCGTGGGTGTGGGTTACCAGGGCCTGGCACTTTTGATCGGCGTGACCGCCGTCGTGGTCGCGGTGCTGACGTTCAGCTTCCGTCCGCTGCTGTTCGCCACCGCTGATCCAGAAGTGGCCGCGGCCCGAGGTGTACCGGTTCGCGCGCTGGGAATCGTCTTCGCCGCAGTGGTCGGCATCGTCGCCGCGCAGGGCGTTCAGATCGTCGGCGCCCTGCTGGTGATGTCACTGCTCATCACGCCCGCCGCCGCGGCGGCACGAGTTTTCAGCTCCCCGGGTGCCACCATCGCCGCATCGGTGGTGTTCGCAGAGATCGCCGCGGTGGGCGGCATCGTGCTGTCGCTGGCGCCGGGAGTGCCGGTCTCGGTGTTCGTCACCACCATCTCGTTCGCGATCTATCTGGTGTGCTGGGCGGTCGGTCGCCGCACCCACGACCCCGCTGCTGCCTGATGTCACCGGCCGGGCGGCGCGGGCCGCCTAGGCTTGAACGGTGCCGACCGTCGATCTCAATGCAGACCTCGCCGAGGGATACGGGGTCTGGGAACTCGGTGATGACGCGGCGATGCTGGACATCGTCACCAGCGCCAACCTTGCCTGCGGATTCCACGCCGGAAATCCCGTCGGCCTGGCCCGCACCTGCCAGGCCGCAGCCGAACGCGGCGTGCGGATCGGCGCGCAGGTCGGCTACTTCGACCTTGCCGGCTTCGGCCGCCGTCGCATCGACGTCGATCCGGCCGAACTCGTCGCCGATGTGGTCTACCAGATCGGCGCGCTGCAGGCACTGGCTCGCACATCCGGATCCACCCTCGGCTACGTCAAACCCCATGGCGCGCTCTACAACACGATCGTCGAGGACCGCGAGCAGGCCCGGGCAGTTGCGCAGGCTGTACACGCAGTCGACCCCGGACTTCCGGTCCTCGGCCTCGCCGGTTCGGTGTTCTTCGATGAAGCGGACCGCCTGGGATTACGCACGGTTGCCGAGGCATTCGCCGATCGTGCGTACCGGCCCGACGGCCAGTTGGTGTCACGACGTGAACCCGGTGCGGTGCTGCGCGATCCAGATGAGATCGCCGCGCGGGTGCTGACGATGGTCACCGCCGGTCAGGTGACCGCGTCAGATGGATCGGCGATCGCCATCGAGGTCGAATCAGTCTGTGTACACGGCGATTCGCCGGGAGCCGTGCGAATCGCCACCGCGGTGCGGGACCGCTTGCTGGCGGCGGGCGTCGACGTGGCGGCGTTCCTCTGATGCGGCTGAAATGGGGCCGGCCCGATATCGAGCGGTACCGGGACAGGTTCGACCTGCCGGAGGCTGCGTCCGATGCCCCGGTGACCGTCTCATGGATGGGTGTCTCGACCCTGCTGGTCTCAGACGGTGACACCGGTCTGCTCACCGACGGATTCTTCTCCCGCCCGGGGCTGCTGGAGGTGGGCCTCGGTCGGATCCGGCCGTCGCAGTCGCGCATCGACGATTCGTTGCGACGGTCCGGCATCGATCGACTGGCCGCAGTGCTGCCGGTACACACGCACTTCGACCATGTGCTGGACAGCGCGGTCGTCGCCGAACGAACGGGTGCGGTGATGATCGGGGGCGAATCGGCCGCCAATATCGCACGGGGACAGGGACTTCCAGAGGAACGCATCGTGGTCGCCGAGCCCGGAACCCTGATGACGTTCGGCGGCTTCGAGGTGACGCTGATCGAGTCCGAGCACTGCCCACCCGACCGGTATCCCGGGACCATCACCGAGCCGGTGCGGCCGCCCGCCAAGACCTCGGCATACCGGTGCGGGGAAGCTTGGTCGACGCTTATCCATCACCGTCCATCAGACCGGCGGCTTCTGATCCAGGGCAGCGCCGGATTCCGTACCGGCACACTTGCGGGTCAGCGGGCCGATGTCGCCTACCTCGGAGTCGGACAGCTCGGCGTTCAGCCGGTCGGTTATCTGGAGCGGTACTGGGAGGAGACGGTGCGCGCCGTCGGGGCGCGGAGGGTCGTGCTGATCCACTGGGACGACTTCTTCAGGCCGCTGACCGAACCGCTGCGTGCGCTGCCGTATGCCGGTGACGACCT
Source organism: uncultured Mycobacterium sp. (assembly GCA_964344085.1). Lineage (GTDB taxonomy): Bacteria > Actinomycetota > Actinomycetes > Mycobacteriales > Mycobacteriaceae > Mycobacterium. The sequence continues at coordinate 18,668 of CAYFMA010000023.1, forward strand.
GGACGTCACGATGCGGGTGCTGTGCCGGTTCGCCGCGAGAGACGGTGTGGAGCTTCATCTGCCCACGGTCTGGGAGCGCGCCGACCCCTGGTCTCAGGGGGTCCTGCCCTAGGCGGTCTTGGTGTACCGCACAGGTAGTGACATCCCGCGCTCCGTCATCACACGCCGGAGCAGGCTCGGGTAGTCGGTGATGATGCCGTCGGCGCCCGCGTCGATCTGCGCATTCATGGTCGCCGCGTCGTTGATGGTCCATGGGATCACGGTCAGGCCGAGAGAATGCGCCCGATCGATGAATGGTTTGTCGGCGATCAGCCGGAAGTCTCGGTCGGCAGGAGTCTGGCCGTACGGCACCGAGTAGCCGGGTGAGAGTACATCCGCACCGACCGATATCGCACCGGCTATCGGATCGCCGGAGCCGGCGTCATATCCGTCGAGCCACGGCGAACCCGTAAACCACGTCGTTTCATCCCAGAGGGCTACCAGTGGAATCCGCGGCTCCGCACGGCGGACCATGGGGAGAGTGCGCCAATCGAAACTCTGAATCTGGACGAAGTCGGTCTTGCCCGCCCGGCGAATCGTCCCGAGTATCACGTCGACGAATTCGGCTGGCGGGGCGGATAACTCAGGATGCTCAGCCTCAACCTTGGTTTCAATGTTGTAGCGCACCGAGGCACCGTATGCGTCGGCGAGTGCCAGGACGTCGGGCAAGGTCGCGATCCTGTTGCCCACCACGACCTCGGCACCGGGAAACTCCTTCAGCCCCAGTCCACAATCGAGAGTGTGCAATTCCGTCGAGGTCAGTTCATGCACCGGTTTGCCGACATAGGGGTATTGCGGATCGCCGGCGAAGGCTGGTCCGGTGTCTGCGCACTTCGCCGGTTCGATCACCGGGTCATGCCAGACCATCGGCGCAGCGTCCTTGGACAGCACGATGTCCAGTTCCAATGTCGTCACCCCGAGTTCGAGTGACTTGGCGAAGGCCTGCAGGGATTCCTCGGTGGTCTCGCCGCGACCACCGCGATGGGCTTCGAGATCGAACGCACCGGCCCCGGCGGCGGCCGGAGGTGCACAGAACAAAACCGTCGCGCAGGTGGCGATCACCGCCGCCCACCACAGCCGCGCCATCAGCGTCGGCGCTGGCGGGCTACCTCGGCCAGCACCACACCCGCGGCGACAGCGGCATTCAGTGATTCCGCGGGGCCGGCCATCGGGATGGAGACCACCTGGTCGCAGTTGTCGCGAACCAACCGCGACAGGCCCTTACCCTCCGAGCCGACCACAATGCACACCGGTCCGGTGCCGTCGAACTCATCGAGGGTGGTGTCCCCCTCGGCGTCCAGACCGACGATGAGAACACCGGCGTCGGCCCACTCCTTCAGGGTGCGGGTCAGGTTTGTGGCGCGGGCCACCGGCACGCGCGCGGCCGCGCCGGCACTGGTACGCCACGCGACGGCGGTCACCGACGCAGACCGGCGCTGCGGAATCAGCACACCCTGTCCGGCGAAGGCCGCCACCGAGCGCACGATGGCGCCGAGGTTGCGCGGATCGGAGATGTTGTCCAAGGCGACCAGCAACGCCGGCTGCACATCGGAGGTGGCAGAGGCCAGCAGATCGCCGGGATGGGCATAGGTGTACGGCGGTACCTGCAGGGCGATCCCCTGATGTAATCCGTTGGCGCTCAGGCGATCCAGATCGGCACGGGGTACCTCCAGGATCGGGATGCCACGATCGGCGGCCAGCGTCACAGACTCGGTGAGCCGCTCGTCGGCCTCGGTGCCCAGTGCCACGTAAAGTGCATTCGCCGGGGCCTCCGCGCGCAGGCACTCAAGGACCGGGTTGCGGCCGAGAACGGTCTCGGTCTCGTCGGTCGGCTTACCGGCCGGCCGGCCGGCCGCCTTGCGGGCCTTGGAAGCCGCCTTGCGGGCTGCCGGATGGCCGGGGCGCATATGGGCCGGCGGAGTTGCACCACGTCCCTCGAGTCCACGGCGGCGCACACCGCCGGATCCGACCTGGGGACCCTTCTTGGTGCCTTCCTTGCGGATGGCCCCGCGGCGCTTGGAGTTCCCGGCCATCTAATTCCGCCCACCTGTTCCCGTGTCGCTGCACTCCTGCCCGCCGGCCTGTCCCAGCAGCGCCCACTGCGGACCCTCGGCGGTGTCGGTCACCTCGATACCGGCGTTCTTTAGCCGGTCGCGGATCTCGTCGGCCTGCACCCAGTCTCGATCCTGGCGGGCGTCGTCGCGGCGCTGAAGTTCGGCCCGCACCAGCACGTCGACCGCTGCCAGTGCGGCCGCGGTCTCATCGCGGGTCTCCCAGCGTTCGTCGAGAGGATCGCAGCCCAGGATGCCCATCATGGCGCGGATCTGTCCGGCTTTGGCCAGAGCGGTCTCGTGATCGCCTGCCTCCAGTGCGCGGTTGCCGTCGGCTCGGGCCGCGTGCACCTCGGCCAGCGCGGCCGGCACGGCGAGGTCGTCGTCGAGTGCAGCGGCGAACTTCTCGGTCCACGTCGTGGGCACTACGGCGCCGACGCGGGTCCGCACGCGGTGCAGGAATTCCTCGATACCGGTGTAGGCCTTGGCTGCGTCCTGCAGGGCCGTCTCGGTGAATTCGAGCATCGAGCGGTAGTGCGCGCTGCCCAGGTAGTAGCGCAACTCCGCGGGGCGGACCCTTTGCAGAACAGCGGGAATCGAGAGCACGTTGCCCAGCGACTTGCTCATCTTTTCCCCGCCCATGGTCACCCAACCGTTGTGTAGCCAGAACTGGGCGAAGCCATCGCCGGCCGCCTGGGCCTGAGCAATCTCGTTCTCGTGATGGGGGAAGACCAGATCCATTCCGCCGCAATGGATGTCGAACTCAGGACCGAGGTACTCATGGGCCATGGCGACACACTCGGAGTGCCATCCCGGTCGGCCTCTCCCCCACGGGGTCGGCCATGACGGCTCGCCGGGCTTGGCACCCTTCCACAGGGTGAAGTCGCGCTGATCCCGCTTTCCCGTGCCTGCGCCCTCGCCCTGGTGGACGTCGTCGATGCGGTGGCCGGACAGCTTGCCGTAGTCGGGGAAACTCAACACGTCGAAGTAGACGTCACCACCACCGGTATAGGCATGGCCGGTGTCGATCAGGCGCTGGATGAGTTCGACGATCTGAGTGATGTGGCCCGTAGCGCGCGGCTCGCCCGAGGGCGGCAGTACGCCGAGCGCGTCATAGGCCGCGGTGAACGCACGTTCGTGAGTGGCTGCCCATTCCCACCAGGGGCGCCCGGCCTCGGCGGCCTTGTTGAGGATCTTGTCATCGATGTCGGTCACGTTCCGGATGAACGCCACGTCGTATCCCTTGGCCATCAGCCAGCGGCGTAACACGTCGAAGGCGACGCCACTGCGGACGTGACCGATATGAGGCTGACTCTGCACCGTGGCGCCGCAGAGATAGATCGACACCTGACCCGGGCGCAACGGCACCAGTTCGCGCACCTCACCGGTGTAGGTGTCGTGCAGGCGAAGGCCGGTGGTCACGACGTGGCAGCTTACCGGGACGTCTCGACGACCAGAGCGGTGGCGACAGCCGCCATCCCCTCGCCGCGACCGGTCAATCCCAGCCCGTCGGTGGTGGTTGCCGAAACCGACACCGGAGCGCCCAACAACTCCGACAGCACGCGTTGCGCCTCATCCCGGCGCGGGCCGACCTTGGGCCGGTTGGCGATCACCTGGACCCCGGCGTTGCCGATGGTGAATCCGGCCTGCGTCAGCAGATCCCGGACATGGGCGAGCATCTGGGCTCCGGTCACCCCACGCCACTGCGGCTGGTCAACGCCGAAGACCGAGCCGAGGTCACCGAGTCCGGTCGCCGAGAGCAGTGCGTCGCACAGGGCGTGGACGGCGACGTCGCCATCGGAGTGACCCGCGCAGCCGTCGGCGCCCTCGAAGAGCAGACCGAGCAGCCAGCACGGCCGGCCCGATTCGATCGGGTGAACGTCGGTGCCGATGCCTACCCGGGGCAGTGTCATGAAGCGAGTACCGCCCGTGCCAGCCGCAGATCCAGCGGCGTGGTCACCTTGAATGCGAGCGGATCACCATCGACCGTGTGCACCGGCACCCCGAGATTCTCCACCAGGGAAGCGTCGTCGGTGACCGGAGCGGTCAGCTGGTAGGCGCGCAGCAGCAGAGATGTCTCGAACCCCTGCGGAGTCTGCACCGCCCGCAGGCCGGCCCGTTCCGGGGTGCCGAGCACAGCGCCGTTGGCGTCGACGGCCTTGATGGTGTCGGTCACCGGCAGAACCGGAATGACCGCTCGCATGCCCTCGTCGAGGGCGGCGACGACCCGCTTGATCTGGTCGGGAGGGGTGAGCGGCCGGGCGGCGTCATGGACCAGGACGAAGTCGGCCTCGCCGATGGCGGCCAGCGCCAGCCGGACGCTGTCCGGTCGTTCTGCTCCACCGGCCACGACCTGCGCACGCTCGCCGAGTAGCGCAGTGGTCTCCGCGACGAGATTCTCCGGAACGGCGACGACGACCCTATCGATGACGCCGGAGGCCAGCAGTCCGTCCACGGCGTGGTCGAGCATGGTGCGGCCGTCGAGTGGGACGAATGCCTTGGGAATTCCGGCACCGAGACGCTCACCCGAGCCGGCGGCCGGCACGATCGCGACCGTCGTCGACATCTAGCCCCCTGTCAGTGGGAGGGCAGTCAAGAAGCGGCGGCCAGAACCTCGTCGAGGATGATCGAGGCCTTCGCGTCATCGGTGTTCTCGGCCAGGGCCAGCTCACCGACAAGAATCTGCCGGGCCTTGGCCAGCATGCGCTTCTCGCCCGCCGACAGGCCACGCTCCTGATCACGACGCCACAGATCGCGAACCACCTCGGCGACCTTGTTGACGTCACCGGAAGCCAGCTTCTCCAGATTCGCCTTGTAGCGGCGCGACCAGTTGGTCGGCTCCTCGGTATGCGGAGCGCGCAGCACCTGGAAGACCTTGTCGAGGCCCTCCTGGCCGACGACATCACGGACACCGACGTATTCGGCGTTGTCCGCGGGCACCCGAACGGTCAGATCACCCTGAGCGACCTTCAGGACGAGGTATTCCTTCTGTTCGCCCTTGATGGTCCGGGTTTCGATCGCTTCGATCAACGCAGCACCGTGATGCGGGTAAACAACGGTGTCTCCGACCTTGAAAATCATCAGATTCGAGCCCCTTTCGCAGTCAATGTTAGCACGGCGCGGAACCCTATGTAGAACAACGGTGCAGGTCAGGGGCATCATACGGGAATCGCCGGGGTTGACATGCCAGCAAATACGTGCAGTGGGCCCCCGGAATGGACAACGAACACACGGAGAACGGACAAGCAGGACAGTTCGAATCGGACCTTCCGGCGGCGTGACCGGCCATACCGGCCCTGCGCTACCGCAGGACCGGGTGACCTACTACTCTGCATAGTCGAAACCGCGGTGGCCGTCCTCGTGCCGACCGCAAGGCCCAGCAGGAGGCTGCCGTGACCCGCTTCAAGAACCGCGTCTTCGCCGCGAGCGCCGGCCTGGCTGTGTGCGGCGTGTTCCTCACCGGCTGCGGCGCGGGCCAGATCTCGCAGTCCGCCGGCCAGGAGTCCGCGGTCAACGGCAACGCGGCCACCGTCAAGAACGTCGCGCTGCGCAACGTCTACCTGCAGGCAGCCCAGACGGGTGACTTCCTGCAGCCCGGCAAGGTTGTGCCGCTGATGTTCCTGGCCGCCAACAACTCGCTTGAGTCCAGCGACAAGCTGGTCAGCATCACCTCAGATGTCGGCACCGTCGCTCTCACCGGCGACAGCACAATCCCGGCCGGTGGCGCGCTGGTCTACGGCGCGGGCAGCGGCCAGGTCGAGCCGATGGCCAACGCGACGGCGGCGCCGTCGGCCGCTGTCACGCTGAGCCAGCCGATCACCAACGGCTTGGGCTACAAGTTCACTTTCACCTTCGAGAAGGCCGGTTCCACCACGGTTACCGTGCCGATCGCCGCTCCGGAGTCGGCCAAGCAGTAGCCGGCCGGGTTCCGTCTCCTCGCCCGTCTGACACGTCGGCGCGGATGCGGGTAACTGTCACACCCAGGCGATAGCGTCGGCCGCGTGGCCAAAGCTCGTTCGCAGTTCCGCTGCTCGGAGTGCAGGCATGTCACGGGCAAGTGGGTCGGCCGCTGCCCCGAGTGCGGCACATGGGGAACCGTCGAGGAGATCGCCGCACTGTCCTCGGTCGCGGGCACTGCACAGCGCGCGACCGTTCCATCCACCCCGGCCGTTCCCATCAGTTCGATCGACGCCCAACGCACCCGCCACTTCCCCACCGGAGTCAGCGAACTCGACCGGGTTCTCGGCGGCGGCGTGGTGCCGGGTTCGGTCACCCTGCTGGCCGGGGATCCGGGCGTCGGTAAATCCACGCTGCTGCTCGAGGTCGCCCACCGTTGGGCGCAGGCCGGCCGCCGCGCCCTCTACGTCTCGGGTGAGGAGTCCGCGGGTCAGATCCGCATGCGTGCCGAGCGCACCGGGTGCAACCACGACGAGGTGTATCTGGCGGCGGAGTCCGACGCGGCCACCGTTCTGGGTCATGTCGATGCGGTGAACCCGAGCCTGGTGATCGTCGACTCCGTGCAGACAATGACGGCAGGTGACGTGGACGGTGTGGTCGGAGGTGTCACGCAGGTTCGCGCGGTCACCTCCGCGCTGACCGCCGCAGCCAAATCCAGTGGCGTGGCCATGGTGCTGGTCGGACACGTCACCAAGGACGGCGCCATCGCCGGCCCACGCTCCCTGGAGCACCTCGTCGACGTGGTGCTGCATTTCGAGGGTGATCGCAACACCGCACTACGAATGGTTCGCGGGGTCAAGAACCGATTCGGCGCAGCGGATGAGGTCGGTTGTTTCCTCCTGCAGGACAAGGGAATCCAGTGTGTGGCTGATCCGTCGGGCCTGTTTCTCGACGACCGTCCCGAACCGGTTCCGGGTACCTCCGTGACTGTCGCGCTGGACGGAAAACGGCCGCTGATCGGCGAAATCCAGGCGCTGCTTGCCAAGCCCGCGAACCCGGCCGCGCCGCGGCGGGCGGCGGTCAGCGGCATTGACCAGTCCCGCGTCGCGATGATCAATGCGGTGCTGGACAACCGTGCCGGCCTGCCGATCTCGGCCATGGACGTCTTCCTGTCGACAGTCGGCGGCATGCGTCTCACCGACCCGTCCTGTGACCTGGCTGTGGCAATGGCTTTGGCGTCGGCATTCATCGGAAGTGCCCTGCCGGCCACCCTGGTGGTGATCGGCGAGGTCGGTCTGGCAGGTGATCTGCGGCGGGTCACCGGGATGGACCGCCGGCTGGCTGAAGCGGCACGGCTCGGCTTCACCACGGCGCTGGTCCCGGCGGCCAGTGGCCAGCCACCGAAAGGGCTGCGAACCCTGGAGGCAGCCACCATCAGTCAGGCCCTGCGAATCGTGGGGGAACTCGCCGACACGAAACTGCGAGTGCTCCGCCCCCGCGGTGGGCACCGGTCGGACGGGGATGCTGCCTGGGGGGACAATGACGTGCTGTGAACACCGTCAACCGCGGTAACTGAGGGACGCGTCCTGGAGGTCGTGTCGCGGCGGGCCGAATCGACGATCACCGACCGTCTGTCGTGAACCTCAGCCGCCGGGTGCCGGTGCCGGAGCCGGTTGAGGATTCGCGGGTGCCGGAGCAGGTGCCTGCTCACCAGCCGCTGGCGCGGGTGCCGCCGGTGGAGCGGCGGCGAGGATGAAAGGCACTGCGGCAGAACGAAGGTTGCCCAGCTGGACCACGAGGTTGTAGGTCCCGGGGCCGATCGGCTCGCGGGGCAGTGGGCACTGCGGCGCCGAACCCATCCCGGTCCAGGTCACCTCGGTGGTCACCTGCTCACCCGGATTGAACGTTTTGACGAGCGTCTCGTTGGACGGCGCGCAGTCCAGGTTCGACCAGAGCCGGTTATTGTCCAGTGAATACACGTAGGCGGCCAGCACCGCTGCGCCGACGTCACGCTTGCACGCCACCAGTCCGATGTTGGTGACGATCATGGTGAACTTCGGCTGATCGCCGATCACGTACTGCGGGGCATTGGTGACGCCCTTGACCGCCAGCGTGGAATCCGGGCAGTCGTCCCCGGGCTGCAGGACCGGCGGCGGCTCAACCGCAGCGGTCGGCGTGGGGGTGGGCTCGGTGCTGGAAGCGACCGGCGGAATGACCGGAGTCTTGTTCGGTGGCTGCGCCGTCTGCGATGTCGACGTCTTGGCCGTGTCCTTGGAGCCCGATCCGCCGAACAACGCGATCGCACCGCCCACGAGCAGGGCGATCACCAGAAGCGCGATGCCGAGCGCCAGTCCCCTGCGCCGCCAGTAGATTTGCGGCGGCAGCGGTCCATGCGGTTCAAGATCCAGCACGTTCTCACGGTAAGCCCAGGTCACCGCGAGCCGTCCGACCCGAGTCGGCGTGTCGCTATTCGCCGATATCGCCTAGGTGCTCGCGAAGCACTATCTGACCGTCGGCCAGCCGGTAGGTCACACCCACGATCGCCAGGTCTCCGCTCTCAACGCGATTGCTGATGACCGTCGACCGCGCAAGCAATTGCGAGCCGGTCTCGATCACATGGCGGGCCTCGAATTCATCAACCCGGGTCATGCCCTCTCGGCGACCGATGAGGACCGACGGGGTGACCCGCTCGACGACGTCGCGGATGAAACCTCCGGGCACATTGCCCTCGTCGAGCGCGTCAAGAGTGGCCTGCACGGCCCCGCAGCTGTCGTGACCGAGGACTACGACCAGTGGAACCTCCAGAACTTTCACCGCGTATTCGATCGATCCGAGCACCGCGGAGTCGATGACGTGACCGGCGGTGCGCACCACGAACATGTCGCCGAGGCCCTGGTCGAAGATGATCTCGGCGGCCACCCGGCTGTCAGCGCATCCGAACACGACGGTGCTGGGGCGCTGGGTGGCGGCCAGTGCGGCCCGGTGCTGGATGCTCTGGCTCGGATGCTCGGGCTGGCCGGCGACGAATCGCTCGTTACCCTCCTTGAGTGCTTTCCATGCGGCAGCGGGGCTGGGCGTCGGCATGGGACGTATTGTGCCCTGCCAAAGCGGTGCCTTCGCGATGAGCTTCCGGTCTGCGGAACTCATCGAGTGGTACGCAGGGGCTCGTCGGGACCTCCCATGGCGTGCTCCCGGGGTGACGGCATGGCAGATCATGGTCAGTGAATTCATGCTGCAGCAGACCCCGGTGGCCCGGGTCGCGCCGATCTGGATCGACTGGGTGGCCCGCTGGCCCACACCGTCTGCGACGGCCGCCGCCGGCGCCGCTGAGGTGTTGCGGGCCTGGGGCAAGCTCGGTTACCCGCGCCGGGCGAAGCGACTGCACGAATGCGCGACGGTGCTAGCCACAGAACACGGCGATTCGGTGCCCGACGATGTCGACACCCTGCTGACACTTCCGGGCGTGGGCACCTACACGGCACGGGCGGTGGCCTGTTTCGCCTATGGACAACGAGTCCCGGTTGTGGACACAAATGTGCGCAGGGTGGTCGCCCGCGCCGTACACGGTCGGGCGGACGCGGGATCACCTTCTGCGGTCAGGGATCTCGCTGACGTTTCTGCGCTTCTCCCGGAAGGCGAAGAGGCGGCAGTCTTTTCGGCGGCACTGATGGAATTCGGTGCAACCGTCTGCACTGCCCGGACTCCGAAGTGCGACGTATGCCCGCTTTCCGCGTGCGCATGGCGGGCAGCGGGTTTTCCGCCGGGAGAGGGCCCACGCAAGCCCACGCAGACCTATGCCGGCACTGATCGGCAGGTTCGCGGCCGGTTGCTCGATGTGTTGCGAGGCAGTGACGGTCCGGTGCAGCGCGCTCAGCTCGACGTGGTGTGGCTGTCAGATACCGCGCAGCGGGACCGGGCGCTGGATTCGTTGCTGGTCGACGGTTTGGTGGAACAGACATCGGACGGCCGGTTCGCTCTGGCAGGCGAAGGCGACGATTCGGGCGTGTAGGGCCCGGTGAGGAGCCGAGGAGTGGGCG
>CAYFMA010000023.1:28791-47449 GCA_964344085.1 uncultured Mycobacterium sp.
GGCGACGATTCGGGCGTGTAGGGCCCGGTGAGGAGCCGAGGAGTGGGCGGCGAAGGCGACGATTCGGGCGTGTAGGGCCCGGTGAGGAGCCGAGGAGTGGGCGGCGAAGTCTTAGTCGGGAAGTCCGGTGAGGAACTCCTCGACGATCTCGCGGTACCGATCCGGTGCGTCATCGTGCACCAGGTGACCGGCACCCTCGACCCGCACGTAAGTGGCGGGGTTGTGCGCGGATTCGTGCATTCTTTGCATCTGCCCGGGCGGTGTCACGGAGTCCCCCGCTTCGATCAGAAGGACCGGCGCCCGCACCGCATGCCATTGCGCCCAGTAGTCGCGGGTACCCCACTCCCCCGCGATCGCAACCCAGCGCTCGGGCCGCCCGTGCAGTCGCCAACCCGTTGCAGTTCGATCGAACGCTTCCAGGAAGTACCGCCCGGCTATCGGCCCAAATTCGGCGAAAACCTCATCAGCGGAATCGAATTCGACCGGAAGGGCATGCAGCCAGGGTTCCCAGGCACCCACCGTTCGGCCCACGAAGTCCGGGGCCATATCTTCCACCACCAGGGCGCGAACCAGATCAGGCCGCTTGGCCGCCAGGCACCACGAATGCAGAGCCCCCATCGAGTGGCCGATCAGCACGGTCGGCTCGCCCAGCGCGGAAACGGCTGCCTCGAGTTCGGCGACGAACCGCTCGGTGCTGATCTGAGCGCTGTCGTCGATGCGGCCGCGGTGCCATGGGGCGTCATAGGTGTTCACCGAACCGAACCGCGTCAGCCAGGGCACCTGACGCGACCAGGTGCTGCCGCGTCCCATCAGACCGTGCACCAGGACCACTGGGCGGCCGGTACCGCCGCGGTAGGTCAGCGGTGCGGAGTTCACCGTCCCATCTTGCCGGTAACCTGAGCGCATGACCGTGGTGAAGATCAACGCAATCGAGGTCCCGGCCGGTGCCGGCCCGGAACTGGAGAAGCGGTTCGCCAACCGCGCTCATGCTGTGGACAAGCAACCCGGCTTCCTGGGATTTCAGCTGTTGCGGCCGGTCAAGGGCGAAAACCGCTACTTCGTGGTGACCCAGTGGGAGTCCGAGGAGGCGTTTCAGGCCTGGGTCAGCGGCCCGGCCATCCACGCCCACGCAGGTGAGCGGGCCAACCCGGTGTCCACTGGTGCTCAACTGCTCGAATTCGAGGTCGTGCTCGACGTTGCCGGTCCCAACTCCGAGGGTTAGCCGCCGGCGCCACCGGCGTGCGCCCGCTTTCGCTACGGCGATCGTGTCCAGTGCCGTTCTGGCCGCCGGTTGTGCTCAGCCGAGTGCACCAGCAGCCAATCCGGGCGTACGGATCGAGACCAACACCCCGCAGGGCGTGCGAGCACAGCAGGTGATGGACATGCTGAATTCGGACTGGCCGATCGGAACGCAGAGTATCGCCACACTGGCCGCACCCGACATGATCGAACCGATCACCGCCACCATGGACTCGCTGTGGTGGGATCGCCCCTACACACTGACCGGTGTCGAGGTGGGCGCCAACTCGGCACGACTGCACCTGCTCAGCTCTTTCGGAGCGCGCCAGGACATCGACCTGCACACCAACGACCAGACCTGGGTCAGCCGTCTGGCGGTCACCACTGCGAAGCCCAAGATCGACTCGTGGCAGGACGTCGACGCAGCGCTGAGCCAGACCGGTGCGCGCTACTCCTGGATGGTGTCGAAAGTCGACAACGGCCGCTGCGAAAAGGTCTCCGGCACAAACACTTCCGAGTCGCTGCCACTCGCGTCCATCTTCAAGACCTACGTTCTTTTTGCCGTCGAGAGGGCGGTTCTGGACGGTCGGGTACGTTGGGACGATCCGCTGATCATCACCAGTGAAGCCAAGAAACTCGGTTCCTCAGGCTTCGACAAACTCCCAGCGGGATCGCATATCACTGTGCGTCAGGCCGCCGGCAAGATGATCGCCACCAGTGACAACATGGCGACCGATCTGTTGATCCAACGAGTCGGCACCCACGCGGTCGAACAGGCACTGGTAGCTGCGGGGCATCACGATCCGGCGAACATGACGCCATTTCCCACCATGCGCGAGATCTTTGCGATCGGCTGGGGCAACCCCGATGTCAGGAGCCAATGGAAGACCGCTGATCCGGCTGACCGTGCCCGACTGTTGATGGAATCCGATCAGCGCCCGTATGAACCCGATCCGCAGCGGACCCACTCCCCCGGTTCGGCCTACGGCGCGGAGTGGTACGGCACGGCGGAGGACATCTGCCGGATCCATGCTGCGTTGCAGCACAATGCCTTTGGCGCCGCGACACCGATTCGCGCAATCATGTCCGAAATACCCGGGATCGATCTGGACCGCGCGGAATGGCCCTACATCGGCGCCAAGGCCGGCAATCTGCCAGGCGATCTGACCTTCAGTTGGTACGCCGAGGACCGAACCGGTCAGGCGTGGGTGGTCAGCTTCCAATTGAATTGGCCGCGCTACCACAGCCCGGCCGCTGGCGGATGGGTGATGAGCATCATCAAGCAGGTGTTCGGTCTGCTCCCACGCTACCGCTGAAACGAAAAGCGCCCCCGGGATGATCCGGAGGCGCCTTTCGTTGCCGGGCGATTACTCGCTCGGCGTGCCTGCACTGGCCAGGTCGGGCTCGACGGTTTCACGCTTGGGCCCACCGCTGAAGGTGAACTTGGCGTTCTCCGCGGATCCCTCGCCGTCCCAGTCCGCGACGTCGACGGTGACCAGCTGACCCGGACCGACCTCCTCGAAGAGGATCTTCTCGGAGAGCACGTCCTCGATCTCGCGCTGGATGGTCCGACGCAGTGGGCGGGCGCCCAGGACCGGATCGAAACCACGCTTGGCCAGCAAGGCCTTGGCCTTGTCGGTCAGCTCCATCTCCATGTCCTTGGCCTTCAGCTGCTTGCCGACCCGGCCCACCATGAGATCGACCATCTGGATGATCTCGTCCTGCGTGAGCTGGTGGAACACGATGATGTCGTCAATGCGGTTGAGGAACTCCGGACGGAAGTGCTTCTTGAGTTCGTCGTGAACCTTCTGCTTCATCCGCTCGTAGTTGTTGTCCCCGCCGCCCTGGGTGAAGCCCAGACCGACCGCCTTGGAGATGTCCGAGGTCCCCAGGTTCGAGGTGAAGATCAGCACGGTGTTCTTGAAATCGACAGTGCGGCCCTGGCCGTCGGTGAGACGGCCGTCCTCGAGCACCTGCAACAGGGTGTTGTAAATCTCCTGATGCGCCTTCTCGATCTCGTCGAAGAGCACCACCGAGAACGGCTTACGCCGCACCTTCTCGGTGAGCTGGCCGCCCTCCTCGTAGCCGACGTACCCGGGAGGTGCGCCGAACAGACGGGAGGCGGTGAAGCGGTCGTGGAACTCACCCATGTCGATCTGGATCAGCGCGTCGTCGTCGCCGAAGAGGAATTCGGCGAGCGCCTTGGACAGCTCGGTCTTACCGACGCCCGACGGACCGGCGAAGATGAACGAACCGGATGGGCGCTTGGGATCCTTCAGGCCCGCGCGGGTGCGACGGATGGCCTTCGAGACCGCCTTGACGGCGTCTTCTTGACCGATGATCCGCTTGTGGAGTTCATCCTCCATCCGCAGGAGGCGAGTGGTCTCCTCCTCGGTAAGCTTGAACACGGGGATTCCGGTCCAGTTGCCCAGGACTTCGGCGATCTGCTCGTCATCGACCTCGGACACGACATCGAGATCGCCTGCGCGCCATTGCTTTTCACGCTCAGCGCGCTGGCCGACGAGTTGCTTCTCCTCGTCCCGCAGTCGGGCGGCCTTCTCGAAGTCCTGTGAGTCGATGGCCGACTCCTTCTTACGACGGGCGTCGGCGATCTTCTCGTCGAACTCGCGCAGGTCCGGGGGAGCGGTCATCCGACGGATGCGCATCCGTGCGCCGGCCTCGTCGATCAGGTCGATCGCCTTGTCGGGCAGGAAGCGGTCGTTGATGTATCGGTCGGCCAGAGTTGCCGCGGCCACCAGTGCGCCATCGGTGATGGACACCCGGTGGTGCGCCTCGTAACGGTCCCGCAGACCCTTGAGGATCTCGATGGTGTGCGCCACGGTCGGTTCACCGACCTGCACCGGCTGGAACCGGCGCTCCAGAGCGGCGTCCTTCTCGATGTACTTTCGGTACTCGTCAAGGGTGGTCGCGCCGATGGTCTGCAGCTCACCGCGGGCCAGCTTCGGCTTGAGGATCGACGCGGCGTCGATCGCGCCTTCGGCGGCACCGGCACCCACGAGGGTGTGCAACTCGTCGATGAACAGGATGATGTCGCCACGGGTGTTGATCTCCTTGAGCACCTTCTTGAGGCGCTCCTCGAAATCACCGCGGTAACGGCTGCCGGCCACCAACGACCCGAGGTCGAGGGTGTAGAGCTGCTTGTCCTTGAGCGTCTCGGGTACCTCGCCGTTGACGATGGCCTGTGCGAGGCCCTCGACGACAGCGGTCTTGCCGACGCCGGGCTCACCGATCAGCACCGGGTTGTTCTTGGTGCGCCGCGACAGCACCTGCATCACCCGCTCGATTTCCTTCTCACGGCCGATGACCGGATCGAGCTTGCCCTCCATGGCGGCCGCGGTGAGGTTGCGGCCGAACTGGTCGAGGACGAGGGATGTGGACGGGCTGCCGGACTCGCCGCCGCGGCCGCCGCTGCCGGCTTCGGAGGTCTCCTTGCCCTGGTAGCCGCTCAGCAGCTGGATGACCTGCTGGCGCACCCGGGTCAGCTCGGCACCCAGCTTGACCAGCACCTGAGCCGCGACGCCCTCGCCTTCGCGGATGAGGCCGAGCAGGATGTGTTCGGTGCCGATGTAGTTATGGCCGAGTTGCAGCGCCTCGCGTAGGGACAACTCGAGCACCTTTTTGGCGCGCGGGGTGAACGGGATGTGCCCCGACGGTGCCTGCTGGCCCTGGCCGATGATCTCCTCGACCTGGGAGCGCACTCCTTCGAGCGAAATCCCAAGGGATTCCAGCGACTTCGCGGCCACACCCTCACCCTCATGGATGAGGCCGAGCAGGATGTGTTCGGTGCCGATGTAGTTGTGATTGAGCATCCGGGCCTCTTCCTGAGCCAGGACGACAACCCTGCGAGCGCGATCGGTGAATCTCTCGAACATCGCCTGCTACCTACTTCCCTCACCTGGGTGCCGCGTGGGCATCGCGCACCTGAAGGTCCACTCTAATGGGCGGACCGGGGGAGTGTTCTCCCCAGCTAGGGGGACCCGTCCTCAAGGGTGGACACAGCTTCCAACGTCAGAGGGGAGGCCAATGCTTCCCGGGCATCCCGAGGCTTCGCGCGTAGCGAAAACCGGTCGGGATCAGCGGATCAGGTGGCGGCGTGGAACGCCTCGATGATCTCGGCGGGAATGCGACCGCGGGTGGAGACCCGGTGGCCGTTGCGCCGGGCCCATTCCCGGATCGCCGAACTCTGTTCGCGGTCGATGGAGGCCCGCCCACGGCCCGCGCTGCCGCCCGGACGGCCGCGCCGGCGGCCGCCGACCCGGCGCCCCGCATCGATCCACTGCTTGAAATCCTCCCGGATTTTCCTGGCGTTCTTCGCCGAGAGGTCGATCTCGTAGCTGACACCGTCAATCGAGAATTCAACCGTTTCGTCGGCCGGTCCCTCACCATCGAAATCGTCGACGAGTGTGACGGTCACCTTTTTAGCCATGATTCCTCATTTGTCCAGCTCGCACTATTCCGGTACGAATTCGAGCGATACCGTCAATCTGCCATAACCGGCGGCGGAATTACAATGTCGAATGAATAGGCGCAGTTCAGTTGCCCTGACGGCGAACAATGGGGAACAAAACCGTCTCCCGAATTGATAGACCGGTCAGAGCCATCAACAGCCGATCAAGTCCCATTCCGGTGCCCGTCGTGGGCGGCATTCCGTATTCCATGGCTGCCAGAAAGTCCTCGTCGAGGGCCATGGCCTCGTCATCTCCGGCCGCGGCCGCCCTGGCCTGGGCTTCGAAGCGTTCCCGCTGGATGATCGGGTCGACGAGCTCGGAATATCCAGTGGCCAGCTCGAATCCGCGCACGTAGAGGTCCCATTTCTCGGTCACCCCGGGAATGCTGCGGTGCGCCCGGGTCAGCGGTGTGGTCTCGACGGGAAAGTCCTTGACGAAAGTCGGCGCCGACAAACCGTCGCCCACGGTGTGCTCCCACAGTTCTTCAATGAGTTTTCCGTGGCCGTATCCGCGGTCACCCGGAATCTCCACGCCGAGCCGATCGGCAGTTGCCAACAGGTATTCCAGCGGAGTTTCCGGGGTGATCTCCTCGCCCAAGGCGGCAGAAAGCGACGGATACATTTGCAATGACTGCCATTCCCCGTCGAGGTCGTAAACCGTGCCATCGGCCAGGGGGACCTGTCGGGTTCCGATTGCCTCGTCAGCCACTTCCTGAACGAGTTCGCGGATCATTGTCGCCGAATCGTCGTATGTTCCCCAGGCTTGATAGGTCTCGAGCATCGCGAATTCGGGGGAGTGAGTCGAATCCGCACCTTCGTTTCGGAAATTCCGGTTCAGTTCGAAAACCTTCTCCAGACCGCCCACCACGCAGCGCTTGAGAAACAATTCGGGAGCGATCCGCAGGTAGAGGTCGGCGTCAAGGGCGTTGGAGTGGGTGATGAAGGGCCGGGCCGCCGCACCGCCGGCCAGCGTCTGCAGCATCGGGGTCTCGACCTCGAGGAAGCCGCGCCGTTCCAGGCCGTTGCGGACGGCCCGGACCACCGCGATGCGCTGGCGGGCCACTGAGCGGGCCTGCGGGCGCACGATCAGGTCGACGTAGCGCTGCCGGACCCGGGATTCCTCGCTCATCTCCTTGTGGGCCACCGGCAGAGGGCGCAGGGCCTTGGCAGCCATCTGCCAGGAGTCGGCCAGAACCGACAGTTCCCCGCGCCGGGAGCTGATGACCTCGCCGTGCACGAAGACGATGTCCCCCAGGTCGACGTCGGCCTTCCAGGCGTCCAGCGACTCCGCTCCGACCCCGGCCAGGCTGATCATCGCCTGGAGCTGGGTACCGTCGCCTTCCTGCAGGGTGGCGAAGCAGAGCTTGCCGGAGTTTCGTGCGAATACCACCCGGCCGGTGACTCCGACCGTCTCACCGGTGCTGGTGTCGGCCGGCAGATCGGGATGTGCGGCGCGTATCCCCGCCAGGGAATGGGTGCGGGCGACGGTGACGGGGTAAGGCTCGCGGCCCTCGGCGAGAAGCCGCTCCCGCTTGCCCTGCCGGATGCGGAACTGCTCTGGCAGGTCGGTACCGTCCGGCTCGGTCTCGTGCTGACCGGTCTCCGGTCCTTCCGCATCGCTCACGGCGTGCCAGCTTAAAGGGCGGATCAGCGGGTGGGCTTGAGGCGGCCGCGCTGACCGTCGGAGTTGCGTTCGTAGACCAGCCGGAGTCCGTCGAGGGTGAGGTGCTTGTCGAAGTGGTCGACCGTGCGCAGATCGGGCAGCAGCATCGGCGCGGTGTGGCCCGTGGCGACGACCGCGACGTCATTGCCGGCGAATCCGTCGATGTCGGACCGGATCCGCGACACCAGCCCGTCGACGAGACCGGCGAAGCCGAACACCGCTCCCGACTGCATGCACTCGACGGTGTTCTTCCCAATGACCGAACGAGGTCGGGTGAGTTCCACGCGGCGCAACGCCGCAGAGCGGGCGGCGGCCGCATCGGAGGACACCTGCACACCGGGAGCTATTGCGCCGCCGAGGAATTCGCCTTTGGCCGACACGACATCGACACAGATCGACGATCCGAAATCGACGACGATCGCCGCACTCTGGAACCTAGCGAAGGCGGCCAGGCAGTTGACGATGCGGTCGGCGCCGACCTCCTTCGGGTTGTCGACCAACAGCGGAATCCCGGTGCGAACGCCTGGCTCGATGAGCACGTGGGGTATCGACGGCCAGTACTGGCCGAGCATCACGCGGACCTCGTGCAGGACCGATGGCACGGTGGACAGGCCGGTGACGCCGGTGAGCCGCTCGGAATCCTCACCGATGAGCCCTTCGATGGTCAGCGCCAGTTCGTCGGCCGTCACCTCGGATTCGGTGCGGATCCGCCAATGCTGGATCACCTTCGCGTGATCGCCGGAACCGGAGATCAGGCCCACGACGGTGTGGGTGTTTCGGACGTCGATGGCCAGCAGCATCAGTTTCTCCAACTGATCTCGTGATGTTCCGAGCCCGTCGACTCGGGTGCGAACTCACCGCCGGGCAGGTCGATACCGATGTTGTCCAGTAGTCGCGTGTTGCCGAGGCGGCCCGCGACCAGCAGCCGTGCCGGGCCGAATTGCGGCGCGGGTTCCAGGCCCACGCCGCGCAGTTCGAGATAGTCCAGAGCGATGGCGGGTACTTCCTCGAGAACCGCTCTGGCCGCGTCGAGCACCGCAGCTGGGCCACCGCCGGTGGCGTATGCCCCGGCGAGCAGGGCGGCCGACAACGCGCCGGCCTGTTCGCGCTCCTCGGGGGAGAGGTACACGTTGCGTGAGGACAGTGCCAGACCGTCGGGCTCGCGGACCGTCGGCACTCCCACGATCCGCGTGTCGACGTTGAGATCGGTGACCATCTGGCGGATCAGCGTCAGTTGCTGGTAGTCCTTCTCGCCGAAGAACGCGCGGTCAGGGCCGACGATTTGCAACAGCTTGAACACCACGGTCAGCATTCCGGCGAAATGCGTTGGGCGAACCGCACCTTCGAGCTCGGAGCCCAACGGTCCCGGATGAACCGTGGTGCGCGGACCATTCGGATACATGGTGGCCGGTGTCGGTGTGAAGACCACCTCCACGCCCTCCCCGGCAAGCATGTCGAGATCGGAGTCCAGAGTGCGTGGATAGGCGTCCAGATCCTCGTTGGCTCCGAACTGCAGCGGATTGACGAAGATCGACGCCACCACCACCGCACCGGGAACGCGTTTGGCCGCGCGAACCAGGGCCAGATGGCCATCGTGCAGAGCGCCCATGGTGGGGACCAGCATCACTCGCCTGCCGGTGTGCCGCAGAGCGCGGGTGACCTCGGAGACGGTATGCGGCGTCGGGTACACGTTGAGTTGCCCCGCACTGAACTGCGGTCCCTTGACGGTCACTGGTCTTGTCCTCTGGACGGCGGCCCTGCCGGGTGTGACCACTCGTCCAACACGGCGAAGACCTCCTCGGGGGCGTGGGCCCGTTGTGCGGTTCTCAGTGAATCGGCCCGGTAGGCGTGGGCCAGTCGCGGGTCGACGTCGTCGAGCGCAGCAAGGTGTGCGGCGATCGCGGCGGCGTCACCGCGTGCGACCGGTCCGGTGAGCGCGGCCTGGCCGCGTTGCAGGGTGTTCTCCAGGGCGGCCCGGGCCAGCGGCGTGATGATCCGCTCGGCGAGTCCCCCGGGGGCGTCGAGGACCGTCTCCTGTCCGAGCAGTTCCTGCCCGGACAGCGCCGCCCGGAGTGCCTCCACGGCGTCGGCGATCAGGGTGACGACGTGATTGCTGCCGTGAGCCAGGGCCGCGTGATACAGCGTGCGGGCGTCCTCCGGGACCCGGAACGGCTCGCCGCCGATCTCAAGCACCAGCGATTGGGCGATTGCGTACCCGGTCTCGTCGGCGGCGGTCACCCCGAAACAGGTCTCGCCCAACCGTTGGACGTCCTCGTCGGAACCGGTGAAGGTCATCGCCGGATGGATGGCCAACGGCAGGCAGCCCTGAGCGGTCAGCGGAGCCAGGATGCCGACCCCGTTGGCGCCGGATGTGTGAGTCACGATGGTGCCCCGCCTAACGGCCCCGGTGGCGGCCAGTCCTTTGATCAGTCCGGGCAGTTCGCCGTCTGGCACGGTGAGAAGAAGCAGTTCCGCGCTGTCGGCGACGTCGGGGACCGGAAGGATCGGGGTTTCCGGCAGTCGCCGTTCGGTGAGCCTGCGTGATGCCGCCGAGATGGCGCTGGCTGCGACCACCACGTGTTCGGCCCGTTCCAGGGCCGTTCCGAGTGCGGTGCCGACCCGGCCGCCGGAGATGATCCCGACCTTCAGCCGGGCCGGACGCAAGCCGTTGGGGGTCCCCACGTCGACGACCTCGCTGAGTTCAGGGCTGTTCCGGTCCCGCACTGCGGGTACCGGACGGATGCCGGAATTCTATCGCTCGGTCTAGTCCTCGCGACGGCGGCGACCGCCACCGCTGACCGGAGCGTTCACCTGCAGACGCGCCATCAGGTCGGCTACCGAGTGACCGCCGGTGTGCTGGGCCGCATCATCCATGGTGGGCTGTTCGGCCGCTTCGGCTTCCTCGTCCCGGTGACGTCCACGAAGCGCGTCGGACTGGGCAGCCAGGACCGGCTGGGCGGGCTGGGCCTCTCCGGCGTCCTCGGCCACCCAGTGCCGGCCGCGGCGGGGTTGCGTCTCCGGCGGACGCCACGGCGCGGCCGGCTGCTGCGGAGGGACGGGAGGCCGCGGCGGCGGGGCCATCGTGGGCTCCGCGGGGGCCTCGTTGGGACGACGATGCGAGCCCCGGTATTCGGGCTGCTGCCACGCCGGAGGCGCAGGGGGAGCAGCCGGTGGGTTGACGGGCGCGGACACCGGAGCAACCGTGATCGGTTCCTCGGGGATGTCGATGACAGGGTGCTCGGCCGCGGCCGGCCCAGGGGCCTCGGCGGGAATCTCCGCGAACGACTCCGTGACCGTCTGCTCGACCGCGGGGGCTTCCACAACCACCGGCTCCTCGGCGGCCGGAGCCTCCACGACTACCACCTCTTCGGCGACCATCTCCTCAGCGACGGTGACCTCGGTGACGGTGACTTCGGTGATGGTCTCCTCGGAGACCTCCGTCACCTCTTCGCGGATCACCGCGGTCACCCGGCTGCTCTCGACCCGGTCGAGCCGGGGCGGTGGCGGCATCGTGACCCGGTCGGACCCCAGCGCCGGCTGCTCGCCCAGGTCCGTACCCAGCAGCGCCTCAAGATGAGACCGCAGGGAGACCAGCTCGGCGCGCAGCGCGGCCATCTCCTCACCGGCCTCGGTGCGCAGCTCTCGCGTCAGTTGCCGGCGCAGATGCGCCTCGACACCGAGTTCGTACTCCCGCCGGGCCGCGATCTCCCGGTCGAGCTGCAGGTCGTAGACGTATTTCATATCGCGGGCGCGGGCCTGATCGAGCTCGCTCTGACGCCGGTAGACGACCGACACGAAGGCTGCGAGAACCGCGGCCCACAGGGACAGGATGACTGCCAGTCGCAGCAACTCCACCTTGTTGCTGAAGACGATGGTCGAACTGGCCAGAATGGCCAGGACCAGCAACGCGGTCAGCAGCAGCCAACCCGGCCGTCGACCGCTGCGCCGGTTTCTGGCGCCACGCGGCGGGACGCTCATGCCGGTGACTGTACCGCCTGAAATGCCGTTGTCCGGCGCGACAAGCCAGCGTGGGGGAGAATGCCCCCAGCGAACCCCGGCCGGAGCGGCGCACCGCCTCATCCGACCGGTTAGGGTGGGCTAAGTTGGCATGTCAGGTCATGTCTGCCTATCGTTTCGTTACCTGTTGACACCACAGAAGGACCGCCGTTCACCGACGCACGGAGGTACCCGACGGGGCGCGGCGTCAGCCACAAACCACCGGTTAACCGCCGCGCGAAGCATGTGAAGGGTCAGGTGCGTATGCCCAGCAGTGTCGGGCTCTACAACCCCATCTACGAGCACGACGCCTGTGGCGTCGCGATGGTTGTCGATATGCACGGCCGTCGCAGCCGCGACATCGTCGACAAGGCGATCACCGCCCTGCTGAATCTCGAGCACCGCGGTGCCGCCGGCGCCGAGCAGAACAGCGGCGACGGCGCGGGCATCATGATCCAGATCCCGGACAAGTTCCTGCGAGCCGTCTGCAAGGAGCAGGCCGGCTTCGAACTGCCCGAGGAGGGTTCCTACGCCACCGGTATCGCCTTCCTTCCGCAGTCCGCACGGGACTCGGTACTGGCTGCTGAAGCGGTCGAGAAGATCGTCGAGGCCGAGGGTCTCACCGTGCTCGGATGGCGCGAGGTCCCGATCGACGATTCCTCACTGGGCGCGCTGGCTCGGGACGCGATGCCGACCTTCAAGCAGCTGTTCATCGGCGGCGCCTCCGGCCTGGAACTGGAGCGCCGCTCATACGTGATCCGCAAGCGTGCCGAGCACGAACTCGGCACCAAGGGGCCCGGCCAGGACGGACCCGGCCGCGAAACGGTCTACTTCCCAAGCCTTTCCGGCAAGACGCTGATCTACAAGGGCATGCTCACCACCCCCCAGCTCAAAGCCTTCTACGTCGATCTGCAGGACGATCGGATGGAGAGCGCGCTGGGCATCGTTCACTCCCGGTTCTCCACCAACACCTTCCCGTCCTGGCCACTGGCTCACCCGTTCCGCCGGATCGCGCACAACGGCGAGATCAACACGGTCACCGGTAACGAGAACTGGATGCGCACCCGCGAGGCGCTGATCGACACCGATGTCTTCGGCACCGATGTCGAGAAGATCTTTCCGGTCTGCACTCCCGGAGCCTCCGACAGCGCCCGTTTCGACGAGGTCCTCGAGCTGCTGCACCTCGGTGGGCGCAGCCTGCCGCACGCGGTGCTGATGATGATCCCGGAGGCGTGGGAGCGTAACGAGTCGATGGACCCGGCCCGGCGTGCCTTCTACGCCTATCACGCGGCGCTGATGGAGCCGTGGGACGGACCGGCATCGGTGTGCTTCTCCGACGGCACCGTCGTCGGTGCGGTACTCGACCGCAATGGTCTGCGACCGTCGCGGATCTGGGTCACCGACGACGATCTCGTCGTGATGGCATCCGAGGTCGGCGTGCTGGGCATCGAGCCCTCGAAGGTCGTCCGGCGGATGCGGCTGCAGCCGGGCCGGATGTTCCTGGTCGACACCGCGCAGGGCCGGATCATCGCCGACGAGGAGATCAAGGCTGAGCTGGCCGCCGAGCACCCCTACTCCCAGTGGCTCGAGGCCGAGCAGTTCCACCTCGACGATCTGCCGCAGGGGCCCTACATCCGGATGCCGCATCACCGGGTCGTGTTGCGCCAGCAGGCTTTCGGCTACACCTACGAGGAGCTCAACATTCTCGTGGCCCCAATGGCACGTACCGGTGCCGAGGCGCTCGGCTCGATGGGCACCGACACTCCGATCGCCGTGCTGTCGGCCCGGCCACGGATGCTCTTCGACTACTTCCAGCAGCTGTTCGCCCAGGTGACCAACCCGCCGCTGGATGCCATCCGCGAGGAGGTGGTCACCAGCATCTCGGCCACCCTCGGCCCGGAACGCGATCTGCTGAACCCGACTCCGGAGTCCTGCCACCAGATCCTGCTGCCGCAGCCGATCCTGCGGAACCATGAGCTGGCCAAGCTGGTCAACCTCAATCCCGATGACGAGGTGCACGGCTACAAGCACGGAATGCGCTCCGCCGTCATCAGCTGCCTGTACCCGGTGGCCAAGGGCGGCGAGGGTCTGCGCCGTGCGCTGGATGACATCCGCGAGGAGGCTTCCCGGGCGATCGCCGGCGGCGCGCGGATCCTGATCCTGTCCGACCGCGAGTCGAGTCCGACGATGGCGCCGATCCCGTCTTTGTTGTCGGTGTCCGCCGTGCACCACCACCTAGTCCGCGAGCGGACCCGCACACAGGTCGGTCTCGTCGTTGAAGCCGGTGACGCCCGCGAGGTGCATCACATGGCGATGCTCGTCGGCTTCGGCGCCGGCGCGATCAACCCTTACATGGCCTTCGAGTCGATCGAGGACATGCTCAATCGCGAGGTGCTGCAGGGCATCGACCGAGAGAAGGCTCTGCAGAATTACGTCAAGGCCGCCGGCAAGGGCGTGCTGAAGGTGATGTCCAAGATGGGCATCTCCACCGTGGCGTCCTACACCGGTGCGCAACTGTTCCAGGCCATCGGGATCTCGCAGGCCGTGCTCGACGAGTACTTCACCGGGCTGAAGTGTCCGGTTGGCGGTATCGACCTCGATGACATCGCGGCCGACGTCGCCGCCCGGCATCAGCTGGCCTACCTGGACCGGCCGGACGAGCGCGCGCACCGTGAGCTCGAGGTCGGCGGTGAATACCAGTGGCGCCGCGAGGGCGAGTACCACCTGTTCAACCCGGACACCGTCTTCAAGCTGCAGCACTCCACCCGCACCGGGCAGTACGAGGTGTTCAAGGAATACACCAAGTTGGTGGATGACCAGAGCGAGCGGCTGGCCTCCCTGCGCGGTCTGCTGAAGTTCAGGGAGGGTGTGCGCCCGCCGGTGCCGATCGACGAGGTCGAACCCGCCAGCGAGATCGTCAAGCGGTTCTCCACAGGTGCAATGAGCTATGGCTCCATCTCCGCCGAGGCCCACGAGACGCTCGCCATCGCGATGAATCGCCTTGGTGCGCGCTCGAACTCAGGCGAGGGCGGCGAGGCCGTCAGCCGATTCGAACCCGACGCCAACGGCGATTGGCGGCGTAGCGCCATCAAGCAGGTGGCCTCCGGCCGGTTCGGTGTGACGAGTCACTACCTGACCAACTGGGTGTGTCCAAGGCGCACGCCGACGTGGTGCTGATCTCCGGCCACGACGGCGGGACCGGCGCATCGCCGCTCACCTCGCTCAAGCATGCCGGCGCTCCGTGGGAACTCGGTCTGGCAGAGACCCAACAGACCCTGCTGCTGAACGGCCTGCGGGATCGCATCGCCGTGCAGGTCGACGGCCAGATCAAGACCGGGCGCGACGTCGTCATCGGCGCCATGCTGGGCGCGGACGAGTTCGGCTTCGCCACCGCTCCGCTGGTGGTGTCGGGCTGCATCATGATGCGGGTCTGCCACCTCGACACCTGCCCGGTGGGCGTGGCCACCCAGAACCCGGTGCTGCGTGAAAGATTCACCGGCAAGCCGGAATTCGTCGAGAATTTCTTCATGTTCATCGCCGAAGAGGTGCGCGAGCTGATGGCTCAGCTGGGCTTCCGGACGGTCAATGAGATGGTCGGCCAGGTGAACGCACTGGACACCACTCAGGCGGCGGCGCACTGGAAGGCTCACAAGCTGGACCTGAGTCCGGTTCTGCACCAGGCCGATTCGGCGTTCATGAACCAGGACCTGTACTGCAGCTCCCGCCAGGACCATGGTCTGGACAAGGCACTCGACCAGCAGCTGATCGCTCAGTGCCGCGAGGCGCTCGACGGCGGTGCGCCGGTGCGTTTCACAACGCAGATCGCCAACACGAACCGGACGGTCGGGACCATGCTCGGCCATGAGGTGACGAAAGCCTATGGCGGCGAGGGCCTGCCGGACGGAGCCATCGACATCACCTTCGAGGGCTCGGCCGGCAACAGCTTCGGAGCCTTCATCCCGCATGGCATCACATTGCGGGTGTACGGCGACGCCAACGACTATGTCGGCAAGGGTCTCTCCGGTGGCCGGATCGTTCTGCGGCCGTCCACGGATGCGCCGGCCGGTTATGTCGCGGAGGACAACATCATCGGCGGCAACGTGATCCTGTTCGGCGCCACCAGTGGTGAGGCTTTCATCCGCGGCACGGTGGGGGAGCGGTTCGCCGTCCGTAACTCCGGCGCTCATGCAGTCGTCGAGGGCGTCGGTGACCACGGATGCGAGTACATGACGGGCGGCAAGGTGGTGATCCTCGGAGCGACCGGCCGCAACTTCGCGGCGGGTATGTCCGGCGGCATCGCCTACGTCTACGACCCGCAGGGCAAGCTGGTGGACAACCTGAATACCGAGATGGTCGAACTCGAGGAGTTCGATGACGGCGACCTCGACTGGCTCGGTGGGATTCTCGCAGCTCATCGTGAGGCGACCGATTCCGCCGTGGCGGAGCGGATTCTGGGCGACTGGCCACGACAGGCAGGGCAGTTCGTGAAGGTGATGCCTCGCGACTATAAGCGTGTGTTGGAGGCCATCGCTGAGGCCGAACGCACCGGAGCGGATGTGGACGAGGCGATCATGGAGGCTTCCCGTGGCTGATCCCAGTGGTTTTCTCAAGTACACCCACCGTGAAGGACCTGCGCGCCGGCCGGTTCCGTTGCGGTTGCGCGATTGGAAAGAAGTTTACGAGGAGTTCGATCACGAGGCGCTGCAGCACCAGGCGTCGCGGTGCATGGACTGCGGCATTCCGTTCTGCCACAACGGCTGTCCGCTGGGTAACCTGATCCCGGAATGGAACGACCTGGTCTACCGGGACCGTTGGCATGACGCGATCGAACGGCTGCATGCGACGAACAACTTTCCGGAGTTCACCGGTCGGCTGTGTCCGGCGCCGTGTGAGGCTTCCTGTGTTCTGGGCATCAACTCCGATGCGGTGACCATCAAGCAGGTCGAGGTCGAGATCATCGACAATGCCTTCGATGAGGGCTGGGTTGTGCCCAACCCGCCGCATCTGCTCACCGGCAAACGAGTCGCGGTCGTCGGATCGGGGCCTGCGGGTCTGGCCGCAGCCCAGCAACTCACGCGTGCCGGTCATGACGTCACAGTGTTCGAGCGAGCCGACCGCATCGGCGGACTTCTGCGTTATGGCATCCCCGAGTTCAAGATGGAGAAGCGTCACATCGACCGCCGCCTGGAGCAGATGGAGGCCGAGGGCACCACGTTCCGCCCCGGGGTCAACGTCGGCGCCGACATCACGGCCGAGCAGTTGCGCGAGGACTTCGATGCGGTGGTTCTGGCCGGCGGTGCCACCGAGTGGCGTGATCTGCCGATCCCGGGCCGGGAACTCGACGGTATCCATCAGGCGATGGAGTTCCTGCCGTGGGCCAATAAGGCCGCGCTCGGCGATCCGGTCCTCGACGGCGCGGGTCAGCCGCCGATCACCGCCAAGGACAAGCGGGTCATCATCATCGGCGGCGGCGACACCGGTGCGGACTGCCTGGGCACCTCGTTGCGTCAGGGAGCTCGCAGCGTGCACCAGTTCGAGATCATGCCGCGGCCACCCGAGCATCGTGCCGACTCCACGCCGTGGCCGACCTACCCGCTGATGTTCCGGGTCTCCTCGGCTCATGAAGAGGGTGGCGAGCGGGTGTTCTCGGTCAACACCGAGCGTTTCTCGGGCAGCGACGGCAAGGTGAGTGGGCTGCGCGCCCACGAGGTCGTCATGAAGGGCGGCAAGTTCGAGAAGGTCGAGGGCAGCGATTTCGAACTGGGTGCCGACCTGGTGCTGCTGGCCATGGGCTTCGTCGGCCCGGAGCGCTCCGCACTGCTGAGCGGTCTGGGAGTCGAACTCACCGATCGCGGAAACGTCGCCCGCAATGCCGACTTCGAGACCTCGGCACCGGGTGTTTTCGTCGCCGGAGATATGGGCCGTGGGCAGTCGCTGATCGTCTGGGCGATCGCCGAAGGCCGGGCCGCGGCGGCTGGTGTAGACCGCTACCTGATGGGCCACACGGCTTTGCCGGCGCCGATCCGGCCTACGGCCGCCCCGCAACGTTAGTCACACCAGCCACAAGGACAACATCTGACCTGGATCGGCGCGCCTCTTGCCGATTCAGGTGTGAGGAAGCTCTAATTGCTGGGGTGGGGTGCTGAGGTTTATTGTCGGCCCCCGGTTGCCAATGACGTCGACCACAGGAGAGATCCGTGTACCTCCCGCCGATTACCCGTTCCCGGGTCGGGCGCATCGCCTGGTCGCTGTTCCGACGCCCGGTCACGGGCAACGAGTTCCACGAGAAGCACGAACGCCTGATCACTGCCGCCGAACTGATGCGCTACGGGTTCTGAGCTAACCCCGCCATAAGCCCGAATCCCGGATCGCCTCCGCCAGCGGTTCGATGACCCGCGGGTCGTGCGGGACGGGCAGGTACACGATCGCCAGGTCCAATCCCTGCGCTCCCAAGGCGATACTGTCCTCGATGACCCCGCGGTAGCCGCGGTCCGGGTCGAACCGGATGTGTGCCGACAGCAGGATCTCCTTGGGATCGCGGCCGACGTCGGCGCAGTGCGCGGCCAGCACGTCGCGCTTGCGGGCGAACTCCTGTGGCGTTCCGCCGGGAAAATTCCAGTGCTGCGCGTACTTCGCGGTGATTCGTAGGGTCCGCTTCTCGCCGCCGCCCCCGATGCAGATGGGCGGGTGCGGCCGCTGAGGTCCCTTCGGTTCATTGCGAGCGGCCTTCAGCGTGTAGAACCGGCCTTCGAAATCGGTCGTCTCCTGACTGAGCAGACCGATGAGAACCTGGCAGGCCTCCTCGAAGCGGTCGAACCGTTCCTTGACGGTGCCGAGTTCGATTCCGTAGGCGTCCGACTCCTCCTCGTTCCAGCCGGCGCCGATGCCCAGTTCCAGTCGTCCATCCGAGATGATGTCAAGGGCCGCAACCATATTCGCCAGCACCGCGGGATGCCGGTAATGAATCCCGGTGACAAGTGTGCCCAGCCGCAATCGGGTGGTCGCCTGCGCCAGCGCGCTCAGCGTGGTCCAAGCCTCAAGACATGGACCCGTCGAATCGGAGAAGATCGGGTAGAAGTGGTCGAAGTTCCAGCCGGATTCGAACACCTCGATCTCGTCAGCCGCCCGCCAAACCGCAAGCATGTCCGCCCAGGTGGTGTTCTGCGGGGCGGTCTTGAACGCGAATCGCACGACGCCGACGCTACTGCGAACCGTGTTGCGGCCGCCAGGGTGCTGTTGCGCGCAGGGCCGGTCTCACGCCGGCCCGACGTCACCAGCGGGCGGCGTGAGAC
>CAYFMA010000024.1:0-3107 GCA_964344085.1 uncultured Mycobacterium sp.
CTGGAACAAAAAAAGGGGGGTCATCAATGGCGCAGTCGATCAACACCAGCTATGCCGTCATCGTCCTGGGGGACAAGGACACCGTCGACCGCAACGACCTGGCGGACAAGGCGGCCGAGCAGGGCGCGGTGATCTGCGAGAGCTACGGGTTCGAGCCGGGCGAGGCCGCGATGCACGACAACATCAGCGAGGTCGACGCCGTCGTCACCGCGATCAGCCGGGCGATCGCCACCCACACCGACGTGTGGGTGCCCTTCCCGTTCCCCGACCTCGGTCGCGAACAGCATGTCCGCCGGGTCAGCCTGGTGCTGCAGCGCCACGGCCAGAACATGCTGATGGGCCACGACCTCGAGCCGTGCACGATGGACGGCGGGTTCAACTCGGTCGACTACGCGCTGCGCGAGGAGGTCCGCTCGGTCGACGAGCTCGACTACGCAGCACTGGCCAATGCCGGTGTGCCGAACCTGTTCGCCGATATCGAGCGCGAGCTGAGCCGGCCGCGGGTCGTCGAGGAGGCACCGGAGTGCGACGAGCACGACGGGCGCGACGAGCCGGTGGAGCCGACGGCGGTCGGTGAGAAGTACTACGGCACAGGCGAAGTCGCGCGGTTCTTCGGCAAGTCCGATCAGTGGGTGTACTGGGCCATGCGCACCGGCGTGTTCACCGACAAGGACGGCACGCCCATCGAGCCGATGCGGATCGGCAAGAACGGCCGGCGCCGGTTCACCCTGCCGGTGCTGCGCGCGATGGCACGCGCCTGCTACCGGCGCGGCATCGTCAGCGAGGACGAACTGCTCAACCTGCTGGCAGTGCTGGCCCGCGAGGAGGGTGCGCGGTAGAGCGTGTGGACGCGTCGATGGCTGGCTGAGCGCGACAACACGTCCCCCGGAGATGTCTCTCCTTTCCGTCTCCGGGCGCGGGCGTATCGGCAAGCCAGGATGGCAACCTTGGGACCTTCCAGCCCTGAACAGCCCGGCGAGAGCCCTGGCCCAACCGGGCCGGGGCTGCTCGCGTTTTCAGGCCGGTGTGCGCATTGCGACACGGTCACGAACGGGTACCCATTGACCTCGGGCTGGTCACATCCGTCACTTCCGCACCTAACGTGGCCGTGGTGTCGACTACTCCCGGCAGGCCCACGTCCTGGCTGGCCACTGCTCTGATCCCGGTGCTCTGCGCGAGCATCGGCACAGCGGCGCCGGCCGCCGCCGAAGGCTGTGAAGGTTATGCCGCCCAGGCGGTGCCGGGCCCAGGCCAGGACGTGGAGATCCCCACCCCGGGCAAGCTGCCGCCGTTCGGCCGTCCACTCGGGCATCGGCCCGTCGGCGCCAATGACAAGGCCGCCCCGCCGAACCTCGGCCAGATCCTGGCGCGCGCGCTGACCCCGAAGTCGGCTCAGGTCAATCAGCAGGCCGCGGTGATTCCGGCGCCCCAGCCCGCCGCGGCTGCGCCCGCCGTTCCGATGCAACCGTTGCCGGCGCCGGCGGCTGCCGTCGCACCCACACCGGCCGACGCCTCGCCGGGCACCACCGTCGTCGGCTGGGTCACCGGACCGGACAGCCCCAACAAGACCATCGAGCATTTCGCCGTCACCGGCACCGACCTCGGAATCATGTGGGAGAACGGCGATCCCGCCAACAGTCAGGTGCTGATGGCCTTCGGCGACACCAAAGGCTTCTGCCAGCTTCCCGGCAAGCAGTGGCGATACAACGTGCTGATGCGCTCCTCGGATCGCACGCTGGCCAACACCGTCAGCGTTCCCGACGGCGCGATGGGCAATCGGTATTCCGGAGCGCCGGTGTGGCGGCCGGGTATCGCCAAGCAGATCGTCAACACCATCAACGCCGCACCGGAGGAGACCGGCATCATCCCGACCGCCGGTGTGGGCTACGGCGGTAAGCAGTTCATGAACTTCATGTCGATCAAGACCTGGGACAACGACGGGCAATGGACCACCAACTTCTCCGCACTGGCGGTGTCGTCCGACAACGGCGAGACGTGGGGCGTGTACCCGGGCACCATCCGCAAACCCGAAGCCGGCAATGAGAAGTTCCAGATGGGTGCGTTCCTGCGGCCCGGGCCCGGCGATGCCTACCTCTATTCCTACGGAACCCCGAGTGGGCGAAGCGGTGCGGCCTACGTCGCACGGGTGGCGCCGGCGGTGATCCCGGACCTCACCAAGTACGAGTACTGGAACGCCGACTCGAACTCCTGGGTGCTGGGCAATCCCGCAGTGGCCACCCCGGTGGTTCCGGGTCCGGTGGGGGAGATGTCGGTGCAGTACAACAGCTACCTCAAGCAGTACCTGATGCTGTACTGCAACCGCTCCAACGATGTGGTGATGCGCACCGCGCCGGCCCCGCAGGGGCCGTGGGGGCCTGAGCAGGTGCTGGTGTCATCTCTGTTCACCCCGGGCGGGGTGTACGCGCCGTTCCTGCATCCGTGGTCCAACGGCAAGGATCTGTACTACAACCTCTCGCTGTGGTCGGCGTACAACGTGATGCTGATGCACACCGTCTTGCCCTAGGGGTTCGCGCGGATCCGTGGCGCCTCAGGAGTGATGTCGGTTTTGCCCGCCTCACAGCGACAACTGACCCCATCGCACTCCGGTCTGGGCCATTTGTCGCTGTGAGGCGGGCAAAAAGACACGTGACATTTCCCCCGGCCGGGCCGGGGTACCCAAAAGTTCAGTTGATCTGCGACAATGACCCCGGGCAGTGACCGCTGTCCGTAGCTTGTCGGCAAAGGGGCGCGCCATGGCTGCATCGGCGTACGTGGGGCGAGTCGGAGGGCTGGCGGTCGCACTCGGGATCGGGGTCGCGGTCACCCTCGGCGGCCCGGCCGTCGCCTCGGCGGCCCCATCCGATACCGCGTCGGTGAGTGCCGACGCGAGCCCGTCCTCGCCGGCTCCCCGCTCACCGGGCCGCAGCCATGGAGCGCGGCAGGTGAACACCGCGGCCCGCTCCGGCAATGAGACGAAGCTCGGCAAGCAGTCCGTCAAGCCGGCGGCGATTCCGGCAGGCCCGACGCTCTCGCGCACCGTCGTCCCGCACCTGGAGGCCGGCGCTGACGCCGCGACATCGGCGACGACGACGGCGGCGGTGGTGGTC
>CAYFMA010000024.1:3117-47224 GCA_964344085.1 uncultured Mycobacterium sp.
CGGGACAAACCGCTCGAGAGGAACACGAGACATCCGGTGACGGTGACGGCCCCGGTCCCCACCGCGGCGCCGGTGACGGCGGCGGCACAGAGCGCCGTTGCGACGTCGGCGGCCGCACTGCCGGACCGTGCCCTGGGCGGTGATCCGCTGGCGCCCACGGAGTCGCCGCTGTCCTGGGCGGTGATGGCCGTCGCCCGCCGCAGCAATCAGACCGCGAAGGCCACGGCGACCGCGAGCAGCGATACGACGTCGTCGTTGTTTTTCAACGCCACCCCGACGCTGACGCACACCGTCGACCCCGGCCAGAGCTACAACGGCCTGGTCACCGGAACGCTCGTCGGCACCGACCCCGACAGCAGCCCACTGGCCTACAGCGTGACCACCACCCCCAGCCACGGCCAGGTCGCACTCGGCGCCGACGGCAGCTTCACCTACACCCCGGACACCGCGCTGGCGGCGACGGGAACCACCGACACCTTCAGCGTCACCGTCAGCGACGCCGGCACCGGGTTCCACATCCACGGCATCGCCGGCCTGCTGAACATGCTCACCTTCGGCCTGCTCGGCAGCAGCGGCCACACCGCGGTCGACACCGTCAGCGTGAGCGTCACGCCGTTCCATGTGGGCAACGGCGCACCGACCGGTTCGGCCACGGTCGGAATTCCCAATGCCGCAACCGGTGTCGTGACCGGACAGATCGTCGCCACCGATCCCAATGGCGACCCGCTGACCTACAGCGGCAGCACGACCACGTCGAAGGGCGCGGTCGTCGTCAACACCAACACCGGAGCGTTCACCTACACCCCGACCTCGGCCGCGCGGCATGCCGCCGCCAAGATCGGCGCGACGGCATCGGCCACCACCGACACCTTCAGTGTCACCGTCAGCGACGGCCGCGGTGGGCTCACCGCAGTCCCGGTGACCGTGACCATCAGCCCGAAGAACACCGCGCCGGTGGCGGGCACCACAACGGTGGGCACCCCGAACTCCTCCACCGGTGTGGTCACCGGATCGGTCAGCGCCACCGACGCCGACGGCGACACCCTGACCTACACCGGTTCGACCACCACCAGCAAGGGCAGCGTGACGGTCGCCACCAACGGCAGCTTCACCTACACGCCGACACCGGCGGCGCGCGCGGTGGCGACAGGTTCGACGACGGACTCCTTCACCGTCACCGCGGCCGACGGCTACGGCGGAACGGCGGCGATCGCGGTCACGGTGCCGGTGGCCCCGCAGGCGGTCGTCACCAACAAGGTGACCTACGTCTTCAACTACACCAGCGGATCGCAGTACTGGACCGCCGCCGCCAAGTCGGCTCTGCAGAACTCGGCCGACCGGATCGCCGCATACTTCGTGGTGTCCCAGCCGGTGACACTGACGTTCGATGTGACGGCGAGCAGTGACCCGAACTCCGGCACGCTGGCCTCCACGGGCAGTGACCTCACCAGTTCGGGTTCGGGTTTCTTCAACACCGTCGTGCAGTACAAGATGCTTACCGGAACCGATGCCAACGGGTCCGCGGCCGACGGCAACGTCGACGTCAACTTCGGAATCAATTGGGCCTACGGCGATTCCGTCGGCGGGAGCCAGTACGACTTCACCTCGACGATGATGCACGAGCTGCTGCACGCCTACGGTTTCATGGGCTACATCGACGAGGCGGGCTGGAACACCGGAACGAACTGGACGACCTTCGACAGCTTCATGGGCACCAGCACCCGCGTCCGGGTGATCAATGCGACCACCTACCGGTTCAACACCGCGTACAACACGAACCTGACCGGCGGCGCCGGCGGACTGTACTTCGTCGGCCCCAACGCCATCGCCGCCTACGGCGCACCGGTGCCGATCTTCACGCCCAATCCCTGGGAGTCCGGCAGCTCGGGCTCGCACCTGGACGACGACACCTTCACCGGAGCGAACGCCAAGCTGATGAACGCCTACGCCGACACCGGCCTGGGCATCCGCGTCCTGAGCGCCATCGAACTCGGCATCCTCAAGGACATCGGGTACACCACCACCGCCTAGGCGGTAGGCCGCCACCCGCCGAGGATCGCGTTGCGGTACCAGCCCTGGCGCCGGCGGATCTGGACGCCGATGAGGTCCTGGGCGTCCAGCCGGCTGTCGACGATGTGGGCGTCGTCGAGATAGATCACCACGTGCGACGCGATGGCAGGGTCGTCGTTGGGGTGCAGATAGACGAGATCGCCCGGTTCGAACGGACCCTGCGCCGAGAGGCGCTGTCCCATCGGGCCGGCCGAGCCGTCGTACTGACGGTGGACGTCGCCATTGAATTTGAGGCCGAGCCCGTAGTTGTAGACCCACGCGGCGAAGCTGGAGCAGTCCAGCCCACGCCCGCCGGCCCAGGTGGCGGGGGACTGCGAGCGTGAGTGCTCCGGATCGTCGGGCCCCGCATCCGGTGGCTGGGTGGACGACGGCGGATCCCAGGCCGGGATGTGGTGATGGCGGTACTGCAGGCCCTGCGGGTTGCCGGGCACGTTGAGATAGTGCAACGCCGTGGCGACGATCCGTTCCCGACGCCAGGTCGCCTGGTTGCAGCCGGCGCCGTCGGGAACCGCGACCGGAGGCAGCGCCGCGGCCTTGGGACCCCGGCCGATCTGCGGGTACCACGTCGACGGCGGGGCGTCGGTCTCCGGGAGCTGGTCGCGTTGGGCGAAGTCGGCCGACAAGGAATCGCGGTTGCAGGTGAAGGCGAACGCGTACTCACCGGGGGTCGCCGTGGCCGGAGCCGCACTGACGGCACTCGCAACAGCCAGTGCGGCCAGGGCGATCGGAACGGACTTCACGCCTGACAGTCTGACAGCTGTGCTTGATAGATTCGGCCGATGAGAGGCGCGGCAGCGACCCGGCGACTCGCAGCCATCGGTGCCGTCGCCGTCACCCTCGCCGGTTGCACCAGCCCCAGTCCCCGTGCGCCCGCCGCTGGATCGCACTGGCCGCCGGACAGCGGCCGCGGCCCGTGCACCGTCGACAAGCAGATCGACGTCCCCGCCACCATGCGCGACGGGACCGTGTTGCGTGCCGACGTCTTCCGCCCGCAGTCCGCCGACCCGGTGCCGGTGATCCTGATGCGCACCCAGTACGGCAAGACCGGCGCGCAGGTGCAGCCCTCGCGTTATCAGAGCCCGGACTGGTTCGCCTCGCACTGCTATCTCGTTGTGGTGCAGGATGTTCGGGGCACCGGAACCTCGGGGGGAACCTTCGAGGAGTACGCCCACGACCGCGACGACGGGTATGACTCCGTAGAATGGGCCGCGGCCCTGCCCGGTTCCAACGGCAAGGTCGGCATGTACGGGTCGTCCTATGTCGGCGCCACCCAATGGCTGGCCGCGGTGACGGCCCCGCCGCACCTGGTGACGATCGTCCCGTCCAACACCGCAGCCGACTACTACGACGGCTGGACCTACCAGGGCGGGGAATTCCGGCTGGCGTTCATCCTGCCGTGGTCGATGTATCTCGCCGAGGATGCGGCGAGCAACCGCCACGACGACGTGGTCGTCCGTGAACTCAAGGCCGCACAGACTGAGACAGGCCGCTGGATGGCGTTCCGCCCCTACGACCGGTTGCCGCCCCTTCGGCCCGGCGATCCGGCAGTCGCGCCGTGGTACTTCCAGTGGATCCAGCACTCGACGCGCGACGACTTCTGGAAGCAGTGGAGCATCCGCGACCACTACGACTCGGTGCGGGTTCCCGTTCTGAACATGGCCGGCTGGTACGACGCGTTCCTCGACGGCTCGATCGGCAACTTCGCCGGGATGGCGTCGACTGCCGGCACTCCGGAGGCGCGCCGGCATCAGCGTCTGGTCATCGGCCCCTGGGACCATCTCGCTTGGGGCAGAACAGGTTCCACGCCCGCGCCGATGCTCAAGGATATCGGCGCGGTGGCCGATAGCCCCGTCAACGAACTGACGCTGGCCTGGTACGACCACTTTCTCAAGGGCGTCGACAATGGTGTCTCCACCGATCCTCGGGTGGACTACTTCCTGATGGGCGCCAACCGGTGGAAGACGTCGCATACCTGGCCGCTGCCCGACACCCGGTGGACGCGCTACTACCTCGGCGGCAAGGGCGGGATCGGCGGCCGCAAGGGAACGTTGAGCACCGCGACGCCCAGTGGCCCGCAGGATCCCGACCGCTACATCTATGACCCGGCCAACCCGGTGCCGAGCATCGGCGGGCACTCGTGCTGCAGTGCCGAGACCGGGCCCATCGGTCCGTATGACCAGACGCCCACCGAGCAACGCTCCGATGTTCTGGTCTACAGCAGCGATCCGCTGACCGCCGACACCGAGGTGACCGGGCCGGTGACCGTCGACCTATGGGCTTCTTCCTCGGCCGTCGACACGGACTTCACCGCGAAACTGCTCGTCGTCAAACCCGACGGCGAGGCGATCAACCTCAACAACGGGATTCTGCGCGCGGCGTTCCGCGACTCGCTGTCGAACCCGTCGCCGATCGAACCGGGCCGGCCGTATCAGTACAAGATCGCGATCTGGCCGACGAGTTATCTGTTCTCGGCCGGTGACCGCATCCGGGTGGAGATCTCCAGTAGCGACTACCCGCAGTTCGCCCCGAATCCCAACACCGGTGCGCCGTTCGGGCACGACGTCGAGATGCGGCCCGCGACCCAGACGATCCTGCATGACGCCGAGCACCCGTCGGACATCGTCATCCCGGTGATCCCGGGTGACGACCGGGGGAGCGACCACTTCCCGATGTAAGGGTACCGTTCCATCAATGTCATGATACTGTGACATACATGGGGGATGACGTGCAGGAACAGTTGGAAGCAGTCGGCGCCGTTCTGCGGGAGGCGCGAGTCAAGGCGTACATGACGCAGAGCGACGTGGCCGAACGGGCGGGGGTCTCCCGGCAACTCGTCGGCCGCATCGAGCAGGGACTCAACGGGGAGATCAGTGCCTACGTGGCCGTGGCCGGGGCGCTGAACCACCGGTTCGCGTTGGTTCAGGAAGCCGCCGTGCGCAACGACGGGCCGGCGGGCCTGGAGTTCGCCGATCCGTCGACGACCGACTGAGTCCGTCCGATGCAATCCCTGTGGTTGGTCTTGGAATCTGTGTGCGGAACGCTTGCGGTCGTCTACGGCGGTGCGTTCCTGCGCGG
Organism: uncultured Mycobacterium sp.; assembly: GCA_964344085.1. Lineage (GTDB taxonomy): Bacteria > Actinomycetota > Actinomycetes > Mycobacteriales > Mycobacteriaceae > Mycobacterium. The sequence goes on from CAYFMA010000024.1 coordinate 8,263, forward strand.
CCGACGGCGCACACCCGCACCGCCGCCTGCCGAGCCGATGTTCTGCGACGCCATCGCCCCGGACGGAAAAATCCGTTGTCTGGAGGACGCGTTCCATTTCGGCTGGCACCGCAACGGCGGGATGACGTGGTTCGGATCAGTATGGGCTCGCGATGTGGCTGCCCCGGCCACGGATTACTTCGCCGAGCGCCCGATCAACATCCCGTTGCACATCGGACCGTCGGCGCCGGTGCACCGGTCACAGCCGGTGATGTGGCGAGGAACCCGCCGGCCGTGGGACGGGCCGCTGCGGGATGACGTGGCCTAGTACTCGAGGTCGACTAGTCCTCGTCGCAGGACGGGCACTTGCCGGTGACAGACAGCTGATAGCTGCTGCACGTGGGGCACAGCTGAGATTCGCGCCGTTGAGTCTTCGCGGCAGGTCCGCGAAGACTCACGTCGCGATGCTCTGGATGGGATACCAGCCAGGTGTTGTCCTGGGTGCTGCTGACGCGAACCTCGTCTGCGCCGGCGCCGAAGTGTCGCGCTTCCACTTCGGTGAAGCCGGTGGTGCATCCCCAGTGGATCCGTAACTCTCCGGTTCCGTCACGCCTGGTGGCCGCGATGTACCGGTAGGACAGAGGCTTGAACTCAAACCTCGAGATGCCGACCTCCGCGCAGACCCGCTCGACAAACGCGCGATTCTCATCCGGGAAGGACGCCTTCGACCAAGCGGAGTTGAAGGAATCCCGCAACGTATCTGTTCCGTTCGGTGGGGTCGTCACAGCGACGAGAATAAGGATCTCGTGATCTGCCTGGATCCCAACTGGCAAATATTCCGAGATATGCACCGCTTCTTTCAAGAGGCAGTTTCTGGGTATCCAGGAGCGGAGGCGAATAACTCAAAGTCCGCCTGTCGCTACGAGGCGGGCAAAAAGGACATTGCTTCCCGGCGGCTAGCCCGCCAGGAACCCGATGATCTCCGGCCACGCCGCCGGGTCCTGAGCCATGAACATGTGGCCGCCGTTGTAGATGTGCATGGTCGCCTCCGGCACCCGGTCGGCGATCGCCTGCCCGTTGATCACCGGCGCGATGTCGTCGTAGCGGCCGCTGCCGACGAACGTCGGGCAGGTGATGTTCCCCAGTCGGTCCAGCACGTTGTGACCCCTGCGGGCCTGCATCTGCAGCAGCCGTCCGGTCGCCTGCTCCGCGGTCTCCTGCGTCGGTGGCTCGGCGACCAGCCAGTCCGCATTTCCGCGCCGGTCGGCCAACTGCAGACTGCGGGCATGGCGCTCGTCGGCAGGCAGATCGGCCAGCGTCTCCAGTGGGAACGACGAGAACGCACCACCCGGGGACGTGCACAACAACGCCAGTCGCGAGACACGTTCGGGATGGTTCACGGCGAACTCCTGGGCCACCATGCCGCCGAAACTCAAGCCCACCAACGCCGTTCGATCCCAGCCGGCGTCGTCGAGGACGTGCGTGACATCGGCGGCGAGGTCGGCCATGGTGTACGGCTCGGCCGCCGGGGGACTGGCTCCCATGCCCCGGTAGTCGAACGCCAGCAGGTCGAAGTCCCGGCTGAGGATGTTCAGCAGCGGTCGCACCTCGCGCAGGCTCGCGCCGGAACCATTGCAGTACAACAATCTCGGGCCGGTACCGCGGCGCTCGACATGGAGCATGAATGCCGACAGTACAGGCCATTGACGGTTGAGCGCCTCCCATCAACAATCGTGCAATGGCTAACTACACCTTCCGCTGCGATGAGCACGGTCCGGCCGACCACGCCTTCCCGGTCGGCACGGCGCCGCAGAATGTCGACTGCCCATCCTGCGGATCGCCGGCCAAGAGGGTCTACTCCTCTCCCATGCTGTCAGCGGTCGACGCCAGGCGGATGAACGCCATCGACTCCACCCACGCCAGCGCCGACCGTCCCGAGGTCGTCACCTCCATCCCGCGCGGCGGGCGGGTGAACAGCAAGCCCACACCGATGGCACCGCCCGATCCGCGACTGCAGAAGCTGCCTCGCCCCTAGTCCTCACTTCCAGGGGTAGGGCGCCCACTTCTTGTGGTTCTTCCACAGTGACTTGGGAACCGCCTTGCCGCCCTTGACCTTCGGCACGGGGCCTTTGCCCGGCCGGATGTCGATATCGAAGATCGACGTCGGCAGGTACACCGTCGAGCATGCGTTGGGAATGTCGACGACACCGGAGAGTCGGCCCTCGATCGGTGCCGTGCCCAGCACCATCAGTGCCTGGATCCGGCTGTAGCCGAACTTCTCCAGGTAGTCGATGGCGTGCAGACATGCCCGCTGATAGCCCAGGAACGGATCCAGATACTTCTGCTCATCATCGAGTGTCACCGAGGTGCCCGAGAACGCCAGCCACTCACTGTGCTGCGGATCGGTGGTGCCGGGCATGAAGATGGCGTTCTCTCCGACGCCGTACTTGGCCATACCGTCCTTGATGACGTCGACGCCGAGCACCATGTAGCCGCCCATCTCGATGGCACCGCAGAAGGTGATCTCGCCGTCACCTTGGGAGAAGTGCAGATCGCCGAAGGATAGATTGCCTCCGTCGACGAACACCGGGTAGAACACCCGCGTTCCCTTGGTGAAGTTCTTGATGTCCTGGTTGCCGCCGTTCTCGCGCGGGGGAGCGGTACGCGCAGCCTCCTTGGCCACCCGGTCGAACTCCCGGCCTTTGAGCTTTCCGAGGATCGCGCTGTCCGGATTGGGTGGAAGTGCAAGGGGCGGAACACGATCGGGATCGGTGGCGATCAGTGCGCCCTCGCGCTTGTTCCACCGGTCCAGCAGCTTCTTCGACGGGGCGGTGCCCATCAGGCCGGGATGCTGAATGCCGACATAGGACACCCCGGGCACGTGCCGAGACGTGGCCACTCCGCCGCGGAAGTCCCAGATGACCTTGTAGGCATCGGGGAACCACTCGGTGAGGAAGCCGCCGCCGTTCTCGGTGGGGAAGATGCCGGTGTAGCCCCAGCCCTGACCGGAGATGCCCTTGGGGTCCTCGGTGTCGCACGGTCCGATATCGAGGATGTCGACCACCAGGAGATCACCCGGCTTGGCTCCCTGGACCCGGAACGGCCCGGAGAGCACATGTACGCCGGCCAGTGGTGCGTCACGCACGTCGTCGGCGGAGTCGTCGTTGCGGATCGCCCCGTCGAACCACTCGCGGCAGTCGGCTCGGAACACATCACCGGGCTTGACCGTCACGTTGGCTGGAATGTCGGGATGCCAGCGGTTGTGGCCGACGTGCTTCTGGTTCTTGAAGGATTTCTTGTCATCGAGAGGAAACAGGTTCTGCGGCACGGCGGGTGTTCCTTTCTAAGCGGCTGACGAAGCGGCGGCAGGCTGCCGGCGCACCAGGAATGACAGTGCGCCGAAGACGACGACACCGAATACGGCCAGACCGATCGCGACGTTGCGGGAGGAGTCGAGTTCCTTCCAGCGGTCGGTCAACAGCAGGAATGACGGAATGGCGCCGGTGACCCAGCCCTGCACCGCTGCCACCGATCCGGTGTAGCGACCCAGCGACTCCTGTCCCCGGCCGAGCAACAGGAAGAACAGCCCCCACAGGTACGCCCAGAAGAGCCAGATCACCCCGAACGTGTACGCGCCGTCGTGAAAGGCGAACACCGAGTAGACGATCGCGCAGATCGCGACGAACAGCGAGAAGAATCCCAGTCCGGTCCCGTCGAGGTCGTTCCACAGATTGAAGGCGACGTAGAGGTAGGTGAACCCGAACAGGTACAACCCCGAGGCCGCCAAGATCTTGGTGGTGTCACCGTCGGCGGTGAAGATCAGATAGGTCGGTGTGATGACCTGAAGGATCCCCACGAAGATGTTCAACGGGACCGCTGAGCGGGAGTCCACCCAACCCAGCAGCATGCAGCCGTTGAGGAACAGAATCGCTCCGACATAGAGCAGTCCAACAGAGGCCATACCTTGTCGCTCCTCTCAAAAGCCACTGGGACACCGGTGGTGCCCTCATTAATCGGCGTTGAGCGACAATCGGATTCATCCGCCACAAATTAGACAAATCCGCTGATTGGTATGTGTTCGGAACTCCTCCCATGGATAGTTAAATGCGACGACCCTGTCGCAGTAACCCCGACATGGCAGACACTCGACCTGTCTAGAGTTACTGTCAAGCGGTTTGACGAAACTTGTTGGAAAAAGGCAAGTTCAGGCGGTGATGTGTTGACGGCCCAGGCTTCTGCATTGTCAAGAGTCCTCGAGGAGCTTCCGCAGGAGGAGAGACTGATCCTCCCGTGCCTGCAGCGAATCCAACATGAGTTCGGTTATGTGACGGACGAGGCGATCGATGCGGTGACGGACTTCCTCAACGTCAGTCGCGCCGAGGTGGTCGGAGTCGTCAGCTACTACCACGATCTGCGCCGTACACCCCCGGCCGACATCGTCGTCGACGTCTGCGGCGCCGAGGCGTGTCAGGCTCAGGGGTCGCGAAGCCTCGCCGCCGAGATCGACACCGCGGTGAAGGGGGCACCCGATGTCGAGATCCGGACGGTGTACTGCCTCGGCAATTGCGCGCTCGGCCCGGCCGCGATGGTGAACGGCCGGCTGATCGGTCGCTGCGATATCGCCATTCTCCAGGCCGCGATGGAGGCGGCCCGATGACCGGACGCGTCTACGTACCGCGGGATTCGGCCGCCCGCTCCGTCGGCGCCGACGCGGTGGCCGCGATCATCAGCGAACTGGCCCCGCGCGTGGAGATCGTCCGCAACGGCTCGCGCGGCATGCTGTGGCTGGAACCGTTCGTCGAAGTGGACACCGCGGAGGGCCGCATCGGCTACGGGCCGGTGGCCCCCGACGACGTCGAATCGCTGCTGGCAGCCGGAATGCTTGACGGCGCAACGCATCCGCTGTGCCACGGCCGCGTCGAGGACATCGGCTGGCTCGCCCGCCAGCAGCGGCTGAGCTTCGCCCGGGTCGGGCTCAACGACCCGCTCGATCTCGACGCCTACCGCGCCGCCGGAGGACTCACCGGGCTCACCAGGGCGCAGGGCATGGCATCCGATGCCGTGGTCGGTGCCGTCCTGGCCTCGGGTCTGCGCGGCCGCGGCGGCGCGGGCTTTCCGGCCGGGCTCAAATGGCGCACCGTTCTGGAAGCGGACGCCGATCAGAAGTACATCTGCTGCAACGCCGACGAAGGAGACAGCGGCACTTTCGCCGACCGCATGCTCATGGAAGGTGATCCGTTCACCCTGCTGGAGGGAATGGCGATCGCCGGCGCGGCACTCGGCGCCAGCCGCGGACTGATCTACGTGCGTTCGGAGTATCCCGCCGCGATCGCCACGTTGCGCACCGCCGTCGACATCGCCCGGGTGGACGGCTGGCTCGGCGAGACCTTCGACGTCCGCATCGTCGAAGGGGCGGGCTCCTACGTGTGCGGCGAGGAGACCGCGATGCTGGAGAGCCTCGAGGGCAAACGCGGCATGGTGCGTCCCAAGCCGCCCATCCCGGCGCTTGAGGGACTGTTCGGCAAACCGACCCTGGTGCACAACGTGCTCACCCTTGCCGCGGTGCCGCAGATACTGGCCGACGGGCCGGCGGTGTACCAGGGGATCGGTGCCGGCCGCTCGCGCGGAACCAGCGTGTTCCAACTGGCCGGCAACATCGCCCGCGGGGGCATCGTCGAACTGGGCTTCGGCGTGAGTCTGCGCGAGTTGGTCGAGGACTTCGGCGGCGGTACCCGCTCCGGCCGGCCGGTGCGGGCGGTGCAGGTAGGCGGGCCACTCGGGGCCTACTTCCCGGCATCGGCCCTGGACGTTCCGATGGACTACGAGGCACTCGCCGCCGCCGGGGGCCTGCTCGGCCACGGCGGGATCGTCGTCTTCGACGACACCGTGAACATGGCGGCCCAGGCCCGTTTCGCGATGCAGTTCTGCGCCGTCGAATCCTGCGGGAAGTGCACGCCGTGCCGGATCGGGTCGACCCGCGGGGTGGAGGTCATCGACAAGATCACCGCCGGGGTGGACCGGGAACGTAACCTGGAACTACTCGAGGATTTGTGCGAGACGATGACGGACGGATCGCTGTGCGCGATGGGCGGGCTGACGCCGCTTCCGGTGCGCAGCGCTCTGCGCCACTTCGGGGAGGACTTCCGATGACTCTTCTCAACGAACCGGACTACGGCACGCCCCGAGCGGACTCCGAGGAGCAGGTGAGCCTGCAGATCAACGGGGCCACGGTCACCGTGCCGGCGGGAACATCGGTCATGCGCGCCGCCGCCGAGGCGGGGATGACCGTGCCGAAGCTGTGTGCCACCGACTCGCTCCAGGCCTTCGGATCCTGCCGGCTGTGTCTGGTGGAGATCGACGGCAAGAAGGGCACCCCGGCGTCCTGCACGACTCCGGTCGAGCCCGGCATGGTGGTGCGCACCCAGACGCCGAAGCTGGAGCGGCTGCGCCGAAATGTCATGGAGCTCTACATCTCCGACCATCCGCTGGACTGCCTGACCTGCCCGGCCAACGGCGACTGCGAACTGCAGGATATGGCCGGCGTCGTCGGACTGCGCGACGTGCGCTACGGATACGCGGGGGAGAACCACCTCGACGCTCCCACCGACGACTCGAACCCGTACTTCAGCTTCGACGAATCCAAATGCATCGTGTGCAGCCGCTGCGTGCGCGCCTGCGACGAGATCCAGGGCACGCTGGCGCTGACGATCGTCGGCCGCGGCTTCGATTCCAAGGTCAGCCCGGGCGGAACTGATTTCTTCGGCAGCGCGTGCGTTGCCTGCGGGGCGTGTGTGCAGGCCTGCCCGACGGCCACCCTGTCGGAGAAGTCGGTCATCGAACTGGGCACTCCCACCCGCACCGTGCTGACCACCTGTGCCTACTGCGGGGTGGGCTGCTCGTTCAAGGCAGAACTACGAGGCGACGAACTGGTGCGGATGGTCCCGTACAAGGATGGCGGCGCCAACGAGGGCCACTCGTGCGTGAAGGGCCGCTTCGCCTGGGGGTACGCCACCCACCCCGATCGCATCACCACTCCGATGATCCGGGCCTCGATCAACGAACCGTGGCGCGAGGTGTCGTGGGAGGAGGCGATCGGCCACGCCGCCGGGCGGCTGAAGGAAATCCAGGCGCGTCACGGCGTGGACAGCATCGGCGGCATCACCTCCTCGCGGTGCACCAACGAGGAAGTGTTCGTTGTGCAGAAAATGGTGCGCGCGGCGATGCGCAACAACAACGTCGACACCTGTGCGCGGGTGTGCCACTCGCCGACCGGCTACGGCCTCAAGCAGACCTTCGGCACCTCAGCCGGCACCCAGGACTTCAAATCCGTGGCGCACGCCGACGTCATCATGGTCATCGGCGCCAACCCCACCGAGGCGCATCCGGTGTTCGGTTCCCGAATGAAGAGGCGGCTGCGGGAGGGTGCCCGGCTGATCGTCGTAGACCCGCGACGCATCGACCTGGTGCGCTCACCGCACATCGCCGCCGACCATCATCTGCAACTGCGGCCCGGCACCAACGTCGCGGTGATCAACGCCATGGCGCACGCAATCGTCGATGAAGGCCTGGTCGACACCGCCTTCGTCCGCGACCGCTGCGACGGGACGTTGTACCGGGAGTGGGAGCAGTTCATCCGGCACCCGGAGAACAGTCCCGAAGCGGTCGAGGAGCTTTCCGGTGTGCCTGCCGCCGAAATCCGTTCGGCGGCAAGGCTGTACGCGACCGGCCCGAATTCGGCGATCTACTATGGCCTGGGCGTCACCGAGCACTCGCAGGGATCCACGATGGTGATGGCGATGGCCAATCTGGCGATGGCGACCGGCAACATCGGCCGCGACGGGGTCGGCGTCAACCCGCTGCGCGGGCAGAACAATGTGCAGGGCTCCTGCGATATGGGATCCTTCCCGCACGAGTTCACCGGCTACCGGCACGTCTCCGATACAGCAGTGCGCGAGCAGTTCGAGGCGTTGTGGGGCACCGCCCTGCAGTCCGAACCCGGTATGCGGATTCCCAACATGTTCGACGCCGCCATCGCCGGTGACTTCCGTGCGCTCTACATCCAGGGCGAGGACGTCGCGCAGTCCGATCCCAACACCCAGCACGTGCAGAAGGCGCTGGAGTCCCTCGAACTGCTGATCGTGCAGGATCTGTTCCTCAACGAGACGGCCCGCTACGCACACGTCTTCCTGCCCGGCACGTCGTTCTTGGAGAAGGACGGAACGTTCACCAACGCCGAACGCCGCATCAACCGGGTGCGCCCGGTGATGGCATCACGCACCGGTAAGCAGGAGTGGGAGATCACCTGCGATCTGGCCGCCGCGATGGGTTACCCGATGCACTACGACTCGTCAGCTCAGATCATGGACGAGATCGCTGCTCTGACGCCGACGTTCGCCGGGGTGTCCTTCGCGTTGCTCGACGAGGTCGGCAGTGTGCAGTGGCCGTGCAACGCCGAGCACCCGTTGGGCACCGAGATCATGCATGTCGGGCGGTTCGTGCGAGGCGACGGCGCATTCCAGCTCACCCCGTACGTGCCGACTGAGGAGCGCAGCAGCCGGCGCTACCCGCTGCTGCTGACCACCGGCCGGATCCTGAGCCAGTACAACGTCGGGGCGCAGACCCGCCGCACCCCGAACGTCGCCTGGCATGACGAGGACGTCCTGGAGATCCATGAGTCGGATGCCGAGACGCGTGGCATCGCCGACGGTTCCTGGGTCACCTTGGCGAGCAGGGTGGGCTCGACGGTGATGCGCGCGGCGATCTCGGAGCGGGTGCCGCCGGGCGTGGTCTACACCACCTTCCACTTCCCGTTGAGCGGAGCGAACGTCGTCACCACCGAGTACTCGGACTGGGCGACGAACTGCCCGGAGTACAAGGTGACCGCGGTCGAGGTCAGTCCCCGCAGCCGCGGCCCCATCGACTTGGACGAGACCGCCGAATGCAGATCGACACTCTGATCCGGATGGGCGGGGAGATCGCCCGCAACAACGCCGCGCTGCCCCACGATCAGGCCGTCGACCGTATCGCCGGTCACCTCAAATCGTTCTGGACGGTGGCGATGATCAGTCAGCTCGAGCAGTACGCCCGGATCGATCCCGGCGCATTGGATCCGCTGCTACTCGAGGCGCTGCGATCGGCGAACTGATCGCCCGGGGGAGGGCTGTCACCTCTGGACGAGGGTGTGCCCGTCGGCCGTCCACCCGTTGAGCCCGTCGGCCAGTTCGTAGATGTGGGTGATGCCCGCCCCCTGCATCTGGGCCACCGCCATCTTCGACCGGTGGCCGCTGCGGCAGTAGACGGCGTAGGTGGCCTTCGGGTCCAGCCGCGCGATGCGCTCGATGAAGTCCGGCTGCTGCACCGGGATGTTCACCGCACCGGCGATGTGGCCGTCGGCGAACTCGGCAGGCGTCCGGACGTCGATGATCTGAACCCCCGGCTGCTCGACCACCTTCGCGAACTCGGCCACCCCGACCCGGCCGGCCGCACCGGCCTGGGCGGCCTGCGTCGTCGTCGAGCACCCGGTGAGCAGGGCGGTCAAGGCGAGAACGGCAAGCAGGAGTTTCATCAGCTCAGCGGGTCCTTCGTGATCACCTCGGGTCCAATGACTTCGTGGAAACCGTAGCGCAGGCTCTCCATCAGCTGCTCACGGTCACCGACCGCCGCGTCGTCGCTGCTGACTCCCACGCTGGCGGTACCGCAGTAGGTCAGCATCGTGACGTTGATGGCCGCACCGATGGTGCCGACCAACGGGTACATCCGCTCGACCTTCGCTCCGGCCAGCCACACCGGCACCGGGATACCCGGCACGTTCGACGCCGTCAGGTCCGACGTCTGCGCGGCCGCCGACACCTTGTCCGGCGGCAGGAAACGGCTCAGCTCGGCGAGATAGTCGGCCAGTTTCAGCGCCGGCTCGGCGCGCCAGCTGCGAACGGTCTCGGCAGCGGTGGCCAGGATGTTGTCGACATCGTTGCTCACCGGGATCTCGAAGCGTGCGATGGTCACCGCATTGGTCTGCTCGGCCGAGGTGCGCAACGAGATCGGCATGTTCATCCGCAGCGCGTCGATCGGATGGCCCATCGCCTCGTGATAGTGGTTGAGCCCCACGCTGATCGCCGCGAGGAACAGATCGTTGACCGTGCGGTCGCGCTTCTTCGAGGCCGCCTTGTACAGATCGAAGTCCAGCTCGATGGTGTCGAAGTGGTAGTTGATGCTGCGGCCCTGCATGATCGGCGACATCGGCCCGCCGGGAACCTTGGTGAACTTGATCAGCGACTCGACGTTCTCGCGCACCGAACCGATTGCGCCCAGCGGGTCCTTGATGATCGACATCGCCAGCGGCCCGATGCCTTTGATGACATCCTCGGCGGTGCGCATCGCCAGCCCCACGTTGTTGCGGACCACAGCCTGCAGGAAGCCCTTGGTGTCCAGCACCACCGGTTCGGGGGCATCGGGCATCGGGCCCAGATCGGCGCCCTCCTCGGCGAAGTCCAGCACCGCCAGTGCGATCTGCACCGCGCCCTGCCCGTCGGCGATCGCATGGTGCAGCTTCTGGATCACCACCGAACGGCCGTCGGGCAGATCCTCCAGCAGCGTCACCTGCCACAGCGGACGATCCTTGTCGAAGTCGGCCATACTCGCGCGCCGCGCCACCGCGAGCACGTCGTCCCACGTCGAACCCTTGTGCATGCTGAACCGGCGCATGTGGAAGGACAGATCGAAGTTCGGGTCGACGACCACCCGCGGGGTCTGCAGGTCGAGCGGCCCCTCGACCACCTTGGAGCGCAGCACCGGGGCGAGTCGGGTGGCCCGCTCGTAGCGATCGCAGAGCCTCTCCCAGTCCGGGCTCTTCTCCAGCACCAGCACGCCGAGGATGGTCGAGCGCATGACCGGATCGTCGGTTGCCATCCGCCAGGTCGCGAAGTCCCAGCCGCCGAGGCGGCGGGCCTGGGTGATGGTGTCCTCACCGCGCAGCACCTTCGGCGCCTTCTTCGGGGCGGCCTTGGCGGCGGCCTTCTTCGCCGGCGCCTTCTTGGCGGCGGCTTTCTTGGCCGGCGCCTTCTTGGCCGCCTTCTTCGCGGGGGTGTCAGCCACGGTTCCTCCTCATTCCCCCGATCGGGGACTCCCTAGAGACTAAGGGGCCGCTCCGGGGGCCACGGTAGGTTCACTGCGATGAACCTCGGCGCACAGACCATCGACTGGCTCTACAACGTCCAACTGCAGGTGGACGACGAATGGGCGGTCCGCACGCCGACCGGTTTCACCTGGTGGGCCGACCAGAACGCCCAGACCATCGAGGTCATCGGCGAGGACACCGGTCCCGACGGACAGCCCGGCTTCACCATCGCGGTGCGCACCGAGCTGCTGACCGATCTGGACCTCACCGACGAGGTGCTCAAGGACCTCAACGACGGACCGATGCGCTGCGCGGCGATGGACGGACCCGTCTACGACGAGGCGACCCGAACTCTGAGCCTGTGCTCGCTGGTGCGGGTGCACGGCGAGATCGCGTCCTGGATGCGGATCCTGATCTCCAGCGCCGCGGTGCTGCAGATCGCCGAGGCGCGCACCCTCGGCCCGGTCTTCGCCGAACAGTTCGACGCCAAGCCGGCCTTGAGTGGACACCCCACCAACGGCCTGCGGCCGGAGCCCGACGATATGTGCTTCACCGCGGGCATGTTCCTCGAGCAGGGCAAGCAGCCGTGCGCCTGGCAGGCCGAGGAATTCGAGGAGTCGGTCAAGCAGTACATGTCGGCGCCGCCGGCGGTGCGCTCCTCGCACGCCGGACTCGGCGCCACCGTCGAGTTCCCGTTCGGTGAGCGCACCTCACTGTGCGTACTCACCGGCGAGCAGGTCCACCCGATCTACGGCAACGGCCTGCTGATCGTGCAGCGCTTCCCACTCGCAGCCGACAGCCCGGCTCTCGGTGTGCGGATGTCACTGGACCTCAACGCCGCCGACCTCACCCGCCAGGTCGCCGGCTACGGGTTCGGCAGTTACGCCTATGTCGACGACATGGTCTGCTTCACCGGGTTCATCCCCAACGCGCTGCGCCAGCCCGGGCTGCTGGCCAGCATCTACTTCTCCTGCGCCACTCGCGCGCACTCGATGGCGATCCGCCTGATGAACGCCCCCTGGAACTAGCATCGCGGCATGTCCTGGATCAGCGACAAGCTGCGTAAGCCGGTGCCGCCGGCGCTGGCGCCGCCGGGCAGCTACGACCCGGCCGATGTGGCCGACATGCTGCGCGAGATCGGCGTCGCCATGGTGGAGACCTCCCAGCCCGTCCAGGTGGTCGAGCAGCGTCTGCTGCAGATCGGCGCCCGCTACACCACCGAGACCGTGCAGGCGGCCGTGCTGCCCACCATGCTGCTGATCCAGATCGGCACCTCCGCCTATCAGATGGAGACCTCCGTCCAGAGCTCCGGGCAGATGAACATGGCGGGCAAGACCGACGAGATCCTCAACCTGGCCGCCGCCGGCGCGATCACCCCGAAGGATGCCGTCGAGGCGGTGCGTGCCGCCCGGAATCTGCCACCGCGGTTCGGGCCGTGGACCACCACGCTGGGCTACGCGTTGACCTCGGTCGGCTTCGGCATGGTGATCGACCCGTCCTGGAAGGGTCTGCTGGCGCATCTGTTCCTCGGTCTGGTTGTCGGCCTCATCGTGCAGATCGCCCGGCCGTATCCGAACATGGCGCCGATCCTGCCCACCTTCGCGGCGGTCGTCGTCACCCTGCTGGCCACCTGGTTCGTCGCCGACGTCGCCGAGAGCGGACTGTTGCGGGTGATCACCCCGGCGCTGATCGCGACCCTGCCGGGTATGACGCTGGTGATCGGCAGCATCGAATTGGCCGGCGGCAGAATCATTTCCGGCGCGAGTCGCACGATCTACGGGCTCGCCCAGATGGGTCTGCTGATCTACGGCGTGGTGCTCGGTATCCGCATCGCCGGTGAGATCCCGCCGCTGGCGCCGCAGCCGGTTCTGGGGCCGTGGACGGTCTACGCGTCGATCCCGGTGATCGCCGTCGGGCTCTACATCTATCTGTCCGCGCCCAAGCGCTCGTTCTTCTGGCTGCTGCTGACCATCGCGGTGGCCACCCTGACCCAGACCTTCGCCGGGGAGGCGCTCAACATCGGCCACTCCGGCTTCATCGCCGCCATGGTGGCGATCCCGTTCGCCGTACTGAGCTCTCAGATCAAGGGCGCCCCACCGGCCACCGTGCTGACCCTGGCCGCGTTCTGGTCACTGGTGCCCGGGCAGCTGACGTTCATGTCGCTGGGACGGACGGCCGCCGGCGATCTGACGAGCCTGGCCAACCTGAGCGTGGCCGGGGCCGCCATCATCTCGATCGCCCTCGGTGCGCTGGTGGGCTGGACGATCGTGCGCACGGTGAGCAGGACGCCGCAACGCCCGGTCTCCCCGTCATTGATTTAGCCGAGCTGATCTAGCCGAATTTCTTCTGTCCGGCCACCCAGGTTTCCGAGACCGTGATGGTCTCGATCTTCTCCGGATCGCTGGTGTACGGGTCGGACTCGAGGATGGTGAGATCGGCTTCCTTGCCGGCCTCCAGTGTGCCGATGGTGTCGGCCAGCCCGATATGGCGGGCGGCGTTGATCGTGACGGCCCTCATCGCCTGATCGATCGTGAGGCACAGATCCTTCCCGAGCACCGATCCGTCGACCGAGCAGCGCCGGGTGACGGCGGTCTGCACGATGCGCAGCGGGTTCGGCGGCAGGCCCGCGGCGGGGGCATCGGAATGCAGCGAGAACTCCATCCCGGCCTGGGCGGCCGCACCGGCCGGCGCCATGAACTCCGCGCGCTGCGCGCCGAAGATCTGATCGCGGTAGGCCGCGCCGTACAGATAGATGAAGTCCGGGATGAACGTCGGCTCGATGCCGAGGGTCTTCATCCGCTCGATCTGATCGCGGCGGGCCATCGTCGCGTGATCGATGCGGTTGATGCCGAGTGGGGAGTCCTTGCCGTACACCGCCTCGATGGCGTCGATGGCCTCCTGCACCGCGGCATCGCCCTGGCAGTGGATCATGATCGGCCAGCCGGCGTCCTTGGCCGACTGGCACAGCGCGGCGAACTCGGTCGGGGTGTAGTTGGCCTTGCCGGTGCTCGTGCTGTTCAGATACGGCTGCGACTGTGCGGCCATCTCGGCCTGATTGGACCCGTCGGCCCACATCTTCATGCCGTACAGCGACAGCCGGCTGCCCGCGATGTGGCGGGCCTTGTTCGACGGGCCCAGCGCGGCGAAGGTCTTGCTCGCCTCGGCGGCGTCGGTGCTGAAGCTGGCGGACAGCCGGACGTCGAGAGCGTTGGACAGTTGCGCAAGGCCGTCGATGGCCTGCGGCCGGATGGTGCCGGGCTCATGCAGGGTGGTGTTGCCCGCCGCCGCCACCTTCTTGGTGTAGGCCATGATCGCCTCGGCCATCGCCTGCGGCGTGCCGGCCGGGACGGCCGCGCCGATGAAGCGCAGCAGGGCCGGCTGCTCGTAGATGCTGCCGTCGAGCTTGCCGTCGGCCCCTCTGCCGAAATGCCCGCCGCCGGGCAGGGTTCCGACATCCTCGGCGACGCCGGCCTTCTCGAACGCGCACGCGTTGGCGGCGCCGACGTGGCCGTTGACGTACATGACGAAGATCGGATGTGCGGTCGATACGGCGTCGAGATCGGCTCCGGTGAGGTCGCCGCCCTGCAGCAGGTTGTCGTAGAAGCCGCAGGCGATCCATTGTCCGGCTTCGGTTTTCGCCGCGATGCCCTTGAGGTGGACGAGCATCTCGGCCCTGGTGTGGAACTGGGTGTAGCCGACGTCTTTCAGGGCGCCGCCGAGCACGGCAGCCAGGGTGTAGTGGTGGTGCGGGTCGACCAGGCCCGGCAGCAGGGTGCGGCCGGCCAGGTCGACGATCCGGGTCTTGGGGCCTTTCAGGGCCTGCATGTCATCGGCCGAACCGGCGCCCAGGATGGTGGAGCCCGCGATGGCCAGCGCCTGGACCGGATCGCCGGCCATGGTGCGGATGGTGCCGCTCTGGAAGATGACGTCGGCGACGGTGGGCGGGGCCGATGGTCCACCCTGTGGTGCGGAGGCGGCGTGCCGGCGGGCCGGCAGATACAGGCCCTCGGTCAGACGGTCGGCGATGGGGGACGGCTCACACCAACGGCACATGGCGGCAAGCTTAAGCAAGTAGCTTGATGCGATGCAGACACTCATCGCGGTTCGTTCACCCCTGATCGCCGGTACGGCTCTCGCCGTCGGCATCGGCGTGCTGCCCGCAGCGCCGCCGGCCCAGATCTCGCTGGCGTCCTTCGACAGCCCGCTGTCGGAACTGATCAGCACCGCGGTGTTGATCAACAACGACATCTTCAACGGCACCGACGTGTTCGGTGACTACCAGTGGGAGCCCTATCAGGGTGCATTGCCGGAGTTCATCTACACGGCGTTGCCGATCATCAGCCAGATGGGCTACAACGGGGCCGCCGACATCGGCGGGACCGTCGACGCGGTGGGCACCTCGGCCTACATCCTCAGTGAGGCGGTCTGGAATCTGCCCGCGGCGGTGGTGACCGCCACCCAGCAGGCGATCGGCGGTGACATCCCCGGTGCGATCACGACCCTGACCAATGCGACGGTGGTGCCATTGCAAGATGCCGTCTATACCACCGTCGATGCACTCAACGTCGTCGTCAACGCGGTGGCCGCGCGCCTCGCGGGCTTCGTCGCGGTGATGCCCGGCATCCTGCAGGGCCTGGTGACCACGACCGTCGGTTCGGTGCAGGCGGTGGTCAACGCGGCGGTCACCATCGTCACCCAGACCGTCGGTGCGCTGTCGACGGGAGACATCGAGACCGCGTGGAACACGGTCGTCGACGGACTGCTCGGGCCGGTCGGGGCGGACGGAGCGGTGACGTCGAGCATCGCCGGCGTCATCGAGAACGTGACGATAGGACCCGGACTGGGACCGCTGGGAAACCCGAACGGCTATGCGCTGCCGAGCTTCCGGATGTGGGGCGAGCAGTCGCAACTGCAGATCGCCAATGCCATCGGGGCGTCGTATCCGGTACCGGCGGCGGCGATGAAGCGCTCAGCGCACAAGACCGCTGCGAAGGCGACCGCCGCGAAGGCGAGCGTTAGACCAGAAAAACGTCGTCGAGGGTGACGGTGCGCAGATTGCGCGACTTGATGAGGTCCACCAGCGTTCCGTAGACGTGGGTGACCGGCATGTGGTTGAGGTGGCCGATCACGATCCGCTGAGGCTGGAAGTACTTGTCGGCCATCTGCTTGATGTAGTCCTCGGTGATCAGCGTCGAGTCCGAGAGCGAGCCGTTCCACAGCGTCGTCGCCGTGTAGCCGAGGTCGGCGGCGATCTTGCGGACCGTCTCGTTGTGGTTGCCGTACGGCGGGCGATAGAACGGCTTGGCGTCCACGCCGTAGTTGTTGGCCAGGAAGCGGTCGTTGCGCATCAGCTGGTCGGCGATCTCGGATGAGGAGATCGTCGTCAGGTCCGGATGCGACCAGGTGTGATTGGCCAGCTGGATCTGGCGGGACTCGACCAGCGGCCGCAGCTGCGCCAGGTTGTCGGTCCACGAGTCGTTGACGCCGTTGACGAAATAGGTCAGCCGGATACCGGTGTCCTTTGCGAACTGGGTGTAGAGCCGGACCACATCGGAGTTGACGCCGTCGTCGACGGTCAGCGCCATCATGTCGCCCTCGCCGGGCAGGTTGTAGAGGACGCCGTCACCCGGCAGCGGGACGCGGGCCGAGGCGGGCGGCGGGGGAAGCAGGCCGGTGTCGGCCGGCGACTCGGCGTTGGCAGGAAGGACCGGAACGGACGACTGACGGGGCCTGTCGGTGTCGATGGTGGCGTGGGCGAGACCGACGCCGGCGACGGTGGCTGCGGCCAATGAGGCCAGGAATCGCCGCCGATCCAGATCAGACACGACGGGCAGACTATCTGGTCCGGTCGCGGCGACACGCCGATCCACGACGTCGGGCCCGGGATTGTGGCCTTTCCGAGACAAGTCTCTGTTTGCCCGCCTCGTAGCGACAACGAAATCTGTCGGTACCAGGGGATACGTTTCAGGTGGAGAGAGAAAGGGGGACCCGGTGGAGGACGGGACGAAGCAAAAGGGGAACAGGCGGGGTCTGGACATCATCGGCGACGTGCACGGGCACGCCGCGAAACTGGAGGAGCGGCTGACGGGGTTGGGCTACGAGCCCGACGGCGCCGGCTACCGGCACCCCGAACGCACGGCGGTCTTCGTCGGCGATCTGATCGACCGGGGGCCGCAGCAACTGCGCACCCTCGAGATCGCGCGCGCAATGGTCGAGGCCGGCAGTGCCCACATGGTGATGGGCAATCACGAGTTCAACGCGCTGGCCTTCGCGGCCGGACTGCGTGAGGACAACGAGAAGCACAGGCGCCAGCACGCGGAGTTCCTCGGGCAGCTGACCGCCGAGCAGCAGACCGAGTATCTGGACTGGTTCTGGACGATCCCGCTGTGGCTGGACCTCGGCGAGGTCCGGGTGGTGCACGCCTGCTGGCATGAGCCCTCGATGGCGGTGGTCCGCGACGTCTGCGGCGGCGACCGGCTGGCGCCCGAACACCTGGCGTCGGCCAGTGCCGAGGGCGATCCGCTCTACGAGGCGGTGGAGATTCTGCTGAAGGGCCCGGAGATCTGCCTGGCCGACTATGCCCAGCCGCCGTACGTCGACAAGGACGGCAACCGGCGGATCAACGCCCGCACCAAGTGGTGGCACCGCGGCGCGACGACGTTGCGCGAGCTGGCCGTCCTGGACGGCAACTTCATGACCGAGGACGGCAAGCCGTACCCGCTGCTGCCCGAGATCGAGGTCGACGAGAGCGACCGATCGGTGGTCTACAACGATGAGGTGCCGGTGATCTACGGCCACTACTGGCGGACCGACCAGCCGGTACACCTGGACGACTGGACCACCTTCACCGCCTGCGTGGACTTCAGCGCCGCCAAGGACGACGGAGTGCTGGTGGTCTACCGATACGACGGTGAGCCCACGATCCGGCTGCGCAACTACGTGCCGCACGGAGCGGACGTGATCGAGCAGAGCGCGAGCTAGGCCGGCGTCAGGCAGGCGATCCCGCTCCACGGCCTCTTGCCGGGGTTGCGGGGGTTGGGCTGGGGCAGTCGCGCCAGCAGCCGGGTCAGCGGCGGCAGCCGGTTGAACCGGAAGGCCGCCTGCGTCACCGACTCGATCGACGCAACCCTCCAGCCGAGGTCCTCGAAGAACCCCACCCCATTGGCCGGGGCGAAGGTGAACGGCGCATTCTCGAGCAGTCCGCCGGTGCGGTTGTTCATCGTCATCAGCAGCCCGATGGACGGGAAATCCATTGCCCACCAAGCGATCTCCGGGCGGTGAAAGTCGTTCGACAGGCCGATGACGTCGGACTGGTCGAGGTACATCAGCAGTCCCTCGGTGAGCACGAAGGCCTTCGACGCCCCGGCCAGCGCCTCGTCGAGGAATGCTTTTCGGGCCGCGGCGTCGCTGAGGTCGACGGCGGTACGGGTCAGCCGGCAGCGCGGCTTCTCATCGGCAAGAAGGTGTTCCTTCTCGGCCAGTAGCGGAGCGAGATCGGCTTCCACCCAGCGTAATTCGGCCGGAAGGTCCAGCCGGTAGGGCCGGGTGTCCAGTCCGGCGGCGAGGTTGAGCACGCGATCGCAGCCGCGTTTGACCGCATCGGTGATGAGGTCGTCGATCACCTTGGTGCGGGCCACCATCCACCATCCGTTGCGCATCGCGCGCGGCACGGCGGCTGCGATCGCGCGGCCGCGCGGACCGGCGAGCCGGTCTGCTAGCGGGTCGTCGAACAGCGCGTCGGGGCGAACGGACTCGTCGGCCCGGTACACCGCGACCCAGCGCGCGGTATCGGAGACGTGCCCGACGGGGCCGGAACCGGCGTCGCTCAAGAGCCTTGTCCCTCAGCTTGATTGAGCACCAGACTCTCCAGTCGCATGATCTCGGCCTGCAACTGCTCGATGTGCTCGGCCGTCGCGGCCTCTTTGACGTCTTCTTCGTACGCCAGTTCCCGCACGATCCAGGTGGCCACCGTGGCGGTGACCACGCCGATCAGGCTGATACCTCCGACCATCAGCAGCGCCGCGATGACCCGGCCGACCGTGGTGACCGGAACGAAGTCGCCATAGCCGACCGTGCTCAGCGTCGTGATCGCCCACCACAGCGCGTCGCCGAAATCGGTGATGCGTGCACCCGGGGCGTAGCGCTCGGCCTTGAGCTCAGCCAGCGCGGCCACATAAGCGAGCAGCACCGCGCCGAACACGGTGAAGGCGATCACCCGGCCCCGGATCGCATCGCCGAAGGCGCGCTGCAGGATTCGCACCAGTGCCACCAGTCGCAGGAAGCGCAACGGCTCCAGGAACGGCAGGGTCACGACCGCCAGATCCAGCGGATGCCGGAAGAACCACTGCAGCTTGTCCTCGGCGAGATAGAGCCGCACCAGATAGTCGATGACGAACGGCAGATACAACAGCGTCAGCGACCAGGACACCACCGTCATGGCCCGTCCGGTCGGCTCACCGAGCACCTCGTAGGTGTAGAGAATCAGGAACACCGCCGCGCAGCCGGCGAGCGCCCACTCGGCCTTGCCCTCCCAGCTCTGAAGTCGCGTCTCAAACATCGTCGGACACTATCGCACCTGGCATTTTCGCTGATGAAGTGCTATAATTGAGAAGTAGGCGGCACCCCGAGTGGGGCCGCACATCTGCAGCCGGGGGGCTCCACACAACGCGATCGGTGGCTTCTGCCGCCGTGCTTCGTGATGCCTGTCGCTGCCCAATGAAAGGTGGGGAAAATGACCGATTCCAACAACACACTGATCGCCGCACTGCTCGATCGCTCGGGCTCGATGAGCGCCTCCAAGCCGGCGACCGAGGACGGCTGGCGCGAGCTCATCGGTGAACAGCGCGGCGAGCCGGGCCGGTGCGAGGTGACCCTCGCACAGTTCGACACCGAGTACGAGGTGCTTTATCCGCGTACCGATATCGGTTCGGTGCCGGAGTTCACCGTCGAACCGCGCGGACGCACCGCGCTGCTCGATGCGACCGGACGGTTCATCACCGAGATCGGTCAACAGCTCGCGGCGCTGCCCGAGGATCAGCGTCCCGGCACGGTGATCTGTCTGATCATGACCGACGGTCACGAGAACGCCAGTCAGTCCTGGACGTGGGATGCGGTCAAGGCGCTGATCACCCAGCAGCGCGACGTCTACGGATGGAATTTCGTCTTCCTCGGCGCCAATATCGACGCCGTCGAGATCGGTGCGCGGATGGGCGTGGGCGCCGAGGACGCACTCACCTTCGCCGCCGGCTCCTACAACGGCAACCGCGCGGCCTACCGGGTGACCTCGGAGAAGATGAAGGCGGCCCGGTCCGGGCGCCCCATCGGGTTCACCGTGGCGGACCGTGACGCGGCCATGGACCGCAAGTCCCAGCAGTAGCCCCTTGTCGGGCCGACGCCGGCGGCGCAGGGCAAAATGGCGGGGTGACTCCAAGCCCCGCTGACCTGCGCCGCTGGCGCCGTCACCTGGCCAATGAGCGCGCCGAGGCCGCGGTCTACCGCGACCTCGCCCAGCGTCACACCGGCGAGGAACGCGAGATCCTGGCCGCCATCGCCGCCTCCGAGGAACGTCACCAGCAGCACTGGCTCGATCTGCTGGGCGACCAGGTGGGCGAGCCGGTGCGGGCCGACCTCGGGACCCGCGCGCTGGCCTTCCTGGCCCGCCATTTCGGCTCGGTGTTCGTGCTCGCTCTGGTGCAGCGGTTCGAGGCGCGCAACGTCTACGAGGACGACGCCGACGCCACCCCGACGATGGCCGCCGACGAACAGATCCACGAAGAGGTCATCCGGGCGCTGGCCGGCCGCGGCCGCGACCGGCTGTCCGGAACCTTCCGCGCCGCGGTGTTCGGCGCCAACGACGGGCTCGTCAGCAATCTCGCGCTGATCCTCGGTGTCAGCGCCAGCGGAGTCTCCGGTCACACCATCCTGGTGACCGGCCTGGCCGGGCTGCTGGCCGGTGCGCTCTCGATGGGCGCGGGGGAGTACGTCTCGGTGAGCTCGCAGCGCGAACTCCTGGCGGCCTCAGCCCCCAGCCCCAATGTGGGTACCGCTCTGCTGCAGCTCGACGTCGACGCCAACGAACTCGAATTGGTCTATCGCGCAAGGGGAATGACGGCCGAGGAGGCGGCCCGGCATGCGGCCGAGGTGCTGCGCAACGAGATCGGGCACGAACCGCCGGGCCACGACGCCGACCGGCATGAGGCGGTCGGAACCGGACTCGGTGCGGCGTTGTCGAGCTTCATGTTCTTCGCGACCGGTGCGCTGATCCCCGTGTTGCCGTATCTGTTCGGGCTCAGCGGGACCACCGCTGTGGTGGTCGCCGCGGTGCTCGTCGGCATCACCCTGCTGGGCACCGGCGTGATCGTCGGTCTGCTCTCCGGGGCGCCGCCGCTGCTGCGGGCACTGCGTCAGCTGATGATCGGCTACGGCGCGGCCGGGATCACCTATCTGCTGGGTCTGCTGGTCGGCGCGGGCGTCGGCTGAGTTTCGGTGCAGGGCTGTAAGCGTGTGACTTTTTGCCCGCCTCGTAGCGACAACGCTCGCGCGCCGGAGGAGTTGTCGCTACGAGGCGGGCAAAAAGAGAGTCGGGTGGGCGGCGGGTCTAGAGCGCCGGGCCTAGAGCGCCGGGCCTAGAACTGGGCCCCGGCGCTCTGCATCAGTCCGATGCAGGTGCCGATGTTCTGCGGAGTGCAGGGGACACCCCGCACCGTCGGCAACTCGTTGGGGCCGCCGCCGACGATCGGCGGGCCACTGTTGGGCACGATCGCGCCGGGGATCTGGCCGCTGGGCATCTGACCGCCGCCGCCCTGCCCGGAGACGCACACACCGTCGAAGCTGGTCTGGACCGTGCCGTAGGGGCAGGCCTGGGCGGGTGCCGCGGTCGCGCACAGGCCGGCGCCGACCAGTACGGCGCAAGCTCCGGCGCTGAGCAACGACCTCACCGGGGAAGAGTAACCCGCCGCAGTCTGGAAGGTTGCTGAACGACCTCGTGGGAACCTGCTGTGAATACCGCCGAAATGGCCTCTGAGCGGCGCATTCACCCCCGAAGGCCACGTACGTTCGCAGCTATGAACGAGACCATGAAACGACTCTTCGTCGCCGGTGTCCTCGCCGGGTTCGCCGTCCTCGGAGTGGGAGTCGGGGCTTCGGCGACGGCCGCCGCCAGTGACATGAACATCAATGCCACCGGAGGCTCGGGAACAGCCGTCGACAAGGACGGAACCCAGGGCGATATCAAGCCCGCCGTCCAGGGGGCCCCGGACGACGACAACGACCAGGACGCCTGGCTGCACGGATCCCCGGACTTCACGCCGCAGTACAAGGCCAAATAGCCGACTCGCCGAATATTCCGATCAGGCCGAATATCTAGACACTTGCAACTGCAAGGGGTTGAATGTCAAGAACATCTCACTTGATGGAAGGCCTGCAGCTATGACAACCATGGACGTCCGGCACGACGCCGCCAAAGCCTCCGGCGCCGCCACCAAGAAGAAGAAGTGGGGCCCGGTCGCCCAGGGCGGGTCACTGTGGACCTGGGCCGTCGCGATGGCCCCGATCGTCGCGATCTTCATCGGTTGGCGCACCTACCAGCAGGTTTTCGCCTTCGAGTACGGTCTTGACGCGCACAGCGCCGGGTTCAACAAGTACTGGCTGACCCTGGCCCTGGTGAACATGACGGTGCTGCCGGCCATCGCCGGCGCCTGGTACGTCTGGATGTGGTTCTCCGGCCAGAAGCTGAACAAGCAGCCCAGCCGTGAAGAGGAGAGCCGCCGGATCTGGAACCTGTGGCTGATCATCCTGTCCTTCACCACCGCCGTGTTCGGCGCGGCGAGCTACTGCGCCGAGCAGGACGCCTCGTGGCACCAGATCGTCACCCGCGACACCGCCTTCACCCCGAGCCACGACGTGCTGTTCTACGGCTCGTTCCCGGTGCTGATCTACCTGGCCGTCGGCGCCTTCATCTACGCCCGCACCCGGCTGCCGCACCTGTTCGGCGGCAAGATGGTTCCGGTGTCCTTCGCCCTGATCATCGGCGGCACCGTGCTGCTGCTGTTCCAGGTCGCGATGAACGAGTTCGGCCACTCCTTCTTCCAGGCCGAGGAACTGTTCGCCGCTCCGCTGCACTGGCCGTTCGTGCTGTTCGGTTACCTGCTCGCCGGAACCTTCGCGGTGTGGTTCGCCACCGTGCCCCGTGTCGCTGAGCTGGCCCGCCAGGAGCGGCAGATGGCTGAGACCCCGGAGCTCGACGCCGCGAACGCATGACCGCCTCGGAAACCGCGGCACTCGAGGAGGCAGGACCGCCCTCGAAGCCGCTACTGAGTCGACGCTGGGATTTCCTGTTCATCTTCGCGGCCATGTTTCTGGTCATGGGCGCGTTCCACGTCAACCAGATGCTGTTCTCCGGTGACTGGTCGTTCTGGGCGGACTGGAAGGACCGGGAGTTCTGGCCACTGGTCACTCCCGCCGTCGGCATGATCGTGGTGGCCGCACTGCAGTACATCACCTGGTCTCTGCTGCGGCTTCCGGTCGGAGCGACCTTCGGTGCGGTGGTCCTGATGCCTGCCCAGTGGCTGTCGCGATGGGGCAGCTTCTCGGAATGGACGCACATTCCGCTGAACTTCACCTGGCCGGAGACCTTCGTCCTGGCTGCGGTGATCCTCGACGTCGTGCTGGCGGTCACCCGCAGCTACATCCTCACGTCGATGATCGGCGGCATGCTGTGGGGAGCGGTGTTCTGGTTCTTCAACTTCACCGGTCTGTCGCCGTACCTGGCGCCGGTGGACTTCCACGGCACCCTGCTCACCGTCGCCGACACCATCTCCTTCCACGCGGCGCGCACCCAGACTCCGGAATACCTGCGCATCATCGAGGAGGGCCACCTCAAGGCACTCGTCAGTGACATCACCATCGTGGTGGCCTTCTTCGCCGGCATGCTGTCGGTGGCGGCGTACTGGATCGGTCTTCTGATCGGCAAGTACCTCGCGGTCTGGCCGATCGGCAAGTTCTTCAAGCTGCAGACCGATTCGGCCGTCAAGTGATTCGCCGTCTGTTCCCGCTGTTCGCGGTCGTCGGGCTGCTCATGCTGATGGCCCCGCCGCCAATCGCCTCGGCGCACGGAGAGCAGGGGCAACAGGCCTTCGAGCGCACCTCCACGGTGCTCTTCTACGACGTCAAGTTCTCCACCACGACCGTCGACATCAATGCGCCGCTGACCATCACCGGCACGGTGCGGGTGATGAACTCCTGGCCCGACCACACCATCGGCCCGCCGGAACTGGGCTACCTGACCGTCAACGAGCCCGGTCCGGTGCTCTCGGTTCAGGAGCGCTGGATGTCGGGGATGTTCACCCCGCAGTCGGTCAATCTGACCAAGGGTGGGATCTATCCGTTCAAGCTCGTCCTCAAGGGACGGGTACCGGGCACCTGGCACGTGCACCCGGCACTGGCCGTCAAGGGCACCGGCACCCTGATGGGACCGGGACAGTGGGTGACGGTCAACGACGCCGGCGGTCCGTTCACCGAACCGCAGCAGCTCTCCGACGGCAGTGTCGTCGACCTCGCGCACTACGGCCTGAAACGGGTCGCGTGGTGGCACATCATCTCCTTCCTGTTCGGCGCCGGTTACGTCTGGTACTGGTTGCGGCAGAACTCGTTGAATCGCCTGCTGGTGGTCAACGCGGGTGACGGCGCGACCCTGGTGACCAAACAGGAGCGCCGGGTCAGCGTCCTGTTCGCCATCGGAGCGCTGGCGCTGGGCATCGGCGGCTTCGTCTACGCCACCGTCTCCGACGGCCCGCACATCCCGTTGCAGGTGGCCCGGGTGACCCCGGTGCCGGAACTGCCCAACGCACTGGGCGCCGGGCTGAACACCACCGTGCAGAAGGCAGTCTTCGGCGATAAGACCGGCAAGCTCGACCTGTCGGTGAAGGTCACCAACAACACCGATCAGCCGGTGACGTTCGACCATCTGCAGTTCGCCGATTACATCGTCGCCAGCCCCGACGCGGTCGAGCAGGTGCCGGTCGAGCAGCGGGCGACCGTCACGCCGTCGGGTGCGATCCCGCCGAAGCAGACCCGGGAGATGACCATCAGCCTGGATGCGCGCGCGTTGCGCAGCCAGAACCTGTTGCCGCTCAACGACGCTCAGATCCGGCTCACCGGTCTGATGTTCTTCCGGGACGCCAAGGGCCAGACCTCGGCCACCGAGATCAACGAACTGACCTCCGGCATCCTGCCGCAGTACGGATAACGGCCATGACCACCACCATCCTTGCCCACGGCGGTCAGATCACCGGCGATGAGATGGCGCTGATCGGTGGCGGGCTGTTCTTCGCGATGGCCTTCCCGGCGGTGGCCCTGGTGATCGCCATGCGTCGCGGCCGGCGGCACCAGAACGCGAATCAGACCGATGAGGCGAGTGTGTGAAGGGGCGCTGCAGATGAACTACACGGTTCTGGCGATGACGCTGGCGATCCTCGTGCTCGCGGTGTTTCTGCCGTTGTCGGCGATCGCCTTCATCATGATCAAGTCCACCTCCTCCAGTGACGATTTCAGCCTTGGTGCAGTGAGTCTTCAAGACGAGTTGCATAATTTCCTGGCTGAATTCGAGAGCGGTTCGCATACCGCCGACAACTGGAGATGATGTGTCGATCAAATACGCCGGCGCTGCGGCGTCGGTCGTGGCTCTGGCCGCGCTGACCGCGGGATGCTCGGCCAAGACGGCCACGACCACGGCGTCATCTGCATCGCCGGCGGCCTCCAGTGCGGTGTCATCGGTGGCTCCGTCGGCGTCCTCATCGGCTTCGTCGGTCCCCACGCCCGTCGGCCTGACCATCCCGGTCACCATCGTCAAGGGTGTGGTCACTCCGGCCAACGGCGAGTACGAGGCCACCGTCGGCGAGCGGATCGAGTTCGACGTCGACAGCGACGCCGCCGACGAACTGCATGTGCACGCGGTGCCCGAGCATGAGTTCGCGGTGAAGCCCGGCAGCCAGAGCTTCAGCTTCGTCGTGAAGGTGCCCGGTCAGGTGGTCGTCGAATTGCACAGCACCGACAAGACGGTGGCCACACTGACGGTGCGGTGACATCCCCCGCGAGCTTCCCCCGGCACGGTCTGGGCGGCAGCGCCGATCTGCCGATCCCGTTCACCTACACGGTGGTCGCAGCGGCATGGGCGCTGAGCTTCTCGTTCGTCATCCTGATCTTCGCCTGGCGCACACCGCGGCTGCGCGCGGATTCACCGGGGCTCGCGCTGCCGTCATGGGTCAACGCCTTCGCGTCCTCGCCGGTGACCCGCCGGATACTGGCCGCGCTCGGCCTGGCCTTCACCGCGTGGGTCGCCATGGCCGGTTTCCTCGGGCCGGCCAAGTCGAGCCAGAACGCACTGCCCGCAACGGTTTACGTGCTGCTGTGGGTCGGGCTGGTGGCGCTGTCGCTGATCTTCGGACCGGTGTGGAAACTGATCTCGCCGGTGCGGGCCACCCATCCCGGTCCCGGGCGCAGGACCTATCCGCAGCGGTGGGGTTACTGGCCGGGTGTCATCGGCCTCTTCGCGTTCGCCTGGATGGAACTGGCCTCGCCGGATCCGGGATCGGTTCGTGCGCTGCTGATCTGGTGCTGCGTCTATCTCGCCGTCACCTCGCTCGGCGCCGCGGTCTACGGCAGCCGCTGGTGTGAGAGCGGCGATCCGTTCGAGGTCTACAGCACGCTGGTCTCGCACCTGTCGTTCGTGGGCCCGGGCGCACGTTCGGGGACCTGGGTGCTGCGCAACCCGCTGAACAATCTGCAGCGCGTCGATGTCCGCGCCGGGTCGGTGGCGCTGACCGCAACACTGCTCGGCTCAACGGCGTTCGACAGTTTCTCGGCACGGCCGGGCTGGCATCGCTGGGTCGACTCGGTCGCGCATTCTCCGGTGCAGGCCACCGGTATCCGCACCATCGGCCTACTGGCGATGATCGCACTGGTCGGCGGATCGTTCTGGCTCGCAACCCGAGCGGTACCAGGCCTGCAAGCCGCGCAGCGCCGCGCACTGCCCGGCCTGATGTCCCCGTCGCTGGTGCCGATCATCGTCGGCTATGTGTTCGCGCACTACATCTCCTATCTGCTGGAGAAGGGTCAGGTGGCGGTCCGGTTGCTGCTCGGCATGGACCCGGGCGACGTCAACTACTTCCTGTCCAACCACCCCACCCTGCTGGCCACGCTCAAGGTGCTGTTCGTGCTCACCGGGCACGTGCTGGGGGTGATGGCAGCCCACGACCGCTCCCTGCGGGTACTGCCGGCGCGCCGGCAACTCACCGGGCAGTTGCCGCTGCTGATGGTGATGGTGCTCTTCACCTGCGGCGGCCTCTTCCTGCTTTTCGCGGGGTAGCGTTGACTGATGCGGGTATCACGGCTTCTCCCGGCGGTCGCGGCGGTGCTGGCCGTGACGCTGGGCGGATGTGCCAGCGACGCGAAGGGGAGTGGCCCGGAGATGACAGACAGCGGCCTGCCGCCGACCGCGACGGTGGTCTACCACTTCCAGGACTCGTCGGTGCCCCCGCCGTACCACCGCAGCTACACCCTGAACTTCGACCGCAATCAGGTGCACATCGTGGTGGACAGCTACGGCGACGTGCTGGCCGACCGGACCGCCCCCATGACCGACGCGGCCTGGACCACGGTGTCCAGCAATTACGCGTCGATCCGCAATGTCACCGTGCGTCAGCCGCCCGAGGGTTGCGTCGGCGGGACAGGCTTCGCGCTGACGGTGAACGACGCGGGCGCGACGGTCTTCTCGTTGCAGGCCTCGGTGTGCGGCGGGGTGAACTCGGATGCCTCCCGCCGGGTGCGGGACTGGGTGCAACCGGTGCGCACGCTGCTGCCCTCGCTGGACGAGATGGCCCCCGGCGGCTAACCGCGGGGCATCTTCTCCCAGGCGTTGTGGCCGACGAACAGCGCGGCGACGATCAGCAGCGCGGCGGTGATCCAGCGTCCGTGCACCTTCATGATCCGCTCGTAGCCATCCTTGATCCGCTCGGTGGATCCGGGCTTGACGACGTCGATGACGGCCGGCAACACCGCGGGGATCACTGAGATCACCGCGAACACCACGATGCCCAAGACGCGTTCCGGGCGCGAGGTGATCTGCAGGATCTGATGGCCTGCGGCGATGGCGATGGGGAACACCTTGGGATGCAGCCCGCACATCGCGAAGCCCGCTGTTGCGGCCCGCGCGACGCGATGGCGAGCCGGCAGGTCGGCTCCGGGCTGCCAGGCCCCGGCGACCTTCGGCAGGTGTTCGCGGACCCAAGTCCTCGTCTTGCCGGGCGTATGGCTCTTCTCCGAAGGATCGGGAATCGGCTTGTGCCGCATCGCATTGACGGCGCGGGTCAGCCCGATCGCCAGCAACACCGCGGCGATGACGGCACGGACGATGAACCCGGGCCAGCTGTCCGGGTGGACGGCTGCGGTCTCGTCGGAGCCCGAGGCCCGGGCGATCCACAGGCCGATTCCGGTGGCGAAGGCGATGCCGACGATGCCGCCGGCGCCGTATGCGATGGCGGCCAGTCGGGGCACCTTCTGGTCACCGGCGACCACCAGTCCCACCACAAGGGTCTCCGGACTGAAGAAGATGGCGAATGCCAGCGAGGCGACGACCGCGAGATGCTCGCTCATCGTGTCAGTGGGGCAGTGGGGTACAGCTGTGCGGGCCCTGGTCGGCGAAGTGCACCGCGGGCATGCCGTCGACGTAGGTGTACTCGACCGTCGGGCTCCAGCTGGTGCCGGGCTTGACCCACGGCGGCACCCCCACCGGGTAGGCGACCGTCAGGTCGCGGTAGAACTGCACCCCGTCCGGGCAGCCGGGCGTGGCCGGTGACTGCGGGTTCCAGGCGTGCACGACGATCGGGTTGCGCAGATGCGGCCCCTGCGCGCAGTCGGGCTGACACTCCACGGAGTTGTCCATGCCGAAACCGGAGGCGCCGTCGGCACCCCAGGCCGTCCACGCCATCTGCTCCATGACCGAGGTGCCGTCGCAGTTGTACATGACCTCGACCGGCCGCTCGACCACCGGCTGGCTGGGGTCGTAGCAACGGCCGATCATGTAGGTCACCGGACCGGCGTCCGCACCGGCCGGCGGCATCCCCGCCGCGCAGGCCACAAGGCCCGCCATCATCACTGTCGATACCCGCATGTGGAGTCTTTCCTTCCGCCGCGCCGAATGCTAACGAACATTAATCTCTGGTCATGGTCAGTACCCCCGCCGCACGCCGCCACCGGGTGGTCATCATCGGATCCGGGTTCGGCGGCCTCAACGCCGCCAAGGCCCTCAAGCGGGCCGACGTCGACGTCACCCTGGTCGCCAAGACCACCAGCCATCTGTTCCAGCCGCTGCTCTACCAGCTGGCCACCGGCATCCTCTCAGCCGGCGATATCGCGCCCACCACCCGTCTCATCCTCAAGAAGAACCGGAACTGCAAGGTACTGCTCGGCGATGTCGAGGACATCGACCTGGCCAACGGGACGGTCACCTCGAAGCTGATGTCGATGGAGACCGTACTGCCGTTCGACAGCCTGATCGTGGCGGCCGGCGCCCAGCAGAACTACTTCGGCCACGAGGAGTTCGCCACCTTCGCCCCCGGCATGAAGACCATCGACGACGCCCTGGAGTTGCGCGGCCGGATCCTCGGCGCGTTCGAGGCGGCCGAGGTGACAACCGATCCCGCGGAGCGGGCACGCCGGCTGACGTTCGTCATCGTCGGCGGTGGACCGACCGGTGTGGAACTCGCGGGTCAGATCGCCGAACTGGCCCGGCGCACCCTGCCGGGTGCGTTCCGCACCATCGACCCGACCGAGTGCCGGGTGCTGCTGTTCGACGGGTCACCGTTCGTGCTGTCGCCGATGGGCGAGAAGCTCGGCATGAAGGCCACTCAGCGGCTGGAGAAGATGGGGGTGGAGATCTTCCCCGGCACCACGGTCACCAACGTGGACTACATGGGGATCACCTACAAGGACAAGCAGACCGGCGTCGAGACCCGCGTCGAGTGCGCCTGCAAGGTGTGGTCGGCCGGCGTCTCGGCGAGCCCGTTGGGGGAGATGATCGCCGCCCAGTGCGAGGGCACCGAGGTGGACCGGTCCGGACGCGTCGTCGTCGAACCGGATCTCACCGTCAAGGGGTACCCGAACGTCTTCGTCGTCGGTGACATGGCCGCAGTGCCGGGCGTTCCCGGGGTGGCGCAGGGCGCCATCCAGGGCGCGAAATATGCGGCGAAGACGATCAAGCGGATGACGCAGGGCACCGACGACCCGGCGGCCCGGGAGCCGTTCAAGTACTGGGACAAGGGCTCGATGGCCACCATCTCGCGCCACCATGCGGTGGCCAAGGTCGGCAAGTTCGAGTTCAGCGGCTTCTTCGCCTGGCTCGCCTGGCTTTTCCTGCACCTGCTCTACCTGGTGGGCTTCAAGAACCGCATCAGCACACTGCTGAGCTGGACGCTGACCTTCACCTCCAACGGCCGCGGTCAGCTGGCCACCACCAGCCAGTGGGTCTACGGCCGGCTGGCCATCGACATCGTCGAGAAACAGTTGGAGGAGGCCATCGACGACGCCGAGGAGCGGGCCGACGCCGTCGACGTCTCGCTGGGTGCGGCACTGAGCCGCGAGCATCAGCGCTAGCTGTGCTTGGCCTTGTAGGCCATCGAGTAGGACAGCTTGCCCGGGTCGGGTGAGTCCAGCGGCATCGGTAGCGCGTCGAATGCCTTCTGCCCGAACGTGTTGAGCTTGCCGAGTTGCTTGGCGGTCAGCCCCTCGATCTTGGTGTCGTCGGGAACGGCGATCATCGCGCGGGCGACGTTACCGAGCAGCGTGTGGTACGACGCGACGTCGCTCAGGTCGAAGTTCTCCAGCCGCAGCCCGGGATCGGTCTGGGTGCGCAGCCAGTGGCCCCAGTAGAACTCCTGGAACGCCGGGATGGTGTCGTCCTGGAAGTAGCTGATGTCGCGCAGGAAGAACATCACTCCGCGGTAGCGGTCGTCGGCGAAGCTGTTCAGGCCGAGGTTCGCCGGTACGGCCTCGGAAACCGTCAGCTCGCCATGGGCGTCGCGCAGCCAGGTCCAGCCCTGGGATCCCATTTCGTGCCAGAACTCGTGCAGCTCAAGGTTTTTGAGGTTCGCCACCACCCGAACGCGGATCTGGGCGGACGGCCCGCCGCCGGGCACCTCCCAGAACGAGGTCAGGGTGTGATGGCCGTCGGTGAGGTAGACCCGCCCACCCGGACCGATCACCGCGGTTTTCATCCCCGCCGTGGTGTGGGGTGTCTCCGCACCGACCGGCACCGCGCAGCTGAACGAGGAGCGGTCGGCCAGGGTGGCGTCCGGGTCGACCGACCGCACCGAGCCCTGGCCGTTGGCCGCGCACCACGCGTCGAACACCGGTGTGTGCCGGCCGAGCACGTAGCGGCCGACGCGGAAGAACACCTCGTCGTAGCCCAGCGAGGGTTGGGTGGGGTGCAGATCGCGCAGCGGGATGTCGATGAGATCGCCGGGAACGGCACCGGCGTGCGTCATGCCCGGGTCTTGTGGGTGCGTTCCCGTTTGAGTGTCTGCCCGCGGAAGAAGGCGGGTGCCTTGAGGTTCCACAGGATCATCAGCAGAACGCCGAACATCAGGCTCGCCACACCGATGATGAAGACGACGCCGACGCCGGCCAGCGATGCGCCGGCACTGTTCTCCGGCTGGGCCATCCGGTAGGCCGCGATGACGCCCGCCGGGATGAGGATCAGTGCGGCCAGGCCCGGCAGGATCACCTGTCCGATCGCGGTGCGCCAGGACTCGAATGCGGTGTCCCAGAAGTACATGACACAGGAGATCGCCACCACCGAGTAGTAGGTGATGATCGCGATGCCCACGCTGTAGACGCAGTCCTCGATGATGCTGTCGGAGAACCAGGTCAGGCTGGAGTAGATGGCCAGGGTGGTCAACCCGATGAACCAGGTGGCGAATTTCGGAGTCTGAACCACGTCGTCGACCGAGGCGAACCGTTCCGGCAGCGCCTTGTAGGTGGCCATCGACAGCGTCGAGCGGACGTTGGACATCAAGGTGGACATGGTGGAGGAGAACGCCGACAGGCCGATGACCACGGAAGCCGCCACCGCGCCGACCGGCCCCACCGCATGGCGGGCCAACCCGGCGAAGACGTCGTTGATATTGGCCTCGTTGGTCAGGCTCAGTGAACTGGTGGGGTCGATGCCGGCGAAGGCCAGTGCGGCCACTCCGATCATCACGTAGATCGTCACCGTGATGAGGATGGCGACCACTCCGCTGCGCCCGGACTGACCGGGGGTGCCGGAGGTCTCCTCGGACATCGACAGTGCGGCGTCAAAACCCCAGAAGATGAACACCGCCACCAGGAATCCGCCGAGCAGGGCGGCGAAACTGTCGATGGCGAACGGATTGAACCAGTCCCAGGAGACCGGCTCGGCGGTCGGGTTGCGGTGATTGCGGATCACGTTGATCGCCAGAATCGCGGCGAACAGGATCAGCCCGCCGTACTGAATGACGGTCAGCAGCAGGGTGGCTCGCGACGACTCCTCAGCGCCGCGCGCCACCAGCCAGGTGGTGACGAGGATGAACGCCGCGGCGATGGCCGTCTGCAGCCAGTTCGACGCGTTCTTCATTCCCAGCGCCGTCGTGACGGCGTTGACGGTGATACCGGCCGCGCCGACACCGGCGAGCACACAGGACAGCAGCATGGCGTAGCCGCCGATCCAGCCGACGTGCGGGCGGATCGCCTTGGAACCCCAGGTGAACACGGTCCCCGCATCCGGTGCGGCGTCGGTGAGGTGTTTGTAGGCCAGCGCCACGAAGAACATCGGGACGACGGCGATGATGAACACCACCGGCAGCTGATAACCCGCCTCGGCTGCGCCGTGCCCCAAGGCGCCGGTCAGGGAATAGGCCGGAGCGGTGCCGGCCAGTCCGATGGCGACCGCCCCCACCAGCGACACCGACCCCTTTTTCAGGCCCTTGGACTGCAGCCCGTGCATGGGTGGGTCGGTGGTCTCCTCCTCCGCCATGACCGGATTCTCGCACCGGGGGATGGACTACCATCCTCGAATGCGAATCCTGCAGATCGGCGCCGGTGGGGTCGGCTCCTCAGCCGCCCTGATCGCCGCCCGCCGCGACTTCTTCGACAGCTACCTGATCGCCGACTACGACGGCGCCCGGGCCTCGGACCTGGTGGCCCGCATCGGTGACCACCGGTTCACCGGCATCGGACTGGACGCCTCCAACGCCGACGCGGTCACCGAGGCCTGCCGCACCCACGGCATCACCCACGTCCTCAACGTCGTCGACCCGCGGTTCGTCATGCCGATCTTCAACGGCGCGTTCGCCGCCGGCGCGAGCTACCTCGACACCGCGATGAGCCTGTCGCACCGCCATCCCGATAAGCCGTTCGAACTGGCGCACATCAAACTCGGCGATGATCAGTTCGCCCAGGCCGACAAATGGGAGGCCGCCGGGCAGCTGGCCCTCGTCGGCATCGGTGTCGAACCCGGCCTGGCCGATGTGTTCGCCCGCTACGCCGCCGACCATCTGTTCTCCTCGATCGACGAGATGGGCGTTCGCGACGCCTCCAACCTCGTCGTCGAGGGCTACGACTTCGCGCCGTCGTTCTCGATCTGGACGGTGATCGAGGAGTGCCTCAACCCGCCGGTGATCTGGGAGAAGGACCGCGGCTGGTTCACCACCGCACCGTTCTCCGAGCCGGAGGTGTTCGACTTCCCGGAGGGCATCGGCCCGGTGGAGTGCGTCAACGTCGAGCACGAGGAAGTGCTGCTGATGCCGCGCTGGGTGGACTGCAACCGGGTGACCTTCAAGTTCGGACTGGGGGACGAGTTCATCGAGGTGCTGCAGGTGCTCAACAAGCTCGGCCTGGACAAGACCGAGCCGGTCAAGGTCCGTGACGTCTCGGTGAGCCCGCGCGATGTGGTGGCAGCCTGCCTGCCCGACCCGCTGGCGCTCGGGCCCAAGATGACCGGCAAGACCTGCGCCGGACTGTGGGTGACCGGCACCGGCAAGGACGGCAAGCCGCGGGACGTGTACCTCTACCACGTCGCCGACAACGCCTGGACCATGAAGGAGTACAAGGCGCAGGCGGTGGTGTGGCAGACGGCGATGAATCCCGTTGTGGCCCTTGAGCTTCTGGCCTCCGGCGCCTGGTCGGGTGCCGGGGTGCTCGGCCCGGAGGCCTTCGACGCCGTGCCCTTCCTGGATCTGCTGCGCGATGGCTACGGCCAGGAGTGGAAGATCCAGGAACGCACGCCTGCTTAGGCTTCATCAGTGACCCGCCGCCAGATCGCGGCGCTGTTCGTCCTGTGTCTGGCGGTCTTCATGGTCGCCATCGACAACACCGTCATCAGCGTGGCGGTGCCGTCGATCACCGAACAGCTGCGCCCCGACTACACCCAGATCCTCTGGATCAGCGACATCTACTCCTTCGTGCTGGCGGGTCTGCTGGTGACGATGGGCAACATCGGTGACCGGTGGGGCCGTAAACGTCTGCTGCTCACGGCCGCACTGGCCTTCGGGGCGTCCTCGGCCGCGGCGGCGATGGCGCCGAGCGCCGGACTGCTGATCGCAGCCCGCGCGGTGCAGGGCCTGGCCGGAGCCGGACTGATGCCACCGACCCTGGCATTGCTGCGCACGGTGTTCACCGACGCCCGGCAGCGCAGCCGCGCTGTCGGCATCTGGAGCGCCAGCGGTGCAGCCGGCGCGGCCCTCGGGCCGACGATGGCCGGTGTACTGCTCGAGCGCTTCTACTGGGGCTCAGTGCTTCTGGTGAACCTTCCGGTGGTGGCGCTGATCCTCGGGCTCGGCGCCTGGGTGCTGCCCGAGGCGCGCAGCAGGTCCGACCATCCGATGGATCCGTTGTCGGTGGTGTACTCCACCGCAGGCATCCTCGGCGTGGTCTACGGGATCACCGAACTCGCGCATTCCGGTCTGGGCTTCTGGCCGGCCTATCCCGCGCTGGTCATCGGCGCGGCGCTGCTGGTGGTGTTCCTGCACCGCCAGCAGGTGATTAAGGTGCCTCTGCTGGACATCGCACTGTTCAGCGAGGCGCGGTTCAGTGCCGCGATCTTCGCCCAACTGCTGACGGTGTTCGCCAACGTCGGTGCGCTGTTCTTCATCCCGATCTATCTGCGCCAGGCCGGCGGTTTCTCCCCACTGCAGGCGGGTATGGCGCTGCTGCCGGATTCGATCGCCGGCATGGTGGGTGCTCCATTGGTGGGCAGGCTCATCCGCACCTGGGGACACCGCCGGGTGCTGCTGACCGGTCTGGGTCTCGGCGCGGCGGGACTGGCACTGCTCGGCCTGGGGATCGGGCTGTCCTACCTCGCGATCGTCGTTCCGCTGATGATGGTCGGCATGTCCTTCGCGCTGGTGAACACCGGCGCCAACGACCTCGTGCTCGCCAATGCCAGCGAGGACCGGGTGGGGGCGGCCACCGGTATCGCCGAGACCTCCTTCGAACTCGGCAACGCCCTGGGCATCGCGCTCATCGGCAGCCTGGTGTCGCTGATCTATCTGATCGTCACCGGTGACCGGGGCGACCTGTCGGCCTCGGTCGACGGCAACGGCTTCGCCACCGCGATGACCGGTACGGCATTGATCTGCGCGGTGCTGATGACCGCGACGACGGTAGGCGTGGCGCGGGCGCTGCGCACCTAGTGCGCGTCGGCCGGCGTGGGTTCGTTCTCCGTCGGCCCCAGCTTCATCTTGGGAACCGTGGGCGCCACATAGGACGGAACCGGGTCCGGCTTGGCTTTGGCCACCACTGTGGTGGCATTCGACGGTACGGAGACGTGCATCAGCGTCGCCGCGCCCAGCGCCGCCACTGCTGCCACACCGACTGCGGCGGCGAATCCGCGAATCCCATCTCCAATCTTCTTCTCCCCTTGGTTATTCATGCCATCAGGATTCCCCGCTGACGTCGCCGTCAATCTGTGAAGTCGCTCTCATCCAGCCGCTACGGTGGCCGGGTGCACTCGTTCACGGTTCCCTACACCGACGACCAGATGGACGTCGACCTCGAGCGCCGCGTGGTGCTGTACTACCGCAATGCCTGGAACCGCGAGTCCAGTGGGACACCCGATGAGACCTACACCTTCGAGACCCTGCGGGCCGACCGCGGATTGCTGGGGATGCTGGCCGCCATGCTGGCCGGCAACGACGCCGCCGAACTGGAACGGCTCGTTCTGGCGTGAAACCCGATCTGAGCGCGATCGCCCCGACGCTGCGGGAGTTCACCGCACGCTGGCAGTTGGTTCCCGAGGGCGACGTGCTCAGCGGAACCTGCTCGCTCGTGCTGCCGGTGCGCACCGGCGAGGGTGTGGCCGCGATGCTGAAAGTCGGCCTCCCCGATGAGGAATCCGAACACGAGCACATAGCCCTGCGCCGCTGGGCGGGCCGTGGTGCCGTGCGATTGCTGGCCGCCGAACCGCATCAGCGGGCACTGCTGCTCGAACGCCTGACTGACCGGGATCTCACCACCGTGCCCGAGGACGAAGCCTGTGGCGTCGTCGCCGGACTGTACGGCTCGATCCATCTGCCGGCGCTACCGCAACTGCGGCCGTTGTCGTCCTCCCTCCAGCGCTGGAACGCCGACCTGGCGGCGATGCCGCGCAGTGCGCCGATCCCGCACCGGCTGGTGGAACAGGCCGTCGCGCTGGGGCGCGAGCTGTGCTCTGACACCGGTGATGAGCGGCTGCTGCACACCGATCTGCACTACGCCAATGTTCTTGCGCGTCAGCGGGATCAGTGGGTGGTGATCGACCCGAAGCCGGTCAACGGCGACCCGCATTACGAGATCGCGCCGATGCTCTGGAACCGCTGGGACGAGATCGCCGGCGACGTTCGCGAAGGCGTGCGACGCCGGTTCTGGACGCTGGTCGACGCCGCCGGCTTCGACGAGGAACGGGCCCGCAGTTGGGTGATCGTGCGGATGGTGCACAACGCGATGTGGGCCGTTGCGGACCGGGACGATCCGGCCTGGCTCACACGGTGCATCGCCGTGGCCAAGGCTGTGCAGGACTGAGCTATCGGTCGGAGCCGAACCACTTCTGGGTGACCTGATCGAACGTGCCGTCCTCCCGGATCGACAGCAGCGCGTCATCGACCTGCCGGCGAAGGTCACTGCCGATCCGGAAGGCGATCCCGTAATCCCGGGGTTTGAAGGTCGGTCCGACCAGTTCGGCGTCTCCTGCGCCGTGGATCGACAGGTAGTACTCGAGAACGGGAGCGTCGAACACGATCGCGTCGAAACGCTTGTCCCGCATACCGGCGAAGCATTCCTCGATGGTGCGTTTGCCGTCGAACCTCAGGCCAAGGTCCTTGAGGTAGTCCGATGTCGTGCTCTTGTTCACCGTGCACACCGATTTGCCGATCAGATCCTCCGGCGTGCTGATCCGTGCATCGATCTTCTCCACGGTGAGGTTGGCGGTGAGGATGGCGGTGTAGTAGGCGACGAAGATCAGGCTGACGAAGGTCCAGACCACCGTCACCGTCTTGGTCAGCCACCGGCGGGGTTCATCGACCGGGGCCGCGGACAACATGCCCAGACCCCACTCGAATGCCTGGAAGATGCCGGGGAAGTAGGACTTGGACACGTTTGAGTGCGATACCCGACGCTCCAGTAGCCAGATGATGTGCGCGGGGACGATCGTCAGCACCAGTGCTGCGAAGAACCAGACCAGCATCGACTTGGAGAACAACAGTTTCAAGAAGTCGATGAGCCCGGGCTGGGTCCGCTGAGTGGTGCCGGCCGGAACCATGATCTGCAGGCCGGCGCTCATCATCGGTTGGGAGAAGTCGACGATGTCGGCGCGATCGGAGGTGACCGAGATCGCGCACGCTCCGGCGTCGGCGCGGCCGTCGATCACGGCCTTCAGCAGTGCGGGTGATGACGGATCGTCGACGTCGACATACTTGAAGTTCCAACCGGTGCGCTTACCGATCTCATCGAGCACATCGATGGTGAAGCCGGATCTGATGCCGCCGCGATTGAAGACGAAGGGTTCCAGGTTGTAGGTGGCGACCGTGATGGTGCGCGGCTGGGCGTGCGCAGCCGGTGTCAGACCTGGAATCATGCCAATCGTCGAAACCAGAATCGCCACGACGATCAGGGCGCGCACGCGGGCAAGCATTCTCATCGTTGGAGGAATTTACCCGCCCGACCCGAACCACTTCTGCTTGAGCCTGTCGAACTCGCCGTCCTCCTGCACGCTGAGCAGGGCGTCGTCGAACTGCCGGCGCAATTCGCTGCCGATCGGGAAGACCACACCGTAGTCCTCATCCTTGAACACCGGACCGGCGAGATCGGCGAGCCCGGCTCCGCGGTGGGCGACGTAGTACTGCAGCACCGGGGCGTCGTAGACGACCGCATCGAACTGTTTCTGCTCGAACCCGGTGAGGCAATCGTCGATCTTGGGCCGGCCGGTGAACGGCACACCGATCTTGGTCAGCGCCGCAGCCGAGGTGGTGTTGCTCACCGTGCACGCCGCCTTGCCGATGAGGTCCGACGGCGACTTGATCTGTGAATTGATCCGCGCGACGGTGAGATTGGTGGTCAGGATGGCGGTGTAGTAGGCGGCGAAGATGATGGCGACGAATGTCCAGAGCACGACGACCGCCCGGATCGGCCATCGCCGTGGCGGGTCGAAGGGTGCGGCGGCGAGCATGCCCAGGCCCCAGCCGAAGGCCTGGAAGATTCCCGGGAGGTATTTGCGGTCCACCATCGATCCGGGGTCGCCGCGCTCCATGGCCCAGATGATGTGTGCGGGAATGATCGTCAGTGCGAGTGCTGCCAGTAGCCAGACCAGCATGGTGTGCGAGAACAGCA
>CAYFMA010000025.1:0-46067 GCA_964344085.1 uncultured Mycobacterium sp.
CCGGTGTCGGCGGACGCGACCGCTGCGCCAGCCACCATGGCAGCCCCGACGCCTAGCGTCACAGCGCCGGCGTTAAGCCACATTCGGGCGTTGGGACCCCGTGGTGCTTCCGTATCCTCGGTACGAGCTACCGCATGCCCGCGCGCAGTCATTGCTTGATCCGCCTATCCATGAAATTGAAGCTTGGGTCATAAAGAACGCTATTCGCGGATGCGTGGCGCCTGAAGGGCCATAGGTCACCACCCGTACCGTGTGACTCTGCGAAGGACGCCCTCGCCTGCACCGGTAACCTCAGGGTCATGCGTTCCCTGCTGTCCGACGTCCCGGTGCGCGACATCATCAGAACCGGAGTCCGCAAGATCGACACCGCGCGGCACCACGGAGTGCCCGAAGGCTGCATCCTGGAACTCAACCTCCAGTCGCTGCCGCCCGAGGTCGCCGCCTTCGACCCGGTGCGGTTGCTCTCCGGTTCCGGCCGGCCGATGGTCCTGCGGGAGGCCGTCGCCGCCATTCACCGTGCAGCCGAGGACGACCGCATCGCCGGAATGATTGCCCGCGTGCAGCTTTCGGCTGCAGCGCCGGGACCGGTACAGGAACTGCGGGAGGCCGTCGCGGCGTTCACCGCCGTCAAACCGTCGCTGGCGTGGTCGGAGACTTTCCCCGGAACGATGTCGTACTACCTGGCATCGGCGTTCGGCGAGATCTGGATGCAGCCGTCGGGCACCGTGGGACTGATCGGCTTCGCGACCAATGCGACGTTCCTGCGCGATGCCCTCGACAAGGCCGGGATCGAGGCGCAGTTCGTGGCGCGCGGTGAATACAAATCGGCTGCCAATCTCTTCACCCAGGACCGCTACACCGACGCCCATCGCGAGGCGGACCGCCGCCTGATCGACAGCCTGCATGCCCAGGTGTGGCAGGGTATCGCCGGGTCGCGCGGCCTCGATACCGCCGCACTGGATGCGATCGCCGATCGAGCTCCACTGCTGCGCGATGACGCCGTCGAGTCGCATCTCGTGGACCGCATCGGGTTCCGTGATGAGGCCTATCGGAGGATCGCTGAACTCACCGGCGCCGGTGAGGTTGATCCGGACTCCCCGGACGGGCCGCCGCGGCTCTTCCTATCCCGGTACGCCCAGACCCGTAAGCAGACGCTGCCCGGACGGAACCGCAAGCCCACCATCGCCGTGATCACCGTTGCCGGCCCGATCGTCAGCGGCCGCGGCGGCCCGCAGGTGCTGCCATTCTCGCGGTCGAGTGCCGGTGGGGACACCATCGCCGCGGCGCTGCGCGCGGCTGCCGCCGATGATGTTGTGAAAGCCGTTGTGCTGCGGGTCGACAGTCCTGGCGGTTCGGTCACCGGATCGGAGACCATCTGGCGGGAGGTTTGCCGTATCCGTTCGGCGGGCCGGCCGGTTGTCGCGTCGATGGGCGGGGTAGCCGCCTCCGGTGGCTACTACGTCGCGATGGCGGCTGACACCATCGTCGCCAACCCCGCAACGGTGACCGGCTCCATCGGTGTGGTGACCGGCAAACTCGTCGCACGCGAACTCAAGGACCGTCTCGGGATCGGCTCGGACAGTGTGCGCACCAACGCCAACGCGGATGCCTGGTCGGTCAACGGCCGGTTCACGCCCGAGCAGCAGGCACTGGTCGAAGCCGAGGCCGACCTTTTCTACGACGACTTCGTCGGCCGGGTCGCCGAGGCGCGCGGGATGTCGGTCGCCGATGTCGAGGCGGTCGCACGTGGCCGGGTGTGGACCGGAGCCGATGCGCACGAACGAGGCCTGGTCGACGAACTCGGCGGTTTGCGGACCGCCGTGCGCAGGGCCAAGGTGCTTGCCGGTCTGGATCCCGACACGCAGGTTCGACTGGTCGGCTATCCGGGATCGTCGATGCGGGATTACCTGCGCCCAAAGGATTCATCGCGACCGGCCGCGGCGTCGCTGTCGGATGCTGCGGCCGGCCTGCTGGCTGGAATGGCCGGCGATCTGCTCGAGCAGGGCGAGCGCACCATCACGGGCGTCAACGCGTTGTGGTTGGGGGACTGGCGCTTCTGAGCGCGCTCAGGATCGCGCGGCGCTGACGTAGATGATCTCGCCGAGTGGGTCGTAGTCGCCGCGGTCGGGTGGTTGCAGCCCGTTGCGGCGTAGCAACTCGTCGCCCGGGACGGAATCGACATCCCAGCCGGAGGCGGTGAGGTAGTCGATGACGTTGTTGCGCGGACCGGGATAGATCAGCGACGGCATGTCGAGATCCAGTCCGCGCTCCCGCAGATTCGCGGCCATTTCCCGGGCCCGACCGGCATCGTAATCGGCAAGTCCCGGAACCGACTCGGTCCCGAGCGTGCTGCCGGGCGCACTCAATTCGGTGATGGTGTCCAGTAGCCGGTCCTGTGCGTCCGGCGGAAGGTAGATCAGCAGGCCCTCGGCCAGCCACGCGGTTGGTGCTGATGGATCAAAGCCCGCATTGCGCAGTGCGGTGGGCCAGTCGTCGCGCAGATCGATACCGACGGGACGCAGGTGTGCGATTGGTTCGGCGCCGAGACCGGCCAGTGTCGACGTCTTGAACTCGATCACCGCGGGCTGATCAGCCTCATAGACCACCATCCCGGGCGGCCAGTGCAGCCGGAATGCACGGGAGTCCAGCCCGGAGGCAAGGACCACCACCTGACGGATCCCGCCTGCCGCCGCGCCGGTCAAGTACTCGTCAAAGAACTTGGTGCGCATGGCCATTCCGGCGATCATCGCCTGCACCCGTTCGGATCCGGCGTCACCGAACGGCGATGTGTCGAGCCGTCCATCGATCATGTCGACGAAGAAGGGGATGCCGACCGCCCGCACCAGCGGCTCGGCGAACGGGTCGTCGATCAGGTTGCGGGGGTCCCTGGTGGCCATCGCCCGGGCGGCGGCAACCATGGTGGCCGTCGCGCCCACGCTGGAGGCCAGATCCCAGCTGTCGTCATCGGTCCGCGCCATCAGGACTCCAGCGTCGCTGAGATGTACTGGAAGCCCGCGAACTTCTCGGTCATTGCGTCCTCCTGCTGCTCAAGTCCGTAACCGGCCAGCAGATCGTGTACCAGACTGCCGGTCACCCTCCAATGCAGACCCTGGAGGTATTCGATGACGTGGCTACGCTGACCGGCATAGACCAGGCCGGCCAGATCATCCTTGAATCCCATCCTCCGCCAGCGATCTCCGGTGTCTTCGTCGGGTTCGTCGGATCCGGTGAAGGCGTCCATGGTCGGCATGAATTCGGTGGCCAGTCGGCTTCCCGGGGGGCTCAGTGCGGTGATGTGGTCGAACAGCCGGTCCTGGGCGTCCGGTGGCAGATACATCAGCAGGCCCTCGGCGATCCAGGCTGTCTGGGCGGTGCTGTCGAATGCCTGGCACGCCAGGGCCGCGGGCCAGTCGTCGCGCAGATCCACTCCGACGTTGTGGACGACGGCGGTGGGGCGGGCCGCCAGTGCCGCGAGGGTGTTGGCCTTGAAGTCGATGACCGCTGCCTGATCGATGTCGAAAACCACGGTGCCCTCGGGCCAGGCCAGCCGGTAGGCGCGGGCGTCCAGACCCGATGCGAGGATGACGACCTGACGGATCCCGGCTTTGGAGCATTCGGTGAGGAAGTCATCGAAATACCTTGTGCGGGCTGCCATTCCGTACATCATCCGCCGGGTGCCCTCGGCGTCTTCGCCGGCTTTGCCGTCGAGGATCGCCAGGAAGTGCTCCATTCCGACGGCCTTGACCAGAGGTTCGGCCCAGGGATCGTCGATGAGACCCGCCCGGGTCGCCAGGGCCCTCGACGTCGCCACCGCGGTAGCGGTGGCTCCCACTCCACGCGATAGATCCCAGGAATCGTCGTCGGTGCGTGCCATCACCACTCCTTCTTCACGGCATCCTTCTTCACTGCGGTGACGAACACCGAGCTGCGCAACGGTTCTCCGGCCGGACCGTCCGGGAACGGGCGCCCGTGCAACGCGAACATCTCCGGCCGCGGCCGGCTGCCGACCTCCCATCCCAGATCGGCGAGATGGCCTGTGACGGAACGGCGCTCGCCCGAATAAAAGAGCTCGCCCAGGTCGAGGTTCAATCCCTGGCCGGCGAGCTGCGCGCTCATCGAACTGCTGCGCTGCGCGATGCCCGCCCCGCCGTCGGGGTGGTATTCCGTGGCAATCCGACTGCCCGGCGCAGACAACGCGTTGATGTTGTCGAACAGCCGGTCCTGAGCCTCGGGGGGCAGATAGATCAAGAGCCCCTCGGCACTCCAGGCCGTGGGGGCGTTCTCGTCGAATCCGGCGTTCATCAGTGCTGCCGGCCAGTCGTCCCGCAGGTCCGCTGCGACGGCCCGCAGCCCGGCGGACGGTTGCGCTCCGATGTGGGCCATCACACCGGCTTTGAAGGCGAGCACATCCGGCAGGTCGATCTCGAACACCGTCGTCCCCGTGGGCCACGGCAGCCGATAGCCGCGGGCGTCCAGGCCCGAGGCGAGGATGACGGCCTGTCGGACGCCGGCCTCGGTCGCCGCGATGAATGCGTCGTCGAAGAACTTGGTCCGCACCGCGATCATGTCGATCAGCAGGCCTATCCCGTTCGGGTCGGTTGGGCCGTCCGGATCGTCCAGGGTGGTCTCTCCGTCCAGGACGCGGGTGAACGCATCGAGGCCGACGGCCCGGACCAGGGGAGCGGCGAAGGGGTCGTCGACCAGCGGATCGCGTTGCCGGGTGGCCAGTGCCCGTGCCGTCGCCACCATGGTGGCGGTGACGCCGACGCTGGAGGCCAGATCCCATGAGTCGTTGTCGGCACGTGCCATCTGCCGGCCTCCCAGCTGGGGCGGCAGGCTGCCGCCATACTTAGCCAATATAACCACCCTGGACGGTTTTCCGGCCTGCCTGGGCCAACTGTTAGTCTCGTAGACTGATCAGGCGCGCCGGTGTGCGCGCTGAAGAAGGTTTACCGCCAACGCTGGCCAGCGCCAGCCGCATCGGCACGCCGCGATTCGTCCGGCTGCCCAGGAGGAAGAGTGCTCTCGGCTTTCATCTCGTCGCTGCGGACAGTCGACCTGAGGCGGAAAATCCTTCTCACCCTGGGCATTGTCATCCTGTACCGGTTCGGAGCGTCGTTGCCCTCACCCGGGG
This sequence comes from uncultured Mycobacterium sp., assembly GCA_964344085.1. Classification (GTDB taxonomy): domain Bacteria; phylum Actinomycetota; class Actinomycetes; order Mycobacteriales; family Mycobacteriaceae; genus Mycobacterium. The sequence goes on from CAYFMA010000025.1 coordinate 5,135, forward strand.
TCAACTACAAGAACGTCCACCAGTGCATCGAGCAGATCAGCGGCGGAGCCGGTGCTCAGATCTACTCCCTGATCAACCTTTTCTCCGGCGGCGCCTTGCTGCAGCTGTCGGTTTTCGCCGTGGGCGTGATGCCTTACATCACCGCGAGCATCATTGTGCAGCTGCTGACCGTGGTAATCCCACGGTTCGAGGAGCTGCAGAAAGAGGGTCAAGCCGGTCAGGCGAAGATGACGCAGTACACGCGCTACCTGGCGATCGCCCTGGCCTTGCTGCAGGCCACCAGCATCGTCGCGTTGGCTGCCAACGGAGGCCTGCTGCAGGGCTGCTCCGAGGACTTCCTGCACGACCACAGCATCTTCTCGCTCATCGTGATCGTGCTGGTGATGACCGCCGGCGCCGCGCTGGTGATGTGGATGGGCGAGCTGATCACCGAGCGCGGTATCGGCAACGGCATGTCGCTGCTGATCTTCGCCGGTATCGCCGCTCGCATCCCGGCCGAGGGTAAGTCCATCCTGGACAGCCGCGGCGGCCCGGTCTTCGCGGCCGTCTGCGCCGCGGCCCTGGCGATCGTCGTCGGCGTGGTCTTCGTCGAGCAGGGCCAGCGTCGTATCCCGGTGCAGTACGCCAAGCGCATGGTGGGCCGCAAGATGTACGGCGGCACTTCGACGTATCTGCCGCTGAAGGTCAACCAGGCAGGCGTCATCCCGGTCATCTTCGCCTCGTCGCTGATCTACATCCCGCACCTGATCACCCAGCTCATTCAGAGCGGCAAGGGCGGTCCGGGTAACGGTTGGTGGGATCGCTTCGTCGCCAACCACCTCACCAACCCGGCCGACCCGGTTTACGTGGGCATCTACTTCGCGCTGATCCTTTTCTTCACCTACTTCTACACATCGGTGACGTTCAACCCGGTTGAGCGGGCCGACGAGATGAAGAAGTTCGGCGGCTTCATCCCCGGCATCCGGCCAGGTAAGCCCACGGCCGACTATCTGGCCTACGTGTTGAACCGCATCACCCTTCCCGGCTCGATCTACCTCGGTGTGATCGCAGTGCTTCCGAACTTGTTCCTGCAGAGCGGTGGCGGCGGTAACGTACAGAACCTGCCTTTCGGTGGCACCGCCGTTCTGATCGCGATCGGCGTCGGTCTCGACACCGTGAAGCAGATCGAGAGCCAGCTGATGCAGCGCAACTACGAAGGGTTCCTCAAGTGAGAATCGTGTTGTTGGGACCGCCCGGAGCGGGTAAGGGCACTCAGGCCATCAAGCTGGCCGAGAAGCTGGGTGTTCCCCAGGTGTCGACCGGTGACCTGTTCCGGCACAACATCAGCACCGGGACCGAGCTCGGCTTGGAAGCCAAGAAGTACATGGACGCCGGTGACCTGGTCCCGGCCAGCCTGACCAACGCCCTGGTGGATGCTCGGCTCGATGATGCCGACATGGTGAACGGATTCATCCTCGACGGCTTCCCCCGCTCGGTGGAGCAGGCCGAGGCGCTGCACGACATGCTCGCCCGCCGCAACCTGGCCCTGGACGCCGTGCTGGAGTTCCGGGTGCCGGAGGAGGAGCTGGTGTCGCGGCTCAAGGGCCGCGGGCGCGCCGATGACACCGAGGATGTCATCCGGAACCGCTTCAAGGTCTACCGCGACGAAACCGCACCGCTGCTGAACTACTACAGCCATGAACTCAAGACCGTCGACGCTGTCGGCGAGCTTGATGCTGTCTTCGCGCGGGCGCTGGACGCCCTCGGTCGCTGACATCGTCGGCGATCCGCCAATCCTGTGATGGTCTCCCTGCCCGGTCTGCGTAGCCGTAAGACCGTCCCCGCCCGCTCAGCGGGTGAACTCGATGCGATGGCTGCCGCCGGAGCGGTGGTCGCCTCGGCATTGCGGGCCACACAGGTGGCGGCCACTGCGGGCGTGTCCACCCACGATCTCGACGAGATCGCCGAGACGGTGATCCGCGAGGCCGGCGCCATTCCGTCCTTCCTGGGCTATCACGGCTTTCCTGCCAGCATCTGCTCGTCTGTCAATGACCGTGTGGTGCACGGCATCCCGAACCGCGACGAGATTCTGGCCCACGGTGATCTGGTGTCGATCGACTGCGGCGCCATTCTCGACGGCTGGCACGGCGACGCCGCGGTCACGTTCGGGGTCGGGACCCTGATTCCCGCCGATGTGGCACTGTCGGCCGCCACCCGGCACGCCATGGAGGCCGGAATCGCGGCGATGGTCCCGGGTAATCGGCTGACCGATGTCTCCCACGCGATCGAGAGAGGAACCAGGGCCGCCGAGCAGACTCACGACCGCAGGTTCGGCATCGTGGAGGGCTACGGCGGACACGCCATCGGCCGGCATATGCACATGGATCCCTTCCTTCCCAATGAGGGCCAGCCCGGCCGCGGCCCGACGCTGGTCCCCGGATCGGTGCTGGCGATCGAACCGATGCTGACCCTCGGCACCACCAGGACGCGCATCCTCGACGACGAGTGGACGGTCGTGACAACCGATGGGTCGCGGGCCGCGCACTGGGAGCACACCGTCGCGGTGACTGACGACGGGCCGCGGATACTCACTCTGTGATGACTGCCGATCCGGATAAGCCCGACCCGATCGGGTTGGCCCGAGCCAATTGGGAGAGGGCCGGCTGGGGAGACGTCGCAGACGGAATGGTCGCGGTGACCTCGGTGATGCGCGCGCATCAGATTCTGCTGGCTCGGGTCGAAAACGCGCTGAGACCCTATGATCTGAGTTTTTCGCGCTTCGAGTTGTTGCGACTGCTGGCCTTCAGCCGGGACGGTGCGCTGCCGATCACGAAAGCCTCCGACCGGCTGCAGGTGCACGTCACCAGTGTCACGCACGCCATCCGGCGACTTGAGTCCGACGGACTCGTCGAGCGGGTTCCACACCCCACCGACGGCCGCACGACCCTCGTCCGGATTACCGAACTAGGCCGCTCGACGGTGGAAGACGCCACCGTCACCCTCAATGAGCAGGTATTCGCCGATATCGGGATGAGTCCGAAACAGGCTGGGGTGATGGTCGATTCGATCGAAACGCTTCGTCGCCACGCCGGCGACTTCTAGGCGCTGACTAGCGCAGTGTCTCGATGACCGCGCTGAAGTCGAGATCAGCGTGCTCAGCGGCGAAATCGGCGTAGATCCGTGCCGCATGGCTGCCCAGCGGGGCAGAAGCGCCCGTCGATGACACCGCAGCCATTGCAAGCCCGAGGTCCTTGTTCATCAGCGCGGTGGCGAAACCGGGCTTGAAGGCGTTGTTGGCCGGCGAAGCCGGAACGGGTCCGGGGACCGGGCAGTTGGTGTGGATGGCCCAGCAGTTGCCCGTCGCACCGGTGATCACGTCGAACAGCGACTGGGCTGAAAGACCCAGCTTCTCGGCCAGCACGAAGGCCTCGCCGACGGCGATCTGCTGAACAGCCAGCAGCATGTTGTTGCACAGCTTCGCCGCCTGGCCGGCGCCGGAGCTGCCGCAGTGGATGATCTTGCCCGCCATCGGTTCAAGGATCGGACGAGCCGTCTCCAGGGCATCGGCTTCCCCGCCGACCATGAACGCCAGAGTTCCGGCAACGGCGCCTTTCACCCCGCCGGACACCGGCGCATCGACCTGGGCAAAGCCCTTTCCGGTGGCGATCGCGTTGATTTCCCGGGCGTCGTCGACCGAGATGGTGGAACTGTCGATGAACAGCGCACCCTTCTTGGCCGACCCCATGACGTCGCCGTAACACTGCTTGACCAGTGCGCCGTTGGGCAGCATGGTGATGACCGCGTCGGCGCCCTTGGCCGCCTTGGCGGCACTGTCCAGCACGGTGACGCCCTTGTCCGCCGCGGCCTGCTGTGCGGCCGGCACCGGGTCGAACCCGTGCACGGTGTAGCCGGCGTTGACGAGATTGGCCGCCATCGGGCCGCCCATGTTGCCCAAGCCGAGGAAAGCGATCGTGGTCATAGCGGGATGTTCTCCTTCAATCGGGTCAGGCGCGGACTCGGGTGGCCTCGGAGCGGCCGATCACCACGCGCATGATTTCGTTGGTGCCCTCCAGGATTCGGTGCACCCGCAGATCGCGAACGATTTTCTCCACGCCGTATTCGCGCAAGTACCCGTATCCCCCGTGAAGTTGCAGTGCCTTGTCGGCGACCTCGAAACAGCTGTCGGTGACATAGAGCTTGGCCATCGCGCACAGCGCGACCTTGTCCGGGTCGTTGTCGTCCAGAGCGCTGGCGGCGCGCCACAGCATCAGCCGGGAGGTCTCCAGCGCGGTGGCCATATCGGCCAGGGTGAAGCGGATGGTCGGTTCGTCGATCAGCGCACCGCCGAAGGCCTGCCGATCGGCGACATAACGCACGGCCTTGTCATACGCAGCTTGAGCGCCGCCCAGCGAGCATGCCGCGATATTGAGTCGTCCGCCGTTGAGGCCGTTCATGGCGATTCCGAATCCGGTTCCCTCGCCCTCGGGGCCGCCGAGCATCGCGTCGGCGGGGATCCGGACCCCCTCCATGATCACCTGGGCGGTGGGCTGGGCATTCCAGCCCATCTTCTCCTCGCATGCGCCGAAACTCAGTCCGGGCGTGCCCTTTTCGACGATGAATGCCGAGATACCCCGCGGGCCCTCGCTTCCGGTGCGGGCCATGATGACGTAGACGTCGGAGTGACCCGCGCCGGAGATGAACTGTTTGACGCCGTTGAGGACGTAGTGGTCACCATCCTTGACAGCCTTGGTACGCAGGGCCGCCGCATCCGAGCCGGCGCCCGGCTCGGTCAGGCAGTAACTGGCGATCGACTCCATCGACGCCAGTCGGGGAATCCATGACTTGCGCTGCTCCGTCGTGCCGTAGGTATCGATCATCCACGCGCACATGTTGTGGATCGAGATGAACGCCGCGATCGCCGGGTCGGCGTAGGACAACTGCTCGAAGATCCGTACCGCATCCAGTCGGCGCAGCCCGGTTCCGTCGACGTCCTCACCGCAGTAGATGGCGCCCATCCCCAATTCGGCTGCCGCCTTGACGACGTCGACAGGGAAGTGTTTGTCGTGATCCCATTCGAGCGATTGCGCTGCAATACGTTTGGCGGCGAACTCGGCGGCAGCATCTGTGATCGCCTGTTCGTCGTCATCGAGTGTTATGAACCCCATCGGATTACTTCATCGTCGGGATGACGAACTCCGCGCCATCCTTGATGCCCGACGGCCAGCGCTCGGTGATGGTCTTGACCTTCGTGTAGAACTGGATCGAAGCCGGTCCGTGCTGATTGAGATCGCCGAATCCGGAACGCTTCCATCCGCCGAAGGTGTGATAGGCCACCGGAACCGGGATCGGCACGTTCACGCCGACCATGCCCACCTCGACGCGCGACACGAAGTCACGGGCGGTGTCACCGTCGCGGGTGAAGATCGCCACGCCATTGCCGTACTGGTGCTCGTTGGGAAGCCGCAGGGCCTCCTCATAGTTATTCACCCGCACGATGCACACCACGGGACCGAAGATCTCATCGGTGTAGATCGACATGTCTGTGGTGACATGATCGAACAGGCTCGGTCCGATGAAGAAGCCGCCATCGAGGCTCTCGTCGCCGAATGTCAGTTCATCGCTGCCCTTTTCGCGCCCATCGACCACGAGTTCAGCGCCCGCTGCAACACCGGCGTCGATGTAGCCGCGCACCCGGTCAAGGGCGGCCTCGGTGACCAGTGGCCCGTAATCTGCCTTCGGGTCCAGGCTGTGCCCGACCCGCAGATGCTCGACCCGCTCTGCCAGGCGGTTGCGTAAGCGATTGGCGGTCTCCTCGCCGACGGCGACAGCGACGGAGATCGCCATACAGCGCTCGCCGGCGCTGCCGTAGCCGGCGCCGACGAGGGCGTCGACGGCCTGATCGAGATCGGAGTCGGGCATGACGATCATGTGGTTCTTGGCACCGCCGAAGCACTGTGCGCGCTTGCCCCCTGCCGCTGCCCGCGAGTAGATGTACTGCGCGATGTCAGAGGAGCCGACGAATCCGTACGCCTTGATGTCCGGGTGGTCCAGCAGTGCGTCGACCGCCTCCTTGTCACCGTTGACCACCTGGAACACGCCGGGTGGGAGACCGGCCTCGATGAAGAGTTCGGCCAATCGCAGCGGAACGGAGGGGTCGCGCTCGGAGGGTTTGAGAACGAAGGCGTTGCCGCACGCCAGTGCCGGGCCGGCCTTCCACAGCGGGATCATCGCCGGGAAGTTGAAGGGAGTTATGCCACAGACGACCCCGAGCGGCTGGCGGATCGAGTAGACGTCGATGCCGGGCCCGGCGCCCTCGGTGAACTCGCCCTTCATCAGGTGCGGGATGCCGGTGGCGAACTCGATGACCTCCACACCGCGCTGGATGTCGCCCAGCGCGTCGGCGATCGTCTTACCGTGCTCGAGGGACAGCATCTCGGCGATCTCGTCGGCGTTGGCGTTGACCAACTCGATGAACTTCATCAGCACACGGGCGCGCTTCTGGGGGTTCCAGGCCCCCCATTCCTTCTGCGCCTCGACCGCGGAGGCGACAGCGATGTCGACATCGGCCGCCGAGGCCAGCAGCACCTTCGCCTGAACCTTGCCCGTGCTGGGGTTGAAGACGTCGGCGGTGCGGGTGCTGGCCAGGTTGCTGCGCCGGCCGTCGATGAAATGCGGGATCTGCGTGGTCATGAGAATGCTTCCTTCGAACCGATCGGTGGAATGGTTGGATATCCTAGTAACTGGTCGACGTCGTTGGCAAGATGCCGGTCAGGCATGCGTCAGACGATGTGGCGCTGCTGGCGAAGGTACGCCGACAGCGCGTCCCGCCACGAGCGTTGTGCAACGCCGAACTCGCCCAGTCGAGCAGTCGAGAGGCTGGAGTTCCGCGGCCGTCGCGGCGCTGTTGAGGTGTCGGCGCCGACGCGCGCGATCTCGGTGTCGGCCCCGATCTGCCGGCAGATCTCCGTGGCGAACCCGTGCCAGCTGACGCGGCCGTCATTGCAGGCGTGGAAGGTCCCGCTCGCCCCGGCGTCGAGCATGGCGCGGATCTTCGCCGCGACGTCGACTGTGTAGGACGGGGACATCCAGACATCGTCGACCACCGCCAGCGGCTCACCCGCGCGGGCTCTGCCAACGATCGTCTCGACGAAGTTGCCGCCCTTGCCACTGCTGCCGGCGGCCCCGAAGACGCTGGCGATCCGCACCACCAGGTTGCGTTCGGACGCCGCGCACGTGGCCGCCTCACCGCCGGCTTTGGAGGCACCGTAGACGTTGACCGGGCAGACGCCGGAGTCCTCGGAGTAGGACTCGCCGGTGTCGATTTCTCCATCGAACACGTAGTCGGTGGAGACGAAGACCGCGATCGCGCCGGTCCGTCTGGCCCCCTCCGCGACGTTGCGGGCGCCCTCGGCGTTCACGGCCCAGCTGCGTGCGATCTCCTTCTCGCACAATGCAACTTGATGGAAGGCGGCGGTGTTGATGACGACATCGACCTTGTTGGCGGCCAGGAAACTCTGCACGGATTCCCGGTCCTCGACGGCGATCTGAGTGTGACCCGCGGCCGTCACGGCCCATCCCGCGGCGCGAAAGCCGATGACCAGGTCGGTGCCGAGCTGGCCGTGCGCGCCGATGACGGCGACCGATCTCACGAGAGAGGTCTCACAGAATCGTTCCGTCGGGGGCGATATCGCGGATCCGTGCGGCCCATTCGATGAGTTCGGAATACCAGGCCAGCGTCTTGGTCCGGATATCCGGCACGACGGTGCCGGCATCCAGTGCGGCGGCGATCTCGGCAGCACCGCGGTCCGGGGTCCAGTCCGGGGTGAACCCCAGCAGATCGGAGATCTTGTCGAAATTCACCCGGTAGGAGCGGTGGTCCGGGGCGCCGTACCAGGTGTGGGTGAATTCCTTGCCCACACCCCTGGCTACCAGTTCGCCCAGTTGCAGGATCTGGTAGTTCTGTTCGTTGGAGCCCACGTTGAAGCGCTGTCCGGCGATGACGTCCTTGTCGGCGGCCAGGGCGGCCAGGAAGGCCTTCGCGGCGTCGCGGATGTGGATCATCGGCCGCCACTGGGTGCCGTCGCGCAACAGTGGGATGCTGCCGTCCTGCCACATCCCCAGCGTCATCCCGTTGACGGCGATATCGAACCGCATCCGCGGGCTCAATCCGTACATGGTGGCCTGCCGGAACAGCACCACCGCCATATCGTCGCCACGGCGGTGCAGTTCCAGGGCTGACTCCTCGGCACGCAGGTTCGCCTCGGCGTAGGTGGTCAGCGGATTGGTCGGGGAGTCCTCATCCATCACCCCGTCCTGGAAGCCGTAGATGCTGCACGAGGAGGCCAGCACGTAGCGGTCCACGCCGAGATCGGCGGACATCTCCTGCAACCGCCGTCGAGCCCGGTAATTGATGTCTAGCGTCTTGACCGGATCGAGTTCGCCGGCCGGATCGTTGCTGATCGCCGCCAGGTCCAGCACCGCCCAGGCGTCCTGAAGCATCCAGGATTCGATGCTGCGTGAGTCGACCTTGATCTTTTCGATCCCGGGTGACTCGGGCAGGGTGTCGCCGAAGAAGAACCGGTCCAGCACCCGCACCCGGTACCCGGCCTCGGCCGCCAGTGGCGAGAGCACCGAGCCGATGTAGCCGCCGCCGCCGGTGATCACAATCGTCTTGTCGCTCATGGGATCTCGCAGTTCCGGTTGAGTTCGGCGTAGAAGTCGGCGGCCTGATCCCAGGTCGGCAGGATCCCGTCGCGACCAGCCTGGGACAGACTGGGCGCGGAAGCGTCCCTGGCCGACAGCAGCGGAGTCAGCGCCTTGCCGTGGGCATCGGCCGTCGGCCACCGGATGCCCACATCGGAGTCCATCGGGTCGATGCCGTGCTCTCGCGCGGGGGAGTAGGTGGCCGAGCACAGGTAAACCACGGCGGTGTCGTCGGTCAGCGCCATGAAAGCGTGCCCGAGGCCCTCAGCGACGTACACCGCCCGGCGGTTGTCCTCGTCCAGCTCGGCCGAATCCCACTCGCCGAAGGTCGGCGATCCGGTCCGGATGTCCACCACGACGTCCAGGATCGCCCCGCGCAGGCACATCACATACTTGGCCTGGCCGGGGGGGATGTCGGCGAAATGCACCCCGCGGACCACCCCGGCCTTCGACGTGGACCAGTTCGCCTGCCGCAGGTCCAGCGGGTGGCCGACGTGCTCGGCGAGGATGTCGGAGCGGAAACACTCCAGGAAAACCCCGCGGTCATCGCCGTGGACCGTCGGCTCGAACACCCAAGCACCGGGTATGGCCAGCGGTTTGACGTGCACCAGGCAGATCGTACTGGCCGTGGGCATACCCGCCGACCAGCAGCAGAGGCGTTTTGGAGTACCGCTGACAAGCGGGTATCGTAGGACCACGGTGCGGTGAACGCGCCGACTCTTGCGTGCCCAGTCCGTGGAAGCATTCCTCGAATTACTGGCGTCTCACGTTTTGAAGTCGGGGCGAGCGCTGCCCACACCGAACAGGATCTAGTGAGGATATGGGCAAAAAAGACGGTGCCATCGAGGTCGAGGGCCGCGTGGTCGAGCCTCTGCCCAATGCGATGTTCCGCATTGAGTTGGAGAACGGTCACAAGGTGCTCGCCCACATCAGTGGAAAGATGCGGCAGCACTACATCCGCATCCTCCCCGAGGACCGGGTGGTGGTGGAGCTTTCTCCCTACGACCTGACCCGGGGCCGCATCGTCTACCGCTACAAGTAACCGCCCACATCACCCACTTAGAAGAGCACGAGAACAGGATCAATCAGCCGTGAAGGTGAACCCGAGCGTCAAGCCGATCTGCGACAAGTGCAGGGTGATCCGCCGGCATGGGCGGGTCATGGTGATCTGCTCTGATCCGCGCCACAAGCAGCGGCAGGGCTAGGCCGACGACGATGCGGGCCGTGAAGCGGCCCGAGGAGAAGTCGGACAAATAGGTTCAACCACCCCCGCCTCGCACGACACAACTGAATGCAGACCTCCCAGCTCCACTGAGTTGATACGCAACTCATCCACGTCCGGTACGGAGGCCGGGCCCCGGCGGCGAAAGCGACCGGGAACGGACTGGGAAAAGACCTCCGCATAGAAGAAGGAATACAGCCCTGTGGCACGTCTAGTGGGCGTTGATCTCCCGCGCGATAAGCGCATGGAGATCGCGCTGACCTACATCTACGGCATCGGCCGTACCCGCTCCCAGGAGATCCTGGCCGCGACCGGAATCGACCGGGATCTGCGCAGCAAGGACCTGACCGACGAGCAGCTGACCCAGCTGCGCGACTACATCGAAGCCACCCTCAAGGTCGAGGGTGACCTGCGCCGCGAGGTGCAGGCCGACATCCGTCGCAAGATCGAGATCGGCTGCTACCAGGGCCTGCGGCACCGCAAGGGCCTGCCGGTGCGTGGCCAGCGGACCAAGACCAACGCGCGCACCCGCAAGGGCCCGAAGCGCACCATCGCCGGCAAGAAGAAGGCTAAGTAACCATGGCACCTCCGAAGAAGGCCGCCTCCGGCGCCAAGAAGGGCAAGACCACCCGCCGCAGGGAAAAGAAGAACGTCCCGCACGGTGCCGCCCACATCAAGAGCACGTTCAACAACACGATCGTGTCCATCACCGACCCGCAGGGCAATGTGATCGCCTGGGCATCGTCGGGTCACGTCGGCTTCAAGGGTTCGCGCAAGTCGACCCCGTTCGCCGCCCAGCTGGCCGCCGAGAACGCCGCCCGCAAGGCCCAGGAGCACGGCGTCAAGAAGGTCGACGTGTTCGTCAAGGGCCCGGGCTCGGGCCGCGAGACCGCGATCCGTTCGCTGCAGGCCGCCGGCCTCGAGGTCGGCGCCATTTCCGATGTCACCCCGCAGCCGCACAACGGCTGCCGTCCGCCCAAGCGGCGCCGGGTCTAGGAGGAACAACAGACATGGCTCGTTACACCGGACCTGCCACCCGTAAGTCGCGTCGTCTCGGCGTCGACCTCGTCGGTGGTGATCAGTCGTTCGAGAAGCGCCCCTACCCGCCCGGCCAGCACGGTCGCGCACGGATCAAGGAGAGCGAGTACCGCACTCAGCTGCAGGAGAAGCAGAAGGCCCGCTTCACCTACGGCGTGATGGAGAAGCAGTTCCGCCGCTACTACGAAGAGGCGAACCGTCAGACGGGTAAGACCGGCGAGAACCTGCTGCGCATCCTGGAGACCCGCCTGGACAACGTCATCTACCGGGCCGGCCTGGCCCGCACCCGGCGGATGGCGCGTCAGCTGGTCAGCCACGGGCACTTCACCGTCAACGGCGTGAAGGTCAACATCCCGAGCTACCGGGTGTCGCAGTACGACATCATCGACATCAAGGACAAGTCGATCAACACCCTGCCGTTCCAGATCTCCCGTGAGGTCGCCGGCGAGCGCCCTGTTCCGGGCTGGCTGCAGGTTGTCGGCGAGCGTCAGCGCATCCTGGTGCATCAGCTGCCGACCCGTGAGCAGATCACGGTGCCGCTGACCGAACAGCTCATCGTCGAGTTCTACTCGAAGTAGTTCGGCGTAGCCGAGTAACACCCTGTAAGTAACCCCGACGGCATCAAATAGCGGGTGCCGAGAAGGAGATAGAAAAAGAAATGCTGATCTCTCAGCGCCCCACCCTCTCCGAGGATGTCCTCGCCGAGAACCGCTCCCAGTTCATCATCGAGCCGCTGGAGCCGGGATTCGGTTACACCCTTGGCAATTCGCTGCGCCGCACGCTGCTTTCTTCGATCCCGGGCGCGGCCGTCACCAGTATCCGCATCGACGGCGTACTGCACGAGTTCACCACTGTGCCGGGAGTGAAGGAGGATGTCACCGACATCATCCTGAACCTCAAGGGTCTGGTCGTGTCCTCCGACGAGGACGAGCCGGTCACCATGTACCTGCGCAAGCAGGGCCCGGGTGCGGTCACCGCGGGTGACATCGTTCCGCCGGCCGGCGTGACCGTGCACAACCCCGACATGCACATCGCCACGCTGAACGAGAAGGGCAAGCTCGAGGTCGAGCTCGTCGTCGAGCGCGGCCGTGGCTACGTGCCCGCCGTGCAGAACAAGGCCTCCGGCGCCGAGATCGGCCGCATCCCGGTCGACTCCATCTACTCGCCGGTGCTCAAGGTGACCTACAAGGTCGAGGCGACCCGTGTCGAGCAGCGCACCGACTTCGACAAGCTGATCCTGGATGTGGAGACCAAGAACTCCATCAGCCCGCGGGACGCGCTGGCTTCGGCCGGCAAGACCCTGGTCGAACTGTTCGGTCTGGCCCGCGAACTCAACGTCGAGGCCGAGGGCATCGAGATCGGCCCGTCGCCGGCCGAGGCCGACCACATCGCCGCGTTCGCGCTGCCGATCGACGATCTCGATCTCACGGTGCGTTCCTACAACTGCCTCAAGCGCGAGGGTGTGCACACCGTCGGCGAGCTGGTGGCCCGGACCGAGTCGGATCTGCTGGACATCCGCAACTTCGGTCAGAAGTCCATCGACGAGGTGAAGATCAAGCTGCATCAGCTCGGCCTGTCCCTGAAGGACTCGCCGGCCAGCTTCGATCCGTCCGAGGTCGCCGGCTATGACGTGGCCACCGGCACCTGGACCAACGACAGCGGCTATGACCTGGACAACGACCAGGACTACGCCGAGACCGAGCAGCTCTAAAGAGAGTCGTCCCGGCCCTACCTGATACGGGGGTCGGCCCCACTAAAGGAGATAGTCGCAATGCCCAAGCCCACTAAGGGTCCCCGCCTCGGCGGTTCCTCGTCGCACCAGAAGGCGCTGCTGGCCAACCTGGCCACCTCGCTTTTCGAGCACGGTCGGATCAAGACCACCGAGCCCAAGGCTCGCGCGCTGCGGCCCTATGCGGAGAAGCTCATCACCCATGCCAAGAAGGGCACGCTGCACAACCGGCGTGAGGTGATGAAGAAGATCCGCGACAAGGACGTCGTGCATGTGCTGTTCGCCGAGATCGGCCCGTTCTTCGCCGACCGCGAGGGTGGCTACACCCGGATCATCAAGGTCGAAGCACGCAAGGGTGACAATGCTCCGATGGCCGTGATCGAACTGGTCCGCGAGAAGACGGTTGTCTCCGAGGCTGACCGGGCTCGCCGGGCTGCCAACAAGGCTGCCAAGAAGGTTGCCGAGAAGGAGGCCGCGGCCAAGAAGGCGCCGAAGGCCGCCGAGGCTGAGACTCCGCTTGAGGAGTTGGAGGCCGAGGACGGTGCGATCGCCGACGCCCAGACCGCTGAGGCTGCCGACGAGGTTGCCGAGGAGCAGTCTGACGAGTCCTGAGGTAGTCAGGCTCAGGCTCGACATCGCCTATGACGGTACGGATTTCACCGGCTGGGCGGTACAGGAGGGCCACCGGACCGTCGCCGGCGTCATCGAAGATGCGCTGTCGACGGTTTTCCGGTTTCCGGTCCGGGTTTTCGCCGCCGGGCGGACCGATGCCGGTGTGCACGCCACGGGTCAGGTAGCTCATACCGATATCCCCGTCGAGGCGTTGACTCACGCCTATCCACGCCATCGCCGAGATGGCGAACCGGAGTTCTCCCCACTGGTGCGCCGTCTTGGGCGCTTCCTGCCCGAAGACGTCCGTGTCCGGGGCATCGGCAGGGCGCCGGAGGGTTTCGACGCACGGTTCTCCGCGTTGCGTCGTCACTACGCCTACCGGCTGTCGCTGGCCCCCTATGGCGTCGACCCGCAACAGGCGCGGTTCGTCACACCGTGGTCTCGTTCCCTCGACGTCGAGGCGATGCATGAGGCCTCGCGAAAACTGCTGGGGTTACACGATTTCGCGGCGTTCTGCAGGCACCGCCCCGGGGCCACCACCATCCGTCAGCTTCAGCGTCTGGACTGGGTGGCCGAGGGCGATCTGCTGACCGCGTTCGTCAGCGCCGACGCGTTCTGCTGGTCGATGGTCCGCTCGGTGGTGGGAGCTCTGCTCGCGGTCGGGGAGGGTCGCCGCGAACCGGGTTGGTGCGCAGAGCTGTTGGCGGCGACTGAGCGGTCGAGCGATTTCGCCGCGGCCCCGGCGCGCGGGCTGACGTTGATCGGCGTCGACTACCCGCCGGACGATCAGCTGGCGCAACGGATCACGGTCACTCGCGATCTGCGCAACCTCGATTAGAGCCGCTCGGCGGCGAACTGGGCGGCACCGTAGACCAGGCCCGAGTCGATGTAAGCCGGCTGCAGATGGGCCGCCCAACTTCCGAGGGGATCGTTGGAGTCGATGGTGCCTCGGCAGATCAGGTCAAGGTCGGTGCACACATCCAGCGTCTTACCGCCGTAGATCGCGCTGACCGCCGACACCGGGCCGAACACGTTCTGAGTTCCGTTGCCGAACAGAACGATTGCGGCGATGTGGTCATTGGCGCTGGGGGGAAGCGGATTGTTGTAACCGAACATCGGCGTGGGTGCGCCGAGGACGATGTCGGTCACGGCGGCACCCAACGAGTAGCCGCCCACCACCAGTCGGGTGTTCGGGCAATTCGTGGCCATGTATTGGATGCGCCGGCTCATGTCGGTCGCGCCTTGGACGACATTGGTATCGGCGTCGTAGCTCACGGCGTAGACGGAGACGGACTTCGGGGTGGCTGCCCGTAGATCGGAGACGAACACATCGCCGATACGGCCGACGCCCGGCGGTTCGTCGCGACCCCGAGCGAAAATCACTTCGGCGTCACTGCAATTGGCGGCATGGGCCGGTGCGGCCGGCAGTGGCGCGAGGGTCACGACGGCGAACAGCGCTACGAGCAGGGTCAACATCCGCCTCATCGGCGTCACGTTACAGCAGTTGGGAAACGAACCCGGCGGCCTCGCCGACCAGGGGGGTGTTCTCGTAACTGGTGTGGGCGAACGGATTGCGGCCCTGCGAACAGATCGGGTCGCCGTTGTTGCACAGGTCGATGCCCTTGCCGGCGAACGGAGCCAACGCGGCGGAGACCGGGTTGCCGAACTTGGTGGCCGGATTGCCGAAGACCGCGACCGCGGCGACCTTGTCCGCCAGGCTTGCCGGCAGTGGTGGCGCAGACCCGATGTCGCCGATCTTGTTACCCAGGGGGGGTATGCCCATCAGCATGTCGACCACTGCTGCTCCCTGCGAGTAGCCGCCCAGAATGAACCGGGTCGACGGGCAACGCTGGGCCATCGACGCCATGTGGTTGGTGGCATCGATCGCGCCGTCGGCCGCGGCTAGGAAGTCGTACGTCGCGGGGTAGTTGACCGGATACACGCCGATGTTGCGGCCGCCCAACTGGCTGACGAGCTGATTGTTGAGCGCGTCGCCCACCCGGCCGATGCCGGGTGCCTCGCTGGTGCCCCGCGCGAAGATCAATTCGACGTCGGGGCAGGGTGCGGCCTGAGCCGTTGCTGTGGAGCCGAGAAGAGTGCTTGCGGCTGTCAGCAGGCATGCGGCGATCGCCGAGACCTGGTTCCTCATGAGCATGGGCCCCATAGTCACATAATTCGCCCCAGGGGCGGAAACCTGGCGCCTCACAGCCGCGCCGCCACGAACGCGGCAGCCCGGGCGGTCTGGCCGTCCGGACCGTAGCTGCGGTGCGCCGGCACGCTGTCGCCGCCCGAGCAGACGGGGTCACCGGGGTTGCACAGGTCGATGGACTTGGATCCGTAGAACGGGCTTGACGTCAGCGGCAGGCCGATCTTGCCGGCCGGGTTGCCGAACACGGCCAATGCGGCCACCCGATTGGCCACCGCGATCGGCAGGGGATTGGTGAAGCCGATGACCGGAAACGGCACCGACGCGAGCACGTCGATGATGGCCGCGCCCTGGGAATAGCCGCCGAGGACCATCCGGGTCGCCGGGCAGTCGAGCGCGATGTGCTGGATGTAGCCGCTGGCGTCGTTGGCGCCGTCTGCCGCCGCCAGGAAGTCCAGGCTGGCGGGGTAATTCACCGCGTAGACGCCGAGGGTGCGGGTGCCGATCCGGTTGCGGAGATCGTCGACGAATGCCTCGCCGACCCGGCCGATACCGGGGTCCTCGGTGGTCCCGCGGGCGAACACCACCTCGACGTCATTGCAGGCCGCCGCGTGAGCGGTCGGCGCCGCGACGGGTGCCGCCGCCGCCACTGCGGCGGCGATCATCACGGCGCCTCGGAGTGCGGCATATCTCACACAGACATGTTACCGGTGGGGCTGGAGTGACCAGGATGCTCAATCGCCCCGGCGTCGGGCCAGGCCGCCGCGTCCACCGCCGGGCTGCGGTCACCCTGCCTGGCCAGCGCCAGGCCCAGGAGCACCACGATCCCGCCCACTATCTGGGCGACCCCGACCCGTTCACCGAGCAGCAGGCAGGCCGACAGGACGGCGAACAGCACCTCGCTCAGCCCCACCAGTGAGGCGAAACTCGGCCGCAGCCGGGCCACCCCGCTGATCCCCAGCGTGTACGCGAGGGCCGTGGGGATCAGGCCTAGGAGGATCACCGGCACCAGTGTCGGCATCGTCGCACCGGCGAGCGCCACGTCGTTGGCGGTGAACGTCAGGGGCATGATGCCGGTCAGACCCAGAGCGCCGACCCCGATCGCCGCGACGACCAGGCCGCCGGCTGCGAGGGTGATCGCGTTGAGGCCCGATCCGTCGGCGGTCACCTCGTCGGACATCATGAAGTAGCAGGCCGCGCAGATCGCCGCGCCGAGCCCCCACAGCACTCCGACGCTGTCGAAGTGGGTGCCGCCGCCGGGGGAGAAGACATCGAGAACCAGCGTCACGCCGCCGATCGCCAGCGCGACGCCGGCCAGGGTCAACCGGCTCGGAGCGCGTCGCGTGGTGGCCCAGATCCAGCCCACGACGAGGATCGGGGCTGTGTACTCCAGCAGTAGTGCGACGCCGACCGGCAGGTGGGCCACCGCGTTGTAGTAGCAGAGCTGGGCGCCGGCCACCGGAACCAGGCCGTAGAGCACAACGGTCCGATCGTGTGCGCGGGCTTCACGGATCCAGTCCGGCTTCATGAAGGAGGCGACGATCGCCAGGATTGCGGCACCACCGGCGAGCCGGGCGGTCACCGCTGCGTTCGGCGACCACCCGGCTTCCATCAGCGATTTCCCGATGGGGCCCGACATTCCGAATGTCAGGGCTGAGCCGATGGCGAACATCAGTCCGAGCCGGAAGTGATGGTGGGCAGCCGTAGGGGCGGTGGCAACCACTGGAACCTCCGCTCGTCATGAGTAAACTGATAATCGGTCATGACACTACCCGTACCGCCGTCAGGAGTCAAATGCTTTTCAGTCATGACACTGAGCTCACACTCCGAGCGATCTGTGTCCTGATCAACAGCGACCGGGTCGATGGCGAACACCTCGGCGATCAGGCCTCGCTGAACGACTACCTGCAGGATCACGGCTGGACCGGCAGGCGGGACCACGACGCCGCCGAACTGGAATCGGTCCAACGCCTGCGGTCCAGACTGGGCCGGATCTGGGCGGGGGCGTCCGACGACGAGCGCACCGTCGAGGAGGTCAACTCGCTGCTGGCCGACACCCATGCCGCGCCATGGCTGACCCGCCATCCGGAGATGCCGGATTGGCACCTGCATCTGGCCTCCACCGATGATCCACTGGCCCAACGGATGGGCGCGGAGATGGCGATGGCCTTGGCCGATCTGATCCGGGCCGGTGAGTTGCGCCGGCTGAAGGTCTGCGCAGCCCCGGACTGTGCCGCGGCACTGATCGACCTGTCGCGCAACCGATCCCGGATCTTCTGCGACACCGGTAACTGCGGTAACCGCCAGCATGTGGCGGCCTATCGGGAGCGCCGGTCCAAGGACGGCTGAGCTGTGGATCGCCGGGGCGATCGGAGCGCCGTGAGATCTAGCGTGAGCCGATGGACGGACCGCCGGTCGTGCTCGAAGTAGGACCCGAGGGTATCCGCTGCGGGGGCATCATCCAGGACCTCCCCGCGGCGACGGTCGCCGCGGCCCTCGACGGTATCGACGATCCGGTGGTGCTGCTCGACGAGCGTCCGGTTCGGGTCGACGACCTGCTACGCAGCCTGATCGCCACAGCCCTCGGCGGCCGACGCACCGATGTCCGGGTGGTGCATCCGGAGAGTTGGCCGATGCCGCGGGTGGTGAGAGTGCTCAACGCGGTGCGCGCGTCGGCCGACAGGGTGGTGCCGGTGCCGGACGGCGAAGCGGTTCACGGCGAATCTGCCGACGAGACCGGTCCCGTGCCCTTGCGAACGCGAATTCGGTTGCAGCCCAGAGTGATCGCCGGCGTTCTCGGGATAGCCGCTCTTTCGCTTGCGGTTGCGTTGCTACCGCCGCGGCGGCTGTCCGCGGTGCCGTCGGCCGCTGCGGTCACATCCACCGTCGTCGAAGGCCGCGTCGCAGTGGCGGTACCGGACGGCTGGACAGTCGAACGGCTCACCCGCGGTCCTGGTTCGCGGCGCGTTCGGGTCAGTTCGCCGGCGGACCCGGACCGGGCGTTGCACATCACCCAGTCCTACGCGCCGGGCGGCACCCTGGCCGATACCGCCGCGATCCTGGGCCGGGCGGCCGCCGGCCAACCGGCGATCACCGGCTTTCAGCCCGACGACGAGGTCGCGGGCCGCCCCGCGGTCACCTACCGGGAGATACGTCCGGGCCGGGTGATCCGGTGGGTGGTGCTGCTGGACGGTGTGACCCGGATCAGCATCGGCTGCCAGAGCCGTCCCGGCGGGGAGGAGGGCATCCGGACCGTCTGTGAGCAGGCAATTCGCTCCGCCCATGATGTGGACGGAACCGCACCGCCACGCTGAGCGTCGAAACATGTGTGCTGTGTGGTCCCGGCGGAGGAGAGCCGCCGGGACCACACAGGCATGCGTTTTGACCTGCACTGATGTTCGCCGGTACTCTGAAGCGCTGGCGTGCGGTACGTCGCGGGTTCTTCGCGGGGTAAGCCGGGATCTCGGGTCAATGTTGGTCGCTGAGAGTGCCCCACCGCAATGCCGTGACCGGCACCTGAGTTCGCTCGGGATCCACCCTGAAAAGAGAGGTACGCGCTGTGCCCACATACACGCCGAAGGCGGGTGACACCACGCGGTCGTGGTACGTCATCGACGCCACCGACGTGGTGCTCGGCCGGCTCGCCGTGGCAGCAGCCAATCTGCTGCGCGGTAAGCACAAGCCGACATTCACACCCAATGTCGACGGCGGCGATTTCGTCATCGTCATCAACGCCGACAAGGTCGCCATCGGAGGCGACAAGCTCAACAGCAAGATTGCGTACCACCATTCGGGGTACCCCGGCGGCCTGAGCTCCCGCACAATCGGTGAGCTCATGCAGAAGCACCCCGATCGGGTCGTCGAGAAGGCGATCGTCGGCATGCTGCCGCACAACAAGCTCAGCCGGCAGATCCAGAAGAAGCTGAAGGTGTACGCGGGTCCGGAGCATCCGCACACCGCACAGCAGCCGGTTCCGTACGAGATCAAGCAGGTGGCCCAGTGAGCGACGAGAACGTGACCGAGACTGAGATCGACGTCGTCGACACCGATCTCGAGACGGGCGCCGAGGAGGCCGCAGAGGTCGCCGAGGTCGTCGCCGAGCCGGCGAAGCCCCGCGAGCCGGTGATCATCGATCGCCCGATCCAGACCGTTGGTCGCCGCAAGGAGGCCGTGGTGCGGGTCCGGCTGGTGCCGGGTACCGGACAATTCAACCTCGACGGGCGCAGCCTCGAGGCGTACTTCCCGAACAAGGTTCATCAGCAGCTGATCAAGGCGCCGCTGGTCACCGTCGACCGGGTGGACAGCTTCGACATCCACGCCCACCTCGACGGCGGCGGACCGTCCGGTCAGGCCGGCGCGCTGCGCCTGGCGATCGCCCGGGCCCTGATCCTGGTTCAGCCTGAGGATCGGCCGGCGCTGAAGAAGGCCGGCTTCCTGACCCGCGATCCGCGTGCCATCGAGCGCAAGAAGTACGGCCTGAAGAAGGCCCGCAAGGCGCCGCAGTACAGCAAGCGCTGATCGCATCCGCGTATCGAATTCGCCGGGTGTCTCCACGTGGAGGCGCCCGGCGAATTCGTTTATCGGGTGTCGGTGTGAGAAATTTGTCCCCATGGGCCGACTGTTCGGGACTGACGGCGTACGCGGCGTCGCCAATCGTGAACTGACCGCCGAGTTGGGTTTGGCGCTGGGCGCGGCAGCAGCGCAGCGGCTTGCCGTACCCTCGGCCACGCGACGACGGATCGCGGTCGTGGGCCGTGATCCGCGTGCCAGCGGCGAGATGCTCGAGGCGGCGGTGGTCGCCGGCGTGACCAGCGAGGGTGTCGACGTTCTGCGGGTCGGTGTGCTGCCGACGCCGGCGGTGGCCCATCTGACGGCCGCCTATGACGCCGACTTCGGCGTGATGATCTCCGCCTCACACAACCCGATGCCCGACAACGGCATCAAGATCTTCGGCCCGGGCGGACACAAACTCGACGACGACACCGAGGACCGGATTGAGGAACTCGTGGCCCAAGGCCCGGGTCTGCGTCCGGTGGGCTCGGAAATCGGCCGGGTCCGCGATGCCGCCGACGCACTCGAGCGTTACCTCGATCACATCGTGACCGCGGTGCCGGTGGGACTGGCAGGTTTGTCCGTGGTCGTCGATTGTGCCAATGGCGCGGCCTTCGCGGCGGCGCCGCGGGCCTATGCCGCCGCCGGCGCTCGGGTGATCGCGATCAACGCCGAACCCGACGGGCTCAACATCAACGACGGCTGCGGCTCGACGCACCTGGAACCGTTGCAGGCGGCGGTGCTGGCGCACGGCGCCGATATCGGACTCGCCCATGACGGTGACGCCGACCGCTGTCTCGCCATCGATGCCACCGGTCGGGTCATCGACGGCGATGCCATCATGATGGTGCTCGCACTGGCCATGCAGGAGGCGGGGGAGCTCGCGTCGGGAACCCTGGTCGCCACGGTGATGAGCAATCTCGGATTGCATCTGGCCATGCGCGAAGCGGGAATCATCGTGCGCACCACCGGAGTCGGCGACCGTTACGTGCTCGAAGAGTTGCGCGCCGGGCAGTACAGCCTCGGCGGGGAACAGTCCGGTCACATCGTGATGCCGGCATTCGGAACCACCGGCGACGGGATTCTCACGGGTCTGTTGCTGATGTCGCGGATGGCGCAGACCGGAACGTCGCTGGCATCGCTCGCCGCTCGGATGCAGACCATGCCGCAGGTGCTCATCAATGTTCAGGTCGCCGACAAGGCGACCGTGGCCAAGGCGCCCGCTGTGCAGAGCGCAGTCGCCGAGGCTGAGGCTGAACTGGGTGACACCGGCCGAATCCTGCTGCGGCCGTCGGGTACCGAACAGATCGTCCGGGTGATGGTGGAGGCTCCCGATGAGGACACCGCCCGGCAGGTCGCGCATCGAGTGGCGAGGTCGGTCAGCGCCGAGGGCTGAGGGAACCGCAGCACGCGCTGCTGCGTCCAACTCCGGTATGACAACCATCTCCGTCGATCCCGTCGCGCTCCGGTTGGCCGCACAACGGCTGGAGACCGCCGCTGAGATCCTGGCCGGCGCGCTCCGCACCCACCTGCGCGAGGTGCAGTCCGGCGACACCGGCGTCAGCCAGTTGATCACCGACGTCGGGCAGTGGACCCGGGCCGCCCGGGAAACCGCGCGCGTGCTGCGACTCGGCCTGCAGCGCTACTGCGACGGCGAGTCCGCTGCGGCGTCGGCTCTGCGGTGAACAGCCTCGCCGAGGACAGCGCGGCGCTGGCTTCGGCGGCATCGGCCGCCGAAGAAGCGCTGCAACTGGAACGCGAAGCGCTTTCGGTTCTGAGGGACGGGTGGAGCGGCGAGGCGGCTGCTGCCGCAACCGATTTCATCGAGAACCACTGCAGGGAGGGCGAGGCCGTCGTCTCGGCATTGCGGCAGGCCGCCGGGGTACTGGCCGCGCTGGGCGACTCCACCGACCCAGCCGGAGATCACACGGACGTTGGACTGGGCGAGCGCCCACCGTCGAACTTCTCGGCCCCTGCACCGCAGCCCGTCGCGGCTCCAGCACCGACGATGAACTGGCCGGCCGGTGGAATGCCCGCGCTGCCCGACATCGGTGGCGCCATCGCGGGCCTGATCGCCCAGACTGTCGCTGCCATCCACCCCGACCCGGGCCCGGCCGACCTCGCCGTTGAGTCACCGGAAGCCGCGAAAGCGCCTTCCGCGGCCGGACCGGTGCCGGACCCGCCCGTCAAACCGGTTGTGCCGCAACCAGCCGCAGTGGTCCCCGCGGCGCCGGTGGCCGCACCAACCGGAGCCACGCCTCTGCTCGCGGCCGAGATTCCGCCGCAGGAGCCGGCGCCCCCGGTAGCCGAACCGGCCGCACCTGAGCGCACGCCATGTGAGATCGCCGCAGATGAGCTACCTCAGGTCGGTGAATGAGATCAGGGCAGCAGCTGCTGCAAATCTTCGACGTAACGTACGTACTCGGCGCCGTCCGTGGCGACCGGTGTTGCCAGCAGAGTGGTGACGCCCGCCTCGGCGAAAGCCGCGATTCGTTCCCGCACATAGTTTTTCGGCCCGATCAGCGAGACGCTGCGCACCAGATCATCGGGCACTGCGGCGATCGCCTCGGCCTTCCGGCCGGACAGGTACAGCTCTTGAATGAGGTTTGCCACCTCACCGAAGCCGTACTTGGTCGCGATGTTGTGGTAGAAATTGCGGCCTTTGGCGCCCATTCCGCCGATGTACAGCGCGAGTTGTGGTTTGGTCCATTCCAGCCGCTCGGTGACATTGTCGCCGATGGCTACTGACACGCTGGCCATGATGTCGAGTTCGCCGAGTTGCCTGTCTCGCCTGGCTTTCCCCGCACGCAACGCCTCGCCCCAGACGGCATCGGCCTTCTCCGGATAGAAGAACACCGGCTGCCAGCCCTCGGCGATCTCCGCGGTCAACTCGACATTCTTGGGGCCGAGTGCGGCGATGTGGATCGGAATGCGTTCCCGCACCGGCGTATTGATGATCTTCAGCGGTTTTCCCAGGCCGGTGCCGCGGTCGGCGGGCAGGGGGATCTGATAGCTCTTGCCATCATAAGTGAGCCGTTCCCGGCGCCACACCTTCCGGCAGATTTCCACCACCTCACGGGTCCGTCCAAGCGGAGCGTCGAAGGGCACCCCATGGAATCCCTCCATCACCTGTGGACCCGAAGTGCCGATACCCAACTGGAATCGGCCGTCGGAGACGTAGTCCAGCCCGGCGGCCGTCATCGCCAGCAGTGTCGGGGTGCGGGTGTAGATGGGAACGACGCCGAAACCCAGTTGGATCGTGGATGTCTTGGCGGCCAGATAGCCCGTCTGGCTGACGGCGTCGAACGAATAGGCCTCCGGCACCAGCACGATGCCCACCCCGGCCTTCTCCAAGGCGACCACCTGGTCGACGGACTCTTTGAAGCCGCCCGAATAGGGCAGGAAGATGCCGGTGCGCATGCTCCGGTTATAGCTCACGTCGGGCAGAAGAACTCGATCGGGATATTGTCCGGATCGCGTGCGGTGACCGCCCAACCGTAAGGGGCTTCTTCCAGCGATCCGTGCACCATGCCGAGCTCGTCGAGCCTGGAATGCCACTGGCGCACTTCCGCGGCGTCCGCGCACGCCAGCCCGATGTGGTCGAGTCCAACCCTGGTGTGCGAGAAGAGGTCGTCGGATCCGGTGCCGTCGTGCTGGGTGCATCCGATGATCAGACCGGTCGGCCAGCTCATCCGGATTCTCGTCCAGCCCTCGCCGCTGCGCCGCACGATGTCCGCCTCGCCGAACAGTTGCTGATACCAGTGGGAACTGGCCTCGGCGTCGCGCACGGTCAAGGTGATGTGGTGGACGGGTGTCACGGCGGTTCAACCTCTACTTGAACAGCGAGATGACGCGGTCCTCCGGCGTGACCGTCGGGGCATCTTCATCGGGCAGGCTGGTCCGGCGGAAGGTGACCTCCGGATCCGCGAATTCGCGGTAGGTCTTGTCGCCGGTCAGGTGGAACAGAAGGAAACCCGTCATCAGGGCGCGCACCGTCTTCTGCGCCCGGGTGCTGCGTCGCGGCACGCCGAGCAGACCGGTGAGGCCGTGCTCCTCGGCCAGACTGCTGGCCTGAGCCTTGTCGACGACCCGCAGCAGCGAGCCCTCCCAGCGCTCGGCGACCTCCAGGGCGTCGGTGCGAATCGACCGATCGTCATCAGGGGTGGCCAGCACCAGACCCGGCACCGTCAACGAGACCACCGCCGCCTCGGCGGATGGCTTGGTGACCGCCGGGAACACGGCGACCACCGCCTTGGTGGCCTGGGTCTCGCGTGCGCCGGCAGCAAATATCGCCGCCGAGGCGCCGAACCCATGCCCGGCCAGTCCGAGTTTGCCAGGCGCCACGCTGATCTGGCCCGGTCCCAGCCGGACGCCGGTCATCACGTCGAGCGTCGCACCCAGGTCGGCGCCGAGGTTCAGCACGGAGGGAACCAGGCCGCGCTGGGTGTTCGGGGCGGCCGCGACGATGCCCCAACTCGCCAGGTGTCGGCAGGTTTCGGTGTAGTCGTCGGTATCGCAGAGCCAGTCGTGCCCGAAGGCCACCGCGGGCAGTCCGTAACCGGCGGCAGGGGTGTAGACCACCCCGCGAATCCCGGCGAATGCCAGGTCACCGCGGAGAACCTGATGCGGCCCACGGCGGGTCAGCGCGCTGAAGAGCTTGCGGGTCCGGGCCACCCCACGACCGTAGCCGACCGGTGCCACCACCGCGCTGGACTACCCTGGTAACTCATGTGCGGAATCGTGGCGTATGTCGGGCATCGTCCTGCCTGCGACGTCGTGGTCGAGGCGCTGCGCCGGATGGAGTACCGAGGCTACGACTCGTCGGGTCTGGCCGTGCTGGACGGCAAGGGCGGGCTGACGGTCCGCCGCCGGGCCGGCCGGCTGGCCAACCTCGAAGCCGCGCTCGCCGAGACCGACGCCGGCGAACTGTCCGGCACCTCGGGGGTGGGGCACACCCGCTGGGCCACCCACGGCCGTCCCACCGACCGCAACGCCCATCCGCACCGTGATGCCGCCGGAAAATTCGCCGTCGTACACAACGGCATCATCGAGAACTTCGCCCCACTTCGTCATGAACTGGAATCCGAAGGTGTCGAATTCGCGAGCGACACCGACTCCGAGGTCGCTGTACACCTGATCGCCCGTGAGTATCACCAAGGTGCGACCAGGGGCGACTTCGTCGCATCTGCGCTGGCGGTTCTGCGCCGGCTTGAGGGGCATTTCACCGTCGTGTTCGCCCACGCCGATGATCCGGGAATCATCATCGCGGCCCGTCGGTCAACCCCGCTGGTGGTCGGTGTGGGCGAGGGGGAGATGTTCCTCGGATCCGATGTCGCCGCCTTCATCGAATTCACCCGTGAGGCAGTCGAACTCGGTCAGGACCAGGCCGTGGTGATCACTGCCGACGGATACCGGATCACCGACTTCGACGGAAACGACGACACCGCCAACGCGCGCATCTTCCACATCGACTGGGATCTGTCGGCCGCCGAGAAGGGCGGCTACGAGTACTTCATGCTCAAAGAGATCGCCGAACAACCCGCGGCGGTGTCCGACACCCTGCTGGGTCACTTCGTCGATGGTCGCATCGTGCTCGACGAGCAGAGATTGAGCGATCAGGAACTGCGCGAGATCGACAAGGTCTTCATCGTCGCGTGCGGCACCGCCTACCACTCCGGTCTGCTGGCCAAGTACGCCATCGAGCACTGGACCCGCCTCCCGGTCGAGGTCGAACTGGCCAGCGAATTCCGTTACCGCGACCCGGTTCTGGATCGCGGCACTCTGGTGATCGCGATCTCCCAATCCGGCGAGACCGCCGACACCCTTGAGGCCGTCCGGCACGCCAAGACCCAGAAGGCCAAGGTGCTGGCCATCTGCAACACCAATGGCAGCCAGATTCCGCGCGAGGCCGACGCCGTGCTCTACACCCGCGCCGGACCGGAGATCGGCGTCGCGGCCACCAAGACATTCCTGGCGCAGGTAGCCGCCAATTATCTGGTCGGCCTTGCATTGGCCCAGGCCCGCGGCACCAAGTATCCCGACGAGGTAGCCCGGGAATACCGCGAACTGGAGTCGATGCCGGATCTGGTTGCGCAGGTGCTCGGTCGTCTCGACGCCGTCGCCGACCTGGCGGTGCGGTTCGCGTCGTCCTCCACCGTGCTGTTCCTGGGTCGTCATGTCGGCTACCCGGTCGCATTGGAAGGCGCGCTGAAACTCAAGGAACTGGCGTACATGCACGCGGAGGGTTTCGCGGCCGGCGAACTCAAGCACGGGCCCATCGCCCTGATCGAGGACGGTATGCCGGTGATAATCGTCATGCCCTCGCCGAAGAACGCCGGCATGCTGCACTCCAAACTACTGAGCAATATTCGTGAGATTCAGGCCCGTGGTGCGGTCACCATCGTGATCGCCGAGGAGGGCGATGACACGGTGCGCCCATACGCCGACTTCATCTTCGAGATCCCACCGGTGTCAACGCTTTTCCAGCCACTGCTCTCCACCGTGCCGCTACAGGTGTTCGCCGCGTCGGTGGCCCGGGCCCGCGGGTATGACGTGGACAAGCCGCGCAACCTGGCCAAATCCGTAACGGTCGAATAGACCGCTCAGAGCGGATGCGGTAGATGAAGTACTACTACACCGGCGAGCAGATCAAGGCGGCTGAGGCGCCACTCCTCGCCAGTCTGCCCGACGGTGTGCTGATGCGGCGGGCCGCCTGGGGTCTGGCCATGTCGATCGCACGCGAACTCCGCCGGTGCACCGGTGCGGTGGCAGGCCGTCGGGTCTGCGCGGTGGTCGGGTCCGGCGACAACGGCGGTGACGCGTTGTGGGCCGCCACGTTCCTTCTTCGGCGCGGAGTCGCGGCATATGCCGTCCTGCTCAACCCGGATCACACCCACGCCAAGGCGCTCGTGGCTTTCATCGGCGCCGGTGGTCATGTCGTACAAACGGTTCCGGCGGCAACCGATCTCGTGATCGACGGGGTAGTCGGCATTTCCGGGGCGGGTCCACTGCGGCCGGCGGCGGCCGCAGTGTTCCAGGCCGTCGACGGCGCGGGGGTTCCGGTGGTCGCCGTCGACATCCCCAGTGGTATCGACGTCCAGACCGGTGCGATCGGTGGGCCGGCCGTCCGAGCGGCACTGACCGTCACCTTCGGGGGCTTCAAACCCGTTCACGCACTGGCCGACTGCGGCCGGGTCGAACTCGTCGACATCGGCCTGGATCTTCCCCACAGCGGCCTGATGGGATTCGAGGCGGCTGACGTCAAGGGTCTCTGGCCGGTTCCCGGACCGCGCGATGACAAGTACACCCAAGGTGTCGTCGGCGTACTGGCAGGATCGGCCCACTACCCGGGTGCCGCCGTCCTGTGCGCCGGTGCCGCGGTTGCTGCCACGTCGGGGATGGTGCGCTATGTGGGAAGCGCTGCGGCCGAGGTTGTTTCGCACTGGCCGGAAGTGGTGGCCGCATCGGACCCGCCTGCAGCCGGCCGGGTTCAGGCCTGGGCGGTCGGCCCCGGACTGGGCACCGACGAAGCAGCGATGGCCGCCCTCACCTTCGCGCTCGACAGTGATCTGCCGGCCATCGTCGATGCCGACGGTCTGACCCTGCTTGCCGAACATCCGCATCTGGTGACACGGCGTGAGGCGCCCACTGTGCTGACACCGCACGCCGGCGAGTACGCCCGGCTGGCCGGCGAGCCGCCGGGGGACGACCGGGTGGCTGCCGCATGCCGGCTGGCCGAGCAGATGGGCGCCACCGTACTTCTCAAGGGGAATGTCACCGTCATCGCCGAGCCTGGGGGCCGGACGTTCCTCAACCCGGCCGGTGGGGCCTGGGCGGCGACTGCGGGATCCGGCGATGTGCTCTCCGGCGTGATCGGAGCTCTGCTGGCCGCAGGGGTGGTACCCGCCGAGGCAGCGGCCGCCGCAGCTTTTGTGCACGCCCGAGCCGCCAACGCATCGGCCGCCGATCCTGGCCCGGCACCGGTTCCGACGTCGGCATCGCGGATTCTGGCCCATATCCGCGGCGCAATCGCCACTCTGTAATTCGTCTGAAGGAGTATCAGCCATGCCGCACGTCAAATACCGGTCACCGTCCATCGCCCCCGCCTACACCGGACGATTGTCCACCGACCCGATCCCCTCGTTGCGGTTGCCCGATGAGGCGATGGAACCCGCGGCGGCCTATCGGTTCATCCACGACGAGTTGATGCTCGATGGCAGCTCCCGGCTCAACCTCGCCACCTTCGTCACCACCTGGATGGATCCCGAGGCTGAGCGGCTGATGGCCGAGACGTTCGACAAGAACATGATCGACAAAGACGAGTACCCGGCCACGGCTGCGATCGAGTCCCGTTGTGTGGCAATGGTCGCCGATCTCTTCCACGCCGAGAACCTGCGCGACGACGACGCCTCCAGCGCCATCGGGGTTTCCACCATCGGATCCTCGGAGGCGGTGATGCTCGGCGGCCTGGCGATGAAGTGGCGCTGGAAGCAACGTGTCGGTGGCAAGAAGGGTGACGGCTGGAAGAAGCGCACCCCGAATCTGGTGATGGGCGCCAACGTTCAGGTGGTGTGGGAGAAGTTCTGCCGCTACTTCGAGGTGGAACCGCGCTACCTGCCGATGGGGGAGGACCGCTACGTCATCACTCCGGAACAGGTGATCGAGGCAGTCGACGAGGACACCATCGGTGTGGTCGGCATCCTGGGAACCACCTACACCGGAGAGTTGGAACCCATCGCCGAGATCTGCTCGGCGCTGGACAAACTACAGAAGAAGACCGGACTCGACATCCCGGTGCACGTCGATGCCGCCAGTGGCGGGTTCGTCGTCCCGTTCCTGCACCCGGATCTCAAGTGGGACTTCCGGATCAAGCGTGTGGTGTCGATCAACGTCAGTGGCCACAAGTACGGATTGACCTATCCCGGCATCGGATTCGTCGTGTGGCGCAGCGCTGAGTATCTTCCGGAGGAACTCATCTTCCGGGTGAACTATCTCGGCGGTGACATGCCGACGTTCACACTGAACTTCTCTCGCCCGGGCAATCAGGTCGTCGGCCAGTACTACAACTTCCTGCGACTCGGCCGAGCCGGCTACACCCACGTGATGAACACCCTGTCCAATACCGCGCGGTGGTTCTCCGACCAGCTGACCAAATCGCGCCACTTCGACGTGATCGCTGACGGCTCGAAGATCCCGGTGGTCGCCTTCAAGCTGTCCGGCGACTTCGGTTATTCCGAATTCGACGTGTCGGCGGCGCTGCGGTCCTACGGCTGGCAGGTTCCGGCCTACACCATGCCCGATGGCGCCCAGGACATCTCGGTGCTGCGGGTGGTGGTCCGGGAGGGTTTCTCCGCCGATCTGGCCCGGTCGCTGTGGGAGGACCTGCACGCGGTGATCGATCACCTCGACGCGATTCAGCCCGGGGGTCACTTCACGCAGGAGCACTTCGCGCACTGATCGTGCGCGGGGCGCACGGTGGCCAGTGAGTCAGCGGATGCGCTCGTTGCCCGGGTCGTAAATCGCTTTGAGCGACACCGTGATCGGATGCTCGGTGCCGCCGACGTCTACCGTGTAGCTGCCGGCACGGATCCACTCCGGCGTCACGACCGAATCGTCGGCTGCGCGCAGGAAGGCCAGACCGACGCAGCTGCCGACGGAGGCACCCCAGGCCGCCGATGTCGCCTGCCCCGCAACCTCACCATTGCGGCGGATCAGTTCCCCGCCCCACAACATCGGCTCCGGTGAGTCGACGGCGAAGCCGACCAGCCGTCGCCGCGGACCCTCGGCCCTGGCTGCTTCGACCGCGGCGCGACCCAGGAAGTCGATGCCGGATCGCAGCTTGCAGGTGAACAGCAGGCCGGCCTGGACCGGACCGTCGTTCGGTGTGAGCTCCCTGCCGAAGGCCCGGTAGCCCTTCTCCAGGCGCATCGATTCGATCGCGTAGTAGCCGCCGCGCCGGACGCCGAACGGTTCTCCGGCGGCCAGCAGGTCGTCGTAGACTCCGACGGCGAATTCGGCCGGAACGTAGAGCTCCCAACCCAGTTCGCCGACATAGGTGATCCGGGTGGCCCGCACCGTCGCATACCCCAGGGAGATCAGTCTGCTGGTGCCGAACGGGAAGCCGGCGCCGGATAAGTCGGCATCGCTGAGGGTCTCCAGCACGTCGCGCGACCGCGGACCCATCACGCCGAACACCGCCATCGAGGATGTGACGTCGACGAGTTCGGCATGGACTCCGGGCGGCATGTTCCGGCGGATGTGATCCTGGTCGCGTTCGGTCGTCGCGGCGCTGCTGACGATCAGGAACTCGTGACGGCCGGTCCGGGTGACGGTGATGTCGGACTCGTAGGTTCCGCGCTCGTTGAGCATGCCGGTATAGACGGTGGTGCCCACCGGAACCGCCATGTCATTGGTGCACAGCCATTGCAGGACGCGTTCAGCGTCTGGTCCGACGATCAGGTATTTGGAGAACGACGTCTGGTCGAACACCGTGACGTCGGTCCTGGTGCACAGCTGCTCGGCTGCGGACCACGGGAGCCAGTTCGGTTTACCCCAGGAATAGTCGATCACCGGATCTGTGCCCGGCGGTGCGAAGAAGTTGGCCCGCTCCCAACCCATCCGGCTGCCGAAGTTGGCATTGGCCGCCACCAGCAGATGGTGGACCGGAGATCGGCGGAAAGGGCGCGCCGTTGTCAGTTCACGGTTGGGCCAGGGGATTTCATAGTGAACCCCGAGTACCTCGGCAACCCGGTCGTGCAGCCAGGACACGTTGCCGTTGAACGGAGCGAACCGGCGGATGTCGACAGCGGTCAGGTCGGACGTCGGGGAGCCGTTGACGATCCACTCGGCCAGCGCCCGGCCGGCGCCGCCCGCCGACGCGATACCGACGGAGTTGAAACCGGCGCCCACGAAGAAGTTGGCGCATTCCGGCGCCTCACCGAGGATGAACTGATTGTCGGGGGTGAAGCTCTCGGGTCCGTTGTAGAGCTTCTTCAGACCAGTGTGCTCCAGCGCGGGGATCCGTAGCAGCGCGTTGTCCATGAGGATTTCGAAGTGCTCCCAGTCCTCCTCGAGAAGCTGGAATTCGAACGGATAGGGGATCCTGTCCGGTGCCACCCACGGTTTGGCCTCCGGCTCGAACCCGCCGACGACCAGACCGCCGACCTCCTCCTTGAAGTAGGTGTAGCCGTCGGGATCCCGCAGGATCGGCAGATCGGGATGAACGCCGGCGATGGTCTCGGTGACCACGTAGAAGTGCTCGGCGGAGTACAGCGGAACATTCACACCCGCCATCGCGCCGACCGCTTTGGCCCATTGTCCTGCGCAGTTCACCACGATCTCGGCTTCGATGTCGCCGGCGTCGGTGCGCACGCCGGTGACCCGGCCGTCGGACTGCACAACATCCAGTACCCGAACGTGTTCGATGATCCGGGCACCGCGCTGCCGAGCGCCTTTCGCCAGGGCGAGGGTCAGGTCCGTCGGATTGGCCCTACCGTCTGCGGGCAGCCAGATGGCGCCGATGAGGTCATCGACCCGCATCACCGGGTACCGCTCGAAGGCCTCATCCGGGGTGAGCAGTTGGCATTCCAGGTCATAGGCTGCCGCGTTCGCCGCGGTGCGGCGCAACTGCATCATGCGGTCGTCGGTGCGGGCCACCGTTACGCCACCGCACTGCCGGTAACCCGCCGTCAGTCCCGTCTCGTGCTCGAGTTCGGCGTAGAGCTGGGTTGAATACTGAACCAACCTGGTGCCGCTCTCGGATGCGCGCAGCTGTCCCACCAGACCCGCCGCGTGCCACGTCGTGCCGCAGGACAACTGGCCCTGCTCGAGCAGGATGACGTCGGTGCGGCCCAGCTTGGCGAGGTGATAGGCGACGCTGGTGCCGATTACGCCGCCGCCGATGATGACGATCTGCGCGCGGTCGGGAAGCGAGACGGAGGACATGTGTTCCTTCTGCCGGTGTTAGTCGGTGGCCTGCACATCGTTGAGCAGCCGGGTGAAATCGGGGCTGCGGAATTCGGCGACGGCTGAGTCGTATCGCTCAATCGACCACTCCCAGAAGTCGAAATCCAAAGCGCTGGAGCCATTCTGGATGCAGCCCCACAGGGTCCAGCCGTACTTGCCGACGATGCCCTGCAAGCGTGCGCGTGCCGTTTTGTTCCGCAGCGGCCGACCGTGGTAGGCGGTCACCAGATCTTCGAGCTGATCGGTGGACAGCCCGCATTCACCCCAGATGTTGCCCAGTTCGAAGCATGGGTCGTTGTTGCCCGAGTATTCGTAGTCGATCAGCCACACCCGCCGGCCGTCGTCGATGAAGTTGGCGGCCAGCAGATCGTTATTGCAGGGAACGGTGGCGCCATCGGTGGCCTCGAGCACTCGCTGGGCGTCGGCGAAGCTGTCGGCATGCTCCAGATAACCCTCCGGAATCCGGAAGCCGTGGTCCCGCACAACGCTCAGGTAGTAGGGCTGTAGTTCGAACATGTCGAACCGGTCGCGGAAGCGCGGCCCGGTGTGCAGGGCCCGGCAGGCCGTTGCCGCGCGATGCAGGACAGCGGGATCCTGGAAGTCGACATTGCTCAGGGTGCGCCCCTCCAGGAAGCCGACCAGCAGGATGCCCAGATCGGGCCGGTAGTCGATGACGGGCGCTCCGACCCCGGCCGCCTCCGCGGCCTTGCTGTTGTGGAACTCGTTGTCCCGATCGATACCGAGCAGGTTGTTGGTGGGCTCGCTGCAGCGCGCTACGTAGACCCCGTTCGGGGTTGTGACCTTGATGTTCCGGTTGGTCAGTCCGCCGGGAAGCTGTTCGAGTCGCCTGGACACCCCCGCCAGGGCAGGCAGTTGATCGAGCAGCGCCTCCCAGTCCGGCATCTCTAAAAGACTAGACTATTGCGGTGGCCTTCTCGCGGGATTCGGATCAGCCGAAGTCCGTCGTCGAGCGTTGGGCATCGAATCCCGGACCGGCCGCGATCTTCGACTTCAACGGCACGCTCTCCGACGATGAGCCGATCCTGTTCCGCATCTTCACGGAGCTGTTCCAGACGCACTTGGACTGGTCGATGTCGGTTGATTACTACAACCGGCATCTGCTCGGACACAGCGACCGCGAGATCATCGAGAAGGTGCTCGCGACCACGGCCCACCCGGCGTCGGAGGTTGAGCCCTTGCTGGAGTTGCGCAAGCACCGCTACCGGGAGCTGGTCGCCGGCGACAACCCGATTCAACCGGCGACTGTGGAACTGGTCCGGGCTCTGGCGGATCACGGCGTGCCCATCGGAATCGTGACCGGCGCCCAACGTGACGACGTTGATGCCGTTTTGCGGAGCAGCCCGGTGGGTGACTGGATCAGTGTCATCGTCACCGAAGAGGACGTTGCGCACGGCAAGCCCGATCCAGAGGGATTCCTCAGCGGTGCCGCGCAGCTCGGCTGCCGGCCGCAGAGCACGCTGGTGTTCGAAGACTCGCTACCCGGTGTCCGAGGTGCTCGTGCCGCCGGCATGTGGTGCATCGCCGTCGGTGATCGCCCCAGCGTGGAGATTCGTGCCACCGCACAGGCGGTCGTCCCCGTACTCTCGGCGCAGATCATCGATCATGTTCTGCCCCTTCTTGTTTCCAACCGCGCCTGAATCTCACGATTCGGCCGCGACTTCACCCGGATACGGCTGCGGTCGGCGCGGAAGTAGTCATGGGAGAATTCCACGGGTGTCCCGTTGCGGTCATATCCGGTTCTGGTGACCAGCAGCAGCGGTTCCCCTTCGGCGATGCCCAGCCGTTCAGCGTGGATCGCAGTCGCCGGCGTCGCTTCGATGTGCTCATCGGCGGCGGCAATCGGTCTGCCGTACCGATCGGCCATCAGCGCGTATAGCGAACCGGTCAGATCGGCGTTCAGCAGACCGGGAAAGACCGCAGCCGGCAGATAGGTCTCCTCCAGCAGAACGGGCGACCCGTCCGCCGACCGCAGCCGGATCACCTCGTGCACCTTGGCTCCGCTCCGCAGTCCCAGCGTCTGGCGGATCGCCGGGGCGGGAGTTCTGGTGCGCGCCGAGATGAGCCGAGCCCCCGCCGCCATGTCCAATCGCTGCAACTGCTCGGTGAATCCGGGTAGTCCGGTGTGGTCGAACTCCAACCGGGGTGACTCGACGAAGCTCCCGCCGAACCTGCCTCGGCTGCGCCGGAGCAGGCCCTTGGCCTCGACAGCCGCGAGCCCCTGCCGCAACGTCATCCGGCTGACTCCGAGTGCGGCCGCCATATCGACTTCCGGGGGCAGGCGGTCGCCGGGCCGAAGGGCACCCGAGGCGATCAACTTGTCGAGCCAAGCCGTGATCCGGCTGTGAGCCGGCAGTTCCTCACCGCCGAAATCGCTGTATGCGGCCAGTACGGCGTCGTCCATCGACAGCATCCGCACCGGCCAGACTTTATCGTCTGGGACAATCGACGGCGGTGAGAACATGCAGACCACACCGGTGACCTCCTCGTCGCGCGCATCGGCGTGCAATGGCGAGGCCGTCGTCGACCTCGACGCCATCACCCACAACGTGGGAGTGCTGAGCGAGCACGCCGGATCGTCGCAGATCATGGCGGTGGTCAAGGCGGACGGTTACGGCCACGGTGCCACCGCGGTCGCCCGGACCGCCGTGGCCGCCGGTGTCGCCGAATTGGGTGTGGCCACCATCGGGGAGGCGTTGGCACTGCGGGCCGATGGGATCACGGCTCCGGTGCTGGCCTGGCTGCACCCGCCCGGCACCGACTTCGTCCCCGCACTCCAGGGCGACGTGCAGGTCGGGGTGTCCTCGGCCCGTCAGATCGACGATCTGCTGGCCGCGGTCGCGCACACCGGAAAGACGGCGACGGTCACCGTCAAGGTGGACACCGGACTGAACCGCAGTGGCGTGGGCGCCGGCGAATACCCCGATGTTCTGACCGCACTGCAGCGCGCCGCGGCTGCCGACGCCATCCGCATCCGCGGCATCATGTCGCATCTGGTCAGCGGCGATATGCCGGCTGATCCGCTCAACGACCTTCAGGCGCAACGGTTCTCGGCGATGATCGCCGAGGCGCGCAGCAGGGGCATCGAGTTCGAGGTCGCCCACCTGTCCAACTCGCCCTCAGCGATGACCCGGCCAGATCTTGGGTTCGACATGGTCCGCCCCGGTATCGCGGTGTACGGACTCAGTCCGGTTCCCGAACTCGGCGATATGGGGTTGCGCCCGGCGATGACGCTGAAATGTCCTGTGGCCATGGTGAAGTCGATCAACGCCGGCGACGGGGTGTCCTACGGACACACCTGGATCGCCGAGCGCGACACCACGGTGGCCCTGCTGCCGATCGGCTATGCCGACGGAGTCTTCCGGGCCCTGAGCGGGCGGATCGACGCACTCATCAACGGGCGTCTGCGCCGCAATGTCGGCCGGATCTGCATGGACCAGCTGGTCGTCGATCTCGGCCCCGGTCCCACCGACGTCCGCGAGGGCGATGAGGCGATCCTGTTCGGCCCCGGCGCCGCCGGCGAGCCGACCGCCCAGAACTGGGCGGACCTGCTCGGCACCATCCACTACGAGGTCGTCACCAGCCCGCGCGGACGGGTGCGGCGCAGCTACCGCGGAGGCGACTCCGGTGGCGGATAGGGGACGCAAGACGAAGTCGGTGTCCAAGGCCGTGTCCAAAGCCGTCGTCAAGGCCGATTCCGAGGGAATCGGCGGCGGCAAGAAGGCCGGGCTGATGGCCGGTGCCGCCGGTCTCGGGGCGCTGGGCACCGCGGCGGGGGTCTCGGCTGCGAGGGCCCTGCGCCATCGCAAGGCGCTGCGGGATGCCTACGAGGGCGAGGATTTCAACCTGCTCGACGCCGACCGCGGGTGCGTCATCACCACACCTGACGGCATACCACTGGTGGTTCGCGAGGTCGGTCCCATCACCGCGCCGTTGACGGTGGTGTTCGCGCACGGGTTCTGTCTGCGGATGGGTTCGTTCCATTTCCAGCGCGCCGCACTGGCGAAGCGGTGGGGCGATCAGGTCCGGATGGTCTTCTACGATCAGCGCGGCCACGGCCAATCCGGTTCGGCGCCGATCGAGACCTACACCGTCGAACAACTGGGCCGCGACCTGGAAACCGTTCTGCAGGTGATGGTTCCGCGCGGCCCTGCGGTAGTGGTGGGACATTCGATGGGTGGTATGACGGTGCTGTCGCACGCCCGCCAGTTCCCGGAGAACTACGGTCGCCGTATCGTCGGTGCGGCGCTGATCTCATCGGCGGCCGAGGGACTGCCCCGTTCACCACTGGGCGAGATCCTGCAGAATCCGGCGCTGGAGGCCGTCCGCTTCGCCGCCCGCTACATCCCCGGTCTGGTGCTGCGCACCCGCGGTGCCACCCGGTCGATGCTGCGCCCGATCCTCAAGACGGCTTCGTTCGGCGACGAGGCGGTGAGCCCGACGGTGGTCGCCTATTCCGAGGAGATGATTCAGGACACCGCGACCGCGACTCTGGTGGAATTCCTGCACGCGTTGGAAGTTCATGACGAGAGCGCCGCGCTTCCGGTGCTGGCCAAGGTGCCGGTGCTGATCGCCTGCGGCGACCGGGATCTGCTCACCCCGGTCAAGTACTCCGAGGAGATGGCGGCCGCCCTGCCCGACTCGCTGCTGGTGATAGTGCCGGGAGCCGGTCACCTGGTTCAGATGGAGCGCCCCGACGTGATCAACGACGCACTCGTTCGCCTGGTGGAGAAGGCCACCCCGTCACGCCTGGTGGCCTTTGCGCGGAAGCTGCGGGACCGGGGCAGTGACTGAGGTAAGTCTCGAGGCCGGCACGGCCGAACTGCCGACCGCTGATGACACCATCGCCCTCGGCGAGCAGCTGGGCCGCCAACTTCGCGCCGGTGATGTGGTCGTTTTGTCCGGCCCGCTCGGCGCGGGAAAAACCATGCTAGCCAAGGGGATTGCCCGCGGTCTGAATGTGCGGGGCCCGATCACCTCGCCGAGTTATGTCCTGGCGCGCATCCATCCGGCGCAGCGGCCCGGTGATCCAGCGATGGTCCACGTCGACGTCTACCGGTTGCTCGACAGCCCCGGGGTCGACCTGCCCGCCGAACTCGACTCGCTGGATCTCGACACCGACCTCGACGAGGCAGTCGTGGTGGTGGAGTGGGGTGAGGGTCTGGCCGAGCGACTCTCGGACCATCATCTCGATGTCACCCTGACCCGGCTGCCGGACAGCGATATCCGAACCGCGAGATGGCGGTGGAGCGCGGAATGAGCCGCACGGTGCTGGTCATCGACACCTCGACGCCCGCGGTCTTGGCCGCGGTGGTGCGTCGCGACGACGACGGGCAAATCGAATCGCTGGCCGAACGCGTGTCCGTCGACGCGCACGCACACGTCGAGCTGCTGACACCGAATGTCGTTGCGGCCCTGGCAGATGCGGATCTGCATATGGCAGACCTGGATGCTGTCGTGGTGGGGTGCGGTCCTGGTCCCTTCACCGGTCTGCGGGTGGGGATGTCCACCGCGGCGGCCTACGGACATGCATTGGATGTGCCGGTGTTCGGGGTGTGCTCGCTGGACGGCATCGGGGGCGGGAGCGAGGGCGAGGTGTTGGTGATCACCGACGCGCGCCGCCGCGAGGTGTACTGGGCGCGTTACCGGGCCGGGGTACGGATCGACGGGCCGGCGGTCAGTGCGCCTGCCGATGTGCCCTCGACCGGAGCCGAGCAACGGATCGAATTCGCTCATCCCACCCCGGTGGGCCTGATCGCCGCGGTCGGTGACTGGGATCGTGAGCCCGGACCGCTCGTCCCCCTGTACCTGCGACGTCCTGATGCCAAGACGCTGGCCGAGCGCGGTATCGGGCAGGGGTCCTGATGACGGTCGTGTGCGACCCGTTGGTCCGCGCTGATGCTTCCCGATGTGCGGAACTGGAGGCAATTCTGTTCGACGGCGATGATCCGTGGCCGGAGGTGGCGTTCGTCCGGGAGTTGGCCGCGCGGCACAACCGCTACGTCGGAGCCCGGATCGATGGCCTCCTCGTCGGCTACGCCGGTATCGCCCGGTTGGGTCGCATTCCGCCGTACGAGTACGAGATTCACACCATCGGAGTGGATCCGGACTATCAGGGACGGGGCATCGGCCGGCAGATGATGACCGACCTTCTGGACTTCGCGGGCCCCGACGGTGTGGTGTTTCTCGAGGTGCGGACCGACAACATCCCGGCGATCGGGCTGTATGAGAGCCTCGGCTTCGTCCAGATCGGAATGCGAAAGCGCTACTACCGCAACGGCGCGGACGCCTACACCATGAGACGAGGTGCGATGTGAGCACGACGATCCTGGCCATCGAGAGCTCGTGTGATGAGACGGGGGTGGGCATCGCACGGCTGAACCCGGACGGGACGGTCACCCTGCTTGCCGACGAGGTGGCCTCCAGTGTGGATGAGCATTCCCGCTATGGCGGCGTCGTTCCGGAGGTGGCCTCCCGTGCCCATCTCGAGGCGCTCGGGCCCACCATGCGGCGGGCCCTGGCTTCCGCCGGAATCGGACGGCCCGACGCGATCGCCGCGACCATCGGTCCCGGCCTGGCCGGTGCGCTGATGGTCGGGGTGGCCGCTGCCAAGGCCTACGCGGCAGCCTGGGGCTTACCTTTCTACGCCGTCAACCATCTCGGCGGGCACTTGGCTGCTGACGTCTACGCACACGGACCGCTGCCGGAATGTGTCGGTCTGCTGGTCTCCGGCGGGCACACCGAGTTGCTGCACGTGCGCTCGCTGGGCGAGCCGATCGTCGAGTTGGGCAGCACCGTCGATGACGCGGCAGGGGAGGCCTACGACAAGGTGGCCCGACTGCTCGGTCTGGGCTATCCCGGCGGCAAGACCCTGGACGAGCTTGCCCGCACCGGTGACCGTGACGCCGTCGTCTTCCCCCGGGGGATGACCGGACCGCGGGATGATCCGTACGCGTTCAGCTTCTCCGGGCTCAAGACCGCGGTCGCGCGGTATCTGGAGAGGAATCCGGTTTATCGTCCCGCCGATGTCGCCGCCGGTTTCCAGGAGTCGGTCGCCGACGTGCTGACCGCCAAGGCCGTTCGGGCGGCGACCGATGTCGGGGTTTCCACACTGCTCATCGCCGGTGGGGTCGCGGCCAATTCCCGATTGCGGGAACTTGCCGAACAGCGTTGCGCCGCAGCCGGTCTCGACCTGAGGATTCCGCCGCTGAGATTGTGCACCGACAACGGCGCGATGATTGCGGCCTTCGCCGCCGAACTCATCGCCGCCGGCGCGGCACCCTCGGCACTCGATGTGGCCAGCGATCCCGGACTGCCGATCCTGCAGGGGCAGGTCTCGTGACTGATCGAGACGCCATCACCGATCTGATCTACCGCTACGCCGAACTGATCGACGCCGGCGATTTCGACGGACTGGGCCGATTGCTGGGCCGGGCGTCCTTCGGTGGGCCGAAGACGCCGAAGGTCTCCGGTGCGGCCAACATCGCCGGCCTGTTCGCCATGACCACCAAGCGGTTCCCGCAGGGCACTCCCCGAACCCGGCACCTGGTGCTCAACCCGATCGTCGAGGTCGACGGTGACTCCGCCACCGCGCGCTCCACCTTCTGCGTCGTGCAGGCCACCGACCGGGTGCCGCTGCAGCCGATCGTGGTGGGCCGCTATTTCGACAGCTTCGCCCGCGACCGGGATGGCTGGCACTTCACCGAGCGGATCGCCGATGTCGAGATGACCGGGGACATCTCCGACCATCTGCAGGTCGACCCCCGCTCGTTTGACCAGTGATTTCGGCCGCGAACTTCGCCGTGGGCGAATCTGCACGCCCCGGCCTTGAGTGCTAGCACTCTCCGGTATAGAGTGCTAGACGGCAGCCGGATAGCCCCTGCGTCGGCACCCGCGACGACGGCGCGAGGGTGGGACGGATGCCGAAAACCTGGTTATTCCGACTTATATGGAGGGCTCCATCGTGGCCGTGAAAATCAAGCCACTCGAGGACAAGATCCTCGTCCAGGCCAACGAGGCCGAGACGACCACTGCGTCGGGTCTGGTCATCCCGGACACCGCCAAGGAGAAGCCGCAGGAAGGCACCGTTGTCGCCGTCGGCCCCGGCCGCTGGGATGAGGATGGCGAGAAGCGGATCCCGCTGGATGTCGCCGAGGGCGACACCGTGATCTACAGCAAGTACGGCGGCACCGAGATCAAGTACAACGGCGAGGAGTACCTGATCCTGTCGGCACGCGACGTGCTGGCGGTCGTCAACAAGTAGTAAGCCGTGTCAGCCGCCCCGGAAATCCCCGTAAAGAGTCGCGGGCGGTTTCCGGGGCGGAACACATTTCAGGCCTGACGAAGGATTGAACATATGAGCAAGCAGATCGAGTTCAACGAGACCGCCCGCCGGGCCATGGAGGCCGGCGTGGACAAGCTCGCCGATGCCGTCAAGGTGACCCTTGGCCCGCGTGGCCGGCACGTCGTGCTGGCCAAGGCATTCGGCGGGCCGACCGTCACCAACGACGGTGTGACCATCGCCCGCGAGATCGACCTCGAGGATCCGTTTGAGAACCTCGGCGCCCAGCTGGTGAAGTCGGTCGCGACAAAGACCAACGACGTCGCCGGTGACGGCACCACCACGGCCACGGTGCTGGCCCAGGCGCTGGTGAAGAACGGATTGCGCCTCGTCGCGGCCGGCGTCAATCCCATCGCTCTCGGTTCGGGTATCGGCAAGGCGGCCGACGCCGCCTCCGAAGCGCTGCTCGCCGTGGCCACTCCGGTCTCCGGCAAGACCGGCATCGCGCAGATCGCCACCGTCTCCTCGCGCGACGCGGAGGTCGGCGAGATGGTCGGCGAGGCGATGACCGCGGTCGGCGGTGACGGTGTGGTCAGCGTCGAAGAGTCGTCGACGGTCAACACCGAACTGGAGGTGACCGAGGGCATCGGCTTCGACAAGGGCTTCATCTCGGCCTACTTCATCAACGAC
>CAYFMA010000025.1:46077-46432 GCA_964344085.1 uncultured Mycobacterium sp.
CGTCGAGGGCGAGGCGCTCAGCACGCTGGTGGTCAACGCCATCCGCAAGACGCTGAAGACCGTCGCGGTCAAGGCGCCGTTCTTCGGCGACCGTCGCAAGGCGTTCCTGGAGGACCTCGCCATCGTCACCGGCGCACAGGTGGTCAACCCCGATGTGGGGCTGCTGCTGCGCGAGGCCGGCATGGAGGTTCTCGGTTCGGCCCGGCGCGTGGTGGTCAGTAAGGACAACACCGTGATCGTCGACGGCGGCGGCACCCACGAGGCGATCGCCAACCGGGTCAACCAGCTCAAGGCCGAGATCGAGTCGACCGATTCCGACTGGGATCGGGAGAAGCTGCAGGAGCGTCTGGCCAAG
>CAYFMA010000026.1:0-45695 GCA_964344085.1 uncultured Mycobacterium sp.
CAGAGCGTCAACCGATGCGCCCGAGAGCACCGTCGAGATCAACGAGGTCATCGCGTCCTGAACCAAGCCCGTCATTCCGCCGGGGGTGAGCAGGGCGCTGATGAGATCGGCGGGGGACTGCGTGCCGGCCAGCGAGGGACTGCCGGTGCTGCGCACGTCTGTCACGGTCGCCCCGGAGCGAAGGCCCGCCCGGCGTCCTGCCGTCGCGGCCGCAGAGGAAGCCGCGCTGTCCGGGGCAGTGCGGCGGTTGCCGCCACGGGTCTTGGCCGTGGCAGGTCCAGAAGCCGCGGTGGTCGTTGAGTCGTTCCCGGCGGCCGTCGTCCCCGTGCCGCTATCGGCAACCGCTACTGCGCTGAACCCCAGGATCGCCGTGCCGACGCCTAGAGAGACGGCCAGCGCACCGACCCGACCCACGTAAATCGCGTGCACTCCCTGACCTCCTGCTCGACCGCATCGGGGAACGCCCACCATTCACGCGATAGACGTTGATCAGCACGTTTATCACATTCCGGTGTCCGGTTTCAGGAGATTCGGGCCATCCGTCGGTCGGGCTCAGCCGCCGAACTCGTCGACCGCGTGACCCGGCCCGATCTTGGCCGCGATGAGATCCATGATGGCGAACAGCACCCCGGA
Source organism: uncultured Mycobacterium sp. (assembly GCA_964344085.1). Classification (GTDB taxonomy): domain Bacteria; phylum Actinomycetota; class Actinomycetes; order Mycobacteriales; family Mycobacteriaceae; genus Mycobacterium. The sequence goes on from CAYFMA010000026.1 coordinate 634, forward strand.
GAACAGGAACACGACGTGGATGATGACCCGCCAAATGAGCCCCTGGCCGACCTTGTCGCCCTCGTGCTCACCGAGCTGGATGAAGTCCTTGAGCAGTTCGATCACCGAGATGGCCACCAGCGAGCCGATCAGCTTCAGCTTCAGCCCGCTGAAGTCGATGGTGCCCATCCAGTGCGGGCGGTCGATATCGTCCTTGGCCGTCTCGATCTTGGACACGAAATTCTCGTAGCCGGCGAACACCACGATCAGGATCAGATTCGCGATCAGGACCAGGTCGAGCATCGCCAGCAGGTCGAGTGTGAAGGTGTGGGCGTCAGTGGTGATCCCGGTTACGACGAGGTGGTAGAACTCCATGCAGAACCGCGCCAGCACCAAAACCAGCGCGGCGGCCAGCCCGACGTAGAACGGGGCCAGAAACCAGCGGCTGGCGAAGAGGAACTTCTCCAGGCCGGCCTCGATGAAGGAACGTCGGTGCGCCTGCCCCGTCGGTTGCTTGCTCACCTGTCCGGATTACTTCGGAGGCATCCGGATGCCGCCGTCGACGCGGACGATCTCGGCATTCATGTAGGAGTTGGTCAGCAGTTCGATGACCATCGAGGCCAGCTCGTCGGGCTTGCCCAGCCGGTGCGGGAACAGCACCGACTCGCCGAGCTTGGCCTTGAACGCCTCCGAGGCCTCACCCTCGCCGTAGATCGGGGTGTCGATCAGGCCCGGCGCCACGGTGTTGACGCGGATGCCGACGGCGGCGAGGTCACGGGCGACCGGCAGGGTCATGCCGACGACGCCGCCCTTGGACGACGAGTACGCCGCCTGGCCAATCTGGCCGTCGAAGGCCGCGACACTGGTCATATTGACGATCGCGCCGCGCTCGCCGGTGGCGGTCGGATCCAGGCGGCTCATCGCGGTGGCGGCCAGCCGGATGCAGTCGAAGGTGCCGATCAGGTTGATCTCGATGACCTTCCTATAGGCGCCCAGATCGTGGGCGGAGGCGAACTGGCCGTCCTTGCCGATGGTGCGCTGGGCCCAGCCGATGCCGGCGGAGTTCACCAGCGCGCGCAGCGGTCCGAGGTCCATCGCGGTGTTGACGGCGTCCTCGATCTGGTCGGTCTTGGTGACGTCGACCTTGACGAAGGCCCCGCCGATCTGGTGGGCCAGCGCCTTGCCTTTGTCTTCCTGCAGGTCGGCGACGACGACGCGGGCGCCGAGGTCAGCCAGCTGGCGGGCGCAGGCCGCGCCGATGCCCGAGGCGCCGCCGGTGACGATTGCACTTGCTCCATTCATATCCACGCCGGTCATGTTACGGGTGGCCTCAGCGGCGCGGAATGGGAGCCGATCGGTTGCTACCTCAGCAGCACTTGCGGTTGCCGACCTGCTCGGCAAGCCCCTGATGTGCTGTCGGGTCGATCGCGTTGACCTCGTCGACGAACTTGTCCAAGTCGATCTTCTTGCCGCCCAGCCAGGTACCGAGCACCTTGACCTTGTCGACGAGCTGATCGATCGGTACGGCGTAGACGTCGGCGGAGAGTTCGACGAGATCGGCGTACTTGCCGACGGCCAGCGATCCGATCTCGTGGTCGCGCTTGAGCTGATAGGCCGCGTTGACGGTGATGGCCTTGAGCGCGTCGTCGAGTGAGACCGCTTGGTTGGCGCCGTGCACATTGCCCGCCAGGGTGGTGCGCATGACCGTGTGCTGGACGTTGAGGATCTGATGCGGCGGGCAGACCGACCCGTCGTTGTGATAGCTGGGAGTCACCCCGGCGGCGAAGGCGTCGGCGATCCGCTGCCATTGCGCGCCGTATTGGGTATCGAACATCACTCCGTCGAGCAGATCACCCCAGTAGATGTACTGGAACGGGCTCAGCGAGCAGGTGACACCGAGCGCAGCGGCGCGCTCGAACTGATCCTTACGTGCCGCACCGAGATGCTCGACGCGCCAACGGTGATCGGAGCCGAGCAGATTGAACTTCGCCAGGGCTCGGGCATAGGCGTCGAGAACGATGTCGAAGCCCACGTCGCCGTTGCAGTGGAAAGCCACCTGATATCCGGTCGGGACGATCTCATCGAGGATCGCGTCGAGTTGGGCGCGGGTGTAGTTCATCTCGGCTTCACCGCGCGGACCGAGTTCCATCTGCGCGGTTCGCGTTGTCGTGTTGTCCAGGTACTCGAATGAGATCGCGATGTTTCCCAGCCACGGCGAGCCGTCGGCCCACAGTTTGATACCGGTCTTGCGAACCATTTCCGGATCGGGGAAGGCGACGTCGGCGGCCGCGTCCGCCTCGATCGACATGTGATACGCGTGCAACCGCAGCGGACAGTTCGGAACCGACGCCAGCGTGGCATAGGCGTCGAACTGTTTGGAGTTGTAGGTGTGCTCGGAGGTCGCGGTGATCCCGCACTGGGCCATCAACTGATAGAAGAGCGCCCCCGAGTGCAGCGGATGGGGGACCGCCTTGGGCAGCAGCGCGGAGATCACCGGCATGATCGCGCCGGATTCGAAGGCGGTGCCGTTGCTCGTCCCGTCGGCCTCACGACCGAAACTCCCGCCGACCGGATCCGCCGGCGGCTTGCCGTCAGCCCAACCCAGCAACTTGATCGTCGCGGTGTTGAAGTACAGGCCATGTCCGGAGTTGTCGACGATCGCCACCGGATGGTCGGGGAAGATCGGATCCAGCACCGACTTCGTCGGCAACGGAGCCTGCTGCAGCAGCCGGTCAAGGCCGTTGAACGTCAGCACCTGATCCGGTGGATTCTCCTTCTTGGCCGTAGCGAAGATCTCCTGAACCTTCTCCCAGGACAAGACGCCGATGCCCGGTGAGATCCAGTAGGCGGGTCGCTGTGTGGTCATCCCGGACAGCAGTGGATGGCTGTGCGGATCGATGAAGCCGGGCATCAGCACCGTGCTGCCCAGATCGGTCACCGGCACGCCGGGGGCGGCGGCTTGGACCTCGGTCAGCGATCCGATCGCGGTGATGCGCCCCGTGCCGGTGTCGATCGCCACCGCCCGTGCCCGTGGCGTGGCGGCGTCCATCGTGATGATGGTGGAAGCTTTGAGGATCAGATCAGTGGCCATGAGGCCGGTTCTACCGCATCGCAGTGACCGGCGTGGCGGATCCGGATTGCGCAGGCGCGTCACGGCGCCGGTCGAAAAGAGGATGAGGTAGCCGTTCTGACCGGATGGCTCCGCACTCGAACCCGCCTTCCACATCGCCGGCCGAACGGGACGGCCCGGATCGCTGCTTAACGGACTTTATGCCTGAATTCCGCTGATTCCGGAACCGAGATCAGCGCCGAGTCAGGGCAACATGACGCCGATGACATCGGGCCCAACGGTGATCGCCTGGAGTCAGGTGACATCGCGGGCCAGCAGGTCGGCCCAGGTGTCTCGTCGGACCACCAGCCGTGTGGATCCGTCCGAGACGAACACCACCGGAATCCTGCGCGCGCCGTTGTACTGATTCGACATCGTGTAGCAATACGCCCCGGTGACCGGAACAGCCAGCAGATCACCGACTGCCGGCTGCTGCAGTGCGACGCCGTCGATCAGCTGATCGCCGGATTCGCAGTGCCGGCCAACCACCGTCACGGATTCGCCGCCACCGACGCGATTGACCAGGGTGGCTTCGAAACGTTGTCCGTACAGGGAGACCTCGAGGTTGTCGCCCATCCCACCATCGACAGCCACATGGGTGATCGTCCCGCGTTTGACGGTGGTGACCCGGTAAACGGTGCATGCCATCGTCGCGGTCATTGAGCGGCCCGGCTCCACGATGAGTCGAGCGTCGGCGGGCAGCAGCCGACGTGCCTCGCCCACGAGTGCGGTTGCGTAGTCGTCGACCGTCGGTGGCGAGTCTGCATAGGTGTAGCGGACACCGAGTCCCCCGCCGAGGTCGTAGACATCGAAGTCGCCCAATTCGGCGAGAGGTTCCACGGCGGCCGCCAGTTGTCCGGACTCGAGGATCTGAGAACCGACGTGCGTATGCAAACCGTCGCAGCGCAATCTCGGGCTGCGCTTGATCCGGTCGATCGCGGCTCGGGCGGCTCGGGGTGAGAGGCCGAATTTCGACTCGGCGTGCCCGGTGAGGACGGCGCTGTAGGTATCGGCCCTGATGCCGGGTATGACCCGCACCAGGCAGGGCTGCCGACGGCCCGATTCGACGATCCGCTCGAGCCGGTCGATGTCATCCTCATTGTCGACCACGACCAGGCCGATGCCGTTGCGCACGGCCATCTCGATCTCTTCGTCGGTCTTGGCGTTGCCGTGCAGCAACATTCGTGCCGGATCGGCGCCGGCCGCAATCGCGGTAATGATCTCGCCTCCGCCGGCCACATCGAGGTGAAGCCCTTCCTCGCTCATCACCCGCTGAACGGCCGTACACGGAAAGGCTTTGGAGGCGAATGCGACGTCGGAGTTCGGCCATCGGCTCCGGAAGGCGGCCAGATAATCCCGCGCCCGCAGGCGCACTGCATTCTCGTCGACCACCATGACCGGAGTCCCGAAGACGTCGGCAACATCATCGAGCCGGCAGCCACCGACCCGCAGCGCACCGTCGTCGTCGAGATCAGCTCCGGGCGGGAACAACTCCAAAGGGTTGGTCATCGGGTGCGCAGTTGATCGTGGCGTTCAGTCGCCTCGCTCCACCAGGCCGAATGCTGTGTCCGGGGAGCGACGATTCGGGTGGCTGCCGATCGCGTAATCGACTCTCCCAGAGAGTCATAGGCGAACAGTGCGGCCCCCAGAGCCGAGTGATCGCTGATGTTCGTCTCTACGTGAACCTCCCGTCCGGTCGCGTCGGCGAGGTCCTGCCACAGCAGTGGGCTGACTGCGCTGCCGCCGCCGAGCAGGATCGGCCCCGACCGGCCGGTCGTGGCGCCCAGGATCTCCACGCATCGCCGCAACTCCACGACGATCCCGGTGAGAAGCCCGCGGCCGATGTGGCCGGGTCCCATGTCCAGTCGTAGGCCATGGATCACGCCGGTGAGGGTGGGGTCCCAGAGGGCGGCCTGTTCGCCGGGAGTCAGGTAGGGCAGGAAGATCGGCGCTTCCTGCGGCATCACCGATGCGGCAGCCTCCAGCAGCGCACCCGGATCCGGCATGCCGAGCAGGCCGGCGATGGACCCGAAGGCCGATCCCATTGCCAGCAGGTCCATTTCGAGGCCCCAGCCGGGGCCGGCCAGCGGAGTGACGAGGTATCGCAAGTGCGCGTCCCGGGTGGGGAGGTCGGATATCCCGATCACGATGGCACTGCTGCCGGCGATCAGCCCGACGTCGCCATGCCGCGAGGCCCCCACGCCCAGTGCGCCCAGTACCGAGTCGGCCGCGCCGAGCACCACGGGAAATCCGTCGGGCAGTGCCCAGCGCTCGCACCATGACGGTCTCAGAGACCGGACGGTCGCTGAATCCGCCACTGCCGGCAGAGCCGGAATACCCGTCGCCTCAACCAGGTCGGGATTCCACCGGCCGTCCCCGATATCGAAGACGGCGCTTCCGGCGGCGGTGCTCGGATCGGTGAGCAACTCACCGGTGAGTTCGGCGAACAGCGCGTCCTTGGCTCCTGCCACGATCGCGCCGGATCGTCCGAGATCTGCGAGCCGGGCGTGCATCGGGCCGAGATAGCGTCCGTCGACCCGCTGGCCGGTGATCCGGTACAGCGTCTCGTCGCCGAATCGGGACAGCAGCACCTCCGCCTGCTCCTCAGCCCGGCCGTCCTCCCAGGTGATCGCCGGAGGCAGCGGCCGCCCGTCAGCATCGAGTTCCACAAGAGTGGGCAGCATGGCGCTCAGCCCGACGCCCCGCCACCGGGACGGGTCGACTGCAGCGGCCACCTCATCCAGGGTCGAGACCACGGCCGACCACCAATCGCGCGGATCCTGTTCCGCAGCGCCGGCTTCGGGTCGCAGAGTCGGATAGCCGCAGCGCGCGCGGGCGCGTACCGCGCCGTCCGGTGCAATGGCGACGACCTTGACCGCCGATGTGCCGAGATCGAGCCCCAGGGTGACCGGGGCGTCGTCGGTCACGACCGCGACGTGGCGGGGCGGGTGCGTGCCACCACAGTCAGCGCATCGGCTGCGGCTTGGAGGGTTTCATCGATGTCGCGGTCGTCATGCACCAGCGAAACGAAGAGGTTCTCGAACTGCAACGGATGGAACAGCACGCCGCGGATCACCATCTCCTCGTACCAGCGGGTGAACATCGCTTCGTCGGCGTGGGCGACGGCGTCTCGCCAGTTGTGAATCGGGCCGTCGGCGAACCACAACTGGAACACCGTGCCCAGTCCCTCGCAGTACGCATCCAGACCGCGTTCGGCCGCGAGTTCACCCAGGCCGGTTGCCAGCCGGGCACCGAGGGCTCGTTGGCGTTCATAGAGGCCAGGCTCTGCCAGAACATCCATGGTCGCCGAAACCGCAGCGCACTGAACCACATTGGCGTTGTAGGTGCCGGAATGGGAGTACTTGCCCTCGGCTACCAGATGCATGGCCTCCTTGGTGCCGCCGACTGCGGCGACCGGGAACCCGCCGCCCAGACCCTTCGCGAAGGTCGTCAGATCGGCTGTCACCCCGAACCATTCCTGCGCGCCGCCGCGGGCGAACCTGAAGCCGGTGATCACTTCATCGAAGATGAGCATGGCGCCGTGTTTACGGGTTTCGCTGCGCAACAACTCCAGATAGCCCGGCTGGGGAAGGATGCAGCCGGTGTTGAACACCGCAGGCTCGCTGAGCACCGCCGCGATCTCATGCCCACGGGCGTCCATGAGTTTGACGAAACTCTCCGGGTCGTTCCACGTCAAGACCACCAGAGTGTCTTCGAGCTCAGCGGGAACGCCCGGTCCCATGGCGACCGGACGCGGGTGGTCGGCGGGACCTGCCAGGGCCGGATCGACGTGATTCGACCAGTAAACGGTGTCCTGCCACCCGTGATAGTGGCCCTCGAATCTGACCACCAGTCGACGTCCCGTGGTCGCCCGGGCCAGGCGGACCGCGGTACCGACCGCCTCTGACCCCGAGTTGGTGAAGCGCACCTGCTCGATACCCGGGACGGCCGCCACCACCTTCTCGGCAGCTTCGATCTCCAACTCGTAGGGCAGTCCGAAGCAGGTGCCCAGCTCTGTGATGGCCTGAACGACCGCACCGGTGACCACGGGATGGCGATGACCGAGGATCATCGGACCCAGTCCCAGCAGATAGTCGATATAGGTGTTGCCATCCACATCGGTGACCCTGGAGCCCTGACCATCGGCCATGAAAAGGGGATAGGGCTTCCATCCGTTGCGCGGCAGACGAGCGGTCGATCCGGCGCCGCCGGGAATGGTCCTCTTTGCACGCTCGAACAGTGCCCGGGTTGTCGGGGTTCTGTCGGCAAAAACGTTCTCGAAAGTCATCAGGATCTACTTCCCTGACCCGAGCAAGGTCACGACGGTGCGGCGCAGAATCTCGGTAGTGGCGATCAGGTCGGTGATCGAAACCCATTCCCCTGCAGCGTGATAGCCCGATCCCTCCGGACCGAACAACACAGTGGGGATGCCCGCGCTCTGGAACAGCGCCGCGTCTGTCCAGGCGTTGAGTCCGGTCACCGGCGAGGGTTTTCCGTTGACCGCTTCCGTCGCATCGACCAGTGCAGCGAGCAGATGAGCGTTGTTCTCCCCCATGAAAGGGTCGCGATCCAGCGCCACCCGTACCTCGCCGCTGAAGTTGGGTTCGGTCTTGGACACCTCGGTGAAGATGTTCTCGATGTCGGCGACCCGGTCGGCCAGCGTCTCGCCGGGCTGGGTGCCGATCTCGATGCCGACTACGACCTCGTTGGGGTAGGTGGCGTAGTCGGTGCCGCCGCGGGCGGTGCCGGTGTGGAAGACCGTGCGGCCGTTCTTGGGGTCAGGATTGGGCTTCCACACGTCTTCGTCGAGTCGGTGCAGCCGGGTCAGCACCTCGGCCATGTGAACGATGGCGTCCACGCCCTTTTCCGGTGCCGAGCCGTGTGCGGGGACACCGTGCACGACGATGTCGATCCAGCCGAATCCCTGGTGCTCGCCGAAGATCTCATGTGATCCGTGCGGTTCGATGTTGATCGTCATGTCGATCTCGTCGGCGTGATGGGCCACCAGGTGTTCGGTTCCGATGCTGACGCCCTCCTCGTCGATCACCAGCGCGAGAAGGACATTGCCGGCCAGTGGCTGCTTGGACCGCACCAGTTCGCGAGCGGCGAGCATCGCCACCGCGCATCCACCCTTGTCGTCGGCCACCCCGAGGCCGATCATGCGGTCTCCCTCGATCACCGGATTCAACGCTTCATCGGGCCAGCTGGCGTAGCCGACGGTGTCGCTGTGCGCACTGAGACAGATGGTCGGGCCGGGTTCGCTTCCGCGCAGCCAGGCCAGGACGTTCGGTCGTCCCGGCTCGACGTCCTCGAGGGTCACCTCCAGCCCGAGATCGGTCAGCCAGTCTCCGATGTACCTCGCAACTTCTCCTTCTCCGGCCCCGCCGGGGATGAGCCACGGAGTGACGGAGTCGATGCGCACCATCGCCTCGACCAGTTCGATGACGTCCTCACGGGTGACGGTCATGGATGTTCTCCTTCGGTGTTGTGGGACGGGCCGCAGTCCGGAAAGTGGCATGCGACAGCGTGATCGGGGCCGGTGTCATCGATCCCTCGCAGTGCGGGTTGTTTGGTTCGGCACAGCGTGGGTTCGCCGAGTTGTCGGTACATCGGACAGCGGGGGGCGAATGCGCATCCCGTCACTGTGGCGGTGGCACTCGGGGGCTCGCCGGTCAGCAGTGCGTGAGATGCGGGCCGGGCCGTACCCGTCTTGGGAATGACGCCGACCAGTGCTCGGGTGTAGGGGTGACGAGGATTGCCGATGACCTCGGCGGCCGCGCCCTGCTCGACGACCCGGCCCAGGTAGAGCACCGCGACGCGGTCGGCGAAGACCCCGGCCAGAGCCAGATCGTGGGTGATGAAGAGGATCCCGATGTTCAGGCGCTCCCGCATCTCCAACAGCACCCGCAGGATCCCGGCGCGGAGGGAGACGTCGAGCATGGAGACCGGTTCGTCGGCCACCAGCAGACGGGGCTCGACAGCCAGGGCTGCTGCGATAGCCACGCGTTGACGCTGGCCGCCGGAAAGCTGGAAGATACGCCGCTCGCCGATGGCCTCCGGCGGTGTCAGTCCGCACTGCGCCAACGCCTTGAGACCGGCCGCCCTCCTCGCGGCCGAATCGAGTTCGCCGTGGTGGATGCGGAGTCCTTCGGTGACCACGTCGAGCACCGCCGAGTTGGCGGGCAGGCTCTCGAATGGGTCCTGAAAGATCATCTGGAAGTCGCGGCGCAGACGCCTGAGCCTGCGGCCACCGGTTCTAGTGATGTCGACACCGCTGACGGACACCGAACCTGAACTCGGTTCCTGCAGACGCATCAGGGTCCGCGCGACGGTTGTCTTGCCGCATCCGGATTCACCGACCAGCGCGACGATCTCGCCCTCATGAATGGTGAGATCGACACCGTCGACTGCGCGGGCCGTCAGACGCTGCCTGCCGTATCGGACTGGAAAGTGCACGCGTAATTCGCGGATCTCGGCGATCGGGGAAGCGGTCATCGGCGTACCGTGCTGACCGGCTCGAGTAGATGGCAGGCCGCCTCATGAGCGTCGGATCCCGCAACAGGGCGAGGTGCGGGGTCGTCTGTCACGCAGATCGACACGGAGACATCGCAGCGTTCGTGGAACCGGCACCCCGCCGGCGGATGGGCCAGATCCGGCGGGCTGCCGGGGATGCCGTTGATCGACGCGCGTCCACCTTCCAATCGTGGATAGCAGTCCAGCAATCGGCGGGTGTACGGATGTGCGGGTGCGCCTGCCGTACCGAGGATCTCATCGTTGGGACCGTGCTCGATGATGCGGCCGGCGTACATCACCGCTACCCGGTCGCAGAGTTCGGCCAGGACGGTCAGATCGTGAGAGATGATCAGCATGGCCAGTCCAAGTTCGTCGGCCAAACGCCGGATGAGATCGAGTATCTGCGCCTGGGTCATCACGTCGAGGGCGGTGGTCGGCTCATCCGCGATGATCAACTCAGGTTCGCAGGCCAGCGCCATCGCGATCATGGAACGCTGCTTCATCCCTCCGGACAGCTGATGTGGATAGTCTCCGGCGCGGGCCGGAGCGACGCCGACCGCGGCGAGAAGTTCGGCAACCTGTGTGCGTATCGCCTGCCGGGGCTTAGCGGGGTCGTGGGTATGGATCGCCTCGGCGATCTGGTCGCCGATCGTCATCACGGGATTGAATCCGTTCATCGCGCCCTGGAACACCAGCGAGAGCTTGCGCCAGCGCAGGCCACGCATTTCCGGCTCCGTCACGGTCAGCATGTCGTGGCCGCCGAAGCTGAGTTCGTCTGCGCTCACCGACGTTCCGCGGGGCAGCAATCGCGCGGCCGCCAGCGCCAAGGTGCTCTTGCCGCAACCGGATTCACCGGCGAGGCCAACCACCTCTCCGGCCGAGACGTCCAGGTCGACGTTGTCGACCGCACGGACTGCGACGTCACCCGGATATTCGACGACCAGGCCGCGGATGCGTAGAAGGCTCATTGGGCCACCGCCAGCCGGGGGTTGAGGATGCGCTCCAAGCTCTGGCCGATCAGTGAGAAGGCCAGCACCACCACGACGATGCCGATTCCGGGCGGCAGGAAGTACCACCAGTTTCCATTACCCACCGCGCCGGAGACGAAGGCGTTGTGCAGGATCTGGCCCCACGATGTGCGGGTGGGGTCGCCGAGTCCGAGGAAGGACAGGGTGGCCTCGGCGAGGATGGAGCCGGCGATCACGAGCACTGCGTTGGCGATGACCAACGCCATGACGCCGGGCAGGATCAGCTCACGCAAGATACCGAGGGATGAGAGCCCCACGGTTTTCGCTCGCGCCACCACCTCGCGTTCGCGCAGCGCGAGAGTCTGCGATCGCACGATGCGGGCGGTGCTGGGCCAACTGGTGATGGCGATGACGATCACGATCATCGGCAGGCTCTGCCCGATGATCGCGCCCAGAGCGATCATCAGCGGAAGGCTGGGCAGCACCAGGAAGAAGTCCGTGATCCGCATCAGCAGGGTGTCCACGAAACCGGTGAACCAGCCGGCGAGAACCCCGACGAGCGTTCCGATCAGCACTGTGATCAGCGTCGCGATCAGCCCGATCTGCAGTGACACCGGGGTGCCGGCGATGACCTGGCGGAACACGTCGCGTCCCAATTCATCCGTCCCCAGCCAGTGAGCTGTGCTGGGCCCCTGGAGGATGCCGGTCCGGGACCCGGCCACCGCTGTGCGGTCATAGGGCGCGAACAACGGACCCAGCAACGCGATGACGATGACCGTCGCCGCCATGATCAAGCCGGACCTGCCCATCCGGTCGGCGATCAACTGGCGCAGGGCGCCGCGCCAGCCTCGGGCGGTCGGTGAGACCGCCGGAGCCATCGCCGTCATCGGAGTGTTCGGCATGCTCATGTCAGTCGCACCCGGGGATCGAGCTGCCGATACAGCAGATCGCTCGCGAAATTGGCCAGCACCACCACGACGGCGAAGACCAGGAAGCACGCTTCCATCACCGGGTAATCCCGGCGTACCACTGACAGGTAGATCAGCTGGCCCATGCCGGGCCAGGAGAACACCGTCTCCACCTGGATGGTGCCGCCAACAGTCGCACTGGCGTACAGCGCGGTCGCGGTGACCACGGGCAGCATCGCGTTGCGCACCCCGTGGCGCCACAGCACACGCCGGGGACTCAGCCCTTTGGCTCGCGCCGTCGTCATGAAGTCCTCGGCCAGGGTCGCGAGCAGGGAACTGCGAGTGATCAGGACGAACTGGGCGATATCGACGAGCACCATGGCCAGCGTCGGCAGCATCAGATGCCGACCCAGATCGGCGAGCTTGGTGAATACGGTGGGGTAGAGGGCCTCCGGCGTGTACATCCCCGCGATGGGCAGCCAACCCAGCTTCACCGAGAAGACGAAGATCAGCAGCATGCCAACCCAGAAGGTCGGCAAGCTCCAGAAGACGAGGGAACCGATCACCAGTCCGCCGTCCGCGCGTGTTCCTCGCCGCGATGCGGCGAAGACCCCGATCAGGACACCGAGTCCGACCACCAGCGCGGTTGAGATGGTGACCAGGATCAGCGTGTTCCCGAGCGCCTTGGCCACGATCGGCCCCACCGATGTCTGGTAGGTGTACGACCAGCCGAGGTCGCCGCCGAGTAGGTGGCGGAGATAAGTGACGAACTGTGTCGGCAACGACTCGTCGAGTCCATAGAAGGTGCGTAGTCGGGCGATGGCCGCAGCGTCGAGATGCTCACCTCGGGCGATGTGGGTGACAGGGTCGCCCGGCATCAGATGGAAGAGCAGGAAATTCGCTGCGAGTACAGCGATCAGAGTGAGCACCAGGTATCCGATTTTTCCTACCAGGTAACGCGTCATGAATTACGCACTGCTCAAGCGGGTTTCACATCCAGGTAGTTCACCCTCGGGAAGTTCAGAATCATGCCGCCGTTCATCGGCTTCCAACCGGTCCAGGTGTTCGTCCGGGTGCCGCAGAGTTTCTTCTGGTACCACATCACGATGTAAGGGCACGCCGCGTAGTGAAGGGCCTGCATCTCCTGGACGATCTTCACGCGGGCAGCTTTGTCGATGGTCACCTTCTGCTGGGCGTACAGCTCGTCGTAGCGGGGATCCGTCCAGTACGTGTCGTTGTTCCCACCGATCTGATCGGTGGTCGGAATGCCGAGCAGATAGGACGGGTCGTAGAACGAGGAGTCCCAGCCCCACACCACGATGTCCCAGTCGGGGCCGTCGGCGTTGAAGACGGTGGCGCCCATGCTGTCGGCATCGGTGGTCGAGGTCTTGAGGCTCACCCCTACGGCCTTGGCGGCCGAGACGAACAGTTCGGCGGCTTTGACGTCGACGGCGGTATCCGCGATCGCGAGAATCCGGAACTCCAGGGGTTTGCCGTCTTTGGTCTTCCGGATTCCCTCCGGGGTTCGGTCGGTGTAACCGGCGGCGTCGAGAAGCTGATTGGCCTTGGCGGGGTTGTTGTCCAGCACCTGGTCGGGGGCCGGGGTGTAGTGGAACTCTCCGAACGTGGGCGGCAGCAGATCGGTGCCGGGCTCGCCGTATCCGGCCAGCGCGAGCTCAACCAACTGCTGACGGCTCACCGCGCAGCTCAACGCCTGACGCACGGCCTGTTCGCGCAACAGCGGGTTGCCCTTCGAGTTAGCGGCTGTCGAGCAGTTGAAGCCGATCATGTGGAAGGAGAAGGAGTCCATCGCCGTTCGCTGGACGTTGGATGCTCCGTCCAACCCGTTGTAGATCGTCGGTGGAACCTCGGCGACGATATCGATGTCGCCATTGCGCAAGGCCTGGGTGACCACGTCGTCGGAGCCGAACTTGGTCCAGGTGACCTTCTCGACCGCCGGCTTCGGACCCCACCAGGAGTCATTGCGCGTCACGGTCGCCACGCTGCCCTTCTCCCAGGAGACGAAGTTGAAAGGACCTGTGCCGACAGGTTTTTCGTTCGCATACTTGGGCAGGTCGTCCTTCTTGACCGTCTCCCACAGATGCTTGGGAACGATGGGCATGATGACGCCGGGCTGCAGCGTCTGCGGCTGGGAATACGTCAGCCGGACCTGATTGTCGCCGACCTTGACGACCTCGGTGAGGTCCTTGAAGTAGGCACCATAGGTGCCGTAATTGTTGTCCCGCACCAGCAGGTAGGTGAAGACGACGTCGTCGGCGCCGAAGTCCTTGCCGTCCTGCCATTTGACGCCGGGCCGCAACGTGTAGGTGAAGGTCTTGCCGCCCTCGGAGGTCTGGACGTCGGTGGCCAGCGACGGCTTGATGTTGAGATCGGCGTCGTAGTCCATCAGCTTGTCGTAGACCAGTTGGAAGACGTCGTAGGCCTGGGTCGAGAAGGCGGTGAACGGGTTCAACGCATCGATGTCGGTCGTCGAACCGACCCGGAGCACGGTGCTGCTGGCGGTCTTCGGGGCGCACGACGCGAGGGCGGACGCGCCGCCCAGTGCGGCGGCCACCACCGCCGAGGCCCGGAGAAAATCCCTGCGATTGAACTCGGCCATGTCCGAACCCTTCCTGACGGCAGTGTGTATACAAAGTAGTATCAATGGCGGAAATTGCCGGTTAATTTGGGCGATTGTCGTCAGACTTTTCCCTCTGTCCGTGCCGGAATGGGGCCATGGGATCGACATTGGACACCGCTGCGGTTGCGGCGCTGGGCGGCCAACCCCTTGATTGGCGGTTCAAAGGTCTGCCGGCAGGTTGGGCCGGTCGCACGCCCGCCGAGATCTGCGCCGAGCGTCCGGGTCTTTTCGAGGCGGGTCCGCTCGGCCCCATCTGCGTGATCGACGGCGTCGCCCTCGAGCACAACCTCGAGGTGATGGCGGAGTGGTGTGCACAGCACGGCGTCGAGTTGGCCCCGCACGGTAAGACGCACATGGCACCTCAACTCGTCGCTAAGCAATTCGGGGCCGGCGCCTGTGCGGTGACGGCGGCGACGATCAGTCAGGTGCGCACTTTCAGGGCGTTCGGTGTCCGCGACATCATCCTGGCGAACGAACTGGTGGACCCGACCGGCCTGGCGTGGCTGGCTGCTGAACTCGATTCGGATCCGCAGTTCCGCTTGATCTGCTGGGCGGACTCAGTCCGCGGGGTCGAGTTGATGACGAATGCGCTGTCTTCAGCCGGTGCGCGGCGCCAGGTAGATGTCTGCGTGGAAATCGGGTCGATGGGAGCGCGCACCGGATGCCGAGATTCGATGACGGTCGATGATGTCGTCTCCGCAGTGAGCGCCAGTCAGAGGCTGACGTTGGTCGGGGTGGCGGGATACGAGGCCGCACTGGGCCATGACGTCTCCCCGTCTGGACTGGCCATCGTCCGCCGGTACCTTGAGACACTTCGTGATGAGGCGCGGCGTTTAGTGGGATCCTTCGAGACTGACACCCCCATCATCACCGCGGGCGGCAGTACCCATTTCGACCTGGTCGCGGAGATTCTGGCCGGCCAGTGGCGCACGGTGATCCGCAGCGGTGCGTACCTGACCAACGACGACGGGTTGTACTCGCGCACATCGCCACTGGCCCGCCCCGGCTCGGATCCTGGTGGGCTTCGCCCCGCGATGACCGTATGGGCTCAGGTCTGCTCAAGACCCGAGAAGGGTCTGGCTTTGTTGACGATGGGCCGACGCGATGTCTCCTTCGATCAGGACATGCCCGTGCCGCAGCGAATCCGTGTTGATGGAGAGTGGTCCGTCGACGGGTTGGAAGGCAGCGTTGTGAGGAAACTCAACGATCAGCATGCCTTTCTCGAACTGTCGCCATCGGCGCAGGATGCGGTCGACGTCGGGAGTTGGGTTCAGTTCGGCATCTCGCATCCGTGCACGGTTTTCGACAAGTGGCCGATGATTCCGGTGGTCGACGGGCGCGGCCGGGTGACGGAGTTGATCCGGACCTTCTTCTGAGGCCGTCAAGGATTGGGCAGGGGAGTGACCGACCAGTTCGACAGCTCCGAAGGACCCAGAATCCGATGCCGGGTTTGTCCTGCGGTGTAGAACGTGAACTTCTTTGCCGGATAAGACTGTTCGAAGCAATCGAACGCTTGGCCGTCTGAGTCGAAACTCACACCGCGCACCCGCACGATCGGATCGGACGTGGCGATCTCCAGATGACCGGCCTCCCACGCCTGAGGGGTGTCGACCTCGAAGGACTGTTCGGTGTAGGTGTCGGTGATGCCGTAGCTTTCCTCGATGAACCGATACAGCGATTCACCGCCTGCGAGTCGCGCCCTGTCGATCGCAGGAACCCGGTTCAGCGGCAGCACCGCTCGTTCCAGGATGCTGTCGTGGTCGGCGGAAGCGCCGATTGTCCGCTTTCGCCAGATCTCCCACACCGGCTGAGCGGGTTCGACCCCGAGCGCCGTCGCGATGGTGTCGCTGGGCAGACCGATCCCGATCGAGATCAGTGAGGTTGCGACGGTTTCCGCCGAGCCGTCCCTGCCGATCAGCGTCTGTAACAGGTCGCCGGGCCGGGTGGGATCGGCGGCGATACGCGGATCGGCGACGAAGGTTCCGAGCCCCTGTCGCCGGCGAATCTTGCCGGCCCGTTCCAGTTCGTCGAGCGCGCGTCTGACCGAGATGGAACTGACCTGCGCGATCTCGGCCAACTGGGCATTGGTGGGTAGGCGGTCGCCCGGTTGGAGTCGATGGTCTGCCACGATCTCAAGCACGAGGTCGTAGACCCGCTGGTAGCGCAGCTTGCGGTCGTCGGCAGGCGTCTTCGCGACAGCATGCTTTGACGGCGGCATACGTTCAATCTAGCTACACGTCTTCGCCGCGGGGCGCGGTCACATCGAGCGGTCCTGAAGACGATGTCCCCCGATCAGTGGACTCAGGTTCACCCCGCGGACTGCCCGCCTGACGGACACCGAGGCGCCTGGCTCGCACAGACGATGGTCTCAACAACGTCAAAGGAGACAGAAATGAACCGCACCTTCACCCGCATCGCCGCTGCACTGGCCGGACCCGCCATCGGTGTCGGCATTCTCGCCGCATTGGCAGCGCCGGCCCAGGCTCAAGCACAGGCGCCGGCCACCGGTGCTCAGACCCAGAGTTGCGTCACCTCCACTGGTGTGGGCTCGCCCAAGGCCGGCGCCCCGACGATGATGACCCGCGCCGGTCAGATCGCGGCGTCGGCGCCGGTTGCCCCTTCGGCTCCGTCGAGCTGCGTCGGGCACTGAGAACCCATCGGGGAGAGAGCCGATCATGTTGATCGACGGGGCGATGGTCATGTGGTGGATCCTGACGGTGCCCGCCGTCATCTTCGTCGCCATGGACATCTGGCGGAACACGCCTGAATCGCCAGTCTTGAAGTGGGCCTTCGTGATTCTCACGGCGTTCACCGGTCCGATCGGCGCATTCCTTTATGTGCTGGGCTGCCGCGAGCCGTTGCCGGGAACCCACGAACAGTACGTCACGGCCCGCTGGCGTCAGGTGCTCGGTTCCACCATGCACTGTGTAGCCGGCGATGGAATCGGAATCGTCGCGGGCGCGGCGATCGGTTCGGTGCTGACGATGTCGTTCTGGCAGGACTTCGTGCTGGAGTACACGCTCGGCTTCGGATTCGGCTGGGCCTTCTTCCAGGCATTCGCGATGCGTGGGGAGTCGGGCGGCTCTTATCGGCGCTCGCTGCGGATGACGTTCTTGCCCGAATTGCTGTCGATGAACCTTTTGATGTCAGGCATGCTGCTGACCGCGAGACTGGCGATGATGAGGGTGCCCGGTGCCGGCGACCCCGCCAACCCGCGTTTTTGGTTCGTGATGTCGATGGCCTTGATCGTCGGCTTCGTCTTCGCCTACCCGGTGAACTGGTGGCTGGTCGCCAACCACATGAAACACGGCATGATGACCGTCCGGCGCGAATCCCAGCCGGCGATGGCCGGAATGGCGATGGCCGGAATGGAGATGCCGCGGGCGGGTGGTCATACGCCCGGTGCTGCCCGTATCGGGGCGATGACAGCCCTGACGTTCGGGGTTCTGACGGTCGCCCTAGCCGTCGTCACGCATCTGATGTGATCCGTTGTCCCCTGATTGGTGGACACACCCGTCAACCCACATATGGCCTGCTCGACGGACACCGGAGGGCGCAGCCGGGCCCGAAGATGGTTTCAACAACGTCAAAGGAGACAGAAATGAACCGCACCTTCACCCGCATCGCTACCGCCCTTGCCGGACCGGTCATCGGAGCCGGAATCCTGGCCGCCGGACTCTCGGCCGCCGGCCCCGCTCAGGCCCAGGGACCGCAGGACAACGGTCAGACGCAGAGCTGCGTCACCTCGACCGGAGTCGGCGGCCGCAATGGTGCTCCGGCGGCGTTGACCCGGGTCGGTCAACTCGCCTCATCGCCGCAGACCGAGCCGATGGCACCGACCAGCTGCATCGGTCACTGATCACCGCACAACGACAGCGGCCCGCCGACTAGGTCCCGGCGGGCCGCTGGTCATTGCGGCGGCGGATTAGCCGCCATGCTCCGGTCGACCACAACGCCCAGGCGATCAGCACCGGCTGGAAGAACAGGCGAATGAGCCGGGCGCGGTCGCTGTTCAGTCCGAACGCATCCCGGTGATGAATCCACTGCGCGATGTTGCCGGGGAAGATCACCACGAAGAAAGCCGCCAGTGCCAGCCCTGCTGCGGCACGCCAACGTGTGAGCAGGATCAGCGACAGGCCGAGTGCGATCTCGACGACGCCCGAGGCGAGCACGGTGAGATCAGGCGGAAGCGGGATGAACTCGGGCACCTGCGCCTGAAATTCGGTGCGCGCGAATGTCAGATGTCCGAGGCCGGCGAACACCATGAACGCCCCGAGTGCGATGCGGGCGAACGTCATCGCGTTATGCCAGCAGGCCCTTGAGCGCGGCGCGGGTCTCGGCGGCCTCGTCAGGTGTGCCGCCGAACTCGACCGCCGCGAAATCTGTGACACCGATCCCGGCAAGGTCGGCGATGCGCTGTTGCACCTGTGCGGCGCTGCCGATGATCGCGATATCGGCCGGCCCGGCCACCCCTTCGCGATCCAGCATCGCGCGGTAACTCGGCAGTGCGCCGTAGGCCGCGAAGACGTCGGCGGCACGGGCCGCCGCGGCGTCGCGGGCATCGGTGACGCACACCGGCAACGCTGCGATCACACGCGGTGCAGGCCGGCCGAATTCCTGCGCCGCTCGCGTGATGGTCGGGATGGTGTGGGCGGCCAGGGTCGCCGGCCCGGTGCACCAGGTCAGCGTGCCGTCGGCCAAGGCAGCGGTGACCCGCAGCATCTGTTCGCCCAGGGCGGCGACCACGACGCCGAAGCCGTTGGATCCCTTGGCGGTTATCGGGGCGTGGACCCGGTACATCTCGCCGTCGAAGTTGGCCATTTCGTTGCGAGACAACGGCATCAGGACGTTCAGATACTCACGTAGGTGGCGGACGGGCTTGTCGTAACTCAAGCCGAGCATGTTCTCGATGACGATCTTGTGGCTGAGTCCGATGCCGAGCGTGAAGCGGTTGCCCGATGCGGCAGCCACGGTATGGGCCTGCTGGGCCATCGCATGTGGGTGGCGGGGGAAGGTCGGGACCACCGCAGTGCCCAACTCGATCCGAGGCACCTTCGTACCCACCACCGCCAGCGCGGTCATCGTGTCCAGACCGAAGATGTGGGGTGCCCAGAAGGCGGCGAAACCGTCTCTCTCGGCCGTGGCGGCCTGCGCCACCACATCGTCGAGGGTGCCCGTGTTGACGGCGTCGCCGAAGATTCCGTACTTCATCGGTAAGACGCTACAACCTCTTATCCCGACGCTGTGGCCACTGACTTTCCCATTCCGGCAAACCCGCTGCCTCCGGTGAACGGTGCGTCCCGTCGCGGCCAAGGCCGAGCTGCGCGGTGCCGCCGCCCGGGCAGCGTCCGGGTGGCTTTCAGCCTGCCGGTCTACCATCGCGGAGTGAGCTACCGCTTCCAGCAACCCGCTCCGCCGCCCGGTTTCGAGCAGCGTCCGCCGCGCCGGTGGCTGCCTGCCGCGATCTTCGGCGCTGCGATCGTCATCACCGGGGGTCTGATCGGCGGCGCGTTGATCCTCAAGGGCACGTCGACCCCGAAGGACTCGACGTGCCAGGCGTGGAAACAGACCCGGCTCACGCTGCTGGCCGTGCCGGCGCTTCCTAACGGCTGGGCCTGGAACACGCCGGACATCGACACCACCATCAGCTTGCAGAACGCGGCCGTCGGTAATGCTCTGGATGTCTTCGAGGGCCAGATCGTCCCGGAGCCGGCTGATGTCGCGCAGGCGGCGCGCCAATATGTGACGGCCCGCCGCAGCCAGATGCAGGCGCTGGCCGGCCACACCTACAACGGTCAGGTCGGCGAGGCGGTCGACACCGCACTCGGTCATCTCGACCAGCTCTGCCATACCGAGGGAAACGGCCGGCCGACGTAGAGCCGCGAGTCACCGGGCCGACTTCGCCGCGGCGTGCATTCTCCAAGCCTGGACGCGCCCCTCAGGGCGAGCGGGCGCGCCGGATCTGATTGAGGACGTCGCCGTTGTCATACAGGCATCGGTAGGTGGCGACCAAGCCGTCGTCGCCGATCTCGAGTCTGTCATCGCCGTGGTACTCGATGACGCGACCCGTGCCGCTCAGGGTCCCGGTGAAGTACCAGCCGACGAGCACTGCCCGGCGTGAGACGTCGGCGAACAGGCCCTGCGGCGCGAACTGATAGTCGGGATAGTTGCGGGCCATCCGGTGCACGAAACTGCGCATCGGGTCGCGTCCGTAAACGGTCTCACCGAGGACGGGATCATCGAAAACGAGGTCCTCGGCACACAGCGCGGCAACCGCATCCGGGTCGTGGGAGTTCCAGGCTCCCTCCCAGGTGTCGGCGAACCGCTGAACCGCGGCGGGATCACCCACGGCCGGCCAGGGGAGGTGGAGCATGGCGAGAACCTATCCCACCGGCCACCCGGCACGGGAAGGTCTGCGAATAGTCTGAGGGCCGTGTCTGCTCGGGCCTTGAGGTGCGACAAGATCGCCGCTTTCCTGGCGGTGATCGCGGTCGTGGCAGCTTGTGCCATCGCACTGCGGGATCGGCCGCACATGGACTCCCGGACCATCACCGGGCCGTATGCCGCGCTCCTGTCGGCATCGACCGATCTGGGTCCCGCGCGGGGTGGGCTGGTCCAACTGACTGTCGCTCTGCGCGATGACAGCAGTCCGCGCCTTCTGACGGACTGGGCTCGGCAGCAGGGGCTGACGGTCCGATGGAAAACCGGCGACCGGTGGGCGGTGCTGGAGGGCGCTCCGCGCGCGGCTTCCGAGGCCTTCGATGTCGACATTCACGACTATCGGGGCAGGCGGGGCCGGTTGTTTTACGCCTCACCGCAGCAGCCACGGGTTCCGGTGGCTCTGGAATCGGAGGTACGGGGGCTGGGTCGCATCCTCAGTTTCACGCCGTCCCACGATGCGAACCGGTGGATGCTCCCGACGGACGTACCCGGCGTGGGTCTCACGCCGGAGGCATTGCTGCGTACCTATGAAATCGAGCCTCTGGCCAAGGCGGGCTTCACCGGCAAGGGACAGACGGTGGTGGTGTTCGCGTTCGACGGTTTCGATCAGGCCGACTTGGACTTGTTCACGACGACATTCGGCCTGCCGCCGTTCACGCCGGAGATCGTCGGGGGAATGGCGACTCAGCGCAGCGGGGAGGCCACGATGGATCTCGAGGCCGTCCACGCCATCGCACCCGATGCCAAGACGGTTCTCGTCAACGCCCGGCCCACCGTCGAAGGCGACGGCGCCTACCAGAAGATCGCGGCGATGATGGATGATGCCGAGCGGCGCTATCCCGGCGCGGTGTGGACCTTCTCCATCGGCTGGGGTTGCGACAAGATGGTGACCGCGGCTGACCTTGAACCGGTGCGTGCAGCGCTGGGGGCAGCTCACAACTCCGGCACCACATCCTTCAACGCCAGTGGCGACCTTGCCGGCCTGGAATGCCAAGGCGGAGAAGACTGGTCGACCCCTCCCGGCCCCGATGAGATCGGGCTGGATGCCGTGGCTTCATTGCCGGAGATGACCGATGTGGGTGGCACCAGCCTGTCCACCGACGCCGAGGGAAACTGGATCGCCGAGCGGGTCTGGTACGACGTGCCGATCCTCCACGGAACCGGAGGCGGAATCTCCGCACTCTTCGACCGTCCTTCGTGGCAGGAACAACTCGACGTCGGCAAGGGGGTGGGGCGGCGCCTCACCCCGGATGTCTCCGCCGTCGCCGACCCGGAGACCGGTGTGAGCTTCGTGTTCCGCGAATCCCTGCTCGCGGCCGGCGGCACCTCGCTGTCGGCGCCACTGTGGGCCGGGATGGCGGCGGTGGTCAATCAGTACCTGCAGGCAAACGGCGGACGGCCCCTGGGGGATTTGAACCCACTTCTCTACGAGGTGGCCCAGGGCGCACCGCTTCCCGCGTTCCGGGCTGTTCCACAGGGCGCCAACGCGGTCGACCGTGCCGTTCCCGGCTACGACCTGGTGTCGGGACTGGGGACGCCACGCCTGCAGAACCTCGCCGCCGACCTTCTGGCGGTCCAGAAGTCGTGGATCGGTGTCAATTGAGCGGACGTTTGTCGTGGCCATCGCTGTTCTGGCCTTCGCCGGCGCGACGAGCTTTCGCTTTCGGTCTGGCGTTGATCGTCGCCGTTCTCGGTGGCGCCGTGGCACTGCGTATTCCCGGTGTCATCATCACGGTGGCGGCGCTGGGACTGCCGTTGTTGTTTCTGATCTGCTGGGTGCATGCAGGTGTGATCCAGCGACTGCCCCGACGGCCGGTGCTGACGGTCGTCATGCTGGCGATCGGACTTGCCGTCGGCTGGGTGCTGCTCACCGGGGATGTGATCACCACGCTGGCCGAATCGGCCTTCGGCGCCGGGACGGTCGGGCGGCGCGTGCTGCGCGACGGGCTCGGTATCGCCGAGGGTGGAACGTTGCTGATGCTCGTGCCGATCGGCATCGGTCGTGTGCTGTGGCAATCATCGCGAAAGCCTTTGGACGGCTTCGTAATCGGGGTTCTGGCGGCACTTCTGTTCACCGGTGCCGCGACGCTGACCCGGCTCGCGCCTCAGTTGGTGACCGACCCGTTCGCGCGTAATCAACTTGTGCAGGGACTGTTCTTCGAGGCGGCTATCCGAGGTGTGGCCGTTCCGGTGACCGCCGCCTGCGCCGGAGGCCTGATCGGTGCGGCGCTGTGGTCCAATCGCCCCGGCTTTTCAGCGGTGACGACGGTGCTGGCTGCCGGGGGCGGTGTGCTGGTCGTATACGCAGTGGTCGGTTGGGCGGACGTGGAGGGCACGTCCCAACTCGTGGTCCTGGGCTGGCACCTGGCGATGGCGGTGTTCGCGCTCACTGCGTTGAGCTTCGGACTGCGCTCAGCCCAGTCGCATGACGACACTCCCATTGAGACGCCGTCTCCGGTCCCCGTGATGCCGGTACTTGTGTACTGGCTGCTGGTCATGACGGCGTTTTCGGTGGTGTTCGTTGCTATCCCCGCGCTGACGGCCAAGCCGCAACCGCGCTACAACTGCCCACCGGACTGCGGAAGTCCGCCCGGCGGGCGTCCGGTATCGGCCAATCCGCGGTTCACTGCCCCGGATGGTTCCTTCTCGGTGGGCTATCCGCCACCGGGAAGTGCATACGAGACCACGATCGACGACACCGGCATCTCCTCGCGCCTCCTCGCCGGCGACGGAGGCAAGCTGCGACTCACTTCCGAACCGGCCGACGGGCGCAGTGCGCAGGAAGTCGCGCACGCCTTCATCACCAATCGGTTCCCCTCCGCGGCAAAGGCTTTCGAGATTCCCAATGCGGTGCTCGGCTTCGAACCGGGCTACGGCGAAGTGGTCGACATCTTCCCGGCCGGGTTCAATGGGGGGTCCAGGATGCGGGCGGTCATCGTGGTGGCGGTCAAGAACGATCTGGCGCTGATCGCCGGGGCCATCGGACCATTCCACGAATTCGGACCCGACTTCGGCCCCAGCCGGCCGTCTCCGACGAATCTCCAGATCGCCGAGGACATGGGGCGCTACGTCAACAGCTTCCGCTGGCGCGGGGATCCGCCGGGCTGACCGCTACGATCATCGGCATGAAGAAGCCCTCCGCCGCTGTACTCGGCGCGCTGATCCTGGCGAGCCTGCCGATCGCCGTGGCTCCGTCCGCTTCGGCTGATGTCTGCGGAAATGCCGACGGCCCGAACGTCAACGTCGAGGGCTGCGTGCCGCTGCCGCCCCCGGTTGCGGTCGCCGAGGGCGCCACCGTTCTCGGCAGCGTCGCCGTGGCGGACGCGATCGACGAATGGCACCAGCGCCTGCGCGGCCAGCCGCCCTGCTTCACCCCGCAGGGTGTGCCGTACTACACCCCCGGAGACATGCCCTGCGCCTGACGGGCGGCGCCGTCGGTGAATCGGACCGCTTACGGGAGCGACCACCGCGCTTACGCAGGGGGGGTCGCGCAAGTCACGGTGGCCGCTCGATGTCACAGTGTGGCACTACCGACAAAAGTTTCGGGCATTACCCGCCAGTAGCCCCCTCAGCGGGGGGCCGTCATTTCTTGCCGCACGTGCAACCGGTACCGCACTTGCAGGCGTCGCCGCACGGGCAGTCCGGGTTGTCGCAGGCCGGAGCCTTGCTCGGCGCGCCCTCCTGGCCACAGCTGCAGTCCGGGCCGCAGGTGCAGGGATCGCAGGTACAGGCCGGGTTGCCGCATTTCGTGTCGTTGCTCATGCGGCGATCCTAGGGCGCGTCGGGCACTCGGGCGGTGATCTCCTTGTCTGACCAGACGTGTCCTGGGAAGCTCACCAGCAGTGGCCCACATCACAGCCTGGGAGACTCCCCATGTTCGATCTGAAGATCGTCGGCGGCACCATCGTCGACGGAACCGGCGCCCAGCGATTCACCGGCGACGTCGCGATCAAGGACGGCAAGATTGTGGAGGTTCGCAGGCGCAGTCCATCCGATCCAGCACTCCGCGGCGAGGCTGCCGAGACGATCGACGCGACCGGCAAGGTCGTCGCCCCCGGCTTCGTCGACATCCACACCCACTACGACGGTCAGGTGAGTTGGGACGACGTCCTCGAACCCTCGGCGAGTCATGGCGTCACCACGGTGATCTCGGGCAATTGCGGGGTGGGTTTCGCCCCGGTCCGTCCGGGCACCGAACAGTGGCTGATCGAGTTGATGGAAGGTGTCGAGGACATCCCGGGTACCGCTCTCTCCGAAGGGATCACATGGGGCTGGGAGAGCTATGCGGAGTATCTCGACGTGATCGGACGACGGGAACTGGCGGTCGACTACGGAAGCCAGATCGCGCATGGCACCGTACGGGCGTACGCGATGGGGGAACGCGGGGCGCGGAACGAACCGGCGACGCCCGAGGACATCGCGCTGATGAGCAGGATCGTGCAAGAGGCCATCGAAGCCGGCGCCCTGGGCTTCTCCTCATCGCGGACCCTCGCACA
Source organism: uncultured Mycobacterium sp. (assembly GCA_964344085.1). Taxonomy (GTDB): domain Bacteria; phylum Actinomycetota; class Actinomycetes; order Mycobacteriales; family Mycobacteriaceae; genus Mycobacterium. Next base: position 25,689 of record CAYFMA010000026.1, read on the forward strand.
CCGTGCGATGGATGGTGAACCGGTGCCCGGTACCTTCGCCGCCGAGGATGAACTCTTCGCGCTGGGCCGGGCAGTGCACGCCGGTGGCGGTGCGGTTTTCGAACTCGCCCCGCAGGGCGCGGCGGGAGAGGACATCGTGGCTCCCCGCAAGGAACTGGAATGGATGCGCCGTCTCGGGGAGGAGATCGACTGCGCGCTCAGCTTCGCTCTCATCCAAGTAGACGCCGACCCGAACCTGTGGCGCGAACAACTCGACCTGTCGGCGGCCGCGCACGAGGCGGGCAGCCGGTTGTTCCCACAGGTGGCCGCCAGGCCGTTCGGGATGCTGCTCGGTTTCCCCGGACATCACGCGTTCACCCACCGGCCGACCTACCGTCGGCTGAAGGCTGAATGCGATCGTGCCGAATTGGCCGCGAGGCTGGCCGAACCCGCCGTGCGGGCGGCGATCCTCTCCGAGGAGGACCTGCCCTTGGATCCCGCCATTCTCTTCGACGGGATGTTCGCCTTCGCCCAGTACGCGACCGACCGGTTGTTCGTTCTCGGTGAGCCGCCCGACTACGAACCAACCGATGAACGGACCGTGGCCGCCATCGCCCGCGAGCGTGGCGAAGATCCTTTGACCACGATGTACGACCTCATGCTGGAATCAGATGCCGGCGCGATGCTCATGGTGCCGTTGTTCAACTACGCCCAACGCAACCATGACGCCATCCGCGAGATGATGACCCATCCGGCCGGAGTCCTCGGACTCTCCGACGGCGGTGCGCACTGCAGCATGATCTGCGACGCCTCCTATCCGACCTTCCTGCTCACGCACTGGGCCCGTGACCGGCACCGCGGTGAGAAACTGCCGTTGGAGTTCGTCGTGCGCAAGCAATCTCACGACACCGCACAGCTTTTCGGGCTTTCCGATCGCGGCGTGATCGAAGTCGGGAAGAAGGCCGACATCAACGTCATCGACATGGATGCGCTCACCCTGCACGCACCGCGGATGGCCTACGACCTACCGGCCGGCGGCCACCGTCTTGTCCAGGGCGCCTCCGGCTACATCGCCACGGTGGTCAACGGTGTGGTGACCCGGCGCAACGGTGCCGACACCGGGGCGCGTCCCGGGCGCCTGGTCCGGGGGGCGCGCTGACGGTGGCCCGATTCGACGGGATGACCATGGTTGTGACCGGCGCCGCATCCGGCATCGGACTGGCCACCGCACGACGACTGCTCGATGACGGTGCGACGGTGGTGGGCTGCGATCTCGCCCCCGCCTGCGACCTCGACGGGGAGAAACGCTTCGTCTTCGTGCAGGCGGATGTCACCGACGAGGCTGCGGTTGCGCGGGTGTTCGACGCCGCGCCGGGCCGGCTTACCGGGGTGGTGCATTCGGCTGGAGTGGCCGGTGGCGGACCGGTCCACTTGCTCGACGCGCGGGAGTGGAACCGGGTCATCGCCGTCAACCTCACGGCCACTTTCCTGATCGCCAGGGCGGCTGTCACTCGTATGCTGGGCCAGCAGAGACTCGGCGGCGAACGTGGATCGATCGTCACTCTCGCCAGCGTCGAGGGTCTGGAAGGCACTGCCGGGGGAAGCGCCTACAACGCCGCCAAAGGTGGAGTGGTGCTGCTCACCAAGAACATCGCGCTGGACTACGGGCCCAGTGGAATCCGTTGTAACGCAATCTGTCCGGGGTTCATTGATACCCCTATGCTCGATCTGGTGCTGTCGGCGCCGGAGATGGCCGCGGTGAAGGCCGGTGTCACGCATGAGCATGCGTTGCGCCGGCGGGGACGGCCGGAGGAGATCGCCGCGGTGGCGGCGTTCCTGCTTTCGCCGGATGCCTCGTTCGTCACCGGACAGGCGCTGGCTGTGGACGGCGGCTACACGGCCGGACGTGATCATGGAGTGACCGAGATGATGGGACTGACCGGTGAGTGACGATGTGATCAGCCTGGCCCGCGGACTGCGGGATGTCGTGGGTACCCAAGCCGCGGAATCCGAACGGCTGCGCACCATGTCGCCGCCGATCGTGGACGCGCTGTGGTCGAGCGGGCTGATGACGGCCTTCAACCCGCGCGAGGCCGGCGGTGTCGAGCCGAGTTTCACCGAGATGATCGAGACCTGGATCGAGATGGCCTGGCAGGACGGCTCATTCGGTTGGATCGGCATCGCCAACTTCCCGTCGGCCTTCGCTGCCGCCTGCTACCTGCCGGACGATGGATTCGCGGAGGTGTTCACCGACAACGGCAATCACGTCACCATCGGCGGGCAGTTCGCCCCGCTCGGTCAGGGCGTGATCGTCGAAGGGGGATACCGGCTGACCGGCTCATGGAGTTTCGGATCCGGTACCGGCCATTCGCAGTACGTGGCAGCCGGCTTCATGCCGACTGCGGACGGTATGCCGCGGATGATGGACAACGGCATGCCGGTCATGATGGTCGCGCTGATACCGCGTGCTGAGGTCGCCTTCACCGACGGCTGGCATGTGCAGGGTCTCAAGGGAACCGGGTCCTATGACTACAACGTCAGCGACGTCTTCGTGCCCGCGAGCCGGACATTCGAACTGTTCTCGCGTGATCCGATCCGTGGCACCTCACCCGCGGCCCGGATGGGCCTGATGGCGGTCACCGCTGCCGGGCACGCGGCCTGGGCGCTGGGGGTGGCCAAGAGCATGCTCGACGATGTGCAGGAACTGGCCGCGACCAAATTCCGGATGAGCGATATGGCCGCCCTGGCCAGCAGGCCCACCTTCCAGAAGGATCTGGCTCACCATGTCTCGGCCTGGCGGGCCGCACGCCTGCTGTTGCTCGACGTCTTCGGCGAGGCCGAGGCCGCTGCGGAGGGGGACGGTCTGTCGCCCACCAACCGTGCCGATCTGCGGGCCGCCGCGGTGTACGCGACCGATGTAGCGCGGGAGGCCGGGCAGTGGGCACACCTGGCCGCCGGCACCACCTCCATCCGGGAGGGATCGCGGATGGAACGGGCGTTCCGCGATATCTACACCGGTACCCAGCATGCTTTCATCAGCGAGAAGGTGGCGATGGATGCGGCCCAGGTATGGCTGGGGTTGGTGGAGGACCAGTTCGCCCTTTAGCGAGTGGCAGAATCGCCGGTGTGGCCGGATGGTGGCGGAGGCGGTGGGTGCAGGCGGCGCTTGTGATCGCCGTTTTTGCCGTGCTCGGCGGGATCTTCATGCTGGTCGAGGACCGCAAGGATGCCGACTACTGGGCGGGCTACACCGATGCCCAGCACTGGGTCGATGACGGCGGCTACGCCGCGCACGAGGAGTCGATCACCGACTACTGCCGTATGCGGGCGGTCGGGCACAACGGTGCCCGCAACTTCGAGCGCGGGTGCATGGACGGCGGGCACAACGCGATGCGGCCGGCGCGTTAGGGGCCCTGGAGCGATTCCCAGACGGTGAAACTCGAGAGCCAGTCGGCCAGAGACCGGCCACCGTCGGTCTGCCGGTAGTTTCCATTCGGGGGAACCGTCCGCGTACCGTCCCAGCTTCCGGCATGGTCTCCCTGTGCAAGTCCGTTCACGACCAGCACGCGCAGAGCGCCGGTGACCGCCCGGCGCGACAGATGCAACGCCGAACACAACTCACCCACTCTCTGCGCGCCGCAGGACAATTGGTCCAGAACTTCCAGCGCATAACGATGATCGGTCAGGGCCGAGATGTGGTCGCGCACGATCCCACGTTAGAAACGCAGGTCTCTGCCGATCGTCTCCGTTGACGGAAATCCCCTCGATGATGACGGCTTTCTTTACGGAATATCTACGTGCGCCGGGCCCAGGACGCCGATCGGCGAAACTACGCTGAAGTATCGTGCCTTTCAGTTCCGTGCCAGTGAAGCGGCTACTCGTTGGCCGTCCGTTTCGCAGTGACAGTCTCGGTCATACCTTGCTGTCCAAGCGCATAGCGTTGCCTGTTTTCGCCAGCGATCCGCTGTCCTCCGTCGCATACGCCACTCAGGAGATCTTGCTGATCCTCACCTTGGGCGGATTGGCATACCTGCACCTGACACCCTGGGTCGCAGCGGCGGTCGTGGTCCTGCTGGCCGTCGTCGTGCTGTCCTATCGGCAGGTGGTCCGGGCCTACCCGAGTGGCGGCGGTTCCTATGAGGTGGTGGCCAGGAACCTCGGTCCGGGTGCGGGCCTGCTCGTCGCTGCAGCACTGCTGGTGGACTACGTGATGACCGTCGCGGTATCGATTGCCGCGGGCGTCGACAACATCATCTCTGCCCTGCCCGGCCTGAATCCGCATCGCGTCGCACTGAATATCGTGTTCATCATGTTGCTGACCGCGATGAACCTTCGCGGTGTGCGGGAATCCGGCCGGGCCTTCGCCATTCCCACCTATGCCTTCGTCGTCGGCGTCTACATGATGGTCGTGCTCGGCCTGACCAAGACTGCGTTGGGACATCCGCCGGTCGCCGAGAGCGCCGGCTACGGTATACGCGCCGAGCAGGTGGGTCTGACCGGACTGGCGCTCGGACTGCTTGTTCTGCGCGCGTTTGCGTCGGGTTGCACCGCGTTGACGGGTGTCGAGGCGATCTCGAATGGTGTTCCTGCCTTCCGGAAGCCCAAGGCGCTCAACGCTGCCCGCACGATGACGGCGATGGGATTGCTCGCCATAACGATGTTCGCCGGAGTGACCGCCTTGGCCCTGATCTCCAAGACCAGAGTCGTGGAGGACACCTGTGATCTCATCGGCTTCATCGGCAACTGCGAAAACGATCCGCAGCGCACCGTCATCGCACAGATCGCCGCCGCGGTCTTCGGCAACAACAGTCCGATGTTCTTCTTCATTCAGGGCGCCACCGCCCTCGTGTTGATCCTTGCCGCGAACACCGCCTACAACGGATTCCCACTGCTGGCATCGATCCTGGCCGAGGACCGCTACCTGCCCCGACAGTTGCAGAACCGCGGCGACCGGCTGGCGTTCTCCAACGGCATCCTTCTGCTCGCACTCGTGGCCGGCGGACTGATCTGGGCCTTCGACGGTTCGGTGACCCGACTCATCCAGCTGTACATCATGGGAGTGTTCACCTCGTTCACGCTGTGCCAGACCGGCATGGTGCGGCACTGGAACACCGAACTGCGCGAAGCCGAGACCACCGCGGAGCGGAGGAAGATCAACGGCGCCAAAGCCGTCAACGCTTTTGGCGCCGTCCTCACCGGTTTGGTCCTCGTGGTGGTGATGGTCACCAAGTTCACCCACGGCGCCTACCTGGTTGCGATCGCCATCCCGGTGCTCTGCTTCCTGATGCAGGTGATCCATCGGCACTACGCGGCGGTACGCGACGAATTGCGGATTCCCGATGACGACGAGGCGACCCTGCCCAGCCGGGTGCATGCGATCGTGCTCGTGTCGGGCTGGAACAAGGCCACCCAGCGGGCACTGGCCTTCGCTCGGGCGGCCCGGCCTGATTCCCTCACCGCGCTGACGGTCAACATCAACGACGCCGACACCCGCGCGCTGAATCGGCAGTGGCAGAGCGAGGGTGTCGCGGTCCCGTTGAAGGTGGTGGAATCTCCCTATCGGGAGATGACGCGGCCGGTCTTGCAGTACATCAACAGGTTGCCTCAGGGGCCTCGCGATGTGGTGTGCGTCTACATCCCGCAGACGGTGGTCGGTCGGTGGTGGGAGAACTTGTTGCACAACCAGAGTTCGCTGCGGATCAAGACCCGGCTGCTATTCGAGCCGGATGTCATGGTGACCAGCGTCCCGTACCAACTCCATTCCGCCGCGCGCCGCGCGACCGACCGGGACGTCCCGGCACCCGTCGCGACCTCCAGGTGAATGATGTGGGAGTGCGCAGCGTTCGGCCGCAACCGTGGCGGAAGCGCAGGACCGCCTCATGGCTCGCCTCGGTCCTGTTGCCGGCGGGTATCTGCACGGTCATCGTGCTCGGCCTGGATGGCGTGCTCAACATCGCGGGGCAGAGTTCGCTGTTCTTCGTCGGAGTCCTCGTGGTCGCATTGCTCGGTGGCATCGCCCCGGCTGTCCTCTCCGCCGCCCTCTCGAGCCTGCTCCTCAACTACTTCCTCACCGAGCCCCGTCATTCGCTGCGCATCGCCGATCCTGACACCGCGCTCACCATGGTGGTCATGCTGGTGATGGCGGTGGCGGTGGCGGCACTCGTCGACAATGCCGCCAGCAGACAACGCCAGGCCCGCCATGCAGCCAGGGAGGCCGACCTGCTGCGGTCGTTCGCCGAGTCGGTGCTCGGCGGTGCGGACTTGGAGTCCCTGCTGGAAAGGGTCCGTCGGACCTACTCCCAGCGCACGGTCAGGCTGATGCGTCATGGCGACGCCAAGCAGGCGGTGATAGCTGCGGTGGGTGATACACCAACCGACGCCGTGCGAGCATCCGGCATGCAGATCGTGACCGGGGATGACGAGTTCCTGCTCGAGTTGTTCGGCACTCCCATCGATCCTGCCGATCAAAGGGTGCTGACAGTGGTTGCCGGCCAGGCCGCAGCCCTGGTCAGGCAGCGGGAACTGGCCGAGGAGGCGGGCAAGGCCCAGGCGATCGAGAAGGCCGACAAGCTTCGCCGCTCATTGCTGACGGCGGTCAGTCACGACCTTCGGACACCGCTGGCAGGTGCGAAGGCTGCCGTGTCCAGCCTGCGCGCCGACGACGTCGGCTTCTCGGCGCAGGACACCGCTGAACTGCTGGCGACCGTCGAGGAATCCGTCGATCAGCTGACCGCTCTGGTCGACAATCTTCTGGACTCGTCACGGCTGGCCGCCGGCGCGGTCCGGCCCGATGTACGCCGGACCTATCTCGACGAAGTCGTTCAGCGCGCTCTGCTCAGCATCAGCCGCGGCGCGACCGGATTCGGGTCGACCGGGCTGGACCAGGTCAAGGCCGATATCGGCGACGCAGTGGTGATGGCGGATCCCGGACTGCTGGAGCGGGTGCTGGCGAATCTGATCGACAACGCCTTGCGCTACGCCGACCGTTCTGACGTCCGGATCAGCGCCCGCCCGATGGCGGATCGAATTCAGATCAGAGTTGCCGATACGGGCCCTGGAATACCGAAGGGTTCCGCGGATCAGTTCTTCGAGCCCTTTCAGCGATTGGGCGACCGGCACAATGCCCACGGCGTCGGCCTCGGGCTCTCGGTCGCGCGGGGATTCGTCGAGGCGATGGGCGGCACCATCGAGGCAACCGACACGGCCGGCGGGGGACTGACCGTCGTCGTCGATCTGGCGGCGGCATGACACACGTCCTGGTCATCGATGACGAACCCCAGATCCTGCGGGCGTTGCGAATCAACCTCAAAGTGCGCGGCTATGAGGTCAGTACCGCCTCGACCGGGGCCGCTGCACTCACCACTGCGGCTGCGAACCCGCCGGATGTCGTCGTACTCGACCTCGGACTGCCCGATATCGACGGGATCGAGGTGCTGGCCGGCCTGCGTGGATGGCTCAGCGTACCGATCATCGTGCTGTCGGCGCGGATCGATTCGGCCGACAAAGTCCAGGCTCTCGATGCCGGGGCCGACGACTACGTGACGAAGCCCTTCGGTATGGACGAGTTCATGGCCCGGTTGCGGGCAGCGGTGCGCCGGGCCGCCGCGGCGGCAGAACCCGACGAACCGGTAGTCGAAACCGATTCGTTCACCGTGGATCTCGCAGCCAAGAAGGTACGGCGTCACGGAGCCGAGGTCCATCTGACCCCGACGGAGTGGGGGATGCTGGAGATGCTGGTCCGCAATCGCGGAAAGCTGGTCGGCCGGGAGGAACTGCTCAAGGAGGTGTGGGGACCGCACTACGGCAAGGAGACCCACTACCTACGGGTCTACCTCGCCCAGTTGCGACGAAAGCTCGAGGACGATCCATCGCATCCGCGGCACCTGCTGACCGAAGCGGGAATGGGCTACCGCTTCGAGTTGTGATCAACTGAGGAACTGGATCTTTCCGCTGTCCAAGTCGTAAAACGCGCCGACGATCTTCAACTTGCCGCCAGCCAGTCGCTCCTTGAGGACGGGGCTCTCGTTCATATCCGCAACCCCCCGGCGGACGACCTCCTTGGCTGCGGCATCGATCACCGCGTCGCCGGTGACGCCCTGGGCTATAACGGCTTTCACCGCGGGGAGGATCGGATCGACCACAGCTCCGATGTGGCCCGGCGGCGGATTCTCCTGGCCGCCCTGGACGGCCTTCGCCGCGGCGGTGACCGCACCGCATCGGGAGTGCCCGAGCACCACCAGCAGCGGAATGTCGAACTCCTCGACTCCGAACTCCAGCGATCCGACTGCGGCGTCGTCGTGGATCGCACCGGCGATCCGGGTATCGAAGATATCGCCGAGTCCGCGGTCGAAGACGAGTTCGGGTGGCACGCGCGAGTCGACGCACCCGAGCACGCCGACGAACGGCTTCTGCCCCTTGGAGACCGCCACCAGTCGAGCTGAGGAGTTGTTGGGATCACCGTGCTTCATCGCGATGAAACGGGCGTTGCCGTCGACGAGTTTCGCCATCGCCTGATCGGGCGTCAGGCCCGCTGTCTCCTCGGTCAGGCCGTGTCCGCCGTGCAGCACAGTCTTGTCGCCCGAGTCCGTGCGCGAACACGCGCTGACGGTGACGGCGCCCACTCCGGACAGGGCGAAGCCGAGGAAACCCCGGCGGTTGGGTTCGGTCATCATCTCTCCGTCCTCTCGGGGGTCAGCAGAGCGACGGCTTCGGCCCGATGGCTGCCTTGCCACAGCCACCGCCACCGCCATCCGGCCCGTCCGGCCGCCGCCGTGATCGCGGCGCGGTCGGCGGGGTAGTCGTAGGTACTCATGTGGGTGACGAGCGTTTCGCGGGCGTCCTCGTCGATACCGGTCCAGCCCCGCCGGATCCGCTCGGCGTACCGCTGCGCGTATTGCTCCCGTGATTCACCCGGATCGCGGAACACGTCGGCCCAGACGAAGCATCCGCCGGTCCGCACCCTGGCGCGCAGATCGGAGAGGAAGTCCGCCTTGGCGTCATCGGGCAGATGATGCAGCACGAGTGCGGCGTGGATCAGATCGAAGTCCCCACCCGGTGCGCGCACGAACGCCGCGACGTCGCCGTGCTCGAACTCGGCCGGAAACCCCACCTCACCCAGTGCGGCGCGAGCCATCGGCAGCACCTGCTCGGTGAGGTCCACGCCGAGATAGCCGCCGAGTGGAAGTGCGGAGAACACCGGCCCCATCCGGGCCAGATCGCCACAGCCGAGATCGAGCAGACGGGCCCTGCCGGCCCGGTCCGGATGATCAGCAATCCAGGACTCGAATGCCTCGGCGCACGCGGCGGTGATGCCGCGGTGTTCCATCCAGTCGTGGTCGACCACGCTGCGGTAGGTCTGCCACTGGCGCTCGAACAGGTCCATCAGCGCCCTTTCTGGGGTGTTGCCGACCGGTTCGGCGGTTCAGAGTTTAATGACCGGATGATCGGCGTCATCGGAGGCAGTGGCTTCTACACGTTCTTCGGCGCTGATGCCGAGAAGCACACGATCGCCACCCCCTACGGTTCGCCGAGCGCTCCGATAACGGTCGGCCGCGTCGGTGACCATGAGGTGGCGTTCCTGCCCCGGCATGGACTCAACCACGAATTCTCGCCTCACACCGTTCCCTACCGCGCGAACATGTGGGCGCTGCGCACGCTGGGGGTGTCGCGGGTGTTGGCCCCGTGTGCGGTGGGCAGTCTGACCGCCGACCTGCCACCCGGGGCCATCGTCGTGCCCGACCAACTCGTCGACCGAACACGTGATCGGGGAGACACCTACTTCGATTCCGGCGGCATCCACGTCGAGTTCGCCGACCCCTACTGCCCGGATCTGCGGGCAAACGCCGTGAGTCACCCCGGTGTGGTCGACGGCGGCACGATGGTGGTGATACAAGGTCCGCGGTTCTCCACCCGCGCGGAGAGCCAGTGGTTCGTACGCCAAGGCTTCACCCTGGTGAACATGACCGGCTATCCCGAGGCGGTGCTTGCCCGCGAACTCGAGATGTGTTACGCCGCAATCGCTCTGGTTACCGATCTCGATGCCGGCGTGAACGTCGGCTCCGGAGTTCGCGCGGTTGATGTCTTCGCGGAGTTCCAGCGCAACATGGTTCCGTTCAAGCAGCTGATCCACGACATGATCGACAACCTGTCCTCGGAACGGACCTGTTCGCACTGCCTGGCGCATGAGGGCGTCGAGCTGCCGTTCGACCTGCCATGAACCGCGGACAAGTCGTGAAACGCGACCGGATCGCCGCCGGTGCGGCTCTGTTGCTCGTGATCGTCGCGTTCGTGGTGCCTCATCTGCATCTGGGCATCGTCACACCATTGATCCGCGCGACGCCGAAGCAGATCAAGGACTACGCCGACACGGCGCCGATCTTCGGCTGGTGGAACGCCCACGTCGGGTGGGGGACGATACCGGCCATCGCGATCGGGGCCGCGGCGGTGCGCTGGGGGCCGGAACTGGCGCAGCGGCTGTCCTGGCGCCGCCTGACGCTGGCGGCCTGGGCGACATCGGCCGCGTGGGCTTTCGCGCTGGCCATGATCGACGGCTGGCAGCGCGGCTTCGCCGGCCGGCTGACGGCCAAGCACGAATATCTGCGGCAAGTCCCCAGCATCACCGACATCCCACTGGCGGTGCGGACCTTCGCCGGCCGGATCCTCGATTACCAGCCGAACTCGTGGATCACTCATGTCTCGGGCCATCCGCCCGGCGCGCTGCTGACCTTTGTCTGGCTGGATCGGATCGGTCTGCGCGGCGGCGCGTGGGCGGGCCTGCTCTGTCTGGTGGTGGGAGCCAGTGCCGCTGTGGCAATCCTGGTGGCGTTGCGTGCGCTGTCCGGCGAGGCGACCGCCCGACTGGCGGCGCCGTTCGTCGTGGTGGCGCCGACGGCGATCTGGATAGCGGTGTCGGCGGACGGCTACTACGCCGGTGTCGCGGCATGGGGAATCGCACTGCTGGCCCTGGCCGTTCGCAACACCGCGCGGCATCCCGCCCTCGTGGCAGTCGGTGCCGGGCTACTCCTGGGTTGGGGGATCTTCCTCAACTACGGACTCGCCCTGATGGGGTTTCTCGCGATCGCGGTTCTGCTGTGTGCGGTCGACCGGCGCACTGCGCTGCGCCGGTTTGCAGTGGCGGTGCTCGCGGCGCTTGCTGTCGTGGCGGCGTTCGCAATCGCCGGTTTCTGGTGGCTCGACGGCTATCAGCTTGTCCAGCAACGCTATTGGCAGGGCATCGCCAATGTTCGGCCGTTCCAGTACTGGGCCTGGGCCAATTTCGCGTCAGTCGTGTGCGCGATCGGTCTGGGCAGCGTAGCCGGAGTGGCGCGGGCTGTGGACCTCCCTGCGCTCAAGGCACGTCACGGTATCAATCTGCTGGTGGTCGCAGCGCTGGCCGCGATCGTGTTCGCCGACCTGTCGATGCTGTCGAAGGCAGAGACCGAACGCATCTGGCTGCCGTTCGAGGTGTGGCTGACCGCGGCGCCGGCCTTGCTGCCGACCCGTTCGCACCGATGGTGGCTGGGGGTGAACGTGTCAGGCGCGCTGCTGCTGAACACCTTTATTCTGACCAACTGGTAGCAGGTGTTTGCCGATCAGGATGAGCCCAGCGGCTCCCCAGACGATCGCCAGTGACACCCACAGCCCCCAGTGGTAGTCGCGGTCGAGCGCCGACGGTGTGTCGAGCTGGCGTCCGGGCTTGTCGTACACCGGGATGGCCAGCAGCACCAGCACGACGCTGCACAGCGCGGCGACCATGAGCGGTGACCACCATGACCGGGGAAGGATCCGCTTGCCCGCGAATCCGAGTGCGACGCACACCGGGGCGAAGACCGCGTCGTGCAGCAGCACGCCGGCCAGCGCCCACACCGCGATGCGGATCAGGATCTTGGTGGGGTTGTCCAGTAACAGCACGGCGCCGTAGCCGACCAGGGCGATTCCGGCCGCCATCAGCAGCCCACGGATTGCGGTCATTTCTGTACCACCTCGATTCGGGTCAGCCACTTGGTCTGCAGCACACCGGGTCGCGACGGCGAGATCAGCCGGGCCGGATAGCCGTGATCGAGTGCCAGTGGTTCGCCGTTGAGTTTGAGCGCTACGAGCGTCTGCGAGTCCCGGGCGTGCCGGGCCGGCACCGTCGTCCGTGAATACGGGCCGGGCGGTTCCAGTGATATCAACCGGACGTCGGAGTCGGGGGAGCCGCCGACGGATTGGATCAAGGCTGAGAGCACCACACCCGACCAGTCGGCTTCCTGGCTCCATCCCTCGACACAGGCGATCGGCAGGCGGCAGTTCGTCTGTGGCATGGCGGCCAGTTCATCGAGGGTGAAGGCCTTGGCGTTGGCCCCGTTGGCGACTGTGAGGCGGTAGTCCGGCGACTGTGCGCTGCGCAGCACGCCGGCAGCCAGTGCGGTTCGGTTGACCGGCAGGTTCTGGGGCCCGTTTCCTGAGCGGGGCGCCAGCACCGAGGCCTTGCGGAACCAGGTGACGGTCTGACCGGCGGTGACCAGAGTGGCGACGCCGGCCGCCAGCCAGGTGCCGGCCAGAACGGTGCGCCGTGTCGGCCCGGGACGCAGTTCGCCGGTGGGGATGTCGTCGAGGGGCTCGCCCAGAGCGCGACGGATGATCGGCAGCTTGACGCCGATGTGGACGAGCATCGCGCCGGCTGCGACATAGGCCATCGCGTAATGGTTGGTGGTGAAGAAGAATCCGAAGGCATACCACTTCGCGATGTTCATCACGCCGGTGGAGAACTGGAACAGCATCGAAGCCATCAGCACCAGAATCGACGCCCGCTCAAGCTGTTTGGTGAGGCCGCCGATGATCGGCTTTTCGAAGAGCTTTGGGTAGACCGACCAGAGCTTGACCACGAGCAGTGGGATAGCGGCGATGCCGGAGATGATGTGCAGGCCCTGGGTGGCGCGATAGAGCCAGACCGGACGGGTGGGCCAGTAGAACCAGGGCTGCGGATTCTGAATGAAATGACTGATGAAGCCGGTCACGAAGCAGATGGTGATGGCGACACCGAGTGCGAGGCCGACGCGGGTGGTGATCGCGGTGCCGCGCAAGGTCTCTTTAGTTGGAGCAGTCATCAGGAAATCCCTTCTGTGGCAAGGGCGAACCGGCTCTCGGGCCGGCAGGCTTCACGGACGAACGCGATATCGTCGATGGTGTCGACGTCGGCGAGTTCGGTGGCGAAGACCACCGGAACACCGGCGTTCTCCAATGCGGTCGCGGTCAGGGTTCCGGTGTCGGATCGTGACATCGGAACCGCGGTGAGGCATCCGGCCAGTGTGGGGTCGCTGACGCCGAGGATCCACCATCCGCCGTCGCGGGCCGGACCGAGCACCGCGGTGCCCGGCGAGAGTCTTCCGGCGCAGTCGGCGAGCAGATCGGCGCTGATCTGCGGGGTGTCCATCCCGATCTGCAGGACCGGTTGCGGGCCGGCCACCGCTGCGGTGTCGTAGTGGGCGTTGGCCAGCCGCTGGCCGAAGTCGCCGCCGCGCTGGCCGATCACGGTGAAATCATCCAGGCGGCGGCGGATCTCCTCGGACCGGGCGGCCTTCGAGATGTCACCGGTCATCGCCACCACCCGCCTGGTGAACGGCGCCGTCGCCACGGCGTCGAGGGTGTCGAGCAATGCGGCGGCAGCGATATCGGCTGCCCGGTCGTCACCCACGGTGGCGGCGAGTCGGGTCTTGGCCAATCCGGGGACCGGCGCCTTGGCGACCACCAGGGCGGTCACCGCAAGCCGGCTCACGAGATCACCTTCCAGAAGTCGACCGCCGCCGTCAGGCTGCCGCGCACGGAGCCGCTGACCTTGGATCGTCCGCCGGCGCGCTCCCGGTAGTCGACGTCGATCTCGGTAACCCGCCAGCCGGCGGCTGCGGCCTTGACCATCAGTTCCAGTGGGTAGCCCGAACGCCGGTCGGCCACATCGAGATTCAGCAGGGCTTCGCGACGGACCACCCGCATCGGGGCGATGTCGTGGACGGGCAGGTTGTGGCGGCTGCGCAACCGCCAACACACCGCAGCAGTGCCGAGGCGGGCGTGCCAGGGCCAGCGCAGTCCGGGCACCGGCCGGCGCCGGCCCACCACCATGTCCGCGCCGCGGTCGAGTTCGGCGACCATCCCGGGCAGTGCGGCGGGGTCGAGTGAGCCGTCGCCGTCGAGCACGGCGACCACCGGTGTGGTCGCGGCCACCACCCCGGCGTGCACGGCGGCGCCGTAACCGGGGCGGGTCTCCACCACCACATCGGCGCCATGCGCACGGGCCACCTCAGCGGTGGCATCGGTGCTGTTGTTGTCCACCACCAGTGGGCGGTATCCGGCAGGCATGGCACTCAGGACAGCCGGGAGCGATTCCTCCTCGTTGAGGCAGGGGATCACCACGGTCACTCCGGCATCGGACATCGCCGATCACCCTAGGACAGAAAACGGGCCGCCGGTCTGAAATCCCGGTGCGGCGCGCGGGTCAGGCGCGCAGTGGGGCGAAGGCGAATTCGCGCAGGCCATCGCCGGGTTCGATCTCGGCCCGGAAACCGAGCAGAGCGGTCGCGCCGGCCGGGTCGGCGACGATATGGCGGACGTCGCCACTGCGGTACTGGCCGGTGACCACCGGTGGCCGGCCGCCGGTGGCGTCACACAGTGCGGTGGCGACGTCCATGATGCGGATCGGCCGGCCCGAGCAGACGTTCACCGCGGCAAAACCCCCGTCCTCGTAGTCCACCGCCGTCGCGTTGGCAACGGCCACATCGTGGACGTGGACGAAGTCGCGCATCTGGCCGCCGTCTTCGAACACCGTCGGCGGCTCGCCTCGTTCGAGGGCGGATCGGAAGATCGCCGCAACCCCGGAATACGGGGTGTCCCGCGGCATGCCCGGACCGTAGACGTTGTGATAGCGCAGGGCCACCACGGATCCGCCGGTGGATTCGGCCCACGCCAGCGCATAGTGCTCCTGGGCCACCTTGCTGGCCGCATACAGACTGCGGGGTTTCAGCGGTGCGCCCTCGCCGACCAACTGCCAGGAGAGTTCCTCCCCGCCGATCGGGCAGCGATGTTCGAAGATCCCGGCGTCGAGGTCGGCGCGGGTTCGCGGGGAGGGATCGACCGGACCGTGCACGGCGCAGGTGTAGGCGCCCTGCCCGTAGACCACCATCGAGGAGGCCAGCACCAGGCGCTGCACCCCGGCCCGGTACATCTCGGCGAGCAGGATCGCGGTCCCGGCATCGTTGTGCAGGGCGTAGGACGGTGCGTCGGCGGCATTGACCCCGGCCCCGACCACGGCGGCCTGGTGGCAGACCACGTCGATACCGGGCAGCAGTGCAGCCAATGCCTCGGCGTCGCGGACGTCCACCCGGATGCAACCCTCCGGCGGGACCGAACCCTCCTTGTGGGCTGCGGGCAGCATCGCATCGACCGCGACGACCTCGTGGCCGCGGGCGGTCAGCACCGCCTCGATCCTGCTTCCGATGAACCCGGCGGCGCCGGTCAGGAGAACTCGCACCGCGGCAGCCTAGGCGACCTCTGCCGGCGGGTGCAGCTGGCGTCGGCCGTCGCGCTGTGCTCCGGCCCCGGCGACGACGACGAGCAGGATGCCGATCAGTTGAGGAGCCGTCGGGTGCTGGTGCAGCACGATGAGTCCGAGGATCAGGCCGATAGCGGGTTCCAGGGCCATCAGGGTGCCGAATGCCGACGGGGTCATATGTCGCAGCGCGGTCATCTCCAGGGCGAAGGGCAGGACCGGCAGCAGTACCGCCAGCCCAGCCGCCATGGCCAGAGTCGCCGCAGTGATGTGGTTGTGCGCCTGCGGTATTCCGGCGATCGCGGCGGTGACCGCGGCGATCGGCATGGTCAGGCTCAGACCGTTGAGCCCACTGAACTTCTCGCCCACATGCTGGGTGAGGACGATGTAGGACGCCCAACCCAACGCCGATCCGGCTGCGAAGGCCAGGCCTGGAAGGTTCACCGGGCCGTGCCAGGGTTCGGTCAGCAGGAGCACCCCGGCCAGGGCGATCGCCGGCCACACAAGTGCCGCCCGGTTGTGGCTGCGCAGGGCCGCGACGCTGAGCGGACCGAGGAATTCGATCGCCACCGTGGTGCCCAATGGGATGCGCGCGATCGCCGCCAGGAACAGGCACGTCATCACTCCGGTGGTGACGCCGAGGGCGGTCACCGCTGGGATGTCTGCGCGGTCGAGTCCGCGTAACGACGGCCGGGACAGGACCAGGAAGATCACTGATCCAGCACTCAGGCGCAGCCAGGCGGTGCCCGCGGGTCCGACCTGCTCGATCAGCGGCAGGGACAGTGCCGAGCCCAGTTGGACGCAGAACATCGCGGCCACCGCCAAGGTCCAGGCCGGGACCGGCAGCGTGCGTGAGGTGCCCGGGCTGTCCATATGGGCCTGATCATCGCATAGCTGTATGCGACGTCCGGTCGCATTCAGGCCGTACAGCGCGACGCGCTCTGATCGTTGCTGTTTTGCCCGAAAGTGTTTGCTCCTGAACTAGTCTGCGGACACCGGACACACTGCGAGGAGTCAAGCGATGACCGACAGCACGCCAGAACCCACGGCCGAGAGCGGCCGCGACGGCACACCGAAGCTCTCCCGCCGGAAGATCCTCGGCGGCCTGGCGGCGGCCGGACTGGGTGCAGCGGCGGTTCCGGCCCTGGGTGGGTGCGGTCCGAAGAGTTCGGAGGCCGCGGGTCCGCCCGGGTACGGCACCGGTATCAACGAGGGTTTCGACGGCAAGATCGAGCTCGACGTCCGCGATTCCACGCCGGACTGGAAGCCCTTCGAACTGAGGAAGGCCCCTGAGGGCGCGCCCAACGTTCTGATCGTGCTCTACGACGACACCGGGCTGGCCGCCTGGTCGCCCTACGGCGGCCGCATCGAGATGCCGGTGATGCAGCGCCTGGCCGACAACGGCGTCATGTACTCGCAGTGGCACACCACGGCCCTGTGCTCGCCGACGAGGTCCTGTTTCCTCACCGGTCGCAACCACCACGTCAACCGCTCCGCGGCGATCACCGAAGGCTCCAACGGCTTTCCGGGAGCCGCCGCCCGGTTGCCCGCGCAGTGCGCCACCATCGGCCAGGTTCTGCAGGACAACGGCTACAGCACGTTCTGGATCGGCAAGAACCACAATGTTCCCGAGGAGGACGTCTCCAGTGGTGGCAGCAAGTCGGAATGGCCGCTGCAGAAGGGATTCGACCGGTTCTACGGGTTCATCGGCGGCGAGACCAACCAGTGGTTCCCCGATCTCGTCGAGGACAACCGGTTCATCGAACAGGAATACGGTCCGGAGCAGGGTTACCACCTCTCGAAGGACCTGGCAGATCAGGCGATCCGCATGCTGCGCGATCAGAAGTCGGCCAACCCGTCCAAGCCTTGGTACATGTGGTTCTGCCCGGGCGCCAACCACGCCCCGCATCACTCGCCGCAGGAGTATATCGACAAGTACAAGGGTAAGTTCGATGACGGCTACGAGGCCTACCGCGACTGGGTGCTGCCCCGGATGATCGAGCGGGGAGTCTTCCCGGCGGGCACCAAGATGACGCCGATCAATCCGCTGCCCGACGACATCGAAGTGGCCAATGATGCTGTGCGGCCATGGAATTCGCTCAACGATGACGAGAAGAAGCTGTTCTCGAAAATGGCTGAGGTCTACGCCGGTTTCTCGGAGTACACCGACGCCCAGGTGGGCCGGATCGTCGATTACCTGGAGCAGACCGGGCAGTTGGAGAACACGATCGTCTTCTACTGCGCCGACAATGGCGCATCCGGCGAGGGCTCACCGAACGGATCGGTGAACGAGAACAAGTTCTTCAACGGCTACCCGGACGAACTGTCGGAGAACATGAAGTACCTCAACACCCTGGGCAGCCCGGACACCTACAACCACTACCCGACGGGCTGGGCGACGGCCTTCTCCACGCCGTTCCAGATGTTCAAGCGCTACAGCCAGTTCGCCGGCGGTACCTGCGATCCGATGGTCATCTCCTGGCCGAAGGGGATCAAGGCGAAAGGTGAAGTGCGGCATCAGTATCACCACGCCACCGATGTCGTCGCGACCATTCTCGACGTCGTCGGCCTGGAGATGCCCAAGGAGTACAAGGGCATCAAGCAGTATCCGCTCAACGGGGTCTCGATGCGCTACAGCTTCGACGACGCCAAGGCGCCCACGACCAAGAAGCGCCAGTACTTCGCCATGCTCGGCACCCGCGGCATCTGGCAGGACGGCTGGAAGGCGGCGTCGCTGCACGTCCCGATCAGCGGTAAGGGGCACTTCGACCAGGACAAGTGGGAACTCTTCCACGTCGACGAGGACCGCTCGGAATCGACGAACCTTGCCGACCAGCATCCGGAGAAGCTCAAGGAACTCATCGACGTCTGGTTCGAGGAGGCCAAGAACAACTTCGTGCTGCCACTCGATGACCGCCCGGCCGTCGAGCAACTCGGCAACGCGCGGCCTCAGCCGGAGCCTCCGCGTGACCGCTACATCTACTACCCGGACACCGCGCCGGTCCCCGAGGGCGTGGCGGCCAGCGTCCGGGGCCGCTCATACAAGATCGTCGCCAACGTCGATCTGACTCCGGAGGCCGATGGCGTGCTGTTCGCGCACGGATCGCGGTTCGGCGGGCACAGCATGTTCATCAAGGATGGCCGCCTGCACTACGTCTACAACTTCCTGGGTATCAAGCCGGAGCAGGATTTCGTCTCGCCACCGCTGTCACCCGGTAAGCATTCGCTGGGTATGGAGTTCAAGCGGGAGAAGGCAGGCGAGCACGGCGAGTCCCTGGGCACGACAACGCTGTATGTCGATGGCAATCCGGTGGCGACCGGGCCGATGCGTGCCCAGATCGGCAAGTTCACCCTC
This sequence comes from uncultured Mycobacterium sp., assembly GCA_964344085.1. GTDB lineage: Bacteria > Actinomycetota > Actinomycetes > Mycobacteriales > Mycobacteriaceae > Mycobacterium. The sequence continues at coordinate 44,543 of CAYFMA010000026.1, forward strand.
TCCGGCGACGGATTGTGTGTCGGTTACGACAGCGGAGACAACGTCTCCGAGCAGTACAAGACCCCCGGCAGGTTCACCGGTGGTGAACTCCAGGGTGTGGCGATCGATGTCAGCGAGAAGGCCTATCTCGATCTCAACGAGGACGCTGCAGCGGCATTCGAGACCGATTAGTTACCCGGACCCGCCGCCGTTGCTGCCGGCCGATGCGTCGGGCGGTTCCTAGGCTCGTCGGGTGGCTGATCGCTATGGCACCGACATCCTGACCCGCAATCCGCACGGCGCCGGCAAGGCCCGCTCGGTGGAGTGCGCCGCCGAAGTCGGCATGGTGGTCGAGGACCCGCAGTCCGGCTTCGTCGGTGCGATCATCCGAATCGAGGGCGGCCGCGTCGAACTCGAGGACCGGCACCGGCGCACGAGGGTCTTCCCGCTCGGACCCGGCTTCCTCATCGACGGCCGGCCGGTGATCCTGACCGCGGCCCGTCGCCCGGCCCAACCGTCGACGCAGCGCACCGCCTCCGGTTCGGTGAAAGTCGCCGGGTCCAAGGCGCGTGTTGCACTCGATGGTCGGATCTATGTGGAGGGCCGCCACGACGCAGAACTCGTCGAGCGGGTGTGGGGGGATGATCTGCGGGTCGAAGGCGTGGTCGTCGAATACCTCAGCGGTGTCGATGATCTGGGCTCGATCGTCGCGGAGTTCCGGCCGGGCCCGGGCCGGCGTCTCGGGGTTCTGGTCGACCACCTGGTCGCCGGTTCCAAGGAGGCGCGCATCGCCGAGGCGGTCCGGCGCGGACCGGGTGGCGACCACACACTGGTGGTCGGACATCCCTATGTCGACATCTGGCAGGCGGTGAAACCGGCCCGGGTCGGATTGGACGCCTGGCCGAAGGTGCCGCGCGACGTCGAGTGGAAACACGGGATCTGCGCGGCGCTGGGCTGGCCACACCGCAATCAGGCCGACATCGCCGCCGCATGGCAGAAGATCCGTGGCTCCGTACGGGACTGGAACGATCTGGAACCCGCGCTGATCGGCCGGGTCGAGGAACTCATCGACTTCGTGACACAGGGGGAGTGACGTCGGACGACTTGGCGGCGGCATCGGCCGCCCGCGCGGGCGGCACGATCAGTGGCACCGCGATCAGTCCGATGATGCCGA
>CAYFMA010000027.1:0-1620 GCA_964344085.1 uncultured Mycobacterium sp.
ACTCGTCGGTGTAGGAGTGCGGATCGGCAAGAACCCGTGCGGCGTCGTCGATGATTCGCGCGTTCATCAGACCTCCTGGGCGGGCTGGGACAGGAATGTGTCGATTACGGAAGCCAGGGCGACCGGTGTCTCGAAGAGCGGGTAATGCCCTGCGGCGGCCATGACAAGTAATTCGGCATTCGGATAGAACGGCAGAATGGCCTCCTGGAGAACCTCTGCGTTGAGCGCATTGTCGTGCTCTCCGGCGATCACCGAGACCGGCGTCGGCAGGCCGTTGACCGCAGCGGTGATGTCGTCGCCCGCCCAGGACTCGAAATAGGCGGCGAACGCTTCGGTTCGGGACAGCCGGGACTCCTCGACGATCATGTCCACGAAACGGGATGAATGACGATCGGCGGTGGAGTTGCCGATGATGGCCGCACGTGTGGTCAGGTCGCCGGCCGCTGCGCGAAACAGTGCCCTGGTGTCGTCGTCGAAGGGTAGCGGTGCCGGTGGAACCGGGGTCACCGCCACGACCCGACGCACCCGTTCCGGTGCCTTCGCGGCGACCAACTGGGCGGCCTTACCGCCCATGGAGTGCCCGACAATGTCGAAACCTCTCCAACCCAACTCATCGGCGACCGCGATCGCATCACTGGCGATCTCGGCGACGGTGTACTCGCCGGGATCGTCGATGCGACTGCCGTAGCCGCGGTGATCCGGAATCGCGATGGTGTAGGCGCCGGGGTCCAGCCAGTTCACGGTGGGTAGCCATGAACTGCCGGTGCCGAACCATCCGTGCAGGGCGACCACGTGGATGGGGCCGGTTCCGATCGTCGATACCGTCATGCGCTGAACTCCGCTCGCAGGCCTGACCAGACACGGTCGTAATCGTGCTGGAGATGCTCTGACATCACGGCCTGCCGGGTGGGGATCACCGCCCAGCGGGTCTCGAACATGAACGCCATGGTGTCGTCGACCTTCCGGGGTTGCAGCTGCGCCGTGGTGGCGGCCGCATAGGTTGGCGCGTCGGGTCCATGTGAGGTGAAGGTGTTGTGCAGGCTGGCGCCGCCCGGATGAAAACCCTCGGCTTTGGAGTCGTACTCGCCGTACAGCAGCCCCATGAACTCGCTCATGACGTTGCGATGGAACCACGGCGGCCGGAAGGTGTTCTCACCCACCAGCCAGCGCGGCGGAAAGATGACGAAGTCCATGTTCGCCAGCCCTGCAGTGTCGGTGGGCGAAGTCAGTACCGTGAAGATCGACGGGTCGGGATGGTCGAAGCTGATCGTTCCGATAACCATGAAGCGACGCAGGTCGTACTTGTACGGCGCGTAATTGCCGTGCCAGGCGACGACGTCGAGGGGGCTGTGGTCGTATTCGGCCGCCCAGAGGTGGCCGCCGAACTTCTGCACCACCTGACAGGAATCCTCCCCCTCCTCGAAGGCTGCGGTGGGGAACTCGAAATCTCGTTCGTTCGCCAGCCCGTTGGAACCGATCGGGCCGCGTTCGGGCAGTGTGAGCTGCGCACCGTAGTTCTCGCAGATGTAGCCACGGGCAGTGTCATCGGTGAGTTCCACCCGGAACCGGATGCCGCGCGGTATGACCACGATCTCACCCGGTTGTGTCGCGAGCGGACCC
>CAYFMA010000027.1:1630-5597 GCA_964344085.1 uncultured Mycobacterium sp.
GGTAGCGATTGGTCATCGACGTGTTCGCCCGATACCAGTGGATACCGACACCGGCATGGCTCATGGTGTCGCCGTTGCCACCGATGGTGAAGATGCCGTCGACGAAGTCGGTGGGTTCGTCCGGTAGCGCGATGGGATCCCACCGCAACCGGTTGGGGTCGGCTCCGGTCTCGGTGAACGGTGCGCTGCACCAGCATCGGTCATCGATGCGGGCGAAACGCGAATGGGCGGCCGAGGGAACGATTCGGTAGACCCAGCTGCGCCGGTTGCTGGCACGGGGCTGGGTGAACGCGGTGCCGCTGATCTGTTCCGCGTAGAGCCCGAGCGGTGCCCGTTGCGGTGAGTTCCGGCCGGCCGGCAGCGCCCCGGGTATGGCTTCGGAGGCGTGTTCGTTGCCGAAGCCGGTCAGATATCTCATGGACGTGCCTCCTGTAAGGCCGGTATCCATCGAGCCAGGTCCGAGCTCAGCGCGGTGACGAGACGCTCCGCCTGTCGCGGATCGGCCGCCGTTCCGTAGACGTGCCGGTCCGGTCGAACCACGGCGATCGCGACATCGTTCTGCTGCGCCCAGGAGGTCAGCGAGCCGGTGACGTCGATGACATCGGCGGCCGCTTCGGCGCAGTCGCGGCGCACGTGGATGTGACGGGGACTCAGTAGCTCCGACTTCGGCCATGCCAACTCGTAGGCCCAGTGTTGGTCGGTGAATGTCACGACGGTGAACCCGTCGGGCAGTACGTCATCCATCCGGATGTGGTCGTGTTCGCCGGTGCGCACCCATGGTTGGGGGCAGAGATCCCCCGCGGCACCGATGGGTGCACCGGTCTGTGGGTCGACCGCGGTCGCCCCTCCGGTGATCCGCGGGATGAAGTTCTGCCGGACGGTCTCAGCCGTCCCGTCGTGAAGTTCTCTGGCAAGGCGACGATCACGCTGCGCGGCCGCAACCGGGTCGAGTTCACCGATGATGCGGCCGAAGGCGCGGGTGTTGGCCACCACACTGCGCACGTGCGCCTTGCGTTCCTCGGTATAGGTGTCCAGCAGCGCCGGTCCGGCGCCGAGGCGATGCACGGCATCGAGCTTCCAAGCCAGATTCACCGCGTCGCGGATGCCGGCGCACATTCCCTGGCCCATGAACGGTGGCATCTGGTGTGCGGCGTCACCCAGCAGGAACACCCGGCCGAACCGCCACGAGTCGGCCACCACCGCGTGAAAGCGGTACACGGCATGGCGCACAATCTCCAACCCGGTCTCGTCAGTGAAGTCGGCGAGCACCGCTCGCACCGATTCCGGGGTGTCGAAACTCCTCGCGTCCTCACCGGGCATGAGCTTGATCTCCCAGCGCCGCAGATCGCCGGGTCCGACGATGTAGGTCCCCGGCCGGGTCGGACGGCAGTACTGGATGCAGCGGGCGGGGAACCGGTCGGTGTCCTCGACCAGCGCGTCGAGGACGAGCCATTCCTCGTCGAACTCGAGGTCGTCGAATGTTCCCGGCGTCAGCCGCCGCACGGTGCTCGATGCGCCGTCGCAGCCCAGGACGTAGCGGGTGGCCAGGGTGTGCACGGCTCCGGTGCGTTCGTCCTCGGTGGTGACCATCAGGCGGTCTCCACCGTCGTCGATGCCGGTGACCGCGGTGGACAGTTGAACGGTGACGCCGGGGAATCGCTGCAGCCCGCGCCGCAGGATCCGCTCCAGGTCGGGTTGCAGGAACATGAACGAGGGGTCCCAGCCCAGCGGTCCGGGCGGATCGGCTGGGTAGAACTTCTTGATCAGGCGGCCGTCGACGCCGTGGAAGTCGGTTCCGCGGTGCGGTGTTGTGCCCGAGGCGATCTCGTCGGCCAGACCGATCTGCTGAAAGACCCGCATCGCCTCGTGGTCGGCGGTGATGGCGCGGGGTTTGTCGTAGACCTCAGCGGCCCGTTCCACCACCGCCAACCGCCAGCCGCGCTGTGCGAGCAGATTGGCCAAGGTGGCTCCGGTCGGGCCCAGCCCGACGATCACCGCGTCAAACACCGCAGTGAACGACCTGTTCGATGGTTCCCAAGACCGAGTCGCCGGCGGAGTCGAACGCCTCGATTCGCACCACATCGCCGTTGCGGAGGAACGGTGTGGCGGTGTTCCCGGAGTCCCGTTCCTCGGCGATGCGGGCCTCGGCGATACAGCCATGGCCGGTACCGGGATCCTCGTTGGAGATCGCTCCGGCGCCGATGATCGTGCCCGCCGCCAAAGATCTTGTCCGGCAGGCGTGTGCGATCAGCTGCGGGTAGGTGAAGAACATGTCCCGATGGGCGAATGCCTGGCCCAGCGTGTGGCCGTTGACAGCACTGATGACTCGCAGACCGATACGCTGACCGTCCCAGCAGTCGTTGAGTTCGTCGAGGGTGACGGCCACCGGCCCGAACGAACTCGTCGGTTTCGCCTGCAGGAAACCGAAGCCGCGCGGAAGTTCGTGGCGGGTCAGTGCGCGCAGTGTCCAGTCGTTGAGCAGGATCACCAGTTTGATGTGACCAGCCGCCTGATCCGCGGAGGTTCCCATCGGAACGTCGTCGACGACGACGGCGAGTTCGGGTTCGTAATCGATCTCATCGCTGTCGCTGGGGAACCGCATCGCCTCACGCGGTCCGACGAATCCGTCGGACCCGCCCTGGTACATGATCGGTTCGGTTTTGTAATTGGCCGGCATCGCCGCACCGCGCGCCGCCCGTGCCTTCTCCATGTGCCCCAGGTAGACCGAGCCGTCGAGGAACTGGAAGGCCCGGGGGAACGGGGCGGCCAACTCGGCGGTGTCGACGGCGAAGGCGCCGGTGGCCTCACCTCGCTCCAGTGCGTCGGAGACCGCGGTCAGTGGTGCGGCCACCACAGCCCAGTCGTCGATGGCCGACTGCATGGTGGGGGCGATGTCGGATACTTCGACGCCCAGGCGGATGGCCCGGTCGACGACGATCAACGTGCCGTCTCGTCCGCCCCGCCGCAGGCTGGCCAGCTTCAAGTCCGGGCCCCTCCTTCGCTCCCGATTGCGTTCGTTATATGTACCACACCGTACGAATAGCGTTCATTAATCGGAAATATGCCAGGTAGCCGATACGCTCTGAGGGTGACGCTGAGCGCCTCAGAGGACCGCGAATCGGGTGGTTCGCAGACATTGGAACGTGGGATCCGACTGCTTGGCCTGCTCGCCGCGCGGCCGCAGGGTCTGAGCGTGACGGCGATATCGACGGAGATGGGCACCCATCGGGCCGGCATCTACCGTCTCCTGCGGCCGCTCGAAGCCGGCCGTCTGGTCGAGCGCAAAGCCAACGGTAGCTATGTGCTGGGTGTGGGAATCATCAGCCTGGCGGCCAGCGTTCGCTCCGGTCTGCAGGAGGTTGCCGGCCGGGAGCTTCAGCAGCTTGCGGACACACTGTCGTGCACGTGCGCGTTGACGCTCCGCGACGGCGACGAGGCGGTGGTCGCCTTGGTGCAGGAGCCCGTGGTGGCCCGTATGCACATCGCCTACCAACGTGGACTTCGTCACCCCCTGAACCAGGCGGCATCAGGTTTGGCGATCCTTGCCGCGGGTGAACCGCGGGAAGGCGAGCGTGCTGAGGTACGACGGGCTCGCCGGTCGGGGTTCGCAGTTACGCGGGACGAGTTGTTCAGTGGTGCAACAGGTGTGGCGGTGCCGCTGTTCGGAGCCGAAGAGGGGGGATTCGCCAGTATCAGTGCCGTCTGGCTCGGCGATGCCGTAGCTGAGGCCAAAGCTGTTGCCGGGCTTCAGGAATGCGCGGTTGCGATCTCAGCCGCCCTGGTGGACGAGAGCTCAGGTGCTCAGCCGCCAGGCCGCTGAGCCGGGCAGACCGCTGATCGTCTGCATCCCCGGTTCGGGTTATGACGAGCGGTACTTCGATATCCCCGGATGGTCGTTCCTGACGATGCTGGGTGATCGAGGTACTGGCGCCGTAGCCATCACTCGGGCCGGTTACCCGGCCGACGA
>CAYFMA010000027.1:5607-43999 GCA_964344085.1 uncultured Mycobacterium sp.
GCCCGCCACCGGCCGTCGTTCGCACAGTCGGCGGAGCTGCTCGACACCGTGGTGGCCGACATCTGGTCGCGCGTTGGGGACGTGATTGACGGAGTCGTCCTCTTGGGGCACTCGGTGGGCGGTGCGGTAGCGCTGAATCTGGCTGCGCGGCAGCCGCTCTGGCCGCTACTCGGTGTCGCGGTCTCTGGCGTCGGTGACCGGCCTGCGAACGCTGCGGTGCGCCATTTCGCCGGTATCCCCGCACATCAACCGATCGCGATGACGTTCGATTCGGTTCGGCCGATGTTCTACGGTCCCGTCGGGACCTTCGACGAGTCCCTGGTTCCGGCATTTGCGGATTCCCTGGTCGTGATGCCCGCCGGCGATCCGGTCGAAGTCAACACCGCGTGGCCGGCCGATCTTCCGGGTGTGGCCGCGTCGGTCGGCGTTCCGGTCTTTCACGCCTTCGCCGAGTTCGAGAGACTCTGGCAGACCGGCGATGAACGGATGGCGGCCTTCGCGGCGATGTTCACCAATGCGCCTTTCGTCGAGTCGTATGTCATCGCGGCCTGTGGACACAACATCGAGCACCACCATGCAGCAACTGGATACGCCGACCTGGTGTCGGCATTCGCCACCCGATGCCGACGGCCTTAGAGCGGAATCCGCCCGTCGAACAACCGCAACGCATTGCCGGACGAGATCATCTGGCGGCTTTGGTCATCCATCGGGTAGCCCGCCAGGAACTCCGTCGCCGCCTTGTTGCTGTCGATGGGGTAGTCCACGGCGAACATCATCCGTTCCGCCCCGACTACCGCCAGCGTGCACGTCAGGGCGGGTCCGCTGAAGTTGCCACTGGTCGTTACGTGGAAATTCGTCCGCAGATAGTCGGAGGGCTTACGGGCCAGGGCGCCTCCACCGTCGCCCCCGAGTGCGTAGTACCGGTCGATCCGCCATGCGGCAAACGGCAGCAACTCGCCGAGATGGCCGAGAATGATCTGAAGCGCGGGGAAGCGGTCGAACAAACCCGAGTAGATGAGTCGCAACGCGTGCGTGCCCGTCTCCACCCCGAAGCCCCATGAGGCGAGGTGCATCCCGTCTTTGAGGTAGGGGTCGAACCACGCCTCCAGAACGGCGGGATGCGGAGTGGTGGGGTGCAGGTAGATCGGTACCCCGAGGCGCTGTGCACAGTGGAACAGCCCCTCATAGGCCGGGTCGTCGAGATACCGGCCATGGGCATGGCCGTTGATCAGTCCGCCCAGTAGGCCCAGCTCGGTGACGGCGCGTTCGAGTTCGGCTGCCGCACCGTCGGGGTCCTGGATCGCCAGTGCCGCGAACCCGCCCAGGCGCCGCGGGTTACGGGCGATGGCAGTGGCGAGTTCATCGTTGGCCCGACGTGCGTTGTCGGTTGCACGGCGAATGTCGGCTTCGGCCTGAACACCGGGGTCGAAGAGGGACAGAACCTGGAAATCGATGCCGGCGGCGTCCATCTGCTCCAGGCGTCCGGCACCGAGATCGCACAACCTTTGGTAGGTGCCTGCATTCCTGCCGTGAATCCAGCTGCCGACCGGGCTGTCGGCACTGACCGGGTCCCACGCATAGTGTTCTTCAAGCGCGATCAACACGGACCGGACTCTACTCAGATGACGAAGTCGTCTCCATGCCAAATCCCGGCCTCAGGTGCGCGGATCACGTGATCGTCACCGGGGCTGCCACTGCGCTCCTCGAGTTTGGCCACCCGGGTGAGCAACGAATGCAGGCTGACGCCGAGGGGATCGGGCAACTTGAACTGATCGGCGCGGGTGGGATGGTCACTGCCGACGATCTGCCCGGGCACTCCGACGACGACGGAGTTCGGTGGCACCGGTTTGATGACGACGGAGTTCGCGCCGATCTGGCTGTTGTCGCCAATGGTGATGGCGCCCAACACCTTCGCGCCCGCGCCGATCGTGACGTTGTCACCGATCGTCGGGTGACGTTTGCCGGGTTCGAGGCTGGTTCCGCCGAGGGTGACGCCCTGATAGATCGTCACGTTGTCACCGATCTCCGTGGTCTCGCCGATCACCACGCCCGTGGCATGGTCGATGAAGACCCCCTGGCCCAGTACGGCGCCGGGGTGAATCTCGACGCCGGTGAGGATGCGGATCAGTTCGGCCAGGAATCGGGCCGGAAGTTTGGCATCCCGCTGCCAGAGCCAATGCGTGATGCGGTGTCCCCAGACAGCGTGCAGGCCCGGATAGACCAGCACGATCTCCAGCATGGAACGGGCCGCGGGATCACGCTCCTTGACGGAGCGCACATCGCGCCGGATGGCGGACAGCATCGTCTAGTCGGCCAGGTCCGCGAAAAGTGCCGTGCTCAGATACCGCTCGCCGAAGCTCGGCAGAACGACCACGATGGTCTTACCGGCGTTCTCCGGCCGGCGAGCCAGTTGCAGTGCGGCCCAGGCCGCCGCGCCGGAGGAGATACCGACCAGGAGGCCCTCCTCCTTGGCCAGTCGCTTGGCCATGTCGAATGCGTCCTCGTTGGCCACCTGAATGATCTCGTCGACCAGATCGGTCGCCAGCACCGGCGGCACGAATCCGGCACCGATGCCCTGAATGGGGTGCGGACCCTTCTGGCCGCCGGAGAGCACGGGGGAGGCCGCAGGCTCCACCGCGACGATCTGAACCGAGGGCTTGCGTTCCTTGAGCACCTCGGCGACGCCGGTTATGGTGCCGCCGGTGCCGACCCCGCCGACGAAGATGTCGACCTTCCCGTCGGTGTCGTTCCAGACCTCCTCGGCGGTGGTGACCCGGTGGATGGCCGGGTTGGCCGGGTTCTCGAACTGCTGGGGCATGAAGTACCGGGAATCGGACTTGGCCAGTTCCTCCGCTTTCGCGATGGCACCGGCCATCCCTTCGGGGCCTGGGGTCAGGATCAGTTCGGCGCCGTAGGCACGCAGCAGCATGCGCCGCTCCCGGCTCATCGTCTCCGGCATGGTCAGCACGCAACGGTAGCCACGGGCGGCGCACACCATCGCCAAGGCGATGCCGGTGTTTCCGCTGGTCGGCTCCACGATGATGGTGTCAGGCTTGATCAGGCCGGCCTTCTCCGCAGCGTCGATCATCGCGACGCCGATCCGGTCCTTGACGCTGGCCGAAGGGTTGAACGATTCCAGCTTGGCCAGAACCTCGGCTCCTGCCCCGTCGGTGACCCTGCGCAGTCGGACCAGTGGGGTGTTGCCGGTCAGTTCAGTGATGTCGTTGGCGATCCTGCTCACACGTTGACGCTAGCAAGCGTCGGATTGAATCCGGCGTTCAGTTCCCGATGCCGGATCAGAGAAGAACTCCAGCAGGTATTTGCTCTCCTCGATCTCGCCGATGGTCTGCAGCGCCTTCCGGCGGGTGACGACGATACCGATCACGGCCGCCGCCCAGGCGATGTACTGCAGACACCAGGCGGCCCGAAACGACGCGAACGAGTAGCCGCCCAACGCGCCGATCACCATCCCCATCCCTTGCATGAGAATCAGGGAGGCGAGGAATCCGCCCATATTCACCGCGCCCTGCGCGGTGCCCAGCGTCGAGCGCGGGTTGAAAGTGCGGGCGAAGTCGAAGCCGACCACCGAACCCGGGCCGCCGATCGAGATCACCACGACGAGCACCACCAGAAGCCAGTACGGGGCGGGATGGTTCAGCAGAAGCACCACCGTCCAGATGGCGGTGTTGCCTGCGATGATGCCGAGCACCAGCCACGACCGGCGATGCGGCTTCCGGCCGATGAAGATACCGATCAGGATTCCGGCCACGATCGCGGTGAGCACCGACACCGTCAGCAGAGCGCCGGCATCGTCGCGCGAAACATGTTGTGCCGCGGTCAGATACGGAACGCCCCACATCAGTGCGAACACCGTCACCGAGAATTGGGTGCCCATGTGAGTGAAGAAGCCGAGCCGGGTCCCAGGGCGCATCCACACCGTCTTCACGCTGCGTAGGGTGGCCCCCAGATCGGTCACCGGGTCCTCGACGCGGTTGCCCGAGGGGGCGTTGGTCAGCAGCAGTGCCGTCACCATCAGCGAGATGACGCCGAGTGCGGCAACAGCTGTGAAGGCCCTTGTCCAGCCGGCACTGGCCATCAATCCCAGGAATGGGACCGCGGAGAGTACTTGGCCGAGTTGGCCGGAGATACCCGTCAACTGGGTCACCAACGGCACCTGACGCGGCGGGAACCAGTGCGGCACCAGGCGGACCACTGAGATGAACGTGAATGCGTCGCCCAGCCCCACCACCGCCCTCGCCGCGATCGCCGCGGGCAGTGACGTGGTGAAGGCCATGGTGAGCTGACCGGCCAGCATCAGTGTGCCGCCCGCCAGGATCATCGTCTTGGACCCGAAGCGGTCCAGCAGGAGCCCGGCGGGAATCTGCGAACCGGCGTAGACCACGAGTTGTAGCACCACGAAGGTGGACAGAACCGCTGGGCTGGCGCCGAATCGCTTGGCCGCGTCGAGACCGGCCACCCCCAGAGTCGTGCGGTCGAGCACGGCGACGACATAGGCCAGCAGACCGGCCGCCCACACCACCCACGCACGCACGGCACCATTGTCGCAGCCGCGGTCAGCTCAGATGACGACCGAACCAGTTCTGCAGTCGCTGCCAGGCGTCGTCGGCGGCCGCGGCGTTGTAGCGCTTGCCGGTGTCGTTGAAGAATGCATGATCGGCGCCGGGTTCGATGACGATCTCGTTGACCAGTCCGGCGTTCTGCAGGGCTTGCTTCGCGGCAGGCTCACTGCCGGTCACCCGCTCGTCGAGAGCGCCGTAGAGGGCCAGCACGGCGGCATTCCTCGACCCGCCGAAGTCGGGGTTGTCCGGCAGCGGCCCGTAGAACGGGACTGCCGCCGACAGCCGCGGTTCACCCGCGGCCAGCAACCGCCATACCAGCCCGCCGCCGAAGCAGAACCCCACCGCGGCGGCTGTGTGGCCGGGCGCCCGACGCTGGAGTTCATCAAGGCCGGAACGCAGATCTTCGACGAAGCGGTCCGGCGGCGCGGCGGCCAGTGCCGCGGTGGCCTTGGCCGGATCGTCGAAGGTGGCCGTGCCGCCCTCCTCGGAGAGCAGGTCGATCGCCAGGGCGGAGTAGCCGATACCCGCCAGCCGGCCGGCCACCGACCGGACCCAGTCGTTGAGGCCCTTGTTCTCGTGGATCACCAGTACCGCCCCGCGGGTTCCGGATGCGGCGGCCCAGGCGCCCTGTAGCCGACCCCGTGGTCCGTTCCAGGTGATCGCCTCGGTGGGTAGTGCGCCCTGCATGCCCGGCGGCGGCTCGGAGGTGGTGGCATCAGCGATCGAGGAGGCCGCCGGGGAGGACGGGGCGGGGGAGCGTTTGGCGCCACAAGCGGCGATCAGCGATCCGGCCGCCGCGCTGCCGATGCCCAGCAGTGCCAGACGGCGCAACGCCTCACGGCGCGACAGCAGGCCGTCGATGTGGTCGGTGGCGATCTCCTCGGCGATATAGCGCTGCAGTGGCGTCACCTTCGTCAGTATGCGCCCGGGCAAACGCTCACGGCTACGCCGGCCGGGACACTAGGGTCCGCACATGCAGACCTTTCAGCGCAAAATGTTCGGCCACGGCGTTCTGATGATCTTCGCCGGCCTGTTCTTCGGCCTCTTCTATCTGATGAACCTCATCGGCGGGTACGAGGTCATCCCGAACCACATCGTGAAGTTCAGCATCCCTGGAACGGCGGAGGGCTGGCGCAAGGCGCATATCGGGCCGCCGCTGAACGGGATGATGGTGATCGCGGTGGCGGTGGTGCTGCCGCGACTGGACTTCACCGAGAGCAAGACGCGACTGCTGGGCTGGCTGGTGATCCTCGACGGCTGGGCCAATGTCATCTTCTATTTCTTCGGCAACTTCGCGCCGAACCGAGGCATCAGCTTCGGGCCCAACAAGTTCGGCGCCACCAACATCTACGCGGTCGTCGCCTTCGCGCCGGCCTATCTCTTCGGCGTGTTGGCCCTGATCGCGCTGGCGATGATCGGCTGGCGGCTGATCACGCAGAAGTCCGCATAGCCGAACACCGACAAAGAATTCGCCCCCGCCGGAATCCCGGCGGGGGCGAATTCGTAGAACTACCTAGACGGTCACGACCAGGCGTTGACCGGCGGAGCCGTCACGTTCTGCTCGACGTTCCCGCAATTGGAGTGCGTCGGCAGGCCGTTGAACCGGTCCCGCACCCAGTTCATCATCATCTCGCCGTCCACGAAGTAGGGCAGCAGGGTGTTGATGCCGGCCTTGTTGAGGAACGGGGGCTCCTCGTTCGTGTTCAGCTGCACGTCCGCACCCTCGGCGCACCACATATTGGCGAGGTCAGACGAGGCCTGGTACGGGTTGAACGAGTCGTACCGGTTGGCCGAGATGAACACCGGGCCGGTCGGGCGGTTGTGGTTGGCGCCCAGGTTCTGCGCCAGCAGCAGGCTCTTCACCGGTTCGGCACCGAAGATCTGATCCGGCGGACCCGTCAGCCATCCGGTGTTGTCCGGGAAGTACATGTGGCGGAAACCGAAGTCGGCGACCGACTGCACCAGGCAGATGAAGCTCGACCACTGCACGAAGTGCTTGCCACGATCGGTCAGCGCACCCATCAGCAGGCTGGCCGTCTCGGGGTAGGCGAACACCACACCGTTGAGCACGTAGCCCAGCGCGCCGATGAGCAGGTTGCCGTCCAGGAACGGCGGCATCAGCGACAGGTTCGCGACCGGGGTGTTGAGCGCGTTGCCGACGATGTTGAGCTCGGGGGCATAGGAGGCGGCCTGCTCAGCAGCCGAACCCGCCATCTGACCACCGGTCAGCCAGCCCCATGTCGCGATCGCGCTGTCGCGCTGCAGCGAGGTGCCGGGCAGGTTCAGTGCTGCACGGGCGCCGTCGAGCAGGGCGGTGCCGGCCGAGAGCCGGTTGGCGAACTCCGGGCCGCCGGGGATGTGCACACCCATGCCGACACCGTCGACGACCATGACGCCGAAGCCGCGGGCCACCATGGTGGCCATGAAGCCCTCTTCGTAGTTGATCGTGAGATCGAAGCCCTGCGAGAAGTGGATGCCCTGGCTCATCAGCCGCGACGGGGCGCACTGCTCACCGATGCCGTAGGGGCCGGGGGCATAGGCGACCAGCGGACGCGGACCCTTGCCGGTCCACGGCACCGTCGGCTCCAGGTACATACCGGTGGCGGCCACCGGCTGACCCTTGGCGTTGGTGGTCTGGTACATGACCCGGGTGCCGGTGGCGACCCAGCCGCCGAGCTGACCCGAGGGCTCGTACACCAGACGGGCGGGCTCGGACTTGATGATGTCGCCCGGTTTGCCGTTCACCTGGTCCGGCGGGGTGTAGAACGCGATGTACTCATCGTCGTTGGCGTTGGCCGTCGGCATGGTGTAGACCATCGGCCCCACCAGCACCGCGGCCATGAACGCCATGACGATCTTCATGATCGACGCGGGCGTCTTCTTCACTCGAGTCACGGATTTTGCTCTCTCTTTAGGGGGCACAGAGTGGTACAGCGTTATCAAATTTTGACCCAGACGTTATATCGGCGGTTCGCTTTTAGAGAAATCGAACCGCCGATATAACGACTTTGGTCACTTTTTTCAGTTATCAGGCCGGGGTCTGGGTGTAAACCGGCAGGCCGGCCTCCTCGACGAAGTCGGCATACCGGCGGGCCACCATGTCCGACACCGTCTGTGCCGACATCGGGTTCGGCGCCTGGGCGAACAGCGGCGCCAGCGCGTCGATGGCCGCCTTGGCCTTGGGCTGCCACTTGGCCAGCCATCCGCTGATCACGCCGTGCAGCTGCGGATCGCGGTCGGTGCAGTAGGCCACCAGAGCCTGGCTCCAGTCCTGGCTGCGACGGCTGTCGATGTCGAACTCAGCCAGCAGCTGGTGCAGGAACTGGTCGCCGTTGGCGGCGGCCAGGGCACCGAGCTGCTCGTTGACGAGGGCGTCCATCATCGGCTTGACGACCAGGTTCAGCGCGGTGAAGGCCTCGCCCCAGTCGTAGGCGATGAGCAGTTCCTCGACCAGCTGACGCAGCGGCTGCCAGTGCGCGGCCGACTCCCACGGGCCGCGGGCCGCGTGGGTGCTGGCGATGTCATCGCTGTGGGTGTTGGCCAGGACCTTGGTCCAGTACGCCATCCGCTGGATTCGACGCAGCTCATCGGAGGCCTGGAAGTAGGCGCAGTTGGTGATGAACGACGACGGGGCGACCTGGCCCACGTACAGCGCGGTCATCTGCAGCACGTGCAGCGGGAACCGCAGCGGGACGAACAGCTCGGTGAGGGTCTTTACCCAGCCGGCCGCGAGGTTGCGGGCGGCATGGCTGGCCTCGGCCTGATCGATGAGCCCGTCCACGAAGGTCTCGCGGTCACGCTGGATGGCCACGTAGTCCTTGTAGGTCATCTTGGCCGGATCCCGGAACTGCTCCCAGTCGTCCAGCATCAGCGGCGAGCCTTCGCGGTTCTTCAGGTACCACTTGTTGATGGGGGTTTCCGGGTCCATCTCGAAGGGTGCCGGGTCCCGGCGGAAGTGGTAGTGGAACTTGGCGGTGACCGCCTCGTACGGGCTGGGCTTGCGCTTGACGTCGCCGAGAAGGCTCCACGTCTTGGTAGCGCGACGATTACTCGCCACGATCATGCCTCTCTTTCCAGGTGCCAGATGATCTCGTCGTCGCCGACGACGATGCGGCCGGCGAACCCGGCCAGGTTGATTTCGAGTTCGGGCAGGTTGAAGCTCCGGCCCAGTTCACGCTCGAGCGAGGCGCGGGTCAGCCGGCAACGCTGGGGGGTCGTGATCTTGACGTAGCCGCCCTGATCGTCGACCTCCACGTCGGCACCGGGGTTGTCGTCCTCGATGGCGTTGATCACCGCGTCACACAGCTCACCGTCAACGCCACGGATGATGGGGCCCACTCGCTTCACATGCTCTTCGGTCATATTCATTTGCCCTCCTCGCGGGCGCTAGTTGTGTTGACGGTGTCACGGTTGTAGTGACGCTGGCCGTCTTGGGGGACGCCGACCTGGATCTTGTCGTCGGACACCCGTACCTGGAACTGGTAGAGCTGGCAGCCGGAGGGGTTGACTCCCTTGCCGGTCTTGAGGTCGAAGACCCAGGCGTGACCGCCGCAGGTCAACTCGCTCTTGTCGGGATCCCATTCGCCGTCGAGCAGTGAGATCTCCTGGTGTGGGCACATCGCCTGAAAGGCGCGCAGTTCGCCGCCGAGCAGGTGTGCGACCATCACCTCCTCACCGGCCACGTCGAAGTCCAGGACCTCGCCCTCCCACACCTCATCGGCGTCGGCGACGTCATACCAGCGCAGTTCCACTTCGCTCATTCGGCGTAGAACGCTTCCAGGTAGTCCAGCAGACCCACCCCGGCGGATTCCGGGGTGGCGTCCAATGGAAGGACCTCACCTTTGAAGCGAATCCGCAGCGGCTTGTCCTGCTGAGCCACCCGACGGTTCACCGAGTGATATGCGATCGCCTCGGCGACCTTGTCCATGGTGTCTGAACTCTCGATAGGCACCAGGTTGATGACGAAGTCACCCACGACGGTGCCCTGCACAGGGAGCATTGCCATTTCTCTATGTCCTTATCTGTCTTAGCGGGAGACCGACACCGGCGCCGGCTCATGGGCCCACGCGAAGTCGGTGGCGTCGACGCCAGCCTCCTCCGGCGAGATGCCCATGTAGGCCAGTGCTCCGTTGAGGTCCGGCGGCTGGATCATGCCGGCCAGGAACCGGTCGACGATGCCGAGGTGGCCCTGGAACCGGTGCGGGAACTCGTTGAAGATCCACTTGCACGGCTCGGAGCAGAAGACGTAGCGGCGGCCGTTGTGGTCGTGGATCAGCGGAGCGGGGCTGTCCAGATATCCGGCGTCGTAGCCGGACGGGGTGCACACCGGCACGTGGCAGATGTTGCACACCATCGGCAGCGTCTCCGGGTAGGTCATCGGGATGTTGCCCGAACGGGCGTTCTCGGTGATGACGTCCCAGTACTTGCCGAACGAGTTGTTCCAGCCGGGGTACTTCTCCTCCAGCCAATCGCGCTCCTGCGGCGAGACACCGGCATCCGGGTTCCACCACACGGTCGGACGCCAGAACCACACGCCCAGGTGATAGGCGTGGTGCAGCCAGTTGTTCTCCTTGAGGTAGTGGTCGTTCCAGTACCACGGCTTCTCGAGGCCGAAGTCACGGAACTGGTCCACGAACTGCTTGTTGATCCACTCGTCCATGAACTCCTTGAAGGAGTGCCGGCGGTGCTCGAGCGGGGTGTAGTAGTCCATCGACAGACCGGTCAGCAGCGAGAAGATCTTCCACGACCGCCAGAACATGTGGTCGATGAGCTTCTGAGCGACGTCCTTGCGGCCGTTCTCGATGAGGATCTTCATGGTCGGCTCACCCTGCTGGGCGTGCCGGGCCTCGTCGGTCTGGATCGAGGAGATCAGCGAGCTGAACTCGATGTCACCCACACCCATGGCATCGGCGGCCATACCCAGGAACTGCAGGTTGGTGAAGCCGGTCTCGAAGCAGAACGTGAGCTGGATGGCGGTCGACACCGCGTCGTTGCCGGCGAACATGTCGTCGAACAGCGAGCGTGCGGCGATGATGCCCCACTCGTTGGTGTGGTAGGCCTTGTGCGCCCAGTCAGCCTTCGGCTCCTTGGCCAGCAGCGTGTAGGGGAAGTAGGTCTGGATCTGGCCGTGGCGGGTCTCGTCGAGGGTTCCGTACAGGGCCATGTTGCGCCAGGAAGCGGCCCGGCCGAAACGACCCATGCGGGCCTCGCCCATGCCGGCGGTGTACTCGGCCACCGCGATGGCGCCGTAGTGGGCCAGGATGGCCGACTTCCAGCCCGGATCCAGTCCCTCGAACAGCTTGGAGCGGTTCACCACCGAGTTGATGGCGTAGACGCTCTGGTCCTTACCGGCCTGGACGTGGACGTACTCCGGGTAGGTGATCTTGTACGGCTCGTCCCACTTCCACCAGGATTCCTTCGGCACGCCGAAGCTGACGGACATATCCTCCGGGAAGACCTGCTCATCAGTGACATAGGAGAAATTCCAGTTCATGTCACGGGTCAGGTCGTACCACTCGGAACGGGGTAATGCGGGCATGTGCACTGCCTTTCCTATGTGGACTGCGAGGCGGTCGCCCCGCAGGGGTGGTTTGGATCACAGTTCGTGGTCGGGACTATTCCAATCACGGCAACCAAAAAGTCACCGATGTTCCACAACGAGGAACGGGATTTTTTCTCAGCCGCCGATTACCGCCGGACGTTCCGCCTTGCGGAACCTCGGTAGGTGGTGTGACCTGCGTCGTTCCACAATCCGGCTCAGATAGCTGTCGGATCGTCCAGGAGGCCAGATGACCCCCTTCATGATGCGGGTGAGTGAGGTCCTCGACCTGCCCACCGACGTCGACCTGCCCGATATTCAGCCGAGCCGTCCCCAGCCGGCGGCCATCGGCGCCGAGGATCACGTCGAATGCCGGTCGCTGGCCGAGCAACTCGTCTGCGAGGCCAACGTCGTGCTGTCCTCCGCCGGCCGCGAGCGGGTCGAGCTGATCGACGAGGCCGGTCCGAAAGAACTGGCCTTCACGATCTCGTTCGAAGATCGCGAGGCGCGCATCGTCACGAACTTCGGTCACGCCGCCGCGGTCGGGCACCTCTACGGCGTCGGGACCCGGCACCTCGGCAATGTCGAGCTGGCCGGGGCGGACCAGGTCGAGCGGCTGATCCTGCTGCTGATCGGCGGGGAGCCCGTTCCGGAAACCGGAACATTGCCGTTGTGACGCCCGGCACACGTTGAACACTCGAAGCCAGACCTACTAGCTCCAGACCCGAAAGACAGCCAGGAGGCACCAGTGCAGTTCGAACTTCGCCAACAGGTGATCGAGCCGCTTCGCCAGACGTTCACCCCGCTGGTCGCGCGCTACGGCGACCGCTCGGCGACCCGTTACGAAGAGGGCTCCATCGGCATCCAGTCCACCGAGCACTTCCACTACCGGCCACTGTGGGACCCGCAGCACGAGATCTACGACACCGATTACTCGGCGCTCAAGCTGACCGACCCCGACGCCTACACCGACCCGCGGCAGTTCTACTACACGCCGTACGTGATCAACCGGGCCGCGCTGCATGAGGCCTTCGGCCGCAACCTGACCTACGTCGTCGACCGCGGACTGCTCGGCAAAATGCCGCAGGGATGGCAGGACCTGGTCGCGAAAACCGTTCTGCCGCTTCGGTATTACGAGTCGGGCGCGCAGCTGCTCAACGTCGAGGGCGGCCGATTCGCCTACGGCACCACCGTCGAGCAGGTCTTCACCTACGCCTCCTTCGACCGGATCGGCAACGCCCAGATCCTGTCCCGGATCGGTATGGCCCTGGGGGACAACTCCGACGCGGTGCTGGCCACCACCAAGCCGGCATGGATGGACGATCAGGGCCTGCAGGGCCTGCGCCGGCTGGTCGAGGAGCTTCTGGTCAACCCGGACTGGGCGGTGGCCAACGTCGGCCTGGACCTGTGCGACCGGCTGCTCTTCCCGCTGCTGACCGTGCACCTCGACGAGGCTGCGCTGCTCGGCGGCGCCGGCGCCTACAGCCTGCTGATCCAGCAGCTCGGTGTCTGGTGGGCCGATCAGCGCAAGTGGTTCGATCCGCTGATCAAGGCCTGGGTCACCGACCCGGAGCACGGCAAGAACAACACCGAGGTGTTGCAGGCCACGGTCAAGAAGATCATGCCGCAGGCTTCGGCCGCGGTGACCGACCTGGCCCGCGATATGGATTCGCTGGCTGACACCGGTGCGGTGGCGTTCGTCGCCGCCACGGTCGACAAGGTTCACGAGACACTGCGCGCCATGGGAATTGAGGCCTGAGATGACCACCACACGTGAGGTCGGCGTCGATCTGCAGGAGTCCGGCGAGGACGTCCGGCGGATGGTGTCGGCCATCGAGAAGGACAACCCGGGCATGCGGATCCAGCACCTGCCGGGTCTGATCAAGGTCTTCTCGCCGGGCAAGCTCGTGATCAAGCGCGAGACCATCGAGGAGGAACTGGGACGCGAGTGGGAGACCCACGAGTTCCAGCTCTCGATCGTTTCCTACTACGGCAACATCAGCGACTACGACGACGACGAGATCGTCATCAGCTGGGGCCACTGAGTCCTTCGGGAATTCAGGCCCCTCCGAAAACTCAAGCTATTCAACGAAATTCGACAGGATTTGAAGGGAACGGCAATGGCGAAGATGTCAATGAAGGCGCGGTACTCCGCGATGACCCGCGACCTCTCGTGGGAGCCCACCTATGTGAGCGAGGACGACATGTTCCCGCACACCACGTTCGAGGGCATCAAGATTCACGACTGGTCGAAGTGGGAGGACCCCTTCCGCCTGACCGTCGACGCCTACTTCAAGTACCAGGCGGAGAAGGACAAGCGCCTCTACGCGGTGCTCGACGGGTTCGCCCAGTCGCAGGGCCACCTCAGCCTCACCGACGCCCGCTACCTCAACGCGATGAAGCTGTTCCTGCAGGGCGTCACCTCGCTGGAGTACACCGCGCACCGGCACTTCGCCTACCTCGGCCGTGCCCTCAACGGCGCCGGCCCGCGCTTCGCCGCGCTGTGCCAGTCGCTCGACGAGATGCGGCACGCGCAGACCCAGATCCACACGCTGTCGAACTACAACAAGTACTACAGCGGTCTGCACAACTGCTTCGAGCAGTTCGACAAGGTCTGGTACCTCTCGGTGCCGAAGTCCTTCTTCGAGGACGCCGTCACCGCCGGTCCGTTCGAGTTCCTGATCGCCATCGGGTTCTCCTTCGAGTACCTGCTGACCAACCTGCTGTTCGTCCCGTTCATGTCCGGCGCCAGCTTCAACGGCGACCTCTCGACGATGACCTTCGGCTTCTCCGCCCAGAGCGACGAGAGCCGGCACATGACCTTCGGCCTGGAGGCCATCAAGTTCCTGCTCGAGCAGGACGAGGCCAACGTGCCGATCGTGCAGGCCTGGATCGACAAGTGGTTCTGGCGCGGATACCGGCTCACCTCGCTGATCGCCGGAATGATGGACTACATGCTGCCCAAGAAGGTGATCAGCTGGAAGGAAGCCTTCGAGCTGTACTTCGAGAAGCAGATGCTCAACGGGCTCTTCCCGGATCTGGCCTACTACGGCATCAAGCCGCCCAAGCACGTCGAGCATGCGATCGCCGAGAAGGACATCTACAGCCATCAGGTCTACTGGACGCTGTACCAGTACTCCTTCGCCGCGGCGTTCACCACCACCATCCCCGAGCCCGACGAGATGGACTGGTACTCAGAGCAGTACCCGGGCACCTTCGACACCATCTTCCGGCCGAAGTGGGAGAAGGCCGCCAAGATCGTCGAGAACGGCGGACGGTTCTTCACCATGGGCCTGCCGCAGCTGTGCCAGGTGTGCCAGCTGCCGATGTTCCTCACCGAGCCGGGCGACCCGACCAAGCTCTGCCAGCGCAACACCGAGTTCGAGGGTGAGAACTACACCTTCTGCTCCGACGGCTGCCAATGGATCTTCGAGCGCGAGCCGGAGAAGTACGTGCAGGCCTGGCTGCCGGTGCACCAGATCTACCAGGGCAACTGCGGAGGACCGAGCGTTCCCGAGGTGCTGGCCTGGTACGGCATTCAAGAGGGCGACGGCGGGGAGTACCTCGGCTCGATCGACCATCAGAACTGGATCGGCTGGCACAGCGGCGCCGGCGTCGAGACCGCGAAGGTAGGTAGCTGATATGGCCGTGAAGTCGATCGGGGAGTACAAGTTCCCGTCCAGCTCGCGCGAAGAACTCTTCGGCGACGATCAGCTGGTCCACGTCTGGTGGCGTGACAACCAGTTCATCTGCGCGGCGGCGACCTTCCGCGCTCCCAAGGACATCCCGTTCGGGGCTTTCCTGTCCGACATCGTCGGCCCGTGGGCGGCCTCCGACCCGGACTTCGATCCGTCGGCCATGCGGGACTGGTGGCTCGACGGCAACCCGATCCAGGTGAGCGACGACAAGTCGCTCAAGGACCTGGGTATCGGGCACAAGCACACACTGTCGTTCCAGACGAACTAGTCAGGACCGACAGTGCCGACAGTGGCGGTCGAGGGACACGACGTTGAACTCGAGTGCAAGCCCGACGAGACCATCATGGGCTCGTTGAGCCGGCACGGGTTCACCTACCGGATCGGGTGCCGGCGCGGAGGCTGCGGCTTCTGCAAAGTGGATCTGCTGTCCGGCGAGGTGGAGTACAACAAAGTCGTGTCCCCGGCCGTGCTGTCCGAGGCGGAACGCGAAGAGGGCGTCTGCCTGAGTTGCCGGGCGGTCCCGGTCACCGATGTCGTCATCCGGCTGTCGGCCGGCGACAAGCTACGCAGAACATTCTTTTACGGAACCCAAGCGAAAGGGAAAAACTGATGGGCGTCATGCGTTTGGGCTATGTCCACGCGCGCGTCACCGATATGGATGATGCGCTGAGTCACTACTGCAAGACCCTGGGTATGCACAAGGTCGCCCAGGCCGACGGCAAGACCTACCTCAAGGCTTGGGACGAGTACGACCACCACTCGGTGGTGCTCGAGGACGGCGGCGTCGGCCTGGTGAAGCTGGGCTACAAGGTGCAGCGCGCCGAGGACATCGAGACCTATGAGAAGCGTGCCCAGCAGTTCGGCGCGATCACCGAGCGGATGAGCCGCGGCGAGAACCTGGCCATCAGCGACGGCATCCGCATAGTTCTGCCCTCGGATCACGTGATCGAGCTCTACCACGAGGCCGAGCAGACCGGCACCGCCACCGGCACGCTGAACCCGGAGGCCTGGCCGCGGGACCTGGTCGGCGTGGGTGTGCCGCGGATCGACCACGCTCTGCTGACCACCGAGGACCCGGCCCTGGTCGAGCGGTTCTTCAACGAGGTGCTCGACTTCGGCAACGCCGAGCGCTGGGTGACCGACCTGTCCGACGACGCGGACCTGATGGCCACCTGGATGTTCTGCGGCAACACCCCGCACGACATCGCATTCATCAAGGGCCCCAACGGAAAGCTGCACCACTTCGCCTTCCAGTTGGGCGACTGGAACGAGATCCTCAAGGCCGGCGACATCTTCGCGATGGACGACGTCTCGGTGGACATGGGCCCGACCCGGCACGGCATCACCCGCGGCACGACGATCTACTTCTTCGATCCGTCGGGCAACCGCAACGAGGTGTTCGCCGGCGGGTACCAGACCTTCCCGGACTTCCCGACCATCACCTGGACGTCGGACAACGTCGACCGCGGTGTGGTCTACATCGCCCGCGAGATCAACGAGCGCTTCACCACGGTCGTCACCTAGTCCGGTGGCCGACGCTTCGGGGGCCGAGGTCCCCGGCATCGTGAGTGTCCCGACGCTGACCCTCGACGGCGCGCAACGCGTCCTCGAGGGCAGCCTCGGGCACGCCCGGTCGATCGGGGTGCCGGTGTGCATCGCCGTCGCCGACCGCGGCGGTCATCTGCTGGCGTTCGCACGCATGGACGGCGCCCCGGTGATGTCGGCGACGCTGTCGCAGGACAAGGCCTACACCGTGGCGGCCTTCGCCGGACTGCCGACTCATCAGTGGTTCGACTTGATCAAAGACGACCCCCCGGTGCTGGCCGGAATCGTCAAGACCGACCGCCTCGTGGTCTTCGGCGGCGGTGTGCCGATCCATTCCGGTGGTGCGCTGGCCGGCGCGGTCGGGGTGAGCGGTGGCAGCGCTGAGCAGGACCGCGCGATCGCCGAGGCCGGAGCCCGGTCCATATAGCGGAACGTCGCTGGATGCGGGGACCGTCGAGGCTGACGATCGTGATGTGAGCAACACCCATACGATCACCGTCGAACCACTCGGCGTCGAGGTCACCTGCCGCGAGGACCAGACGATCCTGGAAGCCTGCCTGCGCCAGGGCGTCAACCTCCCGCACGCCTGCACCCACGGCACCTGCGGAACCTGCAAGGTGGAAGTCCTCGAAGGCGACGTCGACCAGGGCGAGGCATCGGCCTTCGCCCTGCTGGACTCCGAGCGCGAAGAGGGCAAGACCCTCATCTGCGTCTGCAAGCCGCAGAGCGACGTCACCATCGAGGCCGACGTCGAAGAGGAAGAGGGTGTGGTCTTCCACCCGGTGAAGGACTTCACCGCGACGGTGGTCAAGCTCGAGGACTGCGCGCGCGACATCCGCAAGCTGACGCTCAAGCTCGACGGCGACATCGAGATGAATCCCGGGCAGTACGTCCAGGTTCAGATCCCCGGACAGGGCGTCACTCGCAGCTGGTCGGTGGCCAGCCCGCCGGCCTCGGCCGACACCATCGAGCTCAACATCCGCAAGACCCCGGGCGGTCTGGGCACCGAGGGCTGGGTCTTCAAGGACCTCGCCGAGGGCGATCAGGTCGCGCTCTCCGGTCCTTACGGTCGCTTCTTCCTGCGCGAGCAGCGCGACGAGCCGGCCATCCTGATCGGCGGCGGCACCGGCCTGGCTCCGCTCAAGGCGATGGTGCGCCACGTGCTCGAGACCGGTACCGACCACAAGCTCTTCCTGTACCACGGGGCCCGCACCGAGGCCGATCTGTATGACGTCGACTACTTCACCGAACTGGAGAAGAACTCCGACGGCCAGTTCAGCTACCGGCCGGTGCTCTCCGAGGAGGAGATCGAAGGCATCCGGCACGGCATGGTCACCGATGCGGTCGACAAGGATTTCGAGACCTGCTCGGGCCACGTCGCCTACCTGTGCGGTCCGCCGCCGATGGTCGAGGCCGCCCTGAAGACCCTGATGGCCAAGCGCCTCTTCCCGCGCGACATCTATCGTGAGGACTTCTTCGACAGCTCGGACAAGGCGAACGGGGGGATCCGCAGTCCGCTGTTGAGGACCTCGTGACCGTGGCTGCCAATCCGGAGATCGGCAAGAGCGTCCAGACCAACGGGTTCGCGACGAATTATCTGGAGGCCGGGTCCGGGGATCCGGTGGTGTTCATCCACGGGTCCGGTCCGGGCGTCACGGCCTACGCGAACTGGCGGTTGAGCCTTCCGCTGATGGCCGACCGCTTCCACTGCTACGCCCCCGATATGGCCGGCTTCGGATTCACCGAGCGCCGCGACGGCGACACCTACGGCCTGCAGGTCTGGGTCGATCAGGTGCTCGGCTTCATCGATGCCCTGGGACTGGAGCGGGTCTCGCTGGTGGGCAACAGCTTCGGCGGTGCGATCGCCCTGCGGTTCGCCGTCGACCACCCCGGCCGGGTGGACAAGCTGGTGCTCATGGGCAGTGTCGGGGTTGCCTTCGAGATCACCGAGGCCCTCGACGCGGCCTGGGGCTACGAGCCGTCTCTCGACGGAATGCGGCGCATGCTGGACTACTTCGCCTACTCGCGGGAACTGGTGACCGACGAACTGGCCCAGGTGCGGTACGAGGCCAGCATCCGTCCCGGCTTCCAGGAGTCGTTCTCGGCCATGTTCCCGGCGCCGCGGCAGCGCTGGGTCGACGCCCTGAGCACGCCCGATGAGGCGATAGCAGGTATCCGCCAGCCGACCCTGATCGTGCACGGCCGCGACGATCAGGTGATCCCGACGTCGACGTCGCTGCGCCTCAACGCGCTGATCGATGACTCCGAACTGCACATCTTCGGGCGTTGCGGACACTGGACCCAGATCGAGAAGGCCGGGCCGTTCACCGAACTGGTCGGAAATTTTCTCGCCCGTCAAGATTGCGGCGGGGTGTGACGTGGGCCATACTGCGCAGGCCAGTAGATCGAGGGGAGCCCATATGAGCGTCTCCGGCGTGGGTCGGAGTACGACGGCGAGGCCGCGTGAGGATGCGCTCAAGTCCGTGGGCAGCACGCTGGACGTGCTCGACTGCTTCCTGACTGATGACGAGCTGGGCGTCTCCGAGATCGCCCGAGCGCTCGGGGTGGCCAAGAGCAGTGCGCATCGCATGCTGTCGACCCTGCTCAGCCGTGGTTTCGTGGAGCAGAACCCGGTCAGCGGGCGCTACCGCCTCGGCCTGCACATCTACGAACTCGGCCAGCTGTCGATCAGCCGCAGCCGGCTGCGTCAGGCCGCCCTGCCGATCATGGAGGACCTGCGTCAGCGCACCGGCCAGACCATCCACCTCGGGGTGGCCGACGGGCCCGACGTGGTGCACCTTGAGCGGCTGCAATCCCGTGAGGGGTTGACCCTGCTCGGCGCGCAGCCCCGGCGGTTCCCCACGCACTGCTCGGCCACCGGCAAGGTGCTCGCCGCCTTCGATCCGGCCGTCGCCGAGGCCCGCCGTCGCGCCTCCTTCCCGCCGATCACGCCGAATTCGGTCAAGAGCGAGGCGGAGTGGAACGCGACCCTGGCCAAGGTCCGCCGGGCCGGTGTCGCGGTGAATCGCGACGAGGTGGCCAACGGTGCCATGTCGGTCGCGGCACCGATCTTCGACAGCACAGGCCGCGCGCGGGCGGCCCTGTCGATCGTGGGACGCACCGAGGTTATGGAGCGTTCCGAGCAGCAGCTCACCCGCCTCGTCGTCGAGGCAGCCCGTCGGGTGGGCCGGCTCGTTCCCTGGCACGCGTAGAACACCGCCGTCCCAATGCTGGGCATCGACGATTTCGTGACCGACGAGTGGTACCCGGGGTTCGCCCCGTCGTTCGGTCACTCGCCCTACATCGTCGAGCCCTTCCGCAGTTTCAACGCCGCCGACAAGGACCGGTTCTGGTTCCTGGACTTCCACTGGGCGCGCGGACTCACCCCGCTCGGGATGATCTGGAATGAGGACGGCTATTCCTGGGGTACCCAGCTGGCCGCCGAGCAGATGCCTTTGCCCAGTGGCCGGGGGATGACCCAGCGGATCGCCGGAACGCACACCTACGCCGCCGTCATCCCGGTGCGCAACAAACTTCTGGTCGCCGCGCGTGACAAGCGGATGCGCCAGTACCTGCCGGATTTCCTGTCCCGATTCGACACCATCTGGGCGCAAAGGCGCTCGGAAATCGAAATCGGTTGGCAGGCAATGCTTTCCCGCGACGTGAGCGCGTTGTCCGACGATGAGCTGGCGGTGATGCTGCGGGAGGCGCGTTCCTACTACCGGCGGCTCTTCGAGATCCACTTCGAGATGATGTATCCGCTGATCGCAAATTACCTCGGCTTCCGCGGTGTGTGCCGGGAACTGGGTATCGAGACAGCCACGGTCGCGCAGTTCCTTCAGGGCTACGAAACCAAGATCACCGACACCGACCGTGCCCTGTGGCAGCTGGTGGCAGATGCCCGGTCATGCGGCGTGGAGCCGCTCTTCGCCGCGAATTCATCTGAGGCCGTCGTTCCGGCGCTGCAGCAGGAGCCCGGCGGGCAGCGCTGGTTGCGCAAGTTCGACGACTTTCTGGGCGCCTACGGGTACCGGACCGCCGGCACCGCCGATATCGCGCTGCCCAGCTGGAAGGAGGACCCCACGCCGGTGCTGGCCACCATCGCGGACTTCCTCCGTAAGGCCCCGCACGATTTCGACGCTGCGCTCGCCGCGGCCGTCGAGGAGCGCGAGACCGCCATCGACGAGGCACGCGGCCGGCTCACCCGGCGCGAGCAACAGGTGTTCGACGCCGGCCTGCGGTCGGTCCAGAGCGCCAACTTCCCGTGGTGGCAGGACGACCACAACTACTACATCGATCTGCGGGTGTCGTTGCCCGTGCGCTGGGTCGCCCTGGAACTGGCCAGGCGACTGGGCACCGACCGCTACGACGACACCATGTTCCTGTTCTGGCCGGAACTGGTGGAACTGGCCGACCGCGAACGCAACTACGGCGCGGGACTGCGGGGGATCGTGGATGCCCGCCGGCAGTACTTCGACTACTGGCACGACCGCCGCGCGGAGATGCCCCGGGTGCTCGGCTCCGTGCCGGACGTGATCGACGACCCGCTCCTCATCGAGATCTACGGTCTCGACCGCGGATACATGGAAGCCGTTCGCGATGAGGCGGCCGGGATAAAGCTGACCACCTTGCGTGGCATCCCCGCGGCCCGTGGAACTGTCCGCGGGCCGGCCCGGGTCATCCGTGACGCCGGCGATCTCGGGCAGCTCAAACAGGGCGAGATCCTGGTGTGCGAATCCACCTCGGCGAGTTGGACATTGGTTTTCGGCCTGATCGCCGGGTGTGTGTGTGACAGCGGTGGCGCCCTGTCGCATGCGGCGATCGTCGGCCGCGAGTACGGGGTGCCGACTGTGACAGCATGCGGGGTGGCGACGTCCACCATCCGCGATGGAGACCAGATTCAGGTCGACGGTGCCGCCGGCACCGTCACGATTTTCCGGGAGCGACAATGACCGCGGTTATCGACCTTGCGGACGCCACCATCGACAACGCCGGACCCAAGATGGGCCGGCTCGGCGAACTCATCCGGGCCGGCGTTGAAGTCCCCGCAGGCTTCGTCATCGCCTCGGACGCCTGCTCGGCAGACCTGCTGCGCGAGGACCTGCGCGGCGAGATCTCCGCGGCCTACCGCCGGCTCAGCTCCGATGGCGCCGCCCCCGTGGTGGTGCGCAGTTCGGCCACCGACGAGGACGGCTCGGGAGCGAGTTTCGCCGGGATCTACAACAGCTACCTCGGACTTGTCGGTATCGAAGAGGTGATCCCAGCGGTGCAGGCGTGCTGCTCGGCGCTGCACAGCGAGCGTGCCGAGGGCTACCGCGAGCGGATGGGTGGCGATGCGACGGCATCGATGGCGGTCGGTGTGATGCTGATGGTGCCGGCCAAGTCCTCCGGGGTGGCGTTCACCGTCGACCCGGTCAGTGGCCGCGACGACCGCTTCGTCATCGAGGCGACGTGGGGCTTCGGCGAGCCGGTGGTGCAGGGCGTGGTGACCCCGGACCGGATCGAGATCGGTGCCGAGGACGGCCGGATCCTGCGCTACGAACCCGGCGAGAAGAAGGTGGCGCTGATCTATCAGGGCGGTCGGATGACCCGGGTCGAACTCAAGCGCAGCCGGGCCCGTACCCCGGCGCTGACGCCCGACGAGGTCGAGGTGCTCTATCAGCGGCTGTGCGCGGTTGCGGAGATGGCCGGCTACCCGGTGGACTGCGAATGGGTCATCGACGAGTCCGGGCATGCCTGGATCGTGCAGTGGCGCGCGGTGACCGCATTGCCGGACAACGACGAGCCGGAGTGGGATCCGGCGGAGTACGCGGCCCGGTACGCCTTCCGTTCGGGCTAGCCGACGTTCCACGCCTAGGAACACCACAGGTGGTAGCGGTAAAGGCTGTGGAAAAGTGCTGCGGGTGCAACACCTCGGATCATGCCCATGAGCGACGCCGTCACAGCATCCGTCAAGAGTCTGCTCGAGGCATACAGGACACAGCAGCCGATCGCCCCGCTGATCTCGACCCACCCGGGCCTGACGATCGACGACGCTTACCAGATCCAGCTCGCGCAGGTTCGCGCCTGGGAAGCCGCCGGCAGGCGGATCCTGGGCCGCAAGGTCGGTCTGACCAGTCCGGCCATGCAGGCCCAGATGAAGGTGTCCCAGCCTGACTTCGGTCATCTGATGGACGACATGTTCTTCGCGGAGAACACCCCGGTTCCCGCCGACCGGTTCATGCAGCCGCGGGCCGAGCCCGAGGTGGCCTTCGTCCTCGGCCGCGATCTGCAGGGCCCGGGTGTCACCGTCGCTGAGGCCGCGCTGGCCGTCGACTACGTGATGGCCTCGCTGGAGATCATCGACTCTCGCATCGAGAACTGGAAGATCGGCATCGTCGACACCATCGCCGACAACGCATCCAGTGGTGGCGTCGTGCTCGGCAGCACGGTGCGTCGCATCGATGAACTCGATCTGCGCCTGGGCGGCTGCGTGCTGCACCGCAATGGCGAGATCGCCGGCACCGGAGCAGGCGGCGCCGTGCTCGGCTCGCCGCTGAACTCGCTTGCCTGGCTCGCCAATACCATCGGCGCGGTCGGAGAGGGTCTGAAGGCCGGACAGGTGATCCTGCCTGGTTCCATCACCGCCTCGATCCCGTTCGAGCCCGGTGACACCATCACCGCCACCATGGCCGGACTCGGCTCGGTCACCGCGGTGATCGCGCCACGATCGGAGCAATCGTGACGAACTGGACCGTTGACCGCGCGGCCGCCGAGCTGCTGGCCTGTGAAGACGGCCGCGTCGACCGGCATCCGATCACCGACGAGTGGCCTGAACTCGCCGACGACAGCGACACCGCCTACGCGATTCAGGACGAGACGCTGCGCCGCCGGATCGAGCGCGGTGAGCGGCTCATCGGTGTGAAGCTCGGGCTGACCAGCCGGGCGAAGCAGCGCCGGATGAACGTCGACTCGCCCCTGGTGGCCTGGCTTACCGATGCGATGATTCTCCCTGCGGGAGAACCGATTCCACAGGACAAGCTCATCCATCCCCGCGTCGAGCCGGAGATCGTCTTCGTCATGGGCGATCGGCTGGAGGGTCCGGGCATCACCGCCGCGCAGGCTCTCACCGCTGTCGAGGCCGTCTACGCCGGCGTCGAGGTGATCGACTCCCGCTACCGCGACTTCCGCTTCACCCTCAACGATGTCATCGCCGACAACGCCTCCTCGGGAGCGTTCGTGATCGGCCCGGTCGCCTGCAGCCCGTTCGACATCGACCTGGCACTGGAGGCGGTTCTGGTGGAGGCCGACGGCAAGGTCGTCGACTCGGCCACCGGCGCCGCGGTGCAGCATCACCCGGGAGAGGCGCTGGCGCTGGCCGCCAACGACCTGGCCCGCCGCGGCCTGGCGATCGAGCCCGGACAGATCGTGCTCACCGGCGGGATGACCGATGCGGTTCCGGCCGGCCGTGGCAGCCGTACGGCGTTCCACTTCACCAACCTGGGCTCGATTTTCATCTCCGGAGGACAGTGATGCCGCTCATTCAGGTGACGCTGGTCGAAGGCCGTTCACCCGAACAGTTGCGCGCCCTCATCAGCAAGCTCACTGCGGCGGTGACTGAGGCGATCGGCGCTCCGAAGGAGGCCATCCGCGTTGTTCTCAACGAGGTTCCCGATACCCATTGGGCCGCAGGCGATGTGACCATCGCAGAACGAAACAAGAAATGACTGAGGCACAAAAATGACACTGCCATTCTTCGGACATGTGATCGACGGCGTCGAGAGCGCCCCCGGCGGCGAGTCGTTCGACTCGATCAATCCGTGGACCCAGAAGCCGTGGGCCGAGATCGCACTCGGCGGTAAGGCCGAGGCTGACGCCGCCGTAGCCGCGGCCCGGCGCGCCTTCGACGAAGGCCCCTGGCCACGAATGGGTTTCGAGGCCCGGGGCAAGATCCTGAACAAGCTGGCCGACCTGCTCGAGGAACATGCCGACGAACTGGCCGGTGCCGACTCCCACGACATGGGTAAGCCGGTCACCCAGGCCAAGCAGGACGTCGCGCGGTCGGCACACAACTTCCGGTTCTTCGCCGACCACGCCAAGCTGTCGACCGGCGAGACCCTGCCGATGGACACCGGTCACCACAGCTACACGGTGTTCGAGCCGGCCGGGGTCGTCGTGGCCATCGCGCCGTGGAACTTCCCGTTGATGCTGGAGACCTGGAAGATCGCCCCGGCGCTGGCCTGGGGCAACACCGTGGTACTCAAGCCGGCCGAGGACACCCCCACGTCGGCGACCATCCTGGCGCGGCTCGCGCTGGAGGCCGGCTTCCCGCCCGGTGTGCTCAACGTGGTGCACGGCTTCGGCCCGGATTCGGCCGGCCAGGCGCTGACCGAGAATCCGGCCGTCGACCGGATCACCTTCACCGGTGAATCGGGTACGGGGCGCATCATCGCCCGCGCCGCGTCCTACAACCTCACCCCGGTCAGCCTGGAACTCGGCGGCAAGGGCGCCAACCTGATATTCGACGACGCCGAGATCGACAATGCGGTGAACTGGGCCATCCAGGCCATCTTCCGCAACGCCGGTCAGGTGTGCCTGGCGGGCAGCCGGCTGTTCGTGCAGCGTGGCATCTACGACGAGTTCATGAAGCGCTACGTCGCGGCCGCCGAGAAGCTGAAGATCGGCGATCCGTCCAAGCCCGACACCGAGTTCGGGTCGCTGGCCTCCGAGGAGCACTTCACCAAGGTGTGCCGCTACCTCGATCTGGTGGAGAGCGAGGGTGGCAAGATCGCCACCGGCGGTCGCGGTGAGGGCTGGGTGGTCAAGCCGACCATCGTCACCGGCCTGACCGACACCTCGAAGCTGGTGTGCGAGGAGATCTTCGGACCGGTCGTGGCGGTGCTGCCGTTCGACACCGAGTCCGAGGTGATCGCGCGGGCGAACAACAACCGCTACGGCCTCAACGCGATGGTGTTCACCGAGAACCTCAACCGCGCGCACCGGGTGGCGGCCAAGCTGTCCGCCGGCACGGTGTGGGTGAACTGCTTCTTCATCCGTGATCTGCGCGCGCCGTTCGGCGGTGTGGGGGACTCCGGTATCGGCCGCGAGGGCGGCAACTTCAGCCGCGAGTTCTTCACCGAACCCAAGGCCGTGGTCATGCAGATCAACCACGAGTCTCCGGACTAAGACACGAAATCGACCTCAGGGCTGTGCTTTTGCGCTCAGCAACAGCCCTGAGGTCGAACTCGCGGAGGGGAAGGCTAGCCGAAGCTGTCGTAGCGGATCCGGTTGAGCTGGATTCCGCTCTCGCCCAACTGTTTGCGGACGGCGTTGGTCATCACCGGCGGGCCGGCGATGTAGAACTCGGCATCCGAGACGGTCTCCAGCATCGGCTCCAGGGCATGGGTCACCAGACCCTCGACGCCCTCCCAACCGGGATGCGGCCGGGCCAGTACGCCGACCAGTGCCGAGTCCGGCAGTTCGCCGGCCAGTGAGGCCAAATCGTCCCAGCAGACGAGTTCGTCGAGGACGTTGGCGCCGTAGACCACCCGCACCGGACGCGGGTCACGGTTGGCCGCCAGCTGGTGCAACAGGCTCAGGATCGGCGCGATACCGGTCCCGCCGGCCACCAGGCAGATCGGGGCGTCGGTGTCCTGCAGCCACATCTCGCCGAACGGCATCTCGATGACGACGTCGTCGCCGGGGGACAGGCCCGAGACGGTCTCGCTGCCGAGCTTGCCGTCGTAGCGCTTCATGATGAACTCGGCCGTGGCGGTGCCGGGACGATTCGACATCGAGTAGCACCGGCGCAATCCGTCCGCGACCTCGATGACGGCGTGCTGGCCCTCCCGGAACGGCACGGTGTGCTCCAGGGTGAAGCCAAGCTGGAAGATGCCCGGGCCGATCTCGTTCTTGGTGCTCAGGACAGCCGCGCAGCGCTCAGCGGCCAAACCGTCCCGGGGGGAGTCCTCCACCCAGGTCGGCTTGATGACCAGATCGGTGGTCGGGCTGGTCTGGCAGGCCAGGATCTTGTTGCGCCGGGCGTCGCGCGGGCTGATCGCCGGAGCCTCGGCGAACAGCGTGTCCACCTCGCCCTCGACCAGGGTGACCTTGCAGGTTCCGCAGCTACCCCAGCCGCATTCGAAGGGAATCCAGGCTCCCGCTCGCAGTGCGGCCGTCAGGATCCGCTCACCGGCGGCCACCTCGAAGCTGATATCGGTGTCGGCGATGGCGACTCGATGGGCTGTCACCAGAGAACTTTCACAAATTCAGCCATGTCGGTGAGGGTATCGTTCCCTCATCTGGAACGACTGCTTCGTCCGGCCTTTCCGGTGAGCGGAACGCTTGGCGAAAAGTGCGACGAAGGGCACTAATTTTCCGCTCCAGGCAGGTCGTCAGAGTAGAGGAGTGCCATGCCGCAGAAACTGTCAGTCGCGATCGTCGGCTCGGGCAACATCAGCACCGATCTTCTGTACAAGTTGCTTCGTTCCGAGTGGCTCGAGCCCAAGTGGATGATCGGCATCGACCCCAAGAGCGAGGGCCTGGCCCGCGCGCGCAAACTCGGCCTGGAGACCAGCCCCGACGGTGTGGACTGGCTGCTGGCGCAGAGCGAGCTGCCGGACATGGTGTTCGAGGCCACCTCGGCCTATGTGCACAAGGCAGCCGCGCCGCGCTATCAGGAAGCCGGCATCAAGGCCATCGATCTGACGCCCGCAGCCGTCGGTCCCGCGGTCGTCCCGCCGGCCAACCTCCGTGCCCACCTGGACGCCCCGAACGTCAACATGATCACCTGCGGCGGCCAGGCCACCATCCCGATCGTCTACGCGGTGTCCCGTGCCACCAAGGACGTCGGCGGCGTCGCTTACGGCGAGATCGTCGCCTCGGTGTCCTCGGAGTCGGCGGGCCCCGGAACCCGGGCCAACATCGACGAGTTCACCAAGACCACCTCGCGTGGAGTGGAGGTGATCGGCGGCGCCAGGAAGGGCAAGGCGATCATCATCCTCAACCCGGCCGATCCGCCGATGATCATGCGCGACACCATCTTCTGCGAGATCCCGGCCGATGCCGATCGCGACGCGATCACCCAGTCGATCCACGATGTGGCGCGCGAGGTGCAGACCTACGTGCCCGGTTACCGGCTGCTGAGCGATCCGCAGTTCGACGAGCCCTCGGTGGTCAACGGCGGCCGCCATGTGGTCACCACCTTCGTCGAGGTCGAAGGCGCCGGCGATTACCTGCCCCCGTATGCGGGCAATCTCGACATCATGACGGCGGCGGCCACAAAGGTCGGCGAGGAAATGGCCAAAGAGGCCGCCAAGGTTGCAGGAGGCGCGCGATGAACGACCACACCTTCGACGTTCGGATCACCGACACCTCGCTGCGCGACGGGTCGCACCACAAGCGCCACCAGTTCACCAAGGAAGAGGTGCAGAGCATCGTCGCGGCCCTCGACCACGCCGGCGTGCCGGTGATCGAGGTGGCCCACGGTGACGGCCTGGGCGGCTCGAGCTTCAACTACGGCTTCTCCAAGGTGCCCGAGCAGGAGCTGATCAAGCTCGCCGCCGAGACGGCCAAGGACGCCAAGATCGCCTTCCTGATGCTGCCCGGACTCGGCATCAAGGAGGACATCGCCGCGGCCCGTGACAACGGCGCCCAGGTGTGCCGGATCGCCACCCACTGCACCGAGGCCGACGTGTCCATCCAGCACTTCGGCTTCGCGCGCGAGATCGGTCTGGAGACCGTCGGGTTCCTCATGATGAGCCACACCGTCACCCCGGAGAAGCTGGCCCAGCAGGCGCGGATCATGGCCGACGCCGGCTGCCAGTGCGTGTACGTGGTGGATTCCGCGGGCGCCCTGGTCCTCGAGGACGTCACCGATCGGGTGTCGGCCCTGAAGGCCGAACTCGGTGATGACGCCCAGGTCGGTTTCCACGGTCACGAGAACCTCGATCTCGCCGTGGCCAACTCGGTGATGGCCGTGCGCGCCGGAGCCAAGCAGATCGACGGCAGCGTCCGCCGCTTCGGCGCGGGCGCCGGCAACTCCCCGGTCGAGGCCCTCGTCGGCGTGTTCGACAAGATCGGCGTCAAGACCGGCATCGATTTCTTCGATGTGCTCGACGCCGCGCAGGATGTGGTCGCGCCGGTGATGGGCCAGGAGTGCCAGCTGGACCGAAATGCGATGACCATCGGCTACGCCGGGGTCTACTCGAGCTTCCTCAAGCACGCGGTCCGTCAGGGCGAGCGCTACGGTGTGCCGGCTCACGAGCTGCTGCTGCGCGCCGGCAAGCGCAAGCTGATCGGGGGCCAGGAGGACCAGCTGATCGACATCGCGCTGGAGATCCAGCGCGAGCAGGCCGCCGCGAAGGTCTAACCGGAGCGTTCGCTCGCAGTCGTAGTGTGGAGTCATGCCCGCTCCCACTGCCGAGATTTTCGGCCACCTGCGTTCCCTGGTAGCGATCGAGGACTTGGGCGCACGGCCGAATAGGGTCGTCGACGAGGTGTTCACCGGTCGGCCGTTGGCCACCATTCCGGTGGGCACGGAGGCGGATGTCGAGGCGGCATTCGCCAAAGCCCGCGCCGCACAGCAGGATTGGGCGGCCCGGCCGGTGTCTGACCGCGTGGCCGTCATCCGCCGGTACCGGGATCTGGTCACCGCCAACCGCGACTTCCTGATGGATCTGCTGCAGGCCGAGGCGGGCAAGGCCCGCTGGGCGGCCCAGGAAGAGGTGATCGACCTTCTGGCCAATGCGAACTACTACGCGGAGGTCTCTGAGGATCTGCTCGACTCGCACCGGGTGCAATCGCTGCTGCCGGTGATCGGCAAGACGACAGTCGGATATCAGCCCAAGGGTGTTGTCGGCATCATCTCGCCCTGGAATTACCCGATGACGCTGACCGCCTCGGATGCGGTGCCCGCACTGATCGCAGGTAACGCGGTGGTGCTCAAGCCCGACAGTCTGACTCCCTTCAGCGCGCTGGCGTGTGCGGATCTGCTGTACCGCGCCGGACTGCCCCGTGCGCTGTACGCGATCGTCCCGGGACCGGGTTCGGTGGTGGGAACGGCGATCGTGGCGCACTGCGACTACCTGATGTTCACCGGATCCACCGCCACCGGACGCCTGCTCGCCGAGCAGGCCGGCCGCCGGCTGATCGGATTCTCGGCCGAACTCGGCGGCAAGAACCCCATGATCGTGACCCGCGGGGCCAGGCTCGACAAGGCCGCCGACGCCGCCACCCGGGCCTGTTTTTCCAACGCGGGCCAGTTGTGCATCTCGATCGAGCGGATCTATGTCGAGCGCGCCGTCGCCGATGAGTTCGCGGCACGATTCGGTGCGGCCACGCGGGCGATGAGATTGGGCACCGGCTATGACTTCTCCGCGGATATGGGCAGCCTGATCTCCAAAACGCAGTTGACGGCCGTTTCCGGTCATGTCGAGGATGCGAAAGCAAAGGGCGCCAACGTTATCGCCGGCGGAAGGGCGCGGCCCGACATCGGCCCGCTGTTCTATGAGCCGACTGTTCTGACCGGTGTCAACGGCGGGATGTTGTGCGCCGGGCAGGAGACCTTCGGCCCGGTCGTCTCGATCTATCCGGTCGACGGTGTGGACGAGGCCGTCGCGAAGGCCAACGAAACCGAGTACGGGCTCAACGCCAGTGTCTGGGCGGCCTCCGATGCCGAGGGCGAGGCGATCGCCGCCCGTTTGCGCTGCGGGACCGTCAACGTCAACGAGGGCTATGCGATGGCTTGGGGCAGCCTGGGGGCGCCGATGGGCGGGATGGGTCAGTCCGGTGTGGGACGCCGACACGGCGCCGAGGGACTGCTGAAATACACCGAAGCCCAGACCATCGCAACCGCCCGGGTCCTCAACCTCGACCCTCCGCTCGGCATACCGCAGACGCTGTGGCAGAAGTCGTTGTTCCCTCTGGTTCGCACCCTGATGCGAATCCCGGGGCGCAAGTAGGGCCGGGTATTCCGCCCGCGCTGCGAGCCGGCCCCACCTGTGGTGGGATTTTTCTCCGTGGGCATCAAAGTGGCGCTGGAGCACCGGACCAGTTACACCTTCGACCGGATGGTCCAGGTGCATCCGCACGTCGTCAGACTGCGGCCCGCCCCGCATTCGCGTACCCCGATCGAGGCCTACTCGCTCGAAGTCGAACCCGCCGAGCACTTCATCAACTGGCAGCAGGACGCGTTCGGTAACTTCCTGGCCCGGCTGGTCTTTCCGAACCCGACCAAAGAATTGACCGTCACCGTCGGACTGATCGCCGATCTGAAGGTGATCAACCCGTTCGACTTCTTCATCGAGGACTTCGCCGAGACCTTCCCCTTCGACTATCCGAAGGCGCTCAAGGACGACCTGGAGCCCTACCTGAGACCTGTCGATGACGGTGATGAGGGGTCGGGCCCGGGTGATCTGGTCCGCGGCTGGGCGGACAACCACGTCGTGGCGCCCGGCATCCGCACCATCGACTTTCTGGTGGGCTTGAATCAGGCGGTCAATGCTGCCGTCGGGTACAGCGTGCGGATGGAACCGGGCGTGCAGACCCCCGGCGAGACGCTGAACACTCGGAACGGATCTTGCCGGGACTCGGCCTGGCTGCTGGTGTCCATCCTGCGGCAGTTCGGTCTTGCGGCACGTTTTGTCTCCGGCTACCTCGTCCAGCTGGCATCGGATGTGGAGGCACTGGATGGTCCCTCGGGGCCGGCCGCGGATTTCACCGATCTGCATGCCTGGACGGAGGTGTACGTGCCCGGGGCCGGATGGATCGGACTGGACCCCACCTCCGGACTGTTCGCCGGCGAGGGGCACATCCCGCTGGCGGCGACCCCGCACCCGTTCTCGGCCGCGCCCATCACCGGTGCGACCGGGCTGGCGGAGGCGACGCTGGAATTCTCCAACACCGTGACCCGGGTGCATGAGGATCCGCGAGTCACACAGCCCTACACCGAATCGGCGTGGGAGGCGATCACCGAACTCGGAGCGGCTGTCGATCGGCGTCTCGCCGACGGCGACGTCCGCCTGACCGTCGGCGGCGAGCCGACTTTCGTTGCCGTCGACGATCAGGTCTCTGCGGAATGGAACACCGATGCCGACGGACCGAATAAGCGGGAGCGCTCCGTCGCGCTGGCCTCCCGACTCAAGAGGATCTGGGCGCCGCAAGGTCTTGTACAGTACAGCCAGGGCAAGTGGTATCCGGGAGAACCGTTGCCGCGCTGGCAGATTGGGCTCTACTGGCGATCCGACGGCGCACCATTGTGGACCGATCCCACGCTGCTGGTTGATCCGTGGAGCTCTGTCGGCAAGCCCGTCCCGATGCGTGCCGCCCGCGATGTGTTATCCAGCATCGCATCTGGTCTGGGACTGCCTCAGACCCAGGTTCGCCCCGCCTTCGAGGATCCGCTGAACCGGTTGCTCAATGCGGTGCGTCGCCCCGCCGGTGACCCGGTCGACTCGGCAGACGATCTGGAGTCCGACGATGCGCGCAGCCGGGCGGCATTACTGGAGAGTCTCGACGCAGCTGTGGATCATCCGGCTGCATGGGTCCTGCCGCTGCATCGCCGGGACGACGGCGGGGGATGGGCCAGCGCGGACTGGCGGTTGCGCCGCGGTCGGATTGTGCTGCTCGACGGGCATTCCCCGGCCGGGTTGCGCCTGCCGCTGGATTCGATCAGCTGGAAACCGCCGCGTCCGACCAGTGCCGCGGATCCGCTGTCGACCGCAGGGGACGAACTGCCCGTCGGCGCGGTGGATGACGACGCGGTGGTGGAGCCGGCCGACACGGCGCCGACCACCGCGATGGTGGCCGAAGTCCGCAACGGCCGGCTGCACGTGTTCCTCCCGCCGACCGATGAGCTCGAACACTTCGTCGACCTTGTCGCCCGGCTGGAATCGGCCGCCGCCGCTGCTGGATTCCCGGTGGTGGTGGAGGGCTACGGGCCGCCGGCGGACGCCCGGCTGAAGGCGCTGTCCGTCACCCCCGATCCGGGCGTGATCGAGGTGAACGTCGCCCCGACGGCCAGCTTCGCCGAGCAGAACGAACAGTTGGAGACCCTCTACGAACAGGCCCGGCTGTCGCGGCTGTCCACCGAGTCCTTCGATTTCGATGGCACACATGGCGGCACCGGAGGCGGCAACCACATCACCCTGGGCGGTGTCACCCCGGTCGACTCACCATTGCTGCGCCGTCCCGATCTGCTGGTGTCCCTGCTGACCTACTGGCAGCGGCATCCGTCGCTGTCCTATCTGTTTGCCGGACGGTTCGTCGGCACCACGTCGCAGGCACCGCGCGTCGACGAGGGTCGTTCGGAGGCGCTCTACGAACTCGAGATCGCCTTCGCCGAGATCGCCCGGCTCGGTGCATCGGGTTCAACGCAGCCATGGGTGACCGACCGGGCCCTGCGGCACCTGCTGACCGATATCACCGGCAACACCCACCGGGCCGAGTTCTGCATCGACAAGCTCTACAGTCCCGATGGTTCCCGGGGAAGGTTGGGTCTGCTCGAACTTCGTGGTTTCGAGATGCCGCCGCACCATCAGATGGCGATGGTCCAGTCTCTACTCGTGCGATCGCTGGTCGCGAGATTCTGGGACGAGCCGCTACATGCGCCGCTGATCCGGCACGGATTGAACCTACATGGGCGATATCTATTGCCGCACTTCATTATCCACGACATCGCCGACGTTGCTGCCGACCTGCGCGCGCACGGTATCGCATTCGACACCAGCTGGCTGGATCCGTTCACCGAGTTCCGTTTCCCCCGGATCGGTACCGCGGTGTTCGATCACGTCGAGATCGAGCTGCGTGGGGCGATCGAGCCTTGGACGACGTTGGGAGAGGAGTCCACCTCCAGTGGCATGGCCCGCTATGTGGACTCGTCGGTCGAACGCCTGCAGGTGCGCACGATCGCCGCCGACCGGCAGCGACACATCGTGACCTGCAACGGCTATCCCATCCCGATGCTCGCGACCGATAATCCCGATGTTCAGGTCGGTGGGGTGCGCTACCGGGCCTGGCAACCGCCAAGCGCGCTGCACCCGAGTATCACCGTGGACGGTCCGTTGCGGTTCGAACTGGTGGACCTGGCCAGCGGCCAGTCCCGCGGCGGCTGCACCTACCACGTCTCGCACCCCGGCGGCCGGGCCTATGACACCCCGCCGGTCAACGCTGTGGAGGCGGAGTCCCGCCGCGGCCGCCGTTTCGAAGCGCACGGTTTCACTCCGGGGGGTGTCGATGTCGCCGTGCTGCGGGAGCGGCAGGCCCGGCAGGCCATCGACGTGACCGCGCCCGGAATTCTTGACCTGCGCCGGGTGCGTACCGTTCTGCAGAACTAAGGTCATCGGGGCCACGCTGTGAGGTTTGTCTGAGGGACGGGAGGTGATCTGATGTCGCTGACGGCCTCCGGTACCGACCTGGGCCCGTCCAGTCACGACGCAGATCGCCTGCTCAACGCGTATCGGGCCGCCCGGGCTCAGGAGGCGCTGTTCGACCTGCGTGGCGGCGAGTCCTCCCACCGGGCTTACGGGAGCACCGGATATGACGAGTTCATCGACGCTTCCGGTGCGGTGCGGCCGGACTGGACGGAACTCGCCGAGATGCTGGCCGGCCGTGGCCAGGACGGACTGCTCCGTCTGCGTGAAGTCGTCCAGGGTCTGGTCGACAACGACGGCATCTCCTATGCCGAGATCGATCCTCGCGGGGCAACCGTCAGCGAATCGCACGACGTCGCCGTTCTGGGGCAATGGCAACTCGATGCCATCCCACTGCTGGTGTCGGCGGAGGATTGGGACACCCTCGAGACCGGAGTGGTCCAACGGGCCCGCCTGATCGACGCCGTACTCAACGACCTCTACGGCGAGCGCCGCGCCGTCACGTCGGGCATCCTGCCGCCGCGTGTGCTGTTCGGTCACCCCGGCTATGTCCGCGCTGCCCGCGGGATGCAGAACCCCGGCCGGCATCAGTTGTTCATGCTCGGAAGTGATATCAGCCGCGCTGGCAACGGGCGGTTCCTCGTGAACGCCGACCGCACCCAGGCGCCGTCCGGCGCCGGCTACGCCCTGGCCGACCGGCGGGTGGTGGCCCGGGCAATCCCCGACATCTACGAGCGCATCGGGCCACGGCCCGCGTCGCCGTTCGCCCAGGCTCTCCGGTTGGCCTTGATCGACGTCGCGCCGGCCACCGCCGAGGATCCGGTTGTCGTGGTGCTCAGTCCCGGTATTCACTCCGAGACTGCCTTCGATCAGGCCTATCTGGCGACGGTTCTCGGATTCCCGTTGGTGGAGAGCGCCGACCTCGTGGTGCGTGACGGCAAACTTTGGATGCGGTCGCTGGGCACACTCAAGCGGGTGGACGTGGTGCTGCGGCGGGTCGATGCCGAATACGCGGATCCCCTTGACCTGCGGCCGGATTCGCGACTCGGAGTAGCCGGACTGGTCGAGGTGCAACGGCGCGGTGCGGTGACGGTCGTCAACACGCTCGGTAGCGGGATCATGGAGAGTCCCGGTGTGCAGCGGTTCCTGCCCGAACTCGCCCGGACCCTCTTCGGCGAAGAACTGACGCTCGAAACGCCCGAGATGTACTGGGCCGGGTTCGCGACCGAGCGTTCCCACATTCTGTCCAGGCTTTCATCCCTGGTGATCAGGTCGGCCGCCGCGGATGAGACCTTCGTCGGTCCGGCCCTGTCGGTCGCCCAACGTGAGCGGCTGGCCGCGCGGATCGAGGCCGAACCCTGGCAGTGGGTGGGTCAGGAATTGCCGCAGTTCTCCTCGGCGCCCACCGATCACTTCGCCGGTGGACTATCCGCCGCCTCTGTCGGCATGAGGTTGTTCACGGTCTCACAGCGAAATGGTTATGCCGCCATGGTCGGCGGTTTAGGTTATGTGCTTGCGCCCGGACCGTCCGCCTTCAGGCTGAGAAGCATTGCAGCCAAGGATATCTGGGTGAGACCGGCAACCCGTTCCGGAGCGGAACAGGTAGCGGTCACTCCGGTGATGGAGTTGCCAAGCGGCACGCAGTTCATCAGCTCTCCGCGTGTATTGTCCGATCTCTTCTGGATCGGACGTTACGCCGAACGGGCCGAGGGAACCGCTCGTCTGCTGGCCGTCACCCGCGAGCGCTACCACGAATACAACCGTCGTCAGGGAACTCAGGGCGCCGAATCTGTTCCGGTGCTGCTCGGGGCTCTGGGACAGCTCACCGGAATTTCGGTCGGGATCGACTCTGCGGCCGCGATGCAGGATGCGCCAGAGGCGCTGCGTTCGCTGACTGTCGATCGCCAGTGCGCCGGATCGCTCGCGCACTCGGTGGAGCGGCTGGCCTTTGCAGCCCGCGCGGTGCGTGACCAGATGTCGAACGACACGTGGATGGTGCTGGCATCGGTGGAGCGGGCTCTCGAGCAGGCCGCCGAATCAGCCGTCGGCATCGGCGACGACACCCGGCTGGCGAACGCTCAGCGGCTGACACTGGCCGGCATGCTCGCGCTGTCGGGTATGACCGCTGAGTCGATGGTGCACGACGCAGGCTGGACGATGATGGATGTCGGCAAGCGCATCGAGCGCGGCCTGATGCTGTCCAATCTGCTCAGGTCCACCTTGAACGTCTCACGCGCCACCGAAGCCGAGCGCACGGTCACCGAGGCCGTCCTGGTGGCGTGCGAATCATCGGTGATCTATCGCCGGCTCAACCTCGGAAGGGTCAGC
The DNA here is from genome assembly GCA_964344085.1 of uncultured Mycobacterium sp. Lineage (GTDB taxonomy): Bacteria > Actinomycetota > Actinomycetes > Mycobacteriales > Mycobacteriaceae > Mycobacterium. Next base: position 41,645 of record CAYFMA010000027.1, read on the forward strand.
GTTTCAGCGGTGGCCGATCTCGTGCTCTTCGACGAGAAGAACCCGAGGTCGCTGATCTACCAACTTGATCGGCTGCGGGAGAACCTCCGTGAACTCTCGGGCGACTCCGCGTCGTCGCGACCGGAACGTATGGTCGAGGAGACCATCGCTCGTCTACGCCGGCTCGATCCGGCCGATCTCGAGGAACTGAACGATCAGGGTCGGCGGGTCGCCCTCGACGATCTGCTCAACGGAGTCCACAACGCCTTGCGTGAGCTGTCCGAGGTCATCACCCTTTCCCAGCTATCGCTGCCCGGTGACATGCAGCCGCTGTGGGGACCCGACCAGAGCCGGGTGGTTCCGTGACCTCGCGTCGCTATCGGATCAGCCACCGCACCGAGTACCGGTATTCCGCCGTGGTGACCAGTTCCTACGGCCGGGGTCACCTGATGCCGCGCGATACCGACCGGCAGCGGTGCCTGTCCTCTGACCTCGCCATCGATCCGATGCCGGCCGACAAGTCCACCAGTCGAGACGCCTACGGCAATCTAAGTTTCTACTTCCACATCACCGACCGTCATCACGCGTTGACGGTTGTCGGTGATTCGGTCGTCGAGGTCGACCCGCCACCGGCCGGACTCTACGACTCAGGTGCTGCCGTCGTGCCCTGGGAATCTGCCCGGCCGGACGGACTGTACGGTGTGCTGGCCTCCGAGTTCACCCTCGACCTGCGCCCACCTGAGATCACCCCCGCGGTAAGGGAATACGCCGCACCGAGTTTTGCGCCGGGACGGCCCCTGATCGAAGTCGTCGCCGATCTGAACTCCCGGATTTTCAACGACTTCACCTACCGGTCCGGTTCGACCACGGTGTCCACGCAGGTCGATCAGGTTCTGGCCGCCAGGGAAGGGGTCTGCCAGGACTTCGCCCGGCTGGCCATAGCCTGTCTGCGCGCCAACGGTCTTGCAGCGAGCTACGTTTCGGGATATTTGGCGACCGACCCGCCACCGGGAAAGGAGAGGGTGTTCGGCATCGACGCCACCCACGCCTGGGCGGCTGTCTGGAGTCCGGACGGCGCGTGGCTCGGGTTCGACCCGACCAATGATCAGCTGACCGATGAGCGCTACATAGTCGTGGGCTGGGGGCGTGACTACGCCGACGTCCCCCCTCTGCGCGGCATCATCTACACCGATTCCGAGCACAGCGTCATCAATGTCTCGGTGGACGTGGCGCCACTCGACGGCCAGCGTGCCGATACGTGAGTCTCTCCGGCCCGCGGCGGTTCAGCCTGCTCTGGAGTGCCGAGCAGAAGGTGTTTGTCGAGGTGTAGCTGCCGCCTGCCCAGTCGATGAAAACGTTCGAACGCAACCTCGGCAGGCGGAACCTTCACATCTTCGTCGTTCCCGGGCTGTTGCCGGATGACACGTATTCATTGACGAACTGATCCGCCAGGCCGTCCCCTGGGGCTAACGTCACGTTTCAGGTTGTGAAGCAAAGGAGGATCGCGATGGGCGCACGGTTCACGGATCCCGCCGGTCTGGTACTTGCTGACCCACTGGCGGCCACCGACGACAAGCGTTTTCATGAATCGCTCGCGCATCTGCGTCGGCACGCACCGGTGTGCTGGGTGGAGGCCGAGGGGTTCGAGCCGTTCTGGGCGATCACCAAGCATGCCGATGTGATGGACATCGAACGGCAGAACGATCTGTTCACCAACGATCCTCGTGCTGTGCTGCTGCCCGCCGCACTCGATGCGCAGATGCAGGCGGACCGCGCGGCAGGGATGGGACTCGCCTCTCTCATTCACATCGACGACCCGCACCACCGGGATCTCCGCAAGATCGGCGCGGACTGGTTCAAGCCCTCGGCCCTGCGGGCACTGAAGACGCGGTGCGACGAACTGTCGAAGATCTGGGTCGATGCGATGGTGGCGAAGGGTCCCCAACTGGACTTCGCCCAGGAGATCGCGGTCAATTACCCGCTCTACATCATCCTGACGTTGCTCGGCCTGCCCGAGTCCGACTTCCCCCGCATGCTGAGACTCACCCAGGAACTGTTCGGCAGCGAGGACAGCGAGTTCCAGCGCGGCACCGACCGCGAACTGCTGTTGGCCACCCTGATGGATTTCTTCCAGTACTTCTCCGCGCTGACCGCCTCGCGCCGCGAGACGCCCACCGAGGACCTGGCCTCGGCGATCGCCAACGCCAAGATCAACGGTGAACCGCTGACCGACATGGACACGCTGTCCTACTACGTGATCGTGGCCAGCGCCGGCCATGACACAACCAGTGCCGGGATCGCCGGTGGGCTGCTGGCTCTGCTGGAGAACCCCGATCAGCTCGCCCGGCTCAAGGAGGATCCGGCGCTGATGGGCAC
>CAYFMA010000028.1:0-32096 GCA_964344085.1 uncultured Mycobacterium sp.
CACCGGCGATACCCGTGGCACCGATCACCAGCCGCGCTTCATCCCGGTACCGGGAGCGATCCGACAGCGCGTACAGCAGCGATATCGACAGGAAGGCGACACCGAGAGCGACGAATCCGATTTCATCCGGAAGGCTTTCGTCGATCCTCCCGATGGCCAGAATCGCAATCGCCATGCTGAACATCTGGATCAGAATGAGGATCCGCGGGATCCAGGCGTCGGACTGATAGAGGTTGGCGTGCAGGGCCGTGAGCGCCCACAGGACGAGCATGACCGCGAGGGTGACACCCAGCCAGGCGCCCAGCGAGATCGTCGGTGAGTGTTCGATCAGATGGCACCCGTTGACCAGGGCGGCGACGACGATCAGGTCGTAGAAGAGCTCAAACCAAACCGCACGCCGATGTGCCACGTCGACGATGCTGCCATGACCGGCGCGGTTTCACCCGATGACGCTGTTCACCAACTCGCGGGCAGCCTGCTGCACCTGCGCGAGATGCTCCGGACCCAGAAAAGACTCGGCGTAGATCTTGTAGACGTCCTCGGTTCCCGACGGCCGGGCGGCGAACCACCCGTTCTCGGTGGTGACCTTCAGCCCGCCCAGTGGGGCGCCGTTGCCGGGTGCGGCGGTGAGCTTGGCCGTGATCGGCTCGCCGGCCAGTTCGGTGGCGGTGACCTGATCGGCCGACAGCTTCGACAGCCGTGCCTTCTGCTCGCGGTCGGCGGGAGCGTCGACGCGGGCGTAGATCGGCGCGCCGTACTTCCCGGCCAGCGCGGCATAGCGCTGCGACGGCGTCTGACCGGTGGTCGCCAGGATCTCCGAGGCCAGCAGCGCCAGGATGATGCCGTCCTTGTCCGTCGTCCACACCGATCCGTCGCGGCGCAGGAACGACGCACCGGCGGACTCCTCGCCGCCGAATCCGATTGTGCCGCTGATCAATCCGTCCACGAACCACTTGAATCCGACCGGCACCTCGACCAGTTTCCGCCCCAGCCCGCCGACCACCCGGTCGATGATCGAGGAGCTGACTGCCGTCTTGCCGATCGCCACCCCGGCCGGCCAGTCCGGCCGGTGGGTGCACAGGTACTCGATGGCAACCGCCAGATAGTGATTCGGATTGAGCAGTCCACCGTCGGGGGTCACGATGCCGTGCCGGTCGGCGTCGGCGTCATTGCCGGTGGCGATCTGATAGGCATCCCGGTTGGCGATCAGGGAAGCCATCGCGTTCGGCGAGGAGCAGTCCATCCGGATCTTGCCGTCGGTGTCCAGGGTCATGAACCGCCAGGTGGCGTCCACCAGCGGATTGACCACGGTGAGGTCGAGGTTGTGCCGTTCGGCGATCGCGCCCCAGTAGTCGACGCTCGCCCCGCCGAGTGGGTCGGCGCCGATCCGGATGCCCTCGGCACGGATGGCGTGCACGTCGACCACGTTGGGGAGGTCGGACACATAGGCGTCGAGGTAGTCGTGGCGCTCCGCGGCGGCCAGAGCACGCGCGAGCGGAACCCGCTTCACCTCGCGCAACCCGCCGCGCAGAATCTCGTTGGCGCGCTTGGCGATCACCGAGGTCGCATCGGTGTCGGCCGGACCGCCGTTGGGCGGGTTGTACTTGAAACCGCCGTCGCGCGGCGGGTTGTGCGACGGGGTGACGACGATCCCGTCGGAGAGCTTCGCGGTGCGGCCGCGGTTGTAGGTCAGGATCGCGTGGCTGACGGCCGGGGTCGGCGTGTAGCGGTCAGCCGAATCCACCAGCACCACAACATCGTTGGCGGCCAGCACCTCCAACGCCGAGGCCCAGGCCGGTTCGGACAGGCCGTGGGTGTCGCGGCCGAGGAACAGCGGGCCATCGGTGCCCTGCGCGGCCCGGTACTCGGCGATGGCCTGGGTGGTGGCCAGGATGTGCGCCTCGTTGAACGCCCCGTCCAGGCTGGAGCCGCGATGCCCGGAGGTGCCGAACACCACCTGCTGTGCGACATCCTCGGGGTCCGGTTGCACCGTGTAGTACGCGGTGACCAGGTGTGGCAGGTCGATGAGGTCCTCGGGCTGCGCAGGCTTACCGGCGCGGGGGTTGGCCATGGCGCAATTGTGCCCTGCCTCGCGCCATACTTACCCGGTGTTCGGTCATGACAACCGCGAACTGGCGGCGGTGTTCGCCGGCGGTGCGCTGGGCACGGCCGCCCGCGCCGGCCTGGCGGCCTGGACCGCACCCGAACCCGGGCACTGGCCGTGGGCGACGTTCATCGTCAACATCGCCGGCGCGTTCATCCTGGGCTTCGTCACCACCCGCCTGCTCGAACGCCTGCCGTTGAGCGCCTACCGCCGTCCGCTGCTGGGCACCGGACTGTGCGGCGGCCTCACGACGTTCTCCACCATGCAGGTCGAGACGTTGCAGATGATCGATCACCACAATTACGGCTTGGCGGCCGGCTACACGGTGGTCAGCGTCGCCGCCGGCCTACTCGCGGTGTACGCGGCGACCGCACTGGTGCGCAAGGTGAGCCTGCAGTGACCGTCGCCTTGTGGCTGGGGGTCATGCTGATCGGCGGCCTGGGATCGATGAGCCGGTTCATGGTGGACCGGGCGGTGGCCCGCCGGGCCGCCCGCTCATTCCCGTTCGGCACGCTGACGGTCAACATCACCGGCGCGGTGCTGTTGGGGTTCATCACCGGCCTGGCGCTGAGCCATCACGCGGCGCTGTTGGCGGGCACCGCATTCGTCGGCGCCTACACCACCTTCTCGACGTGGATGTTCGAGACACAGCGGCTCACCGAGGAACGGCAGATCGCACCGGCGGCGGCCAATATCGTCGTCAGCGTGGTGCTCGGCATCGCGGCGGCGGCGGCCGGGCAGGCTGCCGCACATGCACTGGCGGGTGTGCCGTGGATGCCCTGAAACTCACCGCCTACTTCGCCGAACGGCAGCGCGCCGGCGGACGGTTCCTGGCCGAGGCGATGCTGGATCTGTTCGCGCAGCGCCGGGTGGCCACCAGCGTGATGTTGCGCGGCATCTCCGGCTTCGGCCACCAGCGCATCATCCGCACCGACCAGTCGCTGACGCTCTCGGAGGACCCGGCGGTCGCGGTGGCCGCCGTCGACTCCCCCGCGACCATCGGCGCACTGGCCGGCGAGGTGGCCGCGATGACCGGCAGCGGACTGATCACCCTGGAACGGGCCCATCTGCTCGACGACGGCATGAGCCCGGTGCCAGCCACCACAGAGATGCCCGACGACGCGGTGAAACTCACCGTCTATCTGGGGCGTAACCGCCGCTACGACGGCGCGCCCGCCTACAAGGCGCTGTGCGCGCTGCTGCACCGGCACGGGTTCGCCGGGGCCTCGGTGTTCCTCGGGGTGGACGGCACCGCGCACGGCGAGCGTCGCCGCGCACACTTCTTCGGCCGCAATCTCGATGTGCCGCTGATGATCATCGCCATCGGCACCGCCGGGCAGGTGCGCGCCGCGACCGCCGAACTGCGCACGGTGATGGAGCGGCCGCTGGTGACGGTCGAACGGGTGCGGGTAGGAAGCCCGCGGAGCCTGCCCGACGCCGACGCGAACGGACGCCCGTTGTGGCAGAAGCTGATGGTGTTCACCTCCGAGGCCACCCGCCATGACGGTCTGCCCATCCACCGCGCGCTGGTGCGCGCACTCTGGCAGACCGGTGCGGCCAGCGGCGCGACGGTGCTGCGCGGCATCTGGGGATTCCATGGCGGTCAGGAACCGCACGGGGACACGCTGATTCAGATCGGCCGGCAGGTTCCGGTGATGACGGTGATCGTCGATACCCCGAGCCGGATCGCGCGCAGTTTCGAGATCGCCGCGGACCTCACCGGCAGCCACGGCTTGATCACCTGCGAGACGGTGCCCGCGTTGCTCGCCATCGACGGCGCCGACCACCATGGCGGGCTGGACCTCGCGCAGGCCTAACTGTCGGCGAGCACCGTCAGCAGCACAACGGAGTCCTCGTCGGCGTGCAGACTGTGCCGCTCGCGCGGGATCACCAGGTAATCGCCTGCCGCGCCGCTCCATTCGTCACCGGCAGTGCGCAACCGCACCCGGCCGCGCAGCACCTGCAGGGTGGACTGGCCCGGGCTGTCGTGCTCGCCCAGCTCCCGGCCACCGGCCAGCGCGATGAGCGTCTGGCGCAGCATGTGGTCATGCCCGCCGTGAATGGTGTGGGCGGCGCGGCCGGCGCTCGCGGTGCGGGCGGCGGCAAGCTGTTCGTCGGCCAACTGGTTCAGTGACAGCGATTTCATCGCCATCCTCCTTTTCAGCGCAGTAATAGAAGTCCGGCGACCACCAGGGCCACCACCTTGACGGCTTCGAATCCGACATAGACGAAGTGGGCGTGCGAACGGCCGGACTCGGCCACCGCCGCATCCGCCAAGACGGCGTCGGATCGCCGGGTCAGTGCGGGCCGCACACCGATCACCTGCGCGGCCAGGGCGGCGGCTGCGACCACCGTCGCCATCGTCGTCGCCGTCGGGGCGCCCCCGAGGATCACCCCGGCCAGTGCCGACACCGCCAGCACCGACTCGCAGGCGTTGAGCGCCTTGAACACCAGGCGTCCGATGCCGAGACCGAGTTGCACGGTGATACCCGGGGCGCGGAACTTCAGTGGCGCCTCGAGAAACGAGATCGCCAGCACCATTCCCAGCCAGATGAAGACCGCGGCCACCGCTATCGCGAGATAGGTGTTCACGATTTGATCATCCCACCCGAGGTTTCGGCGCTGGAGTTACGCGGGTGAGCGCATACCCGTGCCGGGAGCCGTGCTAAACACGGGTACATGGCGAACCTCCTGTTCGGTCGCGTCGGCGTCGCACTGAACGTCGCCGTCCTGGTGGCGTCGGCCGTGCTGGCGGGATGCGGCAAGGCCCCTGCCGCCAAGACCCCCGCCGTCCCGTCGCCGGCCGCCACGTCCACCCCTTCGGCCACCGTCGTACCCCCGACTCCGATATCCCGGACCACGAAATGGGTCGATCTGCAACCCGGCGACTGTCTGGCCCAGACACCGCCTACCGACCCGGCGGTGGTGATGGTGACCGTCGTGGACTGTGCCGGCCCGCACCGGGCCGAGACCTTCCTGCGGGTCCGGATCCCGGTCGACGCCGCCCTGGGCGATAACGCCGGACGGCAGTGCTCGGCCGGATTGACCCAGTACAGCGGCAGCGCGGCCGCCGCGGCGTACTCGATCACCTACCTGATCGACTCCGACCAGGACCGGACCTCGAACAACCCGTATCCGAGCACGGTGATATGCCTGCTGCAGGGCGCCCAGGGCCAGCCGCTCATCGGGTCCGCCAAGCAATGAGGTGCGCCAGCATTCGTCCCTGCGAGGTTGCTGAGAATGCGTAATTCTCTGCATAAATAGCAACAGGCAGCTAGAACGCCCCTGAGGGGAAGTTTGCGGACAGCGAAAAAATTTTTGCTCCAGGGTTTGCCGAGCAAAGAATTTCTGGGTAGTATCTCAGGTAGAACTTAACTGAATCGCAGTGAACGTTAAGGACCTTGGACCGGCTTCCGGAGCCGTCCTCCCAGCCTCAACGACTCCGGCCCCTCGCTTAAGGGGAGCCAGGGGCCGGAGTCGTTGACCCAGGGCTTTCGTAGGCGACGCTGATGACACGAGGGGTCAGCGTCGCTTTTGCGTTTCGGGGTTACGCCGCCGCCGCAGGAAGATCAGACCGACGAACAGCATCGAGGCCGCCGCCGGGTTCTGCTTCACGGTGTAACCGAGATCGGTGAGGACACCGAGTTCGACAGCGCTCAGCGTGCGGATACCCGGACCGGTTTCCGCCATCGCATTCATCAGTTGCATACGAGTGCCGGTGAAGGTGTTGTCGTCGAGATGCGACACCGAACTGCCGGCTTCCCACGGGTTCGGCGTGTAGAGCGGCACCGGTCCCCCGTACGCGGCGACCGCCGCCGGGCCGAGGAAGTAAAGACCGCCACCGCCACCGGTCAGATTGGTGTTGTAGAGCGTGTTGAACTTGTAGCCGTTGGCGCTGATCACCTTCGTGCCGGAGCTGGTTCCGATGAAGCTGTCGAACTTCGTCCAGTTGGTGCCCTTGTTCCAGCCGGCCTCGTCGACGTAGGCCAGGAAGCCATAGGCGTGCAGCATCTCGTGCATCATCGTCGACTTGAAGTCGTACTGGGTTGCGCTGACGGTGTCACCGAGGGCGTAGCCCGTTCCGAAGTTGACGTCGATGGTGCCGTCGGCGGCCGAACCGTTCGAGTCCACCCCGGTCAGGATCTTGTTCTGCACAACGGTGTTGTAGAAGCCGGCTCGCGAACTGGTGAGGTCGCTGCCCGTCGAGGCCATCGTGTTGGAGTTCGGATCGTTCAGGGCCGTCACGTCGAAGGTGAGCGTAACCGGCTGGGAGACAACGATATACGCGGCAACTTGGTCAGCTGAGGACTGCAGTGCGGCCTTGGCCTCCGGCGTCCAGTACTGGGAACCGGTGGTGTAGTTGAATACGTAGGTGATCTTCGCCGTCGTAGGAGTCGATCCCTGCGGGTTGACCGGAACCGACACCGCGATCGGGGTCGAGCCGCCGTAGCCGTCGGTCACGGTGACGGTGAAGGTGTCGGTGGTCGCCGTCGTCGCCGAACCGCGCGAGGGCGTCGATGGCGTGTAGGTGAACGCACCGGTGCTCGCGTTGATCGTGACGGCGCCCTTGGCGGTGGTGACCGGAGCGCTGTAGGTCAATGAGTCACGTTCGGCGTCGGTGGCGGTGACCGTTCCGGTGACCACGCCCGTGCTCGTGTTCGGTGTTCCGACGGTGGTGGTGCCGGCCACTGGAGCGGTGTTCTTCGGGCTGATGGTCACCGTGACCGGAACAGCGACCGAACCGCCGTAGCCGTCCGTGACGGTGACGGTGAAGGTGTCGGTGGTCACCGCAGTCGTCGCGCCGGTCTTGGCGGCGGCATGCCGCGCAGTCGCGGTCGGGGTGTAGGTGAAGGCGCCGGTGGTCGCGTTGACCGTCACGGTGCCTTTGGCCGGCTTCGTGCCGGCGGTGTAACTGAGCGTGTCCTTGTCGGCGTCGGTTGCGGTGACCGAACCGGTGACCACACCGGTCGAGGAGTTGGGGGTGCTGACCGTCTTCGTGGTGACCGGGACGGCGTTCTTCGGGGTGACCGTCACCGTGACGGCCTTGCTGGTGGCCAGGCCCTTGGAGTCGGTGACCGTGACGGTCACCGTGTCGGTCGTGACGGCGGTGGTGGCGCCGGCCTTGGCGGCGGAATGCCGCGCCGTTGCGGTCGGGGTATAGGTGAACACCCCGTTGGAGGTGATGGTGACGGCGCCCTTGGTGCCCGAGGTCGTGGCCTTGTAGGTCATCGTGTCGCCGTTGGGATCGGTAGCGCTGACCGTTCCGGTGACGGCTCCGGTGACGGCGTTGGGCGAACTGAGTGCGATGCCGGAGATCACCGGCGAGGAGTTGCTGGCGACGGCCGCGGACGGAGCGGACGGTGTCGGATCCGACGGACGGCGCGAGACCGCGAGCACCACCCACGACAGCGGCGCCTCCACCGGAGCGCCCGGGTTGGTCCCGAGCAGTGTGCCGAGCACCGCGTCAGCGGCGCCGGAGACCGGGGCCACCGCCGAGGGCGGGGTCATGACGGGTGCGTCCGGCGCGTTGTCGACGGCATCGGTGATGTCGGACGTCGAGGCTTCCGCGGTATCGGATTGAGCGGCAACGGGATTCGTGTCCGTCTCCACGGCGGCGGCCGACCGCGCAGGGGTGGGATCTGCCGGGTGCGACGGAATCGCCGGGGCGGGCGCCGCGACGCCTGCCGGCAGCGCGGGAGCGGCGTTCTTCCGGGTGGCCGAGGCCGCACTCGGGTTTGCCTCGCCGGGGCGACGGGCGCCGGCGGTACGTGCGGAACGCGATCGCGGCGCGGCGGCCTGCGTGCCGGCCGGCGTCGCCGCCGTTGGCGTCGAGGCGGCATCTGAGGTTGTCGTGGTTCCGGCGGTGTCCGCCGTGGAATCAGCCCAGGCCGGGGCGGCCGCACCGAACGCGGCGGCCCCGATGCCGAGCGCTACAGCCAGGCCGCCTACGCGACCCACAAAGGCTGACGCTCGCATCCGCACACCTTCCCGACCGAGAACCGTTCTTAACTATCTCACAGTTTCAACTCAGGGAAAATCTATATGGCCGCATCTGGAGACAGTTGCCACGATTTTGCCAGCCCGAGGCGAGATGCGCTCCCCCGTACTGACATCAAATACCCCATAGGGTATTATTGACGACGTAGGCAACATAGAGAGGCCACCGCAATGAAGAAGAACATGGGAACCGTCGACCGCGGCATTCGCGTCGCCCTCGCGGCCCTCGTCGCCGTCCTGTACTTCACCCACGTCATCTCCGGCACCACCGCGATCGTCCTCGGTGTCATCGCCGTGGTCTTCCTGCTGACGAGCTTCGTCGGCGTGTGCCCTGCCTACATGCCGCTGGGCATCTCCACCGCGAAGAAGTAGCCGGCTACTCGGCGCGCCGGCTGGCCCTGCGCTCCGCCGGGGTGAATTCCATCGGCAAGCTGGCTCGCGCGGCCGACATGGCCCGGGCCGTCGAGCCCAGGGCGACGCCGGTCAGCCGGGTGTCGTAGGTCATCGAGCTGGCCGTCGGCACGCCCATGCGTGCGCCCACCTCCTCGGCGTCGATGTTGGCGCCCAGGAAGATGAACTTCCAGCCGTACTGCTCGCGCTGTTGGGTGATCAGCGCCTCGACGGCCGCCCAGGTCCATTCCCTACTGGCGTTCTCGTAGCCGTCGGTCATGATCAGGCAGATCACCGTGCCCGGCCGCTCGTCCTCCGGCAGGCCGGCCAGCCGTTCGCCGATCTCGGTGATGAACCGGCCGGTCGCGTCGAGCATTGCGGTCATGTTCCGCGGCTCCAGTTCGAGCGGGCCGACCTGGTCGATCGGGACGTTGGCGTAGACGTTCTCGTAGACGTCGTCGAACATCGACAGCGTCACGATCGCCGTGCCCGGCTCGGTGCGCTGTTTGTTGATCAGCTCGTCGAACCCGGTCTCAGTGGCACGCTTGCAGTCCTGCATCGACCCGGACCGGTCCAGCAGCGCGGCGATGAGAGTCAGATCTGAATTGGTCATGAAACGTCCTTCCTCGGGATGTGACGAGGAAGCACGAAGAACCACTTCCCCCCTGACATCGAGTATCCAGACGGGTCTGACAGAAATGGATCAGTGCGCGGCGAAGAACTGCGCGGTGGCCTGCGTGGCGTCCACCGCGTAGCTGGTCGGGCCGACGATGTTCTCCGGCAGTGCGAAGCGTCCGGCCGGCCAGGTGTGGCCCGCGCCGTCGAGTCGGACCAGCACGACTGCCGTATTGCCCGCGCAGCCGCCCGCGGTGAGGAACTGCGCCGCGCCGCTGCTCGCATTGCCGATCAGCGGCCCGGGGCAGCCGTCGATCCCCCGCCACCGCTCGACCATGGCGGGGGCGGACACGATGTCGCTGGCGCCGCCGCGACCCACCATCGGGCCGCCGCCGAAGGGCACCACCGGATCAGCGGTGCCGTGGATCTGCATCACCGAGACCGCGCGCGAGGGGTTGCACGGCACCCCGGAGCCCAGCGTCCCGGCCACCGGCGCGATCGCCGACACCAGATCCGCGCGATCGCAGGCGAAGCGGGTGGCCATGAAACCGCCGGCAGACATCCCGGTGACGAACACCCGTCCGGGCGGCACGCCGTGGTCGCGGGAGAGCTTGTCTGCGAGTGCGGCCAGGAAGCCCACGTCGTCGACGCCGGTGCGATCCGGGATCGAGGCCCCGCGGCCGTCGGCCCAACTGGCGTCGATGCCGTCGGGGTAGGCGACGACGAACCCGTAGCCGTCGGCGACACCGTCATATCCGGTGATGCCGGCCTGCTGGGCGCCGTTCTGGCCGGCGCCGTGCAGGTTGAGCACCAGACCTGCCGGCGGTCCCGGCGGGACGTGCACCAGATAGGTGCGGTCCAGACCGCCGATGTTGATGACGCCGGGGATGTCGGCCCGGCCCTGCGGCGCGGTGACGCCGGCCATCCAGCCCACGAGCAGGAAGGCGGCGAGCGGGGCCGTCAGACGTGGGGTCACGCCGGTCATTCTGCCCGAGGGGTCCTCAGTGACCGGCCGGATAGGCGTGGATCAACGCCGAGGACAGTTTGGGCACCGCGTGGGTCAGCGTGTGCTCGGCGTGGTGCGCCAGGTGATGGGCGTCGGTGAGGCTGATCGACGGGTCGATGTCGAGTTCGGCGTCGGCATGCAGGCGGTGGCCGATCCAGCGCATGCGGACCCCTCTGACACCGACGACTCCGGGTTCGGCCGCGAGTACCCGTTCGGCGGTGTCCACCAGATGCGGGTCCACACCGTCGAGCAGGCGGAAGAACACGTCGCGGGCGGCGGTTCGCAGCACCATCAGGATTGCCACCGTGATGAGCAGGCCGACGATCGGATCGGCCAGCGGGAAGCCCAGCCACACTCCGATGGCGCCGAGCACGACGGCCAGTGACGTGAATCCGTCGGTGCGGGCGTGCAGGCCGTCGGCCACCAGCGCCGCCGACCCGATCTGCCGGCCGATCCGGATGCGGTAGAGCGCGACCAGTTCATTGCCGACGAACCCGATCACCCCGGCCGCGGCCACCCAGCCGAGATTGTCGATGACGATCGGGTGGATCAACCGGCGGATCGCCTGATAGCCCGCGATGGCCGCGGACAACGAAATCATCAGCAGCACAAAGAGACCGGCGAGATCCTCAGCCTTGCCCAGACCGTACGTGTAGCGCTTCGTGGCGGCGCGGCGGCCGACCACGAAGGCGATCCACAGCGGGATGGCGGTCAGCGCGTCGGAGAAGTTGTGGATGGTGTCGGCGGCCAGTGCGACCGAGCCCGACAGCGCGACGATGACGAGTTGGAACAGTGCGGTGATCGCCAGTGCGACGAGGCTGATCTTGACGGCGCGGATACCCAGTTCGCTGGCCTCAAGGGCGTCGTCGACACTGTCCGCGTGGTCATGGCTGTGCGGGGCGAAGACGCGGTGGGTGTGCTCGTGATCGTGATCGTGCGGGTGTTCGTGTGGGTGGCTCATCGCGCGCGCGCCTCGGCATTGCTCACCGCGTCGATGACCAACTGGCGGACCTGATCGTTCTCCAGGCTGTAGTGGATGGTCGTGCCCTCCCGGCGGGTGCGGACCAGCCGTGCCATCCGCAGCTTCGCCAGGTGCTGGGACACCGAGGGCGCCGGCTTGCCTACCGCCTCCGCCAGTTCGGTGACCGAACGCTCCCGCCGCACCAGCGCCCACAGCAACTGGAGCCGGGTCGGGTCGGACAGCATGCGGAACACCTCGACCACCAGATCGACCTGATCATCGTCGAGCCGCCGCCCAGCTAACTGACTATCTGCGCGCATAGTCAGATATTACGGGCCGTGCCCGGTTCGGCGGCCGACGTTGTGACAAATGACCCTAGCGTCAAGGAATATCTGATCGCACAATGTTTTTCGGCGTTCGGTATGTTTGCGCATTCGCCAACCGGCATCCTCATTTCGTCCGTCTGCTTTGACAACACCGCGCATGCGGGGCAAAGTCCTTAACGGAGTCATACGACAGGCCGCGATGATGTTCGCCGCCTCAATCGACAAGGAACCCGTCTTGGAGAAGATTCACTTCATCTCGGGTCTTCCACGTTCGGGATCAACCCTGCTGGCCGCACTGCTGCGCCAGAACCCGCGGTTCACCGCCGGGATGTCGGGTCCACTGGCCGGACTGTTCGGCGCACTGGTGACGGAGATGAGTGCGCGCAACGAGTTCTCGGTCTTCATCGACGACGTCAAACGGGAGCGGATCCTGCACGGACTGTTCGACGACTTCTACGCCGACTCCCCCGCCGAGGTCGTCTTCGACACCAACCGCGCCTGGTGTGCCTGGATGCCCGCGATCGCCCGGTTGTTCCCCGACGCCAAGGTCATCGCGTGTGTGCGCGATGTGTCGTGGGTGGTTGACAGCATCGAGAAGCTGGTCCAGCGCAACGTGTTCAGTCCGTCATCGATTTTCAACTACACCACCGGTGGCACCGTCTACACCCGGGCCAACGCCGTCGTCGCCCCCGACGGGATGGTGGGTGTCGCCTACGACGCACTGAAGCAGGCGTGCTACGGACCGCAACGCGACCGTCTGCTGCTGGTGCAGTACGAATCGCTGACGGCCGATCCGGCCAAGACCATGTACGCGATCCACGAGTTCCTCGGCGAACCGTCCTTCGACTACGACTTCGATCACACCGGCTACGACGTCACCGAGTTCGACGAGCGCGCCGGCACTCCCGGACTCCACACCGTGCGCAGTCAGGTCAGCTATGAGCCGCGAGAGACCGTCCTGCCGCCCGAGTTGTTCAATCGCTTCGCCAACGATGGGTTCTGGCGTGACCCGGAGCGGGCGCCCACCGGACTCCGCGTCGTCTGACGGACGTGCACTTTCGCCTGCCTCATAGCGACAATCCGGGGACTGGGAGCCAGTAGCGCGATTTTGTCGCTAGAAGGCGGGCAAAAGTATTGCGTCTACCGCGGCGCGTGCGAACGCAACACGGTCAGTCGCTGCTGGTACTCCGTCTCATCGATCTCACCGCGGGCGAACCGAGTGGCGAGCATCTGCTCGGGCGAGTCGGCAATCGGGGCCGGCGGCTGGTGAATGACCCGGGCCTGCGGCGTCAAGTTGGCAGCCCGAATCAGTGCGACGATGCCGATGATGATGAGTGCCCAGAACAGCACCATCCCGATACCCATGGCCGCATACCCCCAGCCGTTCATGTCGTGGTCGTAACCGAACATCATTGAAGCGGGATACCCACGGCTGACGAAGGCGTAAACGGTCACCCCGATGTTTTCCGGCGGTCGAATCAGAGAGTTTGTCTGTATCGGTTCCCCCGTTCGGCAGACCGATCGGTTGCTATCTTCTCCCCCGACAAATGATCCCTCTTCGACGACCACACGGAGGTCCATGGTGTCGACAACCCGCAAACTGGGCGCCACCGCGCTGATGGCGGCTGGACTGGTCAGCTTCGCCCTGTCCGGTTGCTCAGGAAAAAGCGACACCAAAGCCGCCACGTCCAGCGCCGCGTCCTCGGCCGCCGGCACTCCGACGATGAGCGCGGCGGATCTGCAGAAGAGCCTCACCGCCCGCATCTCGGCCTCCACCCCGCCGAAGTCGGTCACCTGCGCAGGCGATCTGACCGGCGTGGTCGGCAAGACGGACAGCTGCGAGGTCGTCGTCAACGACACCACTGCGGTTCAGGCCAACGTGACCGTGACGAAGGTCAACGGCGCCAACATCGACTACGAGTTCACCCCCGCGATGACCCAGGCCCAACTGGAGAAGGCCTTCTCCGGCAAGACACAGGCCCAGGTCACCTGTGACGGCGGGCTGGACGGCAAGATCGGCTCGAGCACCACCTGCCACGTCACCAGCAACGGCACCACCGACAACGCGACCGTCACCGTGAGCAAGGTGCAGGGCCTCTACATGAGCCTCTCCACCGGCCAGTCATGATCGGTCGGCTGAGCGGCTCCGCGGCCGTCACAGCCGCCGCGGTGACCCTGGCGCTGACGCTCGCGCCGCCGAGTCACGCCATCGATGACTGCGGTGTCGGCATGTACTTCAACAACGCCGTCGGGCAGTGCGAACCGTGGGCGCCGCTCGGCGTGGATTTCGCTCCGGCCGTCGACGTTCCGATACCGGTGCCGGTTCCGCTGGGTATCGGCTTCGACCCGTTGCCCGTCGGCATCGGTTTCGATCCGGATTTCGGCTGGAACATACCGAACGTCGCGCCGTTCCTTCGCGGGCCGAATTGGGGTATCCCCGGCATCCCCGGCGTACATGTGCCAGGCGTGCCCGGTGTCCATGTGCCCGGAGTTCCGGATGTACGAGTCCCCGATGTTCGGGTTCCCGACGTCCGTGTGCCCGACGTGCGCGTTCCGGACGTCCGGGTCCCGGAGATCCACGGCCGGCGATAGCCGCCTCCGATCAGGCGGCGGCCGCCTCGACCGGCGTCAGCCCGAGCAGGTAGTACGGCTCATCCGCTGAGATCCGCTCCATCCGCGCCACGATGGTCCGCACGGTGCAACCCCGTGCGTGCAGCCAGGTGGTCACACCACCGAGGCGACGCACGAGCAGTTCCAACTGCTCATGCGAGTTCGTGCACCGGCTGTCCCACGCGGTGATCGTGCTCAGGTGACGGCCGATCAGTTCCGCCTCGCTGTAGCCCAGCATCTTCGCGCCGGCGGCGTTCACCTGCGCGATGACGCCGCTGCCCGTGATCGCCATCAAGGGGACGGTCCCGGCGAGCGATGGATGGCGGAACAGTTCGGTGGGGCTCGGTTCCGGCGCCCTGCGGTCGATCAACGTAACCATGCAGCGATGCTGCCCCGGACACAATGAGGTCTGGAATAGGAAATCAGGACTGAATAGGAACCAGAAGGGGACTAGATCCGAGCCGATCGCAATTCGACGAAAGCCGCGTCGATCGCGTCAGCGAGCGCGGGCATGCCCGGTAGCGCCTGCGGATCCGAACACAGGCCGATGCCGACGAAACCATCACAGGAGATCGCCGAGACGCGCAGCGCATGATGCATGGCCGGCTCGGAGGACGAGAAGAGGTGTTCCACCCGCCGGTCATCGACCCCCACCGCCACCGCCGGCCCGGGAACATTCGAAATCGACAGGCTGAACTCACGGGCACTGCCGGCCAACCTTTGCACGGCGCCGCCGACCGCGGGCATCCTGCCGAGGGCGTGCATCAGGTCGTACATCTCCTGGGCGTCACCGCGTTGTTTGTCCACCCGGGTCTGAGCGCGGATCAGTTTGAGCCGCTCCACAGGATCGTCCTCGCCCAGCGGTAGGTCGATGTTGAGGAACGAATCCCGGTTACCCGCAGCAGTGGCGCCCTCCTCGCGATGATGCAGGCTGACCGGTATCTGTGCCCGCAGGCGGGGAGTTGCCACATCCCGCGCACCGAACCACTCGCGCAGACCCCCGGCGATGATCGCCAGCAACACGTCATTGACCGTCGCCGGATCGTCCAGATCCGCTCCGACGGCCTTCATGTCCGCCAAAGCGACTGCAGTGAAAGCCAATTCGCGCGCACCGGTGATCGGACGATCCAGCGGTGACGCCGATCCGCGGTGTCCGAGTTCCCGATGCACGGCAGCCGGCATTCGTCGCACCTCGGTGAGCCAGCCGGCATGACGTTCCGGCCGGATTCCCGGCGCGCCGGACGGTGCGGGATCCTCGGGGTGCGGATCGAACAACACGTCGTGCAGGAACCTCACCCCGGCGATCCCGTCGGCCATCGCATGATGAATCCGGGCTGCGATCGCCTCACGGCCATCTGCCAGTGGACCGATGATGTCGAGCGTCCACAGTGGGTGACTGCGATCCAGGTGCTCCGACATCAACGCATCGACGGCGCCCAGCAGATCGGCATGGGTTGCTCCCTCGGTGATCGGGTGGCGCCGGACGTGATTTGCGATGTCGAAGTCGGCGGCGTCGACCCATCGTGGACGATCACCCGAGGTGTCCACCCGCTGACGTGCCCGTGGTTGAGCGTCGAGGCGAGCCATCACCCGCGCCCGGATCGCCTCGAGGTCCAGAGCACTGGAACTCGGCTCGAGTACGAGGAGTTTGAGGGTGTGACCGGTGATGGCATCCGACTCCAGCGCCAGTATCGCCGCGTCGTCGGCGGCAAGCTCGCTCGGATCGTCCTGCGTCATCAGCTGGTCAGCGGTGCGACGGAGAAGTTCGCACGGACCTGCTCCAGTGGCAGGTGGGCGATCGCGAGATGATCCACCTGACTCAGGTCCGTCGTGCACAGCGCACCGCGCCGCAATCCTTCGGCGAGGTAGGCGGGCACACCGTCGCGGTCCAGGGTGGCCACCTTGGCCCGGATGTCGCCGTGGTTGAGGATGCCCGACTCGTGGATCGACATCGTGAGAAGGAATTCCAGCCAGTTGTGGCGGGATCCGTTGGCGGCCATCAGGAACCCCGACCTCGCGATCTCCCCCGGCGCGGTCGGCGGATACCCGGTGATGACGTGGTTCATATCGTGGTTGACGTAGTGGGCCGGCAGATTGACGTCGTCGCCCGGGAGCGGGAAACCGTGAGTGCGGTAGAACTCGATGTACTGATAGCCCAGGGTGTCGTCGGGAAGATCGTGCAGGGCCTTGAGTCGGGCGGCGAGTTCTGGATCCGGTCGGTCCAGGTGCAGGTATTTGTTGCGCAGTGTCAGTTCCGAGATCTCGGGCAGGATCCCGGCATAGGAGCGGTTCATATCCGTCGCCGCCGCCTCGGCGCCCTTGGCGATCTCGGTGCGCGTCAACTCGACGGCCTGATCACCGATACCCATCGCGGTGACGTACTTCTCGGCCAGGTCCACCTGTTCCAGGGAAGCCGGATGCCGGCAGATCTCCAGCGTCATCACGATGTCGGCGAAACGCAGACGCGCCTCGGGCCGCTGCAGCGCCCGGGCGACAGCGTCGGGCGACAGCGGCGTCAGGTGGGCCACGCCGATGTCCGCACGACCGCACACGTGTGACGCGATGGCGTCCAGAACGGTCAATTGCTCGCTGGTCGGTCCCTCGCTCGTCGAGATGCTCCCCAGCAGACCGCCGATGACCGGTTCGGCCTCATCATCGAGAAAAAGCGCCATGGTGCGTGTGCCTACTTGATGTAGGGGCTGAGGAGCGCGCCCCACGAATCGCTGAGCCGCTGGTACTCGTCCTGGCAGCCGTCGGCGCGGTCGGCCGGCAGTTCGTCGTTCTGGACGAGATCGGCGTTGGCGGCCGGATCGGCTCCGTACACCCAGCATTCGAGGTTGTACATCCGGGTGAGGTTCATCGAGTGGACGTCGGCGAGTTGCTCCCGGGTGATCTGGTCGCCGTCGCGCGCGTCGTACTCCTTGAACTCGCGCGCGAAGTCCTTGACCGCCTTGACCGAATCGGGATCGACCTTCCCGTCCGGTCCCGGGGTCAGCAGGATGAACGCGGCGAGCTGATCGGCGGCGTCCTCTTCGCGGCCGACCGCCGGCAACTGGTAGAGGTCGATGACCATGTGACCGGTCTCGTGCAGGAAGGTCGCCCATTCGGCGTTGACCGCCGCAGCGGTGGGGTCGGGGTCGCCGATCTTGGTGTAGATGTCCAGAGCGTCCGCGGCGTCCTCGTAACAGATGGTCATGGTCTTGTCGTTCGGATCCCAGTAGGCGTTGGCGGTGTCGCACTGCTTACCGATCAGCGGCACATCCTGTGGGAGCTTCAGCGACTGGCTGATGCCGTCGGCCATGTCCTCGAGGAGATGCTGACTCTTGAGAAGATCGCGGCCGGTGATCGCCTGCGGGGAATCGGCCGTCTGATAGTCGACGACCATCTTGCCGTGCCAGTCGGCGGTCTCATCCGAAGCCGGTGTGCCACCGGATGCCTGGCTCGTCACGGTCACGGTGGAGGGCGTTGCGGTCTTGCCGCCACCCCCGCAGCCGGTGGCCAGCAGTCCTATCGAGAGTGCTGCGATACCGGCTCGTGCCAAACGTGCTCCCATTGCGCAGCCTTCCTCGAGGTAGGCAAAGGCTACCCGGGGATGGAGGCTACCGACGGACGAACGCGGCCCAGGTGAACGGCTGCATCGCACCCCCGGGGGTGGGATGGGACTCCCGGTCCTGGGCGACAAGCGCCCATTGCGGGCCGAGGAACTCGACCAGGTCGGCCACATCGCGGCGTACGACGGGAAGTCCCGAGCAGTGTGTGGGCCCGTCGGAGGCGAAGCAGCCGAACACCGCGACGGTGCCGGCCCGGCTCGCGGCGTTCAGCGTGCGCCGGTAGGTGTCCTGATCGGCCTCGTCGCCGAGGAAGTGCATGGCGGCGCGGTCATGCCACAGATCGAAAACGCGGCCCGGTGACCACTGCCGGATGTCGGTGGCGATCCACGTGACCTTCGCCGCATCGGGGCCCAGCCGGTCCTGGGCGATCTTCAGCGCGGCACCGGACACGTCGAGCACGGTGACGTCGTCGTGGCCACGAGCCAGCAAGTTGTCGACCAGACGGGAGGTTCCGCCGCCGATGTCGACGACGCTCGCGTCCGAGGCGACCTGCGCGGCGTCGATCATCCGCAGCGACATCACGGGTTCGGCCTCGAACCAGCCTCGGGCGGTCTCCCCCTGTGCGTAGGCGTCGTCCCAGTGGGTGGCCACGTCAGACATGGGTCAAGTCTGCACCAGCAGGCTCAGCGCCAGGCGCGGACAGCGTTTCACCGCGGCCTTGGCGTACTTGGACAACTCGTCGGGAACCTCCGGATCGCGGGACCTGTCCAGCGGCACCGGGTATCCCCAGTCGTCGCGTCCGAGCAGTTGCGGAAGCAACTCGGTGCACAGCCCGCGGCCGTCGCAGCGGGTCCAGTCGATGTGCAGTCTGGTCACTGCGGCCAACCTCCGATGGTGCGTTGCCGGCCGTCACGACCGATGAATCGGGCCGGAAGCCCAAGGCCCTCAATCCAATCCACGGCCCGATGTCCGCGGATGATCGCCGCGGTGCTGACGGTGTTGGCCACCAGGCAGCTGTCCGCGACCACGCTGACGGTGTTCCACACCGGATCAGCCGAGGCCCCGGTACGCGGGTCGACGATGTGGTGATGCGCCTGCCCGCCGCGCACCCAACGACGGCGCCGGGTGCTGGAGGTCGCCATCCCGAGACCCGAGCCGACCGACACCTGGGTGGAGGGATCGTCGTCGGTGTCCTGTACCAGGATCTGCCAGTCGCCCTCCGGGACCGGCCCCGCAGTCGCAAGGTCGCCGCCGAGGTTGACCAAAACCCCAGTGCCGGTCTCGGAGTGGACCCGCTGTGCGCACCGGTCGGCGGCCACCGCCTTCGCTGTTGCGCCGAGGTCGAGCAGGGTGCCGGCCGGCATCCGGACACCGGTCCCGTCGAATTCGACGGCGGTCCAGTCGACCGGCACTGCCAGCGAGGCGATGCGGGGACTCGTCGATCCTGCGAAGGTCTCGTCGTACCCGAGAGCGATCACCGCGTTGCCGACGGTGGGATCGACGTCGCCGTCGGTCATCTCCGCCGCCGTCAGTGCCGCCTCGATCAGATCGGCGAGCACGCGGCTGACATCCCGGCGGGCGCCTTCGGCCCCGGCCAGCGCGCACACCTCGGAGTCGGGGCGAAACCGGGAGGCGGCCAGTTCGATGTCATCCAACTCGGCGTCGACGATCGCCCGGGCACGCGGCAGTTCGGCAGGGTCGGTGACCAGCAGATGCATCTCGGTGGTCCACCGTTGCCAGTGCACCCCGACGGTCATGGTCGACAGCCTGCCGATGCTTTCTTTGAGCGCTGAAAGAATTCCCGTGGCACCCTTGGCAACCGTGACCGCTCCACTGTTGCTCGTGGTCGAGGACGACCGCGCACTGAGCGCCATGCTGGTGGATCTGTTCACCGGGGAGGGCTACCGGGTGGATGTCGCCTTCGACGCACAGCAGGGCCTGCACCGCGGGCTGACCGGGGAGTACGACGCCCTCGTCGTCGACCGTGGCCTGCCGGTGATGGACGGCTCCGAACTGATCTCCCTGCTGCGTGCCCGGGGTATCACCACGCCGGCATTGATGCTCACCGGACGGGGCTCGGTCGAGGATCGCGTCGAGGGCCTGGACGCCGGCGCTCAGGACTATCTGGTCAAGCCGTTCGAGGTGCCTGAGTTGCTGGCACGCGTGCGGGCGCTGCTGCGGCGATCCGATGATGCGGCGACCGTTCTCAACGTCGGCGGCCTGCGGCTGGATCTGCTGAACCGGCGGGCGAACGACGTCGAACTCACCGAGCGCGAGTGCGCCCTGCTGGCGACCCTCATGCAGTCTCCGCGCCGGGTGTTCAGCCGCCCGCAACTGCTCATGCACGCCTTCGACGGGGTCGACTCCGACGGTGCGGTGGATCTCTATGTGCATTACCTGCGCCGCAAACTCGGCAAGCAGGTGATCGCCACCGTGCACGGCGCGGGCTACCGGTTCGGGCTGGAATGACGCGTCAGAATGCCGCCTCGACGGGCGACCTCGCAGTCATCCGCCGGGCCGGCCGGATCGCGGCCATCCAGGCGTCGGCAGCACTGGCGGCGGTGCTGATTCTGGTCGGAGCGCTGGTCGCGTTCGGCTACCTACGGTCCCAGAACCGCCAGATGACCGACCAGCTGACCACGGTCGCGATGAGCGCCGACGATGCCGACGATCCCCCGCCCGGCATGGAACTCGCGCTGCGAAACCACGACGGGAAGATGATGGTCAGCGATGGCGGCAAGCCCGGTATCCCGCTGCTCAACGGTCCGACCGGTTTCAGCGATGTGCACGCAAACGGCCGCAACTACCGGGCCCTGACCGTGGAGCGTCCGGAGGGCCGCGTAGTCGCACTGATGGACCTCGCGCCCTACCAAACCAGCCGCGCACGGTTGTTCGGCGCGCTGGCGCTGGCGGAAGTTGCCGGGATCCTCGCCTCGATCCTCGTCGTCGCTCTGTTCACCCGACGCTCGGTGCGGCCGCTGGCCCAGGCCCTTGCGCTGCAACGCCGCTTCGTCGCCGACGCCTCCCACGAACTGCGCGCACCGCTGACCGTGTTGCACACCCGCGCCCAATTGCTCTCCGCCCGTTTGCATTCCGGCAATGCCGAAGCCGCCGCCAAAGACGTCGAAGCTCTCGTCGACGACACCAGGGTGCTGAGCGGGTTGGTCGACGACCTGCTGGCATCGGCAACCATGACCGCCGGCAGTCACGAAAGGGTGCGGGTCGATCTGGGCGCGCTGAGTCGCGCGGTGTGCGCGAGTATGACCCCTTATGCCGAGTCGAACGGGATCACGCTGGCTTGTGAGGTTCCCGAGGGGACGGGCCTGGACGTCGTCGGCACCGAGGCCGCACTGCGTCGGGCGCTCACCGCGTTGGTCGACAACGCCGTCGCGCACGGCCGCGACGGCGGCACGGTCGCGGTGCTGGCCCGCCGCGACGGGCAGCAGGTGATGGTGTCGGTCGCCGACGACGGTGTGGGCATCGACGACGCCGCCATGGCCACGCTGTTCAACCGGTTCTCCCATGGCGATGCGCACACCAACCGGGGCGACCGGCAGTCCTACGGGATCGGCCTGGCCCTGGTGCGTGAGATCGCCCACGCCCACGGCGGCGAGGTGTCGGTGAGTTCCGCCGCAGGTCAGGGGGCCACTTTCACGATCGCGCTGCCCGCGGCCCCGGTGCTTCGGACTGCCCGGGACTGACACCCTCATCAGTTCTTTGAGACCTCCAAGAATCGGTCGGCACCATCGCAGGTATGAACTCACCCCGTTCCGGATTCCGCCGCGCGGCCGTCGCCTCCTGGGCGCTGGCCGGACTGGGCGCGGCCGGTGTCGCCGGTGCGTCGGCCCTGGCCTTCGGTGACACGGTCAAGCCTGTCGCCGCGGAGGTTCCCGCCGCACTCGAGGTTCCCGCCGAGGTCGCCGTGACGGTTCCGGTCGCCCCGGCCGCTCCGGTGATCATCCCGGACGCTCCGGCTCCGGTGGCCGCACCGGAACCGGTCCAGCAGGCCGAGGCTCCCGCGTACGCGCCGGCGCCCGCTCCGGCGGCCGCGCCGAAGTACACCCAGACCTACGCTCCCGAACCGGTGCAGACCTACGTCCCGGCTCCGGTACAGACCTACGCGCCGGCCCCCACCTACACCGCGCCCGCTCCCGCCTACACCGCGCCCGCTCCCGCCTCGTCGGGACCGATCGGCGGCCAGAGTTCGAGCTCCAGCAGTTCCAGCAGCTCGAGCAGCAAGTCCTCAAGCTCGTCATCGTCGAGCTCGTCGTCCACGACCAAGACACACATCGCGATGGGCGGCGGCTCCGGCCCCAACAAGGCCGTCCCACACACCACCGCGAAGGGTTCCTGACCCGGCGATGACCAGTGAAGCCTTCTGGGCTCTGGGCCGCGGCAACGGAATCGTCGCGCTGGTGTTCCTGTCCTTATCGGTCGCGCTCGGTGTGATGAACCGTTCGGGGCGCCCACTGATGGCGCTGCCGCGGTTCGGGATCGCCGACGTGCATCGCTTCGTCGCGTTGTTCGCCGTGCTGCTGGTGATCCTGCACTTCGGGCTGCTGTTCATGGACCCGTACGCGAAGCTCAAACTCATCGACTTCGCGGTGCCATTCCTCGGCGCCTACCGGCCGCTGTGGCAGGGCCTGGGCACCGTCGCCGTCGATCTTCTCGTCATCGTGGTGATCACCAGCCTGCTGCGGCACAGGCTGGGGCTCAAAGCGTTTCGTGCCGTGCACTGGTGCACCTACCTGCTGTGGCCGGTCGCGATGGCCCATTCGTTGGGTAACGGCACCGACGTCGGTCACATCTGGTTCGCCGCTGTCGCCGGAGTCTGCGCGGTGATCGTCGCCTCGGCGGTGGCATGGCGGTTACGGGCGAACTTCACCGAGTACGTCGACGCATGAGCACACCTCCGGCGGTGCCGCGGCTGTTCGCCGCCCAGGGGCCGACTCTGGCCGCCCACCTCGACAGGTTCGGCGGGCTGCCTGCGACCGGGCCGGAAGTGATCACCGCACTCGATCAGGCCGGGCTGCGTGGCCGGGGCGGTGCGGGGTTCCCGACCGGACGCAAGATGGCGGCGATCACCGGCCGCAAGCCGGTTGTCGTCGCAAACGGCTCCGAAGGTGAACCCCTGAGCCGTAAGGACTTCCAGTTGCTGACCCGCGCACCGCATCTGGTGCTCGACGGCCTCGACGCCGCGGCCAACGCCATCGACGCCGACAAGGTGTATCTGTATCTGCACGCCGAGTCGGTGCCGGCGGTGAACGCCGCCCTCGAGGAGCGACGCTCGGCGGGACTCGACGCGCGCCGGGTCGAGGTCGTGGAGGCGCCCGATCGTTTCGTCGCGGGCGAGGAATCGGCCGCCATCCGGCGTATCGAGGGCGGACCCGCATTGCCGCGGGACCGCACCGTCGTCACAGCGGTCTCCGGGGTGCGGGGCCGGCCGACGCTGGTGAACAACGTCGAGACACTGGCGCAGATGGCGTTGATCGTCCGCTACGGCGCGCAGTGGTTCCGGTCGGTGGGCGACCCCGAGGAGCCGGGCACCATGCTCGTCACCCTCTCGGGTGCACTGAACCATCACGGCGTCGTCGAGGTGCCGACCGGGGCGTCTCTCACCGGACTGGTCGAGCATGCCGGCGGCACCGATCCCGCATCGGTGAGCGCGGTACTCATCGGCGGCTATCACGGAACCTGGCTGCCTGCTTCGGCTTTGGCGGGAATGACGCTGTCCAGGGCGGGCCTGAGTTCGGTCGGGGCGACTCCCGGCGCCGGGATCATCCATGCTCTCGGGGCGACGGAATGCGGACTGGCGCGCGTCGCCGAGATCACCGGGTACCTCGCCGATCAGAGTGCCCGCCAGTGTGGACCGTGCCTCAACGGACTGCCGCGCCTGGCCGAACTGTGGGAGGAACTGGCGTTCCGACGGGCATCGGATCACGCCGTGCGAGAGATCAGGCGGATGGCCGGCCTCGTCGACGGCCGCGGTTCATGCCGCCACCCCGACGGCACGGCCCGCATGGTGCGTAGCGCCTTGCGAGCCTTCCGGGCCGATATCGAACTTCACCTGCGGCGCCGGTGCTCGGCCGCCGACGCGGCAACGGCACGGTAAGCCGGAATCGCACGTCCCCTCCGCGAAATCGACACCACGGTTGCGACTCAAGCGGAATTCACGACCGCCATGGCGATTTCGCGTCAGGGGATGTCGGGGTTAGACCAACCCCGCGGCGAGGACGACGGCCAACACCAGCAGTACGACATTGACCGGAAGGGTCGCGAACTCACGCCGGCGGGCGTGGACGACGATCGCGCCCACCTGTACCGCCGCCAGTCCCCATGCCGCCGCGACGCCGAGGGCCGGTGAGATCCCTGCCAGTCGGGGCGCGATCACACCGAGGCCGCCGAGAATCTCGGCCGCGCCGATCCCCTTGACCATCGACGAGGACATCGTCCTCATCCACCCGAACTGGGCATTGGATTCCAACCGGCCCTTGGGGACGACCACCTTCATCAGGCCGGCAGGCAGGTAGACCACCGCCAGCGCAATCGAGATCCACCACGAAACGGTGCTCACTGAACCCTCCTCATAACGACAATTAATTAATTGCTGATTGACACTTTACTGATTATGGTTCGGACATGGAGACATATCCCGTCGTCATCGCCGGTGCCGGCCCGGTCGGGCTGACCCTCGCGCTCGAGCTGGAGCGTCACGGCGTGCCGACGTTGATCGTCGAGCGAAACCAGACCACCACCCGCCATCCGAAGATGGACATCACCAACGGCCGCAGCATGGAGTTGTTCCGTCGCCTCGGGGTCGCAGACCGCCTGCGCGCGATCGCGATTCCCGGCGACCGCGACATGGTGGTGAGCTGGGTGACGAGTCTCGACGGCTGGGAACTGACGCGATTCAGCTATCCGTGCGTGGACCGCAGCCGCGAACAGACTCGCATGCGCAACGACGGGCGTGGGAGCCTCGAGCCGAGCATGCGCGTCTCGCAGATCCTTCTCGAGCCGGCGCTGAAATCGGTGCTGGAGGACGAGGCGCGGCATGTGACCGTCCAGTACGGCTGGGCGGTGGAATCCTTCGTACAGGATCCCGACGGGATCGACGTCGTGCTGCGCAACTCTGACAACGGGGAACATCGCCGCGTACGAGCCGGCTATCTGGCGGGCTGCGACGGCGCGGGGAGCGTCGTGCGCAACGGACTCGGGATCGGTCTGGACTCCACCGATCTGCGCAAGGTCGTCGCCAAGGAACTCGGGCCGCGCCGCATGCTGGGCATGCTCGCACGCGCTTGGGCCTGGGACCGAGAGCGCCCAGCCAGCGGCGATTTCTACATGGTGCACTTCACTTCTCGCGATCGGGAGGTGTTCGAGAAGCACGGTCCGGTCTGGCATACCCAGTCCCCACAGGGCTGGACGCTGATCTCCCAGAACGACGAGGACTCCTGGACTTTGCACAGGCCGCTGGGCGTCGGGCAGGACGCCACCCAGATCGATCCTCGCGAGTTCGTCTTCGACACGCTCGGCACCCGGTTCGATTGCACGGTCCTGGAGGCCAATCCGTGGACGCCTCGCCTGACCGTCGCCGACGGCTACGGTTCGGGGCGGGTGTGGCTGGCCGGCGATGCGGTACACCAGGTGCCACCGACCGGCGGGTACGGGATGAACACCGGCGTCGGCGACGCCGTGGGACTGGGCTGGGCACTGGCCGCCAACGTGCAGGGCTGGGGTGGACCCGGACTGCTGGACAGTTACGGCCAGGAACGCCGGGCGGTCGCACTGCGCAACCGCACCGCCGCCGCACGTCACGCCGTCGTACGACTGGCCATCAAATCCTCGTACTCACCGGAGATCCACCACGAGGGCTGGAACGGCCCACTGCAGCGCCGCCGGCTGGGCCGGGAGATCGCCGATCTGGGCAACCTGGAAAACGAGGCCGACGGCATCGAGTGGGGCTACAGCTACCAATCCCCCACCGTCGCAACCGAACCCGGGCCGGCTCCGGAACAGACCTGGGACGCCTACCGTCCGACGACACGTCCGGGATCGCGGCCGCCCAGCGTGTATCTCGCCGACGGGCGCGCGATCTTCGATCTGCTCGGCACGGGGTTCACCCTGTTGCGATTCGCCGAGGTCGATGTCACCGCTCTCGTCGGAGCGGCAGAGGCGCGAGGAGTGCCACTGCTCGTCGTCGACATCGATGACGAGCACGCACGACATCTCTACGAACGCGACCTGGTGCTCATCCGGCCCGACCAGCACGTCGCCTGGCGTGGAAACACGGCGCCCGACCGGCCGGCCGAACTCGTCGACCGGATCCGCGGCGCATGACAGCGCTCTGGCCGCAGTACGCAAGCCCCGCCGACCTCGCCGACATCGAGGCGATCCCACTGGCCGATCGGCACCTGCCGGATTCGACCTACGCGATCCTGCGCCGCGCCGCCTCGCTCTGGCCGGAGCGGATCGCCACCAGCGTCCTCTCCGACGGAGCGAACTGGAAAGACCCCAGCAGACGAACCTTCGGCGAACTGCACTCCCACGTCGTCGGTGCGGCCAACCTGTTGCACGCCAACGGAGTACGGCGCAACGACGCGGTGGTGCTGCTCAGCCCCAACAGCGAATCGCTCATCACCGCAACCCTGGCAGCGCAACTCGCCGGGATAGCCGCACCGATCAACTCCGCTCTTGCACCCGAACACATCGCCGCCCTCGCACAGAGGCTCGGGGCGCGGATCGTCATCACATCGGGAGCCGACGCCGAATGCGACGCCAGGGCACAGGCTCTTCTCGATGCCGGTGTCGTGGAAGTCCTGATCCGGCTCACCGAACTCGATGCGCGATCGGCCGACTGCGATCCCAACGTGTTCGCCGGCGCCGAGCCCACCAAGGATGACATCGCGACGGTCTTCCACACCGGCGGCACCACCGGCCTGCCCAAACTCGCCGCACACACCCACGCCAACGAAGTGGCCAATGCCTGGATGATCGCCGCCATGTCGCTGCTGAGCGAGGACTCGGTGATCTTCGCGGCGCTGCCCCTGTTCCACGTCAATGCCGTCATGGTCACCGTGCTGGCTCCCCTGTTGCGTGGGCAGCAGACCGTGTGGGCCGGACCGCTCGGCTACCGCGATCCCCACCTGATGGCGAATTTCTGGAAGATCGTCGAGCGATTCGGTATCACCGCCATGAGCGCGGTGCCCACGGTCTACGCGGCTCTTGCCCGGATTGCGGTCGACGCCGATCTCTCCACGATGCGGTTCGCGGTGGTGGGCGCCTCGCCGCTGCCTCCGGCAGTGCGAGAGGACTTCGAGTCGAGGACGGGCGTCCCCCTTGTCGAGGGCTACGGACTGACCGAGGCCACCGCGGCCAGCGCGCGAAGTTTCCCCGACCATCGACGTCCCGGTTCGGTCGGCCAACGGATGCCCTACCAGAAGATGCGGGTGATCAAATCGGCCGATGACGGCACGTGGCAGGACTGCACACCAGGGCAGACCGGCCGGCTGGCGATCGGCGGGCCGACGGTGTTCCCGGGTTACCTGGCCGGCCGCGACGGCGACGGCTTCATCCTGGACGGCAAGGGGATGCTGGTCGACGGCTGGCTCGACACCGGCGATCTTGCACGCGTGGACGAGGAGGGTTTCATCTACCTCACCGGCCGCGCCAAAGACCTCATCATCCGCGGCGGCCACAACATCGACCCGTCGATCATCGAGGACTCCCTGCTGAGCCATCCGTCGGTGACCGCGGCCGCCGCCGTCGGACGGCCCGACCCCCACTCCGGGGAGGTACCGGTCGCCTATGTGACCGTTACCGGATCGGCGCCGAGTGAGACCGAACTTCTCGCCTGGGCGGCGTCTCAGGTCAGCGAACGGGCGGCGGCGCCGAAATCGGTGACCGTCATGGAATCCCTGCCGATCACTGCCGTCGGCAAGCCCAACAAGTTGCCGTTACGCGCCGATGCGACCCGCCGAGAGTTCCTCGATGCGCTGTCGGGCATCGACGACGTCGTGTCGGTGGAGGCCGACGCTTACGACGGCACGGTCCGTGCGAGCATCTCGGTCACCGACGACGCTGACCTGGATTCGATTCGAGAAGCGTTGTCGCACTACACGGTCGAGTACGGGATCAGCGTCAAATCCTGAGCCCGTTGACGATCACGGTCGCCACCAGATCGGCCTGTTCCTCGGCGGTCCGCTGATCGGCGGGATCGGCCGGGTCGAAAAACCTCGCCAGCGGTGCCAGTGTGAACGACGACGCGCCGCCGTGGGCGAACAGAAAGAAGAACGTACGGTAGGGAATCTTGCGGATCTTCCCCTCACCGGCGAGGTGAGTGAGAAGACGGTCCATCGGACGTTGCGCGGGCTCGATGTAGGTGTCGTAGATGTAGCGCAGCCGTTCGGTGTTCTGACGGCCCTCGATACTCATCAGCCCGAGAAGTTCGGGGTGCGCGGCCGAGTACAGAATGAAGCCGCGGACGGCCAGACGAAGTTGTTCGAGCGCATCAGTGACGGTCGGATCCCACACCGATCGGGCATAGTCGACCAGTCCGCCGAATCCGTAGTCGACCGCGGCCTTCCAGAGTTCCTCCTTGGTTCCGAATCTCTGGTAGGTCAGGTTGTGGCTGGCACCGAGTTCGCGGTTGATGGTGCGCAACGAAACTCCGTCGTATCCGTAGGTGGCGAAGGTGCGCAACGCGACCGCGAGAATGTCCTCACTGGGGACAGCATCGGCAGCCTTGGGCCGGCCACGGGTCCTCGGCCCGGCCCGTCTGCTCACGCTGGCGATGGCTCCGCTCCTCCCGGACTGGCGACTGTCTCGATAGCGGCAGACTACCGGCGGCGTCGTGGAGAGCCTCTCATTCGGTACCGTAACTGCGTGGACTGCGCAGGACGTCCGACTGGGATCTGACGCAATGACCCTCAGAAGCTCCTCGCGCCCAATCGAACTCGGCCTGAGGGAGAACTGGCTCCAGTTCACACTGCTGGTGATCGTCAACGTCTGCGTCGGCGGACTGGTCGGCCTGGAACGCACCACCGTCCCACTGATCGGCACCGAGGTCTTCGCCATCACCAGCGATCTGGCGGTGTTCTCGTTCATCATCGCCTTCGGCCTCACCAAAGCCCTGACCAATCTGGCCGCCGGCGCCCTGACGGCGCGGTTCACCCGGAAACAGTTGTTGCTCGCCGGCTGGACCGCAGGTCTGCCGGTGCCATTCATGCTGGCCTGGGGACCGTCGTGGTGGTGGATCGTCGCCGCCAATGTCCTGCTCGGTCTCAATCAGGGTCTGGCCTGGTCGATGACGGTCAACATGAAGATCGATCTGGTCGGGCCGAGCCAGCGCGGGCTGGCCACCGGGCTCAACGAGGCGGCCGGCTACATGGCGGTCGGAGCCACCGCGTTGCTGACCGGCTACCTGGCGACCGCCTACGGGCTGCGACCGGCGCCGGAGTTGATCGGCGCGGTGTTCGTCGTCGCGGGGTTGGGCCTCTCCCTCGTCGTCGGGGACACCGCCGGCCACGTCGCCCTCGAACTATCACGGCATCCCAAACCCGCCCCGACCGGAGGCTCGGGACTGCGCGCCGTGTTCGGCCGCACCACATGGGGCGACCGCAGCCTGCGCGGCGCCAGCCAGGCCGGACTGGTCAACAATCTCAACGACGGCCTGACCTGGGGCGTGTTCCCGTTGCTGTTCACCAATCAGGGGCTGGGCCTGCTGGCCATCGGGGTGATCAAGGGGCTCTATCCCCTGTTGTGGGGTCTGGGGCAGATCGCCACCGGCCATCTCGCCGATCGGATCGGCCGCAAGCCGCTCATCGTCACCGGAATGTTCGTCCAGGCAGCGGGATTCGCTCTCGCGCTGGGATTGTTGAGCCGGCCGCTTCTGGCCGGCATCACCTCCGCGGTGGCCCTGGGCATCGGAACCGCCATGGTCTACCCCGCGCTGATCGCCGTGGTCTCCGACCACGCCCATCCCAGTTGGCGGCCGAATGCGTTGGGCACCTACCGGTTCTGGCGCGATTTCGGCTACGCGGCCGGCGCACTGGTGGGTGGTGTCATCGCCGACCAACTCGGTCTGAACGCCGCCGTCGCCGCAGCCGGCATCCTCACGGCCATCTCCGGTGTGCTGGCCGCGCGCTGGATCACCGATATACCGCGGGGATAGAAGGCTTTCGGCCCTGTGACATCGGCGACCGTCGGGGGCATCCTGAGGGGGTACCGCTAACGGGTCGGGAGAACGGTGGTGGGACATGAGGGTTTCACGTATTCGGCCCGCATTGCTGATCGCGGCCGCTGCGGCCGTCCTCGGCCTCGGATTCACGGTCGCAATGGCATTCGCCGGTGTCGGCCGGCACCACGGGCCGCTGCCGGCCGCGCCGCCGTCGTGCGCTCCCCCGGTGTTGCCCGGCTCGGTCGTCGACGTCAGCCTCACCGACATGGGTCCCATGATGGGTCCAGGGATGATGGGAGGTCCGATGATGGGCGGCGGGATGATGGGTCATGGAATGGCGGGCATGATGCGAATCACCGCCGCCCCTGCTTCGGTTCACTCCGGCCCGGTGTCGTTGCGCGTCTTCAATCGCGGCAGCATTGTTCACGAAGTGGTCGTGATGCCTTTGGGGCCCGGCCAATACGTCGGGCAGCGGCCGGTGGGGGCAGATGGAGAGGTTGACGAGACCGGCAGCCTCGGCGAGGCTTCCCAGACCTGCAGCAGCGCAGAGGGTGACGGAATCGCACCGGGCCAGTGGTCGTGGACGACGGTGAACCTGCCGGCAGGCCGCTATGAACTGCTGTGCAATATCGCCGGCCACTACGGCGCGGGGATGTACACCGAACTCGACGTCGGCTGAGGTGACGGTGGTTGATCTAAGGCTCGTCGACATTGCCACGGCGAGCTACCGCCACTATCCGCGGAAGGCCGCCCAGCACAGCGCCGCGGCAAGCACCAACTCGACGATGAAGTAGAACCAATTCGGGTAGAAGGCCTTCGGCCGATCGATGATGCCGGACACCAGCCTTCCTGATGCCATACCGGCCAGTGCCACGGCCACCGTGATCAGGATGCCCTCCCGTGCGGAGTGGCCTGTTGCCGCCAACGCGAGCATGCCGGCGATCGCCACGCCGAATCCGCCATAGACGGCGCGCACTTCGGCGCGGGATTCGGGGCTCGGCAGCACGATGCCGAAGGGACGGATGAGTGCCGTCGGCCGCACGAGTGCGTAGAGGCCCATCCCGAGGAAGAACACGCCACACAAGGCGATCAACACCATGTCCATGACTCCTCCTTGAACAGCTGGACCATTGACGCCGCCGCCCGTCTAGCGTAGAACATGAGCCATGCTCATGTTTAACATGTGGGCACCATGAGTGCTCCCGATCGTGACCGCATCGGCGGGTTCGAGTGGACGACCCGCACCAGGGGCCGGCTCACACGCCGGGAAAGACTCGGCCTGCTCGGCGCCATCGTCAACAGCCAGCGCGACTACTTCCTGCACCGCCTGCGCGGCGCCCGGCCGTCGACTTCTCCCCGACCGGGCGAGCGGGAGATCCGACCACCGGACAGCCGGTTCGCCCGCGAGGCGGAGGCCGCCGCCGCCGAGCAGAACCCGGTGATCCTCACCCACAGCTACCGGTCTTGGATCTTCGGCCGCGCACTGGCCGACGTCGATGGCATCGCCGTCGACGACGAGTTGCTCTACGCGGGCTGTCTGCTCCATGACCACGGCATCGAGCCGGTCGTTGCCGGCGAGGACTTCACCCTGCGCAGCGCCAGGCGCGCTACCGACTGCGCGCAATCGGCCGAACTCGACAACGTCCGGACTGCCGAACTCGCCGACGGCATCACGGTGCACACCACTCCCGGGATCAGTGTCGAGCGGGACGGAGCGCTGGGCTACTACATCCAGTACGGCGCCATGGTCGACATCGTGGGCAATCGAGTCTGGGACCTCTCCGAGGATCTGGTCGACGACACCTTGGCCCGCTATGACCGGCGCGGGTTCACCCGAGGCTTGGCGTCCCACTTCACCGCCGAGGCCAAAGCGGTACCGGGCGGGCGCTTCTCAATGCTGCGGCGGTGTGGTTTCGTCCAACTCATGTACCTGGCACCGTTCGATCAGAAGTGACAGTCGACCAGAAGTGACGACATCGACTCCGGCGCACATGCGCCGATCGCCGAGCCAACAGCGCAGCCGCGAACGCGTGGGGCGCATCCTCGACGCGGCAGCGGCCATCGTCGACGACCAGGGTCTGGACTCCCTCAAGGTCAGCGACATCGCCAAGCGCGCCGGAGTTCCGCTGGGGACGTTGTATCAGTTCTTCGCCCGCAAAGACGACATCATCTACGCCCTGGCCGAAAGGTTCGCACAGCGCTTCGCCGACGTCCTCGCGTCGTCCCTGTCAGAAGTCGATGCCGACTGCGCCTGGCATGAACTCGTGGATCTGCTGCTCGAGGCATATGCCGGCTACTACCGAGGCGAGCCGGCACTGCGCGAACTGTGGGTCGGGGCGCGGCTTGATCCCGAGTTCATCC
>CAYFMA010000028.1:32106-37990 GCA_964344085.1 uncultured Mycobacterium sp.
GTTCATCCGTGCCGACCATCAACACAACAACACGCGCTTCGCCGACGCACTCGCCGATCTGACGGTCGACAAGGCGAATGTCCCCCGCGACGAGTTGGCGAGGATGATCTACGTCTGTTGGGAGGCGAGCCAGGCGCTACTGGAGACGGCCTTCCGGAGCGATCCCGAAGGCGATCCGCGGATCATCGAACAAGCGAAAGTCATGGCTTTCCGCTACCTCGCGCCGGCGTTCGAATCGGCGTCCTAACGATCAACCGCACCAAGACTCCGCGGCCTCACCTCCCCCACCCGGTCCGGCGCTCATCGCAGGATCGTGCTCCTCTTCTCGCTCTCCGCCAACGCGGCCGGGTTATTCGAATCGAACCGGCACCGTCACTATCGGCGAGCGAGAGGGCCTGTCATCGGTCAAGACGGCCGTTCCGGTCGGGTCCTGATCGCTCAGGTCAAGCTCATAGATCGCGGGGTTCTCATACACCCGGTAGTAGTACTTGAGGTTCTTCGTATCGGCGACGCTGGTCCACAACGTGTATTCCGTGGACTCCGCACCTTTGTCAGTCACGTTGCGCAGAATTCCTCGGGGCAGGTCGAAGTTGTTCATCACATGCCACGCCGTCCAAACCGCATCGGCGCCGGTCGCTGCGGTGTAAGAATCGCGCGCATAAAGGTTCGCGCGGATGAAGCGGTCGGGAGAGTTACTGCCACCTGGCATACCAACGTAGCCGTTGCCCATCGTGATTTTGTAATCCTGCGAGCCGGGTGTGATCGGGCCGGCCGGGTTGTACGGAGACAGTGACTTGAAGTGCTCCCAGTTGTTCAGGTGGAATTCGAAACGCGGCGGGTTCGTCACACAGCCGCCGGGCGACTCGAGGATCGTCGGCGGGTGATCAGGGGTGTGCCATTCGCAGATGATCGTCTTCCCGCTGGCATCACCGACACGTAGGTGGATGGGCAGTTGACCCCTCGTTGTAGGGGTGAAAGGGAAATCGGTATCGACTACGACGACGTCCCCGGACAGCAGAAGAGCCCCGGCTTCGTCAGCCGTCGCGCACGTGCCAAGGACGTACAGCACGACCTGCCAGCTGGCGATCGCCTTGTCGCGATTGGCCTCCGACGCCGGTGAGAACTCGGTGAAACCGGGAAGATTGAAAACGCCCGCCACTAGGCCCTTCTCGTTGATGCCGTCGGAGCCAAGCGAGTGCGTTCCGTCGACGATCAACACGTTGCCGCCGAACGCGTATCTATTGGTCCACCGCATCCCGTCAGTTCCCGAACTCGTCTCGCCGACGAATTGCTGTCCGCGTGGAAAGTAGCCGATGCACTCCGGCAGCGGGGTGTCGAACTCCATCGTCCTCGCGTAGACCACATCACCGTTACCGGCCTTCAATCGGATCCCTGTGCACATTTGGTTTCTCCTCGCCGGGAGCCGCTCGGACAATCGCCCCCATCCGGGCCGAACGCTACGTGATGAGTTCTTCCAGAGCCGGGATACCCACCGGCTCGCCGGCGAGCAGCGGAATGACCGCGTAGCGGTCGGCATATCGTGTCCGCACGATGTCGATTTGGGTGACTTCGGCGGTGGCTCACTGGCGCAGCAACGGGTTGGTCGGGTTTGCCCCGGCCACCGAATTGTTGATGACCCAGGCCCAAGGATGGGTGCCGGCACGTTCTAGGTCGTTCTGTAGATCGGCAGCTTCGAGGACGGGGGTCGTTTCGGCAAGGGTGATGAGTAGGACTTTGGTCAGCTCGGGATCATGCAGGCGCATGAGCGGTGTGGTGTAGTGGCCACTCTCGCCCATCCGGCGGGCGATCTCGCGGTGGTAGGAGCCCGTGGCGTCCAGTAGCAGCAGGGTGTGGCCGGTGGGTGCGGTGTCCAGGAAATTCACCTTTCTGAACGTCAACGGGATTATTCAGGCCCAGGCCGAAGTGGTGAGACGAATCGGCCTGGGTCTGGCGCCTCAACTCTGGGCTGTGTCACGAAGTGATCCCGCCGCAGTACCGCCCGTCGCGATCCCCCCTCGACGGCATAGAGTCCGGAGCTAACGATGTGCTCGCCGACGAGCTGACCCGCCGGGTGCGGGCGGAGTCGGGCACACAGGTCGCTTAGTCACTCCGCAAAGAAAGAAGAGAAGCTATGCCGTCCGTACTGGTTACCGGAGCAGGACGAGGACTCGGCCTGGCGATCACCGAGCACATGAGCCGCCGAGGTTGGGACGTCTATGCCACCGCTCGATCCGCCGACGCCCTCCAGAGTCTCGATCGCCTAACCAACGTGCACGCCATCCCTCTCGACATCACCGACCGGTCCGCGATTGCGGCTCTTCCGGATCTACTTCCCTCTGAGCTGAACGGAGTCGTCAACAACGCCGGCATCGTCGTCAACGGTCCAGTGGAGGGATTGGATCTGGACGACTTGGAACGGCAACTCGACGTCAACGTCGTGGCGCAGATCGCCGTGACCCAGGCGGTACTGCCGCAGATTCGCGCCTCCCGCGGACGCATCGTGTTCATTTCGTCGGTCAGTGGGCTGTTCACCACCCCGGGAACCGGCGCCTACAACGCATCAAAGTATGCGATCGAATCCCTGGCCGATGCGCTCCGTATCGAATTGCGGCCCTGGAGGATTCCGGTTTCACTCATTGAACCCGGACCGATCCGAACGGACATCTGGACTGAGATACTCGATGAACACGATCGCATGGTCGACAAACTCCGCGATGAGCACCGACGACTTTATGCGTCGCATCTGTCGGGTACCCGGAAGCTCTTGGGGAGGATGCAAAAACTCGCCGCCGATCCCGGCCGGGTCACCAGAGCCGTCGAACATGCGCTGACGTCGAAGCATCCCAAACGTCGCTACTTGTTGGATTTTGCGAGTCGGGCACAGAAAGCCGCCGTGGCGATCACGCCGACCGCCGTCATCGATGCGGCGCTGGCAGCGGCGACTACATCCGAAGGATGACGAGTGTGCCGGCAAGACGCGACTGAAGGCCAGGGCTGATGTCCAGCGCCGTATATGCCTGGTGCATAAGGATTTTCAGTTGCGCCCGCGGCTGTTAGGTGGAGCCGTCGTTGCCGCTGGCACCCGGCTGACCGCCGAATCCGCCGGGGCCGCCGAATCCGCCGCGACCGGCCTTGGTGCCGGGGAAACCGGGGGGAATCTTGGCGTCGCCGCCCACACCGCCGATGCCGCCGTTGGCGAACAGCCCACCCTTGCCGCCGACGCCGCCATTACCGCCTGTTCCGAGGCCGATGTTCTGGTAGGAACCGCTCGACGGAAGCGAGCCGCCCGCGCCTCCGACACCGCCGGTGGTGAAAGGACCACCCGTGCCGCCCCGACCGCCGACACCGCCCTTGGCTGGGGAGTTGCTGGACGTGACGGTGGCGCCGCCGCCCGCGCCGCCCGCCGGGGCACCGCTGAATAGGAGAGCCCGCCCGGCGTCGCCGCCAGCGCCGCCCTGGGCGCTGCCCAATAGACTCGCCGCCGAACCTCCTTGGCCACCGGCCTGTCCAGGGCCGCCGCTGCCCCCGGCGCCACCGAGGGAAACACCATTGGCGTCGAAACCGGAGAAGGCGTGGCCGCCGTTACCGCCGCGGCCACCGACTCCGATTGTGGCGCCGCCGCCGTTGCCTCCCGCGCCGCCGGTGGCGATGCCGTTCTCCGTGCTCACGCCGTAACGGACCCAGTCGTCGGGGTTGGTGCTGTCATACCAGCCGCCGCCGTTGCCGCCCGCGCCGCCGTTGCCCCAGATATGACCCCCGCGGCCACCGTCGCGGCCTGCGCCGCCCGTCGCCGCAGTGCCATTCGGCGACAGCGCGTATCCGCCGGATCCGCCTGTGCCGCCGTTGCCGAACAGGACCGCCGATCCACCGATGCCGCCGGAACCGCCGCTGCCGTTCTTGTTGCCACCGGCGTCGGCCTTTCCTTGGCCGCCGTCACCGCCGGCGCCGCCGTTGCCCCAGAACAGGCCTCCGCGGCCACCCCGGCCACCGTCGGCTCCGATCGAGTCACCCTTCTGCGCGGAGCCGCCCAGGTCCTGACCCCCCTTACCGCCCGCGCCGCCGTTGCCGAACAGTCCGCCGTTGCCGCCGTTGCCGCCGACGGTGGCCGCGTTGTCCAAGACGTTCGACACGTACCCGGCGTCGGCGCCGTTACCGCCGTTGCCGCCCTGGCCGAACCCGATGAGGCCGGCATTGCCGCCGTTGCCGCCGGCCAGACCCGATCCTGCGATGGCACTCCAGCCGT
This sequence comes from uncultured Mycobacterium sp., assembly GCA_964344085.1. GTDB lineage: Bacteria > Actinomycetota > Actinomycetes > Mycobacteriales > Mycobacteriaceae > Mycobacterium. The sequence continues at coordinate 36,350 of CAYFMA010000028.1, forward strand.
TGCCACCGTTGCCGAACAGCAGGCCGCCGTTGCCGCCATTGCAAACATGTGAGCTGCAGTAGGTGTCATCGGCGGAGGTGTAGCTATACCCGTTGCCGAACAACAGCCCGGCGTTCGGGTTGACCTGGGTCCCATCACCGAAGAACAAGCCGCTCAGTTGGACATCGGCGGTTCGCGGGGCTGAGACGACAAACGGCGAACCCCCAGAGGACGCCATCACCACCGCGCTCGCACCGACGACGAGAACACCGGGCAATGCCAGCGCTGCCCGCAAGGAACTGCCGGCGCGACGATCTCTTGCATTGCCGAACTTGGCCATGGTGCTTCCTAACGGGATTAGCTGGCGGGGTTGCCGCGATGCAACACGCCGCCGGACCGGGATGTCAACCACCGGGCGACCAGCGGCCGCCGCCGCAGACACGACGGCGGCAGGTGACCTCTCCTCGGAGAAGGGTCCTGAACTGCCAGCAGAGAACATTCGCGTCCCGCCAGTCAACCGAGGCGCCGACCCGATAAATGGAATGTATCGATGAGATGGGATGGAAGGTTTTGCATCGCCACGACCGTCGGGCATCTGCTCGCGGATCGCCCGAGTGAACGGCGCCGGAACTTCCCCGACGGCTGTTCCCTAAATATCGCGCTGGACAATTAGAACACTGATCGCGACGACGTCGGAGCACGCGAAAACACCTGGGAGAGCGAGAGAATCGTTGACGGCGTCAGCACCGACTCACTTCGGATGCCGTTGCCGCCTATACGGCCGAGCCGTCGGCTCCCCCGTTGCCGGGTCGGCCGCCCAGCCCTCCGGCACCGGCCGAGCCGCCCGCGCCCGCCCTCGAGCCCGCCGCACCGCCTGCCTTGAAATTCCCTCCGACGCCGCCATTGCCACCGCTGGCCAGCAACCCGCCGGCGCCGCCGCTGCCGCCGGCGCCACCGACCGACACCGCGGTCACGGCGGAGTTCTGGGTCGTCCCGCCGGGGCCTCCGTTGCCGCCCGCACCGAAGAGCAACGCACCCTTGGCGCCGTTGCCGCCGCGGGCGCCGTTAGCGGTTCCGGTACCGGTCACCACGGCCTCACCTCCGATACCACCGTTGGCCATGGTGACCGGATTGTCCGCCGCCGAGCCGAGCAGGACTGCCCCACCGCCGTTGCCACCGGAACCCGCAGTGGCGGTTCCGCTGATGGCCTGGGCTCGACCGCCCTGCCCACCGAACATGCCGAAGCCGAAGACCACTGCACCGCCGGCGCCGCCGGAGCCGGCGAACGCATTACCGACACCTCTGGATCGGGCACCGCCGCCGATACCACCGGCCCCTCCCGATCCGAACGTCGCCGCGCCACCGTCACCGCCGTTACCGCCGGTCGCGATTCCGTCCCACACCATGACCGCGTAGAACCTGTCGTCCTGAATCGTGCTGAGGTAACCGCCGCCGTTGCCGCCGGCTCCACCGTCGCCCCACACCAGGCCGCCGCGTCCACCCGCGCCGCCGACGCCGCCGAACGCGTCAGCGGAGGATCCTTCGGGGAAGGCGGCCCCCGGGCCTCCGTTACCGCCCTTGCCGCCACTGCCGAAGAGGCCGGTGCCGCCGCCGGCGCCACCGGCCTCTTCGGCAGTGGCGGCAAGGGCGGTAACGGAGGCC
>CAYFMA010000028.1:38000-43750 GCA_964344085.1 uncultured Mycobacterium sp.
TGCTGAGGTAACCGCCGCCGTCGCCGCCATTGCCGAACATCAATCCACCGCGACCGCCGTTGCCGCCCATCGCTCCGGCCGACGCTATGGTCTGGGCGTTGCCGCCCAGGTCCTCCCCGCCGTTGCCCCCGTTTCCGCCGTTGCCGAACAGGCCCGCGTAGCCGCCGCCGCCACCGTTGACCGCAGCATTGGTCAGCACACCGCTGGTGTAGATCGCGTCCGGTCCGTCGCCGCCGTTGCCCGCGTTGCCGAACATCCCTGCGTTGCCGCCGCGGCCGCCGTTCCAGCCGTTGCCGCCGTTGCCGATCAGCAGTCCGCCGTTGCCGCCGGCACATGCCGTCGTGCCGGTGCACGTGGTCTCGTCGAAGCTGAAGCCATTGCCGAACAACAGACCGGCGTCGGGGTGCGCGGCGGTGCCGTCGCTGAAGAAGACGCCGATCAGACTCGTGATCGGGTCGGCCGCCGCGGCTGCGGCCACGCTTGCTGCCGTCGAGGACGCGTGTTCGCCATTGTCAGCGACGGCTATCCCAGCGGCCTGAGGTCCCGCGAGCAGCAGGCCGACTGTGAATACAACTGTGCGAGATCGCTTCTGGAACAAATGCGGAACAGCAGACGACATCATCAATTTAGGTCCTCGCATAAATTGGCCGGCAGTGAGAGGCGTCGGATTTCACAGCAGGGAGACGATATTGGGCAGGAAGTTGTCGTTGCCGAGCAGAGAGACAGTCTTTTCCACGATCCTCCAGGAGCCCCCTTCACGCCGAAGGCGGTATCGGCAGCGCGCGGGATGAATCCCGCTCTTGCCTGCGTGTTCTACGTACAGCACCAGCGCCGCGCGCACCTCGACCTCCGCGTCACCCGTAGCTGGCTCGACCATGATGTTGCTGATCGTGTGCAGCGTCCGAGACGGCGGGTCCTGCACCAGCCGGCCATGCTCCAAACGCGTGACTCTCTGCCCCAGAGCATCTTTGGAGTCATAGATGATGGCCACATGATCTTCAGGAGTGTTCTGCATGTCGTTGCAGGGCACCCAATACAGAGCGTCCTCGGTGAACAGGGATAGCCACTCGCCATACCGGCCGTCGTCAAGCAAAGCAGCTTCCGCGACGAGAAACTCTTCAGCATCCGCCCGTGAGATTAGCCGATGTTGCGCCTCGTGTAAGTCAGTCATTGATGGACCCCATCAGCTGCAGCCACTGCTCGTAGAAGCCTCGCTGGGGTTGTTCATCTGTAATGTGTCCCCACCGGGTCTCGCCGTCGATCTCTTCGCGATTCAGACCCCGCATGAACGACAACCATTCGACGCCTTCAACTGACAGTCCCTTGGTAACCCTGTCGAACATCTCCACATCATCTGGCCCCCCGCCACCAGCCGGCCCGTAAAACGTTTCGTGCCATCTCAGACGTTCGGTGTTCACCTCTTGGGGAGCCCCGACATGGAGGAACGGATAGATCTCGACCTCGGTGTGGTCCACCGCCCGCGGATGAATCACCCGGAACTGCACACCGATGATCTGGAGATTGGGGAAGATCAATAGGTTGAACCCCTCACTTCCTCCAGCAGCGATCGTTTCCTCAGCGCGTTCCCTGCTCCCCAATCTTTCGGCGAGCCTTTCAGCGAGCCACTGCCCCTGGGGTGTTTCAAGCCTCGCCCTGAATTGAGGTTCCATCACGGGGCGTAAATCCAGAAGACCGTGACCACCGCCGAGCGTGGCGGCCCGACCCTTGGACTTCGGACCGAATATGCCCATGCCGAAATCACTATTCGCGAAGAACGTCCGGTGCACGAAGTTGGGGTGATAGCCGTCTACCCCATTCTCGCTCTGCAGTTTCCAGTTCCCCGCGTATGCATATTTCTGGGCACCGGCACCCAGTCTCACCGAGCCGGTCGGCGACAAATCGAAGGTCAGGTCAATGTATTCGCGGGCTCTGCCCAGGTGTGCACCCAGCGACTGACCTTCCGGGCTCAAACTTGCGAAGATCAATCCTCGATAGCTGTCGACCCTGGGCGCCTTCGCGAGTGAGTACTGCGCGCGGTCGAAGTCTTCCATCGCATAGCCGGCCGTCATGGTCGGCGTCACGAGCTGACCGTTGTTCCGATACGTCCACCCGTGGTAATCGCAACGGAAGTTCGACGAGTTGCCGGAGGCCGCCTGGCAGACCGTCGCAGCACGGTGAGCACATCGGTTCATCAGGACATGTATCTCACCGGTTTCGTCGCGGGAGACGATGACCGGCTGACGGCCGATGACCGTCGTCTTGAAGTCACCGGGGTTCGCGACTTCACTCTCATGGGCGACATACACCCAGGTGCGGCCGAAGATCCGGCGTAACTCCTCCTCAAAGAGCGAACCATCAAGGTATGCATTGCGATGCACCCTCGTCGGCTCGACCCACGGGTGCGACAACAGGGCGGGCGCAGAGTCCGACCTCGTCATGATCGTTACCTTTCACCCCAACGAGTAGGTACTACTCACGTCGTACACCTGGAATCTGTTGTCCCAACTCAACTTCGACGTCAGCGACTCCAGAATGCCGGCATGGGTCGTGATGAACCCCTGGGAACCGAGTGCCAGTGAGGCGCTGGTTCCCTGCCCGGCGGCAATGGTCGTCGACAGCGGATTCTCGTAGCCCACCCCCAGCTTGAAGAGCGACCATCCGCCGATCAGCCACCACGTGTCCGGGGTGAAGATCCCGTACGACAGCGTCGCGTACGGAGTGAGAGTGGCCGAGACGGCGGCTCCGGTGACCTTGGTGAAATCGCTGTACTCGAGGTCCGGATACCAGCCGAAGCCGAGCCCGACGCCGCGGGGCTTGGCCTGGGTGTTGTAGGTGAGCAGCACACCCGGCACCACATAGGCGTGGGCGTTCAGTTTGTCCGGGCAGTTAGTCGCCCCGCAAGCCAACTGGGCGGTCAGTTCTCCGTCAACCCCCAGACCCAGTGCGACACGATCGATCCCCAGCGGGCCGGGGGTGGAGAAGCCCCAGTCCACCAGATTTGATCGCGGCACGTTGATGGTGCCGCCCTCGCCTAGCTTCAAGGTCAGTGACGGACCGGTTTCCACGGCGCCGAGTGCGGCCAGCGACCATTTACCGGGATTGAGCTTGGCCCAGAAACCATTGGGCATGAACGCGTAGCCGTAGGCGATCGCGTTGACGTCGTAGGAAAGCTTCACCGAAGCGTCCAACTGCGACCACTCCTGGGAAAACGGAGACTTCTCGACGTTCACCGCGATCGGCACGAATTGGCCATCGCACGTGTTGTCCTTCGAACACGGGGGAAGCAAGTTGGTCCCGTAGAACAGCGGGTCGTAGGCCCCGCCGATGTTGGTACCCCACGTGGCTCCGTCTTTCACCGCGCCCTTGGCGAAGTCCACGGCTGCCTTCAGCGTGCCGTCCTTGCCCAGACTCGGTGATGGGTCGGGCGTCGGCGGGGGGCCGACGCATCCCTGTGGACCGCAGACGATCTGAGTCCAATCGGCCTGACCGGTCTTGCCGGTGATCAGCCCGGACCACTGCTGCACCGATCCGTTCGTCAAACCGACGACGACACCGTCACGGGGCACGACGTTGCCCTTGTCGTCGGGGAGGTTCTGGCGGAACGGAATGAGCGTCGCGACGCCGCTCTCCCAGCCCGGGTCGTGCAGTTCCGTCCAGAAATTCTGACCGCTGTTGGAGGTCTTGCCGCTCCACAACTGCACCGACCCGTTTGCCAGGCCGACAATCACGCCGGCGACGTTGTTGATGGCGGCGGAATTGAACGTCGTCATGGACGTGACCGCAGACCCCCACCCCGTGTCGTGCAACGGGACCACGAACGGCTTGGAACTGTCGTAGCCGACGATCTCGTCAACGGATCCCAGTCCCCCGTAGCCGACGATCAGTATGGGGTCGGTCGAGCTGGGGGTCTGGAGGTAGGGGGCCAGGGTATTGACCGGACTTCCGTTGGCGCCGGCGGCAATCAGTACCTTGGCGTCACGGGTGAAGCCGGGACCGCCCGATGCCCGTAGATCCCAGTAATACACCCCACCGTTGTTGTAGCCCACCGCCACTCCATCGGCGAAGGCCGTCATGGCGGTGACCCTCTGGCCCACCGGCGCACCTTGCAGGAAAACCGGGATCCCAGGGTTCGACTCCGAGAAGAACAGCAGTCTCGGCACCGAGCTGTCCGAGACCGCCGGACCGTTGCCCACCACGACACCGCCCTTCACAGCGGCGACGTTCTCGACGGGTCTGCACCCCGTCGACCCCTGGCAGTCACGCACGTTGACCCAGTTGTTCTTCCATGCATCGGCGGCCTGGCCGTCGGGCCCACTCCACACCCGCAGCGATCCGTCGTCCAAACCGACGGCGACGCCGTCACCGAAGGTGGTCATACCCTTGACCGTCCGCGGTGCAGCCGTGCCCCAGAGGCTGTTCTGCAGCTCGACCCAGCCGTTGGTGGTCGACCATTGCCGGACTGTTCCGTCGCTGAGGGCGACGACGAACCCGGGCGCCTTGGCCAGGACCGAGGGCTGGGTGATGACGGTGGCTGCAATGGATTGGGGGATGCTCACTTCATAGGTGCCCAGGCCGCCGATCTCTCCGCCCTGCCCGCCGGTGGACTTGACGCAGTCGTCGCCCTTCTTCTCGATGCACCGGCCCGTCTCCGGAACGATGAACTGGGTGATGACTGTCCCCGCCTGAATGCCGGAGCCGGCGATCTCCTGGCCGACCGTCACGGTGCTGCCCGCGCCCAGCGCGCTGACCGTCAGGACGTTGCCATCGATACTTCCCGTGAAACTGCTCGCCACCATCGCGCCTGTGGCGTCCTGCAACGGCCGGTCGTAGGACACGATGTTGACCACCGAGGCACCGTTGACGGTCGGCGCCTGAAGCAGGTTCTTGACTCCGCCGGTCCACAGTTCGACCGATCCGTCCGCGCGACCGATGACGAAGGACTGTTGCAATGGGATCGACGCGGTCACGCCGCTCGTTGCTTTTTCGGGAGTTACCGCGGCGGTCACCGCATCGGATGCCGCGGACGTGACGGGTGAACCCGCACTGTAGGTGTAGTCCGTCTGCTGATGGTCGAACGCGTACAACCCATACTGCTGGTAGCTGATGGCGCTGGCGGTGTCGGAGAACACGGCGGCGTTCTGGAAGTCGATGGTGATCGGTGTCGAACTCGGGATTCCGAGGCCGGTGAGTCCGTAGGTGGTGCGGAAGTTGTCGTACTGCGTCTTGTACCCGGCCCCGACGACGTCCCACTGATCGAGAGCGTCCGGTCGCGAGGCCGGATCGGCACTCAAGTTCCCGGTGAAGACGTATTGCCCGTCGCTGTTTGTGCTCATCGCCACCTGCGACAGAATCAGCGCTACGCTGGTGCCGTCATCGGCCGAGAAGGAGACACCCAGGTCCACGCCGCCGCCGCTCTGGAGGGCTTTGGCCTGGAACTTCGGCCAGAGTTGCGCCGCATCGGCCATGCTCATCTGACCGAGATCACCGGTGGAGTCCATCCACGACACCTCGGTGGCCGATGTGGTGTCGGTGAGGGTGACGCTGGCCGTGGGACCCAGCCACGTACGGCCGATGGTGATGTGTCCGGAGGCGTTGGGCAGGTACACCGCCACATCGTCGGGGAACTGCTGGCTCTGCCCGGCAGCTACGGTGAAGGGAGTCGCCGGGGGCGGCGCACCCAACTGGACGTTCACCAATCGCGAGGTGTTGTCGGCGAACGGAGTCAGCAGATTGAGCGCCGGCGCGGTGGA
>CAYFMA010000029.1:0-14069 GCA_964344085.1 uncultured Mycobacterium sp.
GCCCAAGCCGTTCCCGAAGGCCTGCCCTGCCCCCGGAGTGATGCAGGGCTGCCTGGAAAGCACCTCCAGCCTGCTGATGGGGCCCGACGGGAAGACCGCCCTGGTGGCCGAACGCACCACCGGCGCGGTCAAGGAGGTCTCGGTGTCCGCCGAGCCGAAGGTCGTGATGACGATCCCGGTGGACGGCAGCGGTGACGGCGGGCTGATGTCGATCGTGAAGTCGCCGACCTACTCCCAGGACCGGCTGACCTACGCCTACGTGAGCACCCCGACCGACAACCGGGTGATCCGGATCGCCGAGGGCGACACCCCGAAGGATCTGCTGACCGGCATCCCCAAGGGCTCAGGCGGCAACACCGGTTCGCTGATCTTCACCAGTCCGACGACGCTGGTCGTGCAGACCGGTGACGCCGGCAACCCGGCACTGGCCGCCGACCCCAAGTCGCTGGCCGGAAAGGTCATCCGGATCGAGCAGCCGACCACGGTGGACCAGGCCCCGCCGACCACCGCACTGAGCGGACTGGGCCCCGGCGGCGGCATGTGCCTGGACCCGGCCGACAAGGCGCTCTACGTCACCGACCGCTCGCCGGCCGGTGACCGGTTGCAGCGCATCGGGTCCGACGGCAAGGCGACGACGGTGTGGACCTGGCCGGACCGGCCCGGGGTGGCCGGGTGCGCGGCGCTGGAGGGCACCGTCCTGGTGAACCTGATCAACACCAAGCAGACGGTGGCGGTGCGCCTGGCTCAGGCCACCGGTGCGGTGACCGGGGACCCGGAGGTGGTCCGGCAGGACACCCACGGCCACGCCTGGGCACTGGCGGTCTCGCCGGACGGCAACATCTGGGGCGCGACGGTCAACCGGACCGCCGGGGACGCCGAGAAACTCGATGACGTGGTCTTCCCGCTGTTCCCGCAGGGCGGCGGATTCCCGCGCTCGAACGCCGACGTCACCTAGCGCAGCAGTCGTCTAGCGGGGCGTCAGCACCAGGCCCGGGTCGAAGGTGGCCCGTGCGGCCACCGAAGCCGCGGCCGCAGAAACCACCAGAGCGGCGTCGGCCTCATAGCCCTTGGGGAACACGATCTCCGCACTGTCCGGACCGTCTCGGTGCGCCATCAGCCAGTCGTAGAGCAGCCAGTCCACCGCGCAGGTGACGGCCAGCGGATCGGCGTCGGGCGCTGTCGCCGAGGCCACCACCGCCTTGAGGACATCGCGGTGCTCCTTGCGGGCGCCCTCCTTGTTGGTACCCGAGCTGTCGAAGAACACCATCGACAAGGTGAGCGGGAAGCGTTGTCCCGCTTCGGTTCTCACCACCCAACGACCGCCCTTCCAGGGCTTGTCCGGATCGACGAGCTGCATCTCTCCATAGCCGCCCACGATGCCGAGCGAGGGTTCGTCGAGCTGGTCGTCCAGTGGCGCGGGGCCGAGCAGCCCGAGCGGCTGGCGGGCCTTGATGGAGAACAGCACGGCGGTACCGATGATCTTTCCGGCGCGCAGGTCAGCGGCCAGGCCGGTCTTTTCCAGGGCGGCGGCGTATTCGAAGCACAACCGGTCCAGGGTGCGATGCAACTCCAGCAGGTCGTCGCGTTCCTCACGGTGCGGCATCCGCCCGCCGCCGAGGATCTCACCGAACCGTTCGGCGGCGATGATCAGCGAGTCGTCGAGGGCTTCCAGATGGGTGGCGACCAGACGGTCGGGTTCGTCGTCCTCGGTTACCAGCGCCTGCAACGAGGTGGGCGCCCCGGTGGGTGTAGCCCAGTAGAAACCGATCTGGCCGTCCGCCTGCATGATCCGCGGCCTCACCGGGTCCTCCTCCACAGCATCACCCGGTTGTTACCGGAGTCCGACACCGCCATCAGGTCACCGCGCAGGGACATGCCGTAGGGCCAGCACAAGGTGTCACGTTGCACCGAGGTCCAGCGGTTCTCGCCGTTGGATCCGAAATCGGGTTGCGCCAGAACATGATCCGCGCCGCGACAGACCGGACCCTGCGGCATTTCGTCCCACAACAGGATGCGATTGTTGGCGGTGTCGGCCACCGCGAGCCGCTGGCCGTCCAGGCAGACGGCGTAGGGGAACCGGAACCGGTCGTTGGTGTGCGGGCCGTACGGCCACTCCTCCGAACCGGTGAAGTCGGGCTGTCCGATGACCAGATCGGCATCACGGTCGGCGTCCGGCTGAGGTGACCAGCCGAGCACCCGGTGATCGCCTGCGTCGGCGATCAGCAACAGGTCGTCCCGGCCGGCGATATCGTGCGGCCAGCGGAAGCTGGCCGGGCCGGCGTCACCGCCGCGGTTCTCCGCATGCGAGGCGGCATCGGGCTGACCCAGGACGACATCGGCGGGCTGATCGGGCTGCGGAATTCCGTTGTGCCAGCCCAAAACCCGACGGTTGCCGGTGTCGGTGACCCAGAACGCCGAACCGACCATCGCGACTCCGAACGGCCAGTAGAGGCTGCTCGCCGAGCACTCCCCGCCCCGGTTGATCTCGACCGAACTCGCGTCGGGCTGACCGAGGATCACATCGGGTGCGGTGTCACTGGTCTGCGGAACGGTGTCCCAGATCAGGATCCGGTGATGCCACGCATCGGCGACGATGAGTCGGCCCTCGTGGATCAGCACCCCGGTGGGCAGGTACATACCGCGTTCGGGGCCACGGCCGCCTGCCGCCGGACCCTCCGTCTCGCCGTTGGGCTGCCCCAGCACCACGTCGGCCGGCTGTTCGTCCTGCGTCGGTATGCCGTTCCAGATCAGCACCCGATGGTTGCCGGAATCGGCGACCACCAGATGCTCCTCGCCGAGGAAGACTCCACGAGGCGAGTACATCCAGGCCATCGACGGTTCGGCCGCCGGCAGCGCGAGACCGCCGGGCGCCGGTGCGCCCAGCCAGAGGTGCGGCTTCCAGCCGTCGCTGAGATCCACCTCCGGCACCACGTCGGCCCGGACGCCGACACCACTGATGTTGTGCCGGACGGTGTATCGGCTCACGTCACACGCACCCAGACTTCACCCTCATCGACCCGCAACGGCAACTGCTCGAGTTGCGCGCCGGGCGCGCTGAGGCACTCCCCCGATGCCGCGTCGAAACAGAAACCGTGCCATGGACAGGTGAGCGTGCCGTTGGACAGATCGAGCACCGCATCGGTCAGCGGCAGTCCCTGGTGCGCACACTCATTGCGGTAGGCCGACAGGCGCTGCCCGAGGTTGACGACGATGACCTCGACCGAACGGCCGTCGGATGATGTCAGGGATGCCGTCGAGATCTCGTCGACGGGCAGTCCGCTGGCGGGACCCATCCGCACCCAGCCCTCGGCCGACGGGTCGCGGCCGATCCGCAGGGATTCCACCGGGATGAGCGTGGGCGTCGGCTCGGCCGGAACCACCTCGACGGCCATGATCGCCGGAACCCCTTGCACCAGTGAGTCTTCCACCAGATTGCGCAGTGTGACCGAGGACATCGAGCAGCCGTTGCAGGCGCCCTCCAGGCGGACGAACGCCGTGCCGCCCTCGATGCTCACCAACGTCACGTCGCCGCCGTGGCTGTGTAGTTGCGGACGCACCTGCTCGAGTACCTGGTTGGCATGCGTCACCGGGTCCGGACGCAGAATCCCGTGCAGCGAGAGCAGCGTGTGCACTACCGGATCGTCGACGAGGGAGAACAGCACCGGGCGGGCCGCATCGTCCTCACGCAGTCGCCGAACGATCGTCACCAGACCGGCCTTGTGCACGGCCTCGATCGCCGATTGAAGTTCCTCGGCGACCTTGCGGGCATCGGGGTCCAGGTTCTCCAGTGCGGACACCGCGTCGTCGACGCGTTTGGCGAGCTCCTCGAAAGCCGGCCCGGAATTGGACTCGGTCGTGGTCACGGCGTCGGCCCTTCGTCCTCGCCGGTGCGATTGAGCGCCGAAGACCGCGCGATCTCGTCGAGCACCCCGCGCACGGTGCGAACCGAATCATGGTCGCCGAGTTCCTCGAACAGGAACCGGGCGTCGTAAAGCTTGGCCTTGGCCTGGTCGAAGTCGCCGAGGTGGGCCAGCACATTGCCCTGATTGGCCAGCACCCTTGCCCGGCCGAGCGGATCGGTGTGACGGTCGCGGGCCTGAAGCACGGCCTCGTAGAGTTCGACCGCCTCGATCAGGTTGTCGGCCTGGTGGCTCGACGGGGTGTACACCAGCGAGTTGGCCAGGTTCAGCTGCACGCTGGCCCACTGCTCCGGATAGTCCTCAGGGGTGTAGACCTTCAGCGCCGAGCGCAGAGAATTGGCGGCCACGCCGAGCCGCAACTGGCTGGAGGCCTCTGTCATCGGCATCGTCAGGTAGGCGGTGGCCAGGTTCGCATGGGCGGAGGCCCACAGCAGTGGCGCCTCCTCTCGCATGACCAGCTGCAGTGCCGAGTGGTAGTGCGGCACAGCGCGAGCGAGCAGATCCGGCCGGTCTCCGGCCTGCTCGTGCAGTAGGCCCGCCAGGGTCAGATGCAGCTCGGCCCGCGCGATCCGCAGACCCTCGGCGCCCTCGAGCGCCTTGAGCGCACGCTCGAAACGGCTCACCGCATCGGGCCCCGCGGCGATCGAAGCCGACGCACCGAGCAGGACACCACGCAACGGTTCCGACGACGCTGCGGCCTCGTCGGCGGCCCGGTCGAGGTGAGCGATGGCGGCCGCCTCGTCGCCGTCCTGTAGTGCCTTGCTGGCCTGCGTGCTGAGCACGGCCGCGGCCAGCTCGCCGGTCGCGTCGCCGACCTCCGGTGCGGTGTCACTGCGCCCGATCGCGTACAGCACGACATCCACCAGAACGCCGAATTCGCCAAGTACGGAACGTAATTCGGCCGGATTCCCGCTATCGGGATCCATGACGAACCGGTTGTACCGGCTGATCGGGTCGTCTCCGGTCAGCGCTGCCAGAGCGCCGTCCCGATCACCGGCCAGAGCCAGTTCGTGGGAACGCAGCGCCGCGGGCCACTCCGGAACCTGGCCGGCCAGCAGCGCCAGCCGGGCCGCCTCGGTCTCCGGCGAAGCGGGGATCAGCAGGTAGCCCAACGGCAACGGGAAGGCACCCAGCGGTTGCGGCCGCACCGCGAGCACGGCCGTATCCAACAGGTCAGTCACAACTCTCCTAGTCAATCCATTCCATGCAACGGCGCGCGCCCGATGTCACGCTCGGCGGCCCGTTTTATCAGATCGGCGGCCAGTTCGGCGCGCTCCTTGCTGCGGTGGGTGTTGATCCGTTTGCGGACCACCCCGTCTGCGAACACCACCACAACCTCCACCGCCCACTGACCGCGGTCCTCCACCACGACCGTCTGCACATCAAGTGCGTCGTCGGTGGAGGTCTGCTCGGGAACCACGGTCTTGGGGCGGGGATCTTCAGTCATGGTCATGACTCGAGCTGAATCCGAAGAGCCTTGTGCTCATCGTCCCAGGATGCCGCATGCCGGCCGCCCGGGAAACCGTCCGGCAGAACCTCCCGGACCAGCACCGCACGGTCCCCGGCCGGATTGCGCTGTTTGAGCAGTAATCCGCCACTGCTCGGACCGCGCAGGGGGAAGAACCACAATTCGCCGTCGCGGGGCACCGCGGCCAGAGCGTCGGAGGGGAACCGACTGGCGGCAAGCGCGGCGTCCATCCGCAGATAGCCGTCGGCGGTGATCTCTACCTCGACGACGTCCGGGCTCTGCGGTCGCAGGGGCCCCAGGAAGTCGCGCTCGATGAAGCCGATGACCTGTTCCATCGCCGACTCGACCGGCGCGGACAGGTCCTCGCCCATCTCCATCTGTTCGGCCTCGATCAGGAACACCGTGATGTCCGTGGGACACGCGTCCCCCAGCGCCCAGCGGGCGAAGGGGATCGCGTGGTCCCAGCGGAACGAGTGGGTGTGCAGCCCACTCAACGGAGGCAGATCGTTGAGTTCCTCGCCCGGCACCCGGTACACGGTGCCGGGCGCGACCCCGGTAGCCGACGCGTCAACGATGACGACCCGTCTGGCGCCGCGCATCTGAAAGGCGACGTCCATGCCGGCGGTACCGCCGTCGACCAGGCGGGCACCGTCGGGAACGCCACGGTCCCAGAGGTGCCGGACCAGAACCGGACCCACACCGTCGTCACCGCGCAGCAGGTTGCCGCAGCCGACAACCAAAACCTCGAACGGGGGCGGCTCCAGGTCGACAGGATCGACCGCGCCGATGTCCTCGGTCACACGTTCATGGGTGACCTCGTCGGTCACACCATTCCGTTGACGACGAACTTCGACAGTTCCTTACCGGTCTTGCCGTCGTAGGCATGCACGGTGCAGACCAGGCAGGAGTCGAAGCTGCGGGCCACGTGACCAAGCTCGACCGGGTCCTCCGGGTCGACGATCGGGGCGCCGATGAACGCGTTCTCCATCGGGCCCAGCACGTCGGCGCCGTCGCGCGGACCGATGTTCCATGCGGTCGGCGTGATCACCTGGTAGTTCTTGATCTTGTTGTTCTCCAGCACGATCCAGTCGGAAAGCGCACCGCGTGCCGCCTCGGTCGAGCCGAAGCCCTTGCCCTCGGCGTACTCGGTGGGCTTGCTGTAGAAGCTCTCCTTGAGGTTGAGATCGTTGAGCCACTGCCGGACCCACTTGAAGTACTTCGGCGCCTCGTGCAGACGGGCCAGCTGGCGGGTGAGCACCGACGGGCCGATCTTGTTGAGGATGTCGAGGAACAGCGGATCGTTGTCCTGGTGCGGGCCTGCACCCGGGCCGGCGGCCGCCATCCGGCGGGCCAACGGGCCGGTCTCCAGTGGCAGATGGCCCAGCCCCGGGATCTCGTAACGAGGGGACTTGGCCCAGCTGTACTTGCCCTGCTTCTTGGCCTTCTCCGGATCGATCGGGATCGTCTCCCCTTCGAACGGGTGCAGCGGCCGGCTGCCCTCGTAGAACGAGTGGGTGACGTCCTCGCGGACGTTGGCCTGGTCGAACTCGTACCACTGGCCGTTGGCGTAGATACCGCCGCGGCCGATGAGCGCCGCGTTGCGGCCCTCGATCGTCGGACGGGCATACAGCGTCGGGTCGAAGTAGGTGCCGGTCGAGATGTAGTTGCCCACACCCTTGCCGTACTTGTCCAAGCCGATGTCGAGCGAGTAGCGGATGAAGAAGCCGAGATCGCTGTTGTACTGCGACTCGTTCTCGTCGACCCAGGCGAGCACGTCCTCCCAGGTCTTGTTCTCCAGCCAGCGGTCGATGCTGCAGCCCAGGAAGTCCGACTCCAGCCAGTTGTCCTTGAAGTTCTCCAGGATCGCGATGGACCGGGTCACGTCGGACAGGGTGGCGGCACCCATGACGCCGCCGGGCACCATGAAGCTCGAGTGCGGCCACTGGCCACCGAAGATGGCGTAGACCTCGACGGGCTTCTGCGAGAGCACCACACCCTTCTGGTAGCTGGTGCCGACATAGGGTGCGAACCGGCGGACGGCCTCGTCGTACAGCTTGGACTTGGCGTAGTTCTTGTTCACCAGGTCGATGGCGAACAGCGCGTAGAAGTAGCGCGGGATCGACTGGATGGTCTCGCAGGCCTGCGCGATGTTGCGCACCAGCGTGGCATTGGACGGCATGGTGGTCTTCCATGCGGTGTCCAGGGCGTAGGCCGACTTGTAGAGGTGGCTGCCACCGCAGATGCCGCAGATACGCGGACACACGATGAGGCCGGCCTGCGGGTCCTTGCCGCGCAGGATGATCTCGAAGCCACGGAACATCGCGGCCTCGGTCCAGGCCGAGGTGACGACGCCGTCCTCGATGGTGACGCGGACGTCGAGGTCGCCCTCGACACGCCCGAGCGGGCTGACGTGCAGATCCATAGATGTCATTGGGTTAGTTCCTCCGAAAAGTTGTTGGTGGTCGTCGAATTACGTGGTCAGACCACGAACATGTCTTCTTTGGACCAGTCCGGCGCAGCGAGGCGCGCTGCTGCCGAAGCCGCCATGTAGGACAGCTTCTTCGTACCGGTTCCGGTCTCCTTGGGGATCACGCCGGCGACCTTCTGGGTCTTGAACAGCGTGCCCGGAGCCAGGTCGAAGAACGGGTACTCCGGCTCGGTGCAGCCGTAGCAGGGCTGGCCGGCGCGGGTCTTCGAGGACTGCCGGTTCCACAGGATGCGGTTGCACGGCGAGTGGGTCATCGGACCGCGGCAGCCGAACTCGTAGAACAGGCAGCCGGTGCGGGTGCCCTCACCGAAGGACATCGTCGACTGCTTGTACTCGTAGAACTGCACGCGGGTGCAGCCGGTCTGGGTGAACGTCTTGAAGAACGTCGCGGGGCGCTGCAGGTCGTCCAGGGCGATGTCGCCGAGGCGTCCGGTGGCCAGGGCCACGATGATCTGGGTGATCCAGTCCGGGTGAGCCGGGCAGCCCGGGATGTTGATGACGGGCAGGCCGGCCTTGGACTTGAAGTTCGGCCCGAGGAATCCGCCCCGGGCGCGCTTGTGGTACTGCAGGCCGGTCGAACCGGACGGGTTGGGCTCCATCGCCGGGATACCGCCCCAGCAGGCGCAGTCGCCGATGGCGACGACCACGTCGGCCTGGGCGGCCAGTTCGGTGACCCAGTCCTTCATCGGGCGATCGGCGAACATGTCCATCCGCCCCGTGCCGTTGGGCGCCTCGATGACCGAGCCCTCGAAGACGAAGATGTCCATCTTGCGGGCGCCACTGGCGCAGTCCCGGAAGATCTTCTGCGCGTTGTTGCCGAGTTCCACGCCGAGCGAGGGGTGCCAGATCACGTCGAGGCCGAAGTCGACGATCAGGTCGACGACGTTGGGCTCGTCGGCGTTGAGGAAGGACATGGTGTTACCGCTGCACGCCCCTCCTTGCAACCACAGAACAGAAGCCATTGGCGACACTCCTTTTTTCAGGCGACCCGATAAAGGGCCGGTGCGGCAAACTGCATTTATGCGTTGACGCGAATATTGAGGGGCGCCTTCAATACCGATGACATCAGTGATGTCATGCGAACCTCCCAGGTCTCAGGCGCCTGAACCAGCGAGTGAACATTAACGCCCTCGGGGATATTTCGCCACAGGAATCGCCTGCGACTTAACGGTCAATTTACATTTGAACGACGGTGCGAATTCGTCTTCCGGTAATCGATTTCGGATGTGGGCGCACTCGCGGTTACCCCCTCGCCTCCACCCACGCGGGGGATGAACCGGACATGCTCTGGGAGAAACCATTGGAACTGCCCGGACGAGCAGACGCTCCCGGGCATCCGGACGTTCGCAGGAGGTCGCCGAGATCATGCTTGCCAACCACACCACCCTGGTGCGGTTCCTCATCGAGGAGCGCGCACGGCACCCCGAGGCCAGCGGCGACCTCAACGCCCTGATCCTCGACGTCGCACTGGCATGCAAGGCGATCTCGAACCGCGTCGCCCAGGGTGAATTGGGGGGTGTCCTGGGTGCGGCCGACGCCGTCAACGTCCAGGGCGAGGAACAGCAGAAGCTCGACGTCCTGGCCAACGACTACTTCCTGCACGCCTGCGAGTGGGGCGGGCAGACCGCCGGGATGGTCTCCGAGGAACTCGACGAGCCGTATCAGATCCCCAGCCAGTACACCCGTGGCAAGTACCTGTTGGTCTTCGACCCGCTGGACGGCTCGTCCAACATCGACGTCAACCTCTCGGTCGGCAGCATCTTCTCGATCCTGCGGGCGCCCGATTCCGACGAACACCCCAAGCCGGAGGACTTCCTCCAACCCGGCACCGAACAGGTGTGCGCCGGCTACGCCATCTACGGACCGTCGACGATGCTCGTGCTCACGGTCGGGACCGGCGTGCACGCCTTCACCCTCGACCCCGGGCTCGGCGAGTTCTTCCTCAGCCGCGAGTCGATCCAGATCCCCGCCCAGGCCAAGGAATTCGCGATCAACGCCTCCAACCGGCGGTTCTGGGAGCCCGCGGTACAGCGCTACATCGACGAATGCCTCGATGGCCAGAACGGCCCGCGGGGCAAGGACTTCAACATGCGGTGGGTGGCCTCACTGGTCGCCGAGACCCACCGGATCCTGAGCCGTGGCGGTGTTTTCCTCTACCCGCGCGATTCCAAGGACCCGAGCAAGGCCGGCCGGTTGCGCCTGCTCTACGAGGCCAATCCGATCGCCTTCCTCATCGAGCAGGCCGGCGGCCTGGCGAGCACCGGACGCGGACGTCTGCTCGAGGTCAAGCCGACCGACATCCATCAGCGAGTGCCCTTCATCTTCGGCGCCGCTGAGGAGGTCCGCCGCATCGAGCGGTATCACGACGACACCGATGACAATCCGCGCACGTCCCCGCTGTACGGGACGCGCGGCCTGTTCCGTTCAACCACACGCTGAGGAGGACCCGATGTCCCGACTGCACCCCATCATCTCGGTCACCGGCTCGTCCGGCGCCGGCACCACGTCGGTCATGCGCACCTTCGAGCAGATCTTCCGGCGTGAAGAGATCGACGTCGCCTACATCGAGGGCGACAGCTTCCACAGCTACGACCGGGCCGAGATGAAGACCAAGATCGCCGAGGCGCACGACGCCGGCAATCACAACTTCAGCCACTTCGGTCCCGACTCGAACCTGTTCCCGGAACTGGAGGAACTGTTCCGCACCTACGGCGAGACCGGCACCGGGAAGGTCCGCAAGTACCTGCACGACGACAAGGAAGCCGAACCCTACGGGCAGCCCCCCGGAACCTTCACGCCGTGGGAGTCGCTGCCGGACAAGACCGACATGCTGTTCTACGAGGGACTGCACGGCGCCATCGTGACCGACGAGGTGAACGTCGCGCGTTACGCCGATCTGAAGATCGGCGTCGTTCCGGTGATCAACCTCGAATGGATCCAGAAACTGCACCGGGACAAGATCTCTCGCGGCTACACCTCCGAGGCCGTCACCGACACGATCCTGCGTCGCATGCCCGATTACGTGAACTTCATCTGTTCGCAGTTCTCCCACACCGACGTGAACTTCCAGCGCGTCCCGATGGTGGATACGTCCAATCCGTTCATCGCGAGGTCCATCCCCACCGCGGACGAGTCCATGGTGATCATCAGATTCCGCGATCCACACGGCATCGACTTCCCGTATCTGCTGTCGATGCTGCACGACTCATTCATGTCGCGGGCCAACACCATCGTCTGCCCGGGCGGCAAGATGGAACTGGCGATGCAACTGGTCTTCACCCCGATGGTGCTGCGTCTACAGGAGCGCCGGCGCGCGGCCCTCGGGCTGCACTGACGATTCGGACAGCCGGCTCAGGAGGCTGCTCGGCGCACCGTGCCGAGCGGCCTCCAGCCGAGATCCTTCTGAGCAATGAAGTGCTTGACGAGCAATTCGGTCGAACTGGTCGGGTTCGGCTGCGTCACCAGATGCCACGGGCGTTTGAGCGGTGTTCCCGGCACCGGAATCTCCACCAGCGCACCGCTTTCCAGCTGAGTCTGCACCGCCTGCCGCGACACCAGGGTGACCCCCAGTCCCGCCACCGCCGCGGCGACCACCGCACCGTGGGATCCGAGCACCAGGAGTGTCGGCGAGATGTCCAGTTCGTCGAGCATGGCCGCCATCGCCGAACGGGTTCCCGAACCCGGCTC
Source organism: uncultured Mycobacterium sp. (assembly GCA_964344085.1). Taxonomy (GTDB): domain Bacteria; phylum Actinomycetota; class Actinomycetes; order Mycobacteriales; family Mycobacteriaceae; genus Mycobacterium. The sequence goes on from CAYFMA010000029.1 coordinate 11,564, forward strand.
GCGCAGTAGCCAGGTGACCGCCGCCGCCTGGAAGTCCACGGCGAGACCCGGTGCGCCGACCACGATCAGGGTGTTGGGGCTCACCGCCCGCACCCGGGCATGGCGTTGCAGATCCTCCGGCGGACGGCCGGCCACCACCAGGTCGACCTCATGGCGGGACAGCATCGGCCACACGTCGTTTCGCGATGCGACCTCGAGATTGAGCATCACCTCCGGGTGCTGCGCCCGAAACGATGCCAGCGCCGCCGGGATCAGCAACTCCCCCGCCGAGGTCACCGCGGCCAGCCGGACCGAACCCCGGCCAGGGTCGGCTTCACCGCGGGCCGCCATGATCGCCTCGTCATGCAGGCCGAGGATCCGGCGGGCGTATTCGACATAACGCTGACCGGCGGGCGTCAGCTTGACCCCCCGACCGTTGCGGTCGACCAGTGCGACACCGATCTCGTCGGAAAGCGCCCGCACCGCCGAGGAGACCGACGACTCCGTCACCACCAGCCTTTCGGCGGCGCCGCGCACGGATCCCGCGTCGGCCAGTTCGACCAGGGCGCGCAACCGGGCATTTGTCGTCATAGCCAACAGATCGTGCCCGTCAGGATCGCCACGTGTCCATCTCCCACCGGGCAGTCCCCCCGGCGTATCCACCCCATGGGTGATGGGAGGCCGGCCCTCAGCCCCCTACCGTGACGCCATCCGACTCGTGGAGGAGCACACTGCATGAACGACTGCCGGCAGATCGCAGCCCAGATGGTCACCTTCGGCAAGGGCGTCCTGGCCGCCGACGAGAGCATCGCGACCATGTCGCAACGCCTGGAGAAGGCCGGTGTGACGGCCTCGGCCGACAGCCGGCGCGACTACCGGGAACTGCTGTCGTCTGCGCCCGGACTGTCCGACGGTGTCTCCGGGATCATCTTCTGCGACGAGACGCTGAATCAGACCTTCGCCGACGGCACACCGTTCCCGCAGGCGGTTCGCGCACTGGGAATCCTGCCCGGGATCAAGGTCGACACCGGGGCCAAGCCCTGCCCCGGCCTCACCGACGAGACCATCACCGAAGGCCTCGACGGACTGGCCGACCGGCTGACCAAATACGCCGAGATGGGTGCGGCGTTCGCCAAGTGGCGCGCGGTGTACTCGATCACCGGTAACACCCCCAGTCGCGGATCGATCGTCAGCAACGCCAACGCTCTGGCCCGTTACGCCGCGGCGTGCCAGCAGGCCGGGATCGTTCCCATCGTCGAACCCGAGGTTCTGATGGCCGGCAGCCACAGCATCGAACGCTGCGCCGAGGTCACCGCGGCCGTGCACGAGGCGGTGCGCGAGCATCTGGCTCTGCTGAACGTGGACCTGGCCGGCATCGTGCTCAAGCCCAACATGATCACCGAGGGCGAGGATTGCACTCCCAGCACGCCGGATGAGGTCGCCGAGGCCACCGTCGCGGTGCTGCGGGCGTGGCCGGACGACCTGGCAGGGGTGGCGTTCCTGTCCGGCGGTCAGCCGCCGGAGCGCGCCACCGCCAACCTGGCGGCCATGCAGAAGCACAAGACTCCGTGGCCGCTGACCTTCTCCTTCGGTCGCGCCCTGGTGTCACCGGCGCTGGCCGCCTGGCACGGCGAGGCCTCCCTGGTGGGCGCCGGCCAGGCCGCGTTGTCCGAGCATGTGAACGCCAACGCCGCGGCGGTGCGCCTGCGCGGCGAGCGTCAGTCGGCCTGACCGGAAAACCGGTTGTCGAGCGGCACCGTGACCGTCACGGTGGTGCCTGAGCCGGGCCGGGAACGCACCGACAGCCGGCCGCCGACGAGTTCGGCACGCTCGGTCATCGACAGCATCCCGAAACCGCCCGCATAGGCGCCGCCGACCGCACGGTCGGCGCTCGGATCGAACCCGATGCCGGTGTCGGCGACCTCGAGATTGGCCGTCCCGTCGCGCACGCCGAACCTGATGTCGGCGGTCCGTGCCCGGGAGTGCTTGAGGATGTTCTGCAGGGCTTCCTGAGCGATCCGATAGAGCGCGACCTCGATATGTTCGGGCAGTCGCTCGTCGGCGAGTTCGAGATCGAGGTCCACCTCGGTGATCGAGGCGGCCAGGCTGGCCAGACCACCGGCCAGACCGAGATCGTCGAGGACCGGCGGGCGCAGGCCTCCGATGGCCGAACGGGCTTCCGCCAGTGTGAGATCCACCAGATCCCGGGCCTTCTCGATCTGTTCGACGGCATCCCCGCACTGCTGCTCGTCGACGGCATGGGCCGCCGCGTCGAGCCGGTAGGTCAGGCTGACCAGTCGCTGGGAGATCCCGTCGTGGATATCGGCCGCGAGACGACGCCGCTCACCCTCCTGGGCGGCGATCACCTGTTCGGCGAAGTTCTCGTGTGCCCGCTCCCGCGCGCTCAGTTGCCGGTGCAGCCGAGCCTGATGCAGCGCGCCGGCGATCAGCCGGCCGATCACCAGCAGCAGTTGGATGTCGCGCGGGGTGAAGTCGCGCCGGGAGATGGTGTGCACATTGAGAACGC
>CAYFMA010000029.1:14079-43715 GCA_964344085.1 uncultured Mycobacterium sp.
CCGACGAGTCCGCCGGGATCGGTCTCCATCGGCACCGAGGCCATCGAGGTGAAGTCCGACCCGCGCAGCGATTCGATCGGCATGTAGCGCGGGTCGTCCTCCTTGTTGCTGACGATCACCACCGGCTCCCGATGGCTGGCCACCCAACCGGAGACTCCCGAACCCAGCGGCAACCGGATCCGGCCGACCTGCGCGTCGAAGGGCGGCGTGGCCCCGGCAAGCGTCAACGACCGGTCGGTGTCATCGAGGACGTGGACGAAACACACATCGGAGGCGGTGGCCGCGGTGATCATGTTGGCCACGGCTGCGGCCATCGGCTCGACGCCGGGACCACTGGAGGTGGCCGCGATGATGTCCAGCAGCAGCGCCACCTCACGGTCGGCATCGACGAGTCCGTGGACGTCCTGGGCGCCCAGACCCCCGGTCGGGGTCACTGGTAGATACCCTCCCGCAGCGCCGTGGCCACCGCGCCGGTGCGGTCGCCCACACCGAGCTTGCGGTAGATCGAACGCAGGTGGCTCTTGACGGTCTCATCGCCGATGACCAGTTTGTTGGCGATTCCGCGGTTGGACAGCCCGGCCACCACCAGCGACAGGATCTCGCTCTCCCGCTGGGTCAGTCCCTGGCGCGCTCCGGGCCAGAACTCGTCACGCTGCAGTCGCGCGGCGGTGTCGGCAGCACGTGCGGCCAGCCCGGGATCGATCGCGGTGGAGCCCTTGCGGACGAGCTCGAGTTGACGCACCAGATCGTCGCTGCTGATGCCCTTCAACAGATATCCGGACGCTCCGACCCGCAGGGCCTGGAACAGGTACTGCTCGTCGTCGTACACCGACAGCAGGATCACCTTCTGCTCCGGGTCACGTTCCCGGACCATGCGGCACAGGTCCAAACCGCTGGCGCCCTGCATCCGCACGTCGCTGAGGACGATGTCGGGGTTCAGCTCTGCGATGACGACCAGTGCCTCGTCGACGCCGACCGCCTCACCGATCACCACGACCTTGGTGTTGAACGGCGCCAGCATCGCCTTGAGACCCTCGATCACCATCTGGTGGTCGTCGACCAGCACCACGCGGATGGGTCCGTCGGAACCTGGGGCGGTCATGCCACCACGATAAACACCGCCGCAAACCCTGCCGCGACTTCCCGGCTTCTTTTCACCCGCCCGATCCCCCGCTTCGGGGGACAAGTGAGGCGGGGTTGCGCCATAGCATCGCCGACGACACGCCGCCCGCCGCGATCGAGAGCCCGGTGCATCAATGACCACGACGACAAATGATTCCGAGACCCGCACCAGCGAGTTGGACCTCCAGGGCGTCAATACCCTGCGGTTCCTGGCCGCTGATGCCGTGCAGGCCGCCAACAGCGGCCATCCGGGACTTCCGCTGGGCGCCGCCACCATCGCCTGGACCCTGTGGTCCCGTCATCTGCGCCACGACCCGGCCGACCCGGCATGGCCCGACCGCGACCGGTTCGTGTTGTCGGCCGGTCACGGATCGATGTTGCTCTACGCGTTGCTGCACGTGTTCGGCTACGACCTGTCCCTCGACGAGTTGCGCAGGTTCCGTCAGCTCGGCTCGGCCACACCGGGCCATCCCGAGTACCGCCAGACACCGGGCGTGGAGACCACGACCGGTCCGCTGGGTCAGGGAATCGCCAACGCCGTCGGTATGGCGCTCGCCGAGAAGATGCTGGCGGCGCGCTGTAACACCGGGGAACACCGCGTGGTGGACCACCGGGTGTGGGCGCTGGCCGGCGACGGCTGCCTGATGGAGGGCATCAGCCATGAGGCCGCCTCGCTGGCGGGCAGGCTCGGCCTGGGCAACCTCACGCTGATCTTCGACGACAACGACATCACCATCGACGGTCCGGCGACCCGCAGCTGTGCCGACGACGTCGAGGCCCGGTTCGCCGCCTACGGCTGGCATGTGATCAGCGTCGCGGACGGCAATGACGTGGCCGCGCTGGACCGGGCGTTCACCGCCGTCCGGGCGATCACCGACCGGCCGACGTTCATCCGGGTCAAGACCGTCATCGGCTACGGCGCTCCCGGCGTGGAGGGCACACCGAAGGCACACGGCAGTCCGCTGGGAGCCGACGGGCTCGCGGCGATGCGCGCGCGGCTGGAATGGCCCGACACCCCCTTCCACGTCCCTGCTGAAGTGTCCGAGACCGCGGCCTCGACGGCCGCCCGGGGCGCCGCCGCACATGCCGACTGGAGCCGGTCCCACGCCGAATGGGCGAAGGCCAATCCCGGCCTGGCCGAGGCCTTCCCGCTCGACCGGGTGCCCGCCCCGCCGCGACTCGACGCGCTCGAGACCCTTGCCGCCGAGTTGAGCGGCTCGAAGATGGCCACCCGCAAGGCATCCGGATCCGCGCTGGCAGCTTTGGCGGAGGTGTACCCGGCGCTGATCGGCGGATCGGCCGACCTGGCCGCCTCCACCAACACCGCCATTCCCGGCGGCGACGTCGGTCCCGGCGACTATGCGGGCCGAACGATCCACTTCGGTATCCGTGAACACGCCATGGCCGCGGTGATGAACGGCATCGCGTTGCACGGCGGGCTGCGCCCGTTCGGCAGCACCTTCCTGGTTTTCGCCGACTATCTACGGCCGGCGTTGCGACTCTCGGCGTTGATGGGCCTGCCGGTCATCTACGTGCTCACCCACGACTCGGTGCACGTCGGCGAGGACGGGCCCACCCATCAGCCGATCGAGCATGTGGAATCACTACGGGTGATCCCCGGCCTGACCGTGCTGCGTCCGGCCGATGGCGCCGAGACGGCACTGGCCTGGCAGATCGCCGCCGAGAACATGACGGGCCCCACCGCGTTGATCCTGTCCCGCCAGGATCTGCCCGCGTTGGGCACCGCCGGCCTCGACGACCACCGCTCGCGCGGCGCCCGGGTGGTGCGGGCGCAGGCCACCCCCGACGTGGTGCTGGCCGCCAGCGGTTCGGAGGTGGGCCTCGCCCTGGAGACCGCCGATCTGCTCGCCGGGCGCGGCGTCAACGCCGAGGTGGTGTCGGTGATGTGCCGCGAGACCCTCGAGCGTGCCGGTGTCACGTGGTCGGCGCCCACGGTCTGGATCGAGGCCGGCGTGACGAGCGGCTGGAACACCGTGGCCAGGCCGGGTGATGCGGTGGTCGGCATCAATCGTTTCGGTGAGAGCGGTCCGGGAACGCAGGTCGCCGAGCACCTCGGCCTGTCCGCCGCCGCCGTCGCCGACACCGCGGCACGCGTGCTGGGTGGCAGCACCGGCCGATGATCCGGATCCGGCAGGGCCACCGTCGTCCGGTGATGCTGGCCATCGCCGGGGACAGCGCTGCCGGAAAGTCGACCGTCGCACACGGCATCGTCGAGTCCCTCGGACCCGATCGCTGCCTGATGCTGTCCACCGACGACTATCACCGTTATGACCGCCGGGAGCGCGCCGGGAAACCGTTCACGGCACTGAGCCCCGACTGCCACCATTTGGACATCCTGGCCCAGCATCTTCAGCTGCTGGCCACCGGCGAGCCGATCCTGAAGCCGGTTTACGACCACGGCAGCGGCGAGCTCATCCGGCCGACGCTCGTCGAACCCGCCGAATTCGTGATCGTCGAGGGTCTGCTGCCGTTGCACAGCAAGCTGGCTCGGGCCTGTTTCGACGTCACCGTCTACCTCGACCCGGCCGAGGAGGTCCGGCACGAGTGGAAGATGCTCCGCGACACCACCTTCCGCGGATACACCCCCGAACAGGTGCTTGCCGAACTCACCGCACGCGAACCGGAGTCGGCTGCCTACATCCGCCCGCAGCGTGAGCACGCGGATATCGTGGTGCGCTTCGCGCCGATACCCGGACGCGACGATCCGCCCGGTACGCCCCTGTCAGCCGAGGTGCTGTTGCGTTCCACCATCGAACAACCGGATCTGACCGCGGCCCAACAGTCCGGTCTGTCGCGAACGATGCACCTGAACTCCGACGCCGGCGAGGCCGGGCAGGTCGACCGACTGCATGTGCACGGGTACGCCGGCGGCGAGGACAGTGCCACCGCCGAGAAACTGGTCTGGCATGCCCTCGGACGCGATGCGTCACCGGTGCCCGATGCTCTCGGCCGGATCGCTCCGGGACTGCGCAGTACTCCGCTGGCGATCGCCCAGATGGTGTTACTTCACCACCTGCTCACGGCGGTGCGGTAGTGGCCGCCCCGGGGGATGCCGCATGACTGAGCTGGCAGCCGTCATCTTCGACGTCGACGGGACGTTGGCCGACACCGAACGCGACGGCCACCGGCCGGCCTTCAATGCGGCCTTCGAGGCGCACGGTCTCGACGTCCGATGGGATCCAGATCACTACGGCCGCCTGCTGAAGATCACCGGTGGGGACCGCCGCATTGCCGCAGACCTGCGCGAGCGCGGGTTCGGTGAGGACGCCGAGACCATCGCCGGCGACGTGCACAAGACCAAGACGGGACTATTCCGCCAGGCGATCCTCGACGGCGGGATCGACGCCCGCCCCGGGTTGACGAATCTTGTCGGGAGCCTGCGAGAGGCGGGTATCCGGATCGCGGTGGCCACCACCGGACGGCGAGCCTGGGTGGAACCACTGGTGCGCCATCTCCTGGGTGAGGGCGTGGTCGAGGTGATGGTCACCGGTGATGACGTCACCAACCTCAAACCCGATCCGGAGGCCTACCTTCTGGCCCTCGACCAACTCGGCATCCGCCCCGAACAGGCTCTGGCCGTTGAGGATTCGGCCAACGGACTGCAGGCGGCGTTGGGCGCCGGCCTTGCGACCGTGGTCGTCACCAATGACTACACCCACGACCAGGATTTCACCGGGGCGGCTGTCGTGTTCGACGGATACGAGGGAGCCGAACCCCTGAACGCCGAACTGTGCCGGCGAATTCACCGGCAGTTTTGGACTAACCGCTAGCCGCTCTGGCCGCAGGCGGCCAAGACCAACTCGCGCACCCGCGCGGCGTCGGCCTGACCCTTGGTCGTCTTCATCACCGCACCGACGATCGCCCCGACGGCCTGAACCTTGCCGCCGCGGATCTTCTCGGCGACATCAGGGTTGGCGGCCAACGCCTGGTCCACGGCGGTCTGGATCAGCGAGTCGTCGCGCACCAGCGCCAGTCCGCGGTCGGCCATCACCGCCTCGGGTTCCCCCTCGCCGGCCAGCACACCCTCGACCACCTGACGGGCCAGTTTGTTGGACAGCTTGCCCTCGTCGACCAGGGCGACGACCTTGGCCACCTGGGCCGGGGTGATCGCCAGGGCATCGAGTTCGACACCGGACTCGTTGGCCTTCTGCACCAGGAAGTTGCCCCACCACGCACGGGCCGCCTCGCTGGAGGCGCCGTGGGAGACGGTGGCGGTCACGAGATCCACCGCGCCGGCGTTGACCAGGTCACGCATCACCTCATCGGAGACGCCCCACTCCTGCTGAATTCGCTTGCGGGACAGCCACGGAAGCTCGGGAATCGTCGCGCGCAGTTTGTCGACCAGTTCGGCACTCGGCGCGACCGGCTCCAGATCCGGCTCCGGGAAGTAGCGGTAATCCTCGGCGGTCTCCTTGTCCCGGCCCGGGGAGGTATGGCCGTCCTCGTGGAAGTGCCGGGTCTCCTGGTGGACCTTGCCACCGGAATCCAGCACCGCGGCCTGGCGGCGCATCTCGTAGCGAACCGCCACCTCGACGCTCTTGAGCGAGTTGACGTTCTTGGTCTCGGTGCGGGTACCGAATTCCCTCTGACCCATCGGCCGCAGCGACACATTGGCGTCGCAGCGCAGCGAACCCTGGTCCATCCGGACGTCGGAGACGTCCAGACCGCGCAGCAGATCGCGCAGGGCGGTCACGTAGGCGCGGGCCACCTCCGGCGCCCGCTCCCCGGCCCCCTCGATCGGCTTGGTGACGATCTCGATGAGCGGCACCCCGGCGCGGTTGACGTCGAGCAGCGAGGTGGTCGCGCCGTGGATCCGGCCGGTGTCGCCGCCGACGTGGGTGAGCTTGCCGGTGTCCTCCTCCATGTGCGCACGCTCGATGTCCACCCGGAAAGTGGTGCCGTCCTCCAGGGGGACGTCGAGGTGGCCGTTGAACGCGATCGGCTCGTCGTACTGGGAGATCTGGTAGTTCTTCGGCTGGTCCGGGTAGAAGTAGTTCTTCCGGGCGAACCGGCACCACGAGGCGATCTCGCAGTTGAGCGCAAGACCGATCCGGATGGCCGATTCGACGGCGGTCTCGTTCAGCGTCGGCAGCGCACCGGGCAGTCCCAGGCAGACCGGACAGACCTGAGTGTTGGGCTCGGCGCCGAAGGTGGTGGCGCATCCACAGAACATCTTGGTCGCGGTCGACAGTTCGACGTGCACCTCGAGGCCCAGCACCGGGTCGAACCGTGACACGACGTCGTCGTAGTCGATCAGGTCGGTAGCGGTCGTCATAGCCGACGATCCTAGTTGGGCCACCGATCAGCGCCGGACTACCCTTGCCTGCCATGACTGACCTCGTTGCCGGCGTCCCCCGTAGTCGCATCGTGCTGGCCTCGATGGTGGGCACGACCGTCGAGTTCTACGACTTCTACGTCTACGCCACCGCGGCGGTGTCGGTGTTCCCGTTCCTGTTCTTCCCGAAGGGCAACTCCACCACCGCACTGCTGGCCTCGCTGGCCACCTTCGGTCTGGCCTTCGTGGCCCGCCCGGTCGGCTCGGTGCTGTTCGGCCATTTCGGCGACCGGGCCGGCCGCAAGGCCACCCTGGTGGGCTCGCTGCTGACGATGGGTGTCGCCACCTTCGCGATCGGCCTGCTACCCACCTACAACCAGGTCGGCCTGCTGGCGCCGGCCCTGCTGGCGATCCTGCGCTTCGCGCAGGGTCTGGCCCTGGGCGGTGAGTGGAGTGGGGCGGCCCTGCTGGCGGTGGAGACCGCCAGACCCGGTAAGCGCGCATGGGCGGCGATGTGGCCACAACTGGGCGCACCGTTCGGTTTCCTACTGGCCAACAGCGTGTTCCTGATGCTGCTGATCTGGCTGGGCCATTCCAACGCCAAGCCGGATCTGAACGGGCCGTTCCTCACCTGGGGGTGGCGGATCCCGTTCCTGATCAGTGCGGTGATGGTGGCGATCGGGCTGTACGTGCGACTCAAGCTGACCGAGACTCCGGTGTTCGCCCGTGCGCTGGAACGCGGCGAGAAGGTGAAAACACCTGTGGCGCAAGTGTTCCGGAGCAACTGGCGTCAGCTGATTCTGGGCACCTTCGTGATGTTGTCCACCTACACGATCTTCTACATCGTGACCACCTGGGCGCTGAGCTACGGCACCGGTAAGAAACCGCCCGCCGGAGCCGGGCTGGGCTTCAACTACATCGACTTCCTCAAGATGCAGATCATCGCGGTGCTGTTCTTCGCCGCCACCATCCCGATCGCCGGCCAGCTGGCCGACCGCTGGGGCCGGCGCCGCACACTGATCACGGTGACCATGGCGATCATGGCCTACGGTGGCCTGTTCGCCGTGCTGCTCACCCCCGGCCGCGCCACCCACACCTCGGTGCTGGGCTTCCTCATCATCGGTATGACGCTGATGGGCTTCACCTTCGGTCCGATGAGTGCGGTTCTGCCCGAACTGTTCCCGACCAACGTCCGCTACACGGGTTCCGGAATCTCCTACAACTCGGCGAGCATCCTGGGCGCGGCGGTGGCGCCGTTCATCGCGACCTGGTTGTCGACGACGTACGGCGTGGGTTGGGTCGGGCTGTACCTGTTCTGCGCGGCGACACTGTCGCTGATCGCCCTGCTGATCATGCGGGAGACCCGGGAGGTCTCACTGGACACCGATCCGGTTCCGGTCAGCCCGTAGGGCGGCTCAGACCCGACCGGCGACGAAACCGGCGGCGTCGGTGATGAACGGCGGGAACTCGTAGATGTTGTGGGCGGCGCGGTCCCGGCCCCCGACGACGCAGATCGGGTCGCCATCGCTGCACAGGTCGATGGCCCGGCCGGCGAACGCGCCGGTGGTGGACAGCGGCGTGCCGAACCGGTTGCCGGGGTTGCCGAAGACCGCGGCCGCAGCGATCCGGCCGGCGGACTCCGGAGGCAACGGCGGCGCCGAGCCGAAGTTGCCGATCCTGTTGCCCAGCGGTGGCACACCGGCCAGCATCGAGACGACGGCCGCGCCCTGGGAGAACCCGCCGAGCACGAACCGGGTGGCCGGACAGGCGGTCGCGACGGCGGCCATGTGGTTCTCGGCGTCGGTGGCGCCGCTGCCGGTGTTGAGGAAGTTGATACCGGCCGGGTAGTTCACCCCGTAGACCGACAGGCTCCGGCCGCCGAGCATCGGGATCAAGGTGTCGGCAAGTGCCTGCCCGACCCGCCCCGGACCGGGCGGCTCACCCGTGCCACGGGCGAACACCAGTTCCACGTCAGGACATTCGTCGGCGCCGGCCTGCGGAAGCGGCACGGCGACAACCGTGCTCGCCAGCAGCGCGGCGGCGGCTGCGAACGCCCTCAACTCAGCCAAAGAAGGCGGCGGCGTCGTCGTAACGGCTCTGCGGCACCAGCTTGAGCTGGCGCACCGCGTCGGCCAGTGGAACCCGGCCGATGTGCTCGCCTCGCAGCGACACCATCATCCCGTACTCGCCGGCGTGCGCGGCGTCGGCGGCGTTGACGCCGAAGCGGGTGGCCAGCACCCGGTCGTAGGCGGTCGGGGTGCCACCGCGCTGGATGTGGCCGAGCACGGTGACCCGGACCTCCTTGCGGATCCGCTTCTCCACCTCGAAACCCAACTGCTGGGCCACACCGGTGAACCGTTCGTGGCCGAACTCGTCGATACCGCCGGAGCGCAACTGCATGGTGCCCTCGGCCGGCTTGGCCCCTTCGGCGACCACGCAGATGAAGTGCGAGGCGCCGCGCTGGAAGCGCTGCTTGACCATCCGGCAGACCTCTTCGACGTCATAGGGCTGCTCGGGGATAAGGGTCATGTGCGCCCCGGACGCCAGCCCGGCGTTGAGCGCGATCCAACCCGCGTGCCGACCCATCACCTCGACGAGCATGACTCGCTGATGGGACTCCGCCGTGCTGTGCAGGCGGTCGATCGCCTCGGTCGCGATCATCAGCGCGGTGTCATGACCGAATGTCACGTCGGTGCAGTCGATGTCGTTGTCGATGGTCTTGGGCACCCCGACCACCGGGACGCCCTCCTCTGTCAGCCAGTGCGCCGCAGTCAGCGTGCCCTCGCCGCCGATCGGGATCAGGACGTCGATCCCGTTGTCCTCCAGGGTCTGCTTGATGTCGTTGATGCCCGCCCGCAGCTTCTCCGGATTGGTCCGTGCGGTGCCGAGCATCGTGCCGCCCTTGGACAGCAGCCGGTCGTTGCGGTCGTCGTTGACGAGCTGGACCCGGCGGTTCTCCAGCAGGCCGTTCCAGCCGTCCTGGAAGCCGACAACCGACGACCCGTAGCGGGCGTCACAGGTCCGCACGACTGCGCGGATGACGGCGTTGAGGCCGGGGCAGTCGCCGCCCCCGGTGAGAACTCCGATTCGCATGGGCTACATCTAACCGCCTTGGCCGGAAACGCGGAGGACTTAGCGCCCTTGCGGGCACCGGGCTAGCCTCACCCCGTGCCCTCGGTCTCGCGCCGCGACTTCGTCCGGCTGATCGCCCTCGCACTGCCCGGCGGACTGTCCGCCGGTTGCGGCACCTCCGCCCCGGAGCAGGAGGCCAAACCTGCGCCGGCAGCGACCGAGCGGAACGCCGACGTCCTGGTCATCGGCGCAGGCATCGCAGGATTGCGGGCAGCCGAGGTTCTGGTTGCGCACGGCCGCCGCGTGATAGTCCTCGAGGCACGCGATCGCCTCGGCGGCCGCATCCGAACGGATCGGTCCTGGGGTGTTCCGGTGGACCTCGGGGCCTCCTGGATCCACGGGGTCCAGGACAATCCGATCGCCGCACTGGCCGCGGCCGATGGAATTAGAACCCAGGCCGTCGATTACATCTCGGCCGTCTACGGGCCGACCGGCAAGCGCCTTCGCGCGGACGCCCTCGACGACATAGAGAGGCAGGTGGCCGATCTCGTCGAGGCCGGTCGCGACGACTCCCCCGACACCGACGAACCACTTCGCGCCGCACTGGACCGCGCGATCGGCGCCGCCGGTCTCGCCCCCTCGGCCCAAACCGAAGTCGAGATGGGCATCACCGAGTCGATCGAGCACGAATACGCCAGCGACGCGAACGACCTCTCCGCCAACCACTTCGATGACGGCGGTCGGGAATCCGGTGGGGACGCGCTGGTGTTGGGAGGCTATGACGCGATCGTCCGGACGGTGGCGAAGACGGCCGACGTTCGTTACGAACATGTGGTCGTGACCGTCGACACCTCCGGTGATCGGGCGGTCGTCTCAACCTCGATGGGCAAGTTCTTCGCCGACGCGGCGGTCGTCACGGTCCCACTCGGTGTCCTCAAAGCACATTCGATCGAGTTCCTGCCGCCTCTGTCCGAGGCGAAGTCGACGGCGATCGCCAGGCTGGGGATGGGTGCGTTGTCGAAGACGTGTCTGCGCTTCGGATCCGCATTCTGGCCGGCCGACGCAGAGCTCGTCGATCTGGTCCCGGACGTATCACGGCGCGGTCAGTGGGTTGAGTCGTTGAACCTCACCGGCCTCATCGACACACCTGCGCTGATGATGTTCAATGCGGGAAGGTTCGCCCGCGCCGTTGAAGCCATGACCGAACCCGAGGTCATCGCCAGCGCGGCCGCCGCATTGGGACCGGCATTCCCGGCGGCCATGAACGCCAAACCGACGGGGCTGCTCCGGTCCTCATGGTCGACCGACCCGTTTTCGCTCGGCAGCTACTCCTACCTCGCGGCCGGCAGTTCGCTGGCCGACCGCGGGGCGCTCGCCGCACCCGAGGGGCGCCGGTTCTTCGCCGGTGAGGCCTGCTCGCACGACCATGCCGCGACCGTGCACGGGGCCTACCTCAGCGGCGAGGCTGCGGCGAGGGCCGTGCTGCGCTGAGCGGCTAGACCGCAGAGGGCAGTGCGCCGCGGGCGGCCTCGTAAGCCGCACCGACCCGGTAGAGCCGGTCATCGGCCATCGCCGGGGCCATGATCTGCAGGCCGACGGGCAGGTTGTCATCCGGCGAGAGGCCTGAGGGCACCGACATGCCGCAGTGCCCGGCCAGGTTCAGCGGCAGGGTGCACAGGTCGAAGAGGTACATCGCCAGCGGGTCGTCGACCTTCTCGCCGATCCGGAACGCCGTGGTCGGGGTGGCCGGCGAGACCAGCACGTCGACCTTGCGGTAGGCCTCGTCGAGGTCGTTGGCGATCAGTGTGCGCACCCTCTGGGCCTGGTTGTAGTAGGCGTCGTAGTAGCCGGCCGACAGCGCATAGGTGCCGATCATGATGCGGCGCTTGACTTCCGGGCCGAATCCGGCCGCGCGGGTCAGCGCCATCACCTCCTCGGCGCTGTGGGTGCCGTCATCGCCGACCCGCAGTCCGTAGCGCATGGCGTCGAAACGGGCCAGGTTGCTTGACACCTCCGACGGCAGGATCAGGTAGTAGGCGCTCAACGAGTAGTCCAGGTGCGGGCAGTCGACCTCGGTTACATCGGCGCCGAGCGCGCGCAACTGCTCGACGGCGGCGGTGAACGACTTCAGCACCCCGGGCTGGTATCCCTCGCCGCTCGCGATCTGCTTGACCACGCCGACCTTCACGCCCTTGAGGTCACCGGTCGCACCGGCCCGAGCCGCGCCGACCACATCCGGGACAGGGGCGTCGATCGAGGTGGAGTCGTGCGGGTCGTGGCCGGCGATCACCTGATGCAGCAGCGCGGTGTCCAGGACGGTTCGCGCACACGGGCCGCCCTGATCCAGCGATGAGGCGCAAGCCACCAGGCCGTAACGGGACACCGTGCCGTAGGTGGGCTTGACCCCGACCGTCGCGGTCAGCGCAGCGGGCTGGCGGATCGAGCCGCCGGTGTCCGAGCCGATGGCCAGCGGAGCCTGGAATGCGGCCAGGGCCGCCGCGCTGCCGCCGCCGGAACCGCCTGGCGTGCGCTCGACGTCCCATGGGTTCAGCGTGGGGCCGTAGGCGGAGTTCTCGGTCGATGAGCCCATCGCGAACTCGTCCATATTGGTCTTGCCCAGGATGGGGATGCCCGACTTCCGGATGCGCGCCGTCACGGTGGCGTCGTACGGCGACACCCAGCCCTCGAGGATCTTCGAACCGCAGGTGGTCGGCATGTCGTTGGCGGTGAACACGTCCTTGAGCGCCAGCGGGACACCGGCCAGCGGTGACGGCAGCGCATCCCCCGCCGCGACCTTCTTGTCGATCTCTGCCGCGGTGGCCAGCGCCTGCTCGGCGGCGACGTGCAGGAAGGAGTGGTAGGTGTCGTCGGTGGCGGCGATCTGATCCAGGCAGGCCTGGGTGACCTCGGTGGAGCTGAGCTCCTTGGCGGCGATCTTGGTCCCGAGGGTGGCGGCGTCGAGCCGGACGATGTCGTTCATCACTCGGCCTCGCCCAGGATCTGCGGGACGACGAAGCGGCCCTCGTCGGCGGCCGGCGCCTCGGCGAGCGCCTCCTGCTGGGGCAGGCTGGGTGCCACGACGTCCGGCCGGGTGACGTTCTCACTCTTCAGCGGGTTGCCGGTGGGCTTGACGCCGCTGGCGTCGACGGCCTGAATCTTGCCGACATAGCCCAGGATCGCGTCGAGTTGACCGGCGAAGCTGTCGAGTTCGTCGTCGGTCAGGGCGAGCCGGGCCAGCTTGGCCAGCTTGGCGACATCGTCGCGGGAGATGGTGGACACGAGCGGTAAGCCTAGATCGCCTCCGAAATGCCGCGTTCCACCGGCTGTGCAAGGGTTATCGGGTGCCGTCGTATCTGTTGCGGGTCCAACTCGAGGACCGACCGGGCAGCCTGGGATCCCTCGCGGTGGCGCTGGGCACGGTGGGCGCGGACATCCTGTCCCTCGATGTCGTCGAGCGCGGCACCGGATACGCAATCGACGATCTGGTCGTCGATCTGCCGCCGGGCGCGCTGCCGGATCTTCTGATCACCGCCGCGGAAGGACTCAAGGGCGTGCGGGTCGACACCGTCCGGCCGCACACCGGCCTGCTCGAGGCCCACCGCGAACTCGAACTCATCGACCATGTCGCGGCCCCCCGGGACCGCGTGGCCAAGCTGCAGGTACTCGTCGATGAGGCGCCCCGGGTGCTGCGGGTCGGATGGTGCAGTGTGGTGCGCCGGCACGACGGGGGTCTGGAGCGTGTGGTCGGCGGTGCGGGGGCTCCCGAGACGCAGGTGGAGTCAGCACCCTGGCTGCCGATCCGGCACGCAACGGTGTTGCACACCGACGAGGGCTGGGTGCCGCAGTTGTGGCGGGATATGGACACCGCACTGGCCGCCGCCCCACTGGGTGATCCGCACACCGCGGTGGTGCTGGGCCGTCCCGGCGGCCCCGAGTTCCGGCCGTCGGAGGTCGCCCGGCTGGGCTATCTGGCCGGCATCGTCGCGAGCCTGATCCGCTAGCTCTCGGCTGCGGGGGGCCCGTTTTCGAGAAGCGCGCGGAACCCGTCCTCGTCGAGGATCGGCACACCGAGTTCGACGGCCTTGTCATATTTGGATCCCGGGGCGTCACCTGCCACCACGAACGAAGTCTTCTTCGACACCGACCCGGCCGCCTTGCCGCCGCGGACGATGATGGCCTCTTTGGCCTCGTCGCGGGAGAACCCGCTCAATGACCCGGTGACCACGATCGTCAGGCCGGCCAGCGTCGGCTCGATACCGGCGTCGCGTTCGTCGGCCATCCGTACCCCGGCCGCGGCCCACTTGTCGACGATGGCCCGATGCCAGTCGACGTCGAACCACTCCCGCAGCGCGGCGGCGATGGTCGGCCCCACCCCCTCGACATCGGCCAGTTGCTCCTCGCCGGCGGCCATGATGGCCTGCAGACTGCCGAAGGCGGTGGCCAATGCCCTCGCCGCGGTGGGGCCGACGTGCCGGATCGACAACGCCACCAGCACCCGCCACAACGGCCGGTCCTTGCCCTGCTCCAGGTTTGTCAGCAGGCGTCTGGCGTTGGCCGACAACCCTCCCTTGTTGGTGCGGAAGAACTCGGCCTTCATCAGGTCGTCGGCGGTGAGGTCGAACAGATCCCCCTCGTCGCCGATGACATCGGCCTGAAGCAGAGCCGTCGCCGCCTCGTAGCCCAGACCCTCGATGTCGAGGGCGCCGCGGCCGGCGAGGTGAAACACCCTCTCCCGCAACTGCGCCGGGCAGGACCGCGAATTCGGGCACCGGATGTCGACGTCACCCTCCTTGGCCGGGGCGAGCAGGGTCCCGCATTCCGGGCAGTGCGTCGGCATGACGAATTCGCGCTCGTCACCGGTGCGAAGGTCGACCACCGGACCAAGCACCTCGGGGATGACGTCGCCGGCCTTGCGGATCATCACGGTGTCGCCGATCAGCACGCCCTTGCGTTTGACCTCCGAGGCGTTGTGCAGCGTGGCCAGGCTGACCGTCGAACCGGCCACCCGAACCGGATCCATGAACGCGAACGGGGTGACCCGGCCGGTGCGCCCGACGTTGACCCGGATATCACGCAGGACGGTCTGGGCCTCCTCGGGCGGGTACTTGTAAGCCACCGCCCAACGCGGCGCGCGGGAGGTGGCGCCCAGGCGGCGCTGCTGGGCGAAGTCGTCGACCTTGACCACCACGCCGTCGATCTCATGCTCGATGGTGTGCCGGCGCTCACCCCAGAAGCCGATCTTCTCCTGCACCGCCACCAGACCCGAGACCTTGGTGGTGTGGTCGGAGACCGGCAGTCCCCAGGCCTTGAGCGCGAGGTAGGCGTCATGCAGACTGGCCGGACGAAAACCCTCGGCGTATCCCAAACCGTGGCACACCATCCGCAACGGGCGCCGTGCGGTGACCGCTGGATTCTTCTGGCGCAGTGAGCCCGCGGCGCTGTTGCGCGGGTTGGCGAACGGGGCCTTGCCCTCCTCCACCAGGCTGGCATTGAGATTCTCGAAATCGGCCACCATGAAGAACACCTCACCGCGTACCTCCAGCACGGCCGGAACAGGGAATTTCTTTGTGCCGGTGAGGGTTTCGGGGATATCGCCGATGGTGCGGGCGTTGAGAGTGACATCCTCGCCGACGCGGCCGTCGCCGCGGGTCGCTGCGCGGTCCAGCTTGCCGTCGCGGTAGACCAGGGCGATGGCGACCCCGTCGACCTTCAGTTCGCACAGGTACTCCGGATCGGGGCCGATCTCGTTCTCCACCCGCACCGACCAGGCGACGAGTTCCTCGGTGTTGAAGACATCGTCGAGGGAGAGCATGCGTTCGAGGTGCTCGGCGGAGGTGAACTCAGTGGCGAAGCCGGCGCCTCCGACGAGTTGGGTCGGCGAGTCCGGGATTCTCAGTTCGGGATAGCGCTCCTCGAGGGCGAGCAGTTCGTTGAAGAGTTTGTCGAAATCGGCGTCGGAGATGACCGGCGCGTCCTTGATGTAATAGCGGAACTGGTGCTCGCGCACCTCGTCGGCAAGGTCCTGCCAGCGGCGACGCACATCCGGGTCGATCGGATCCGTCTCGGACGACGCTGGGGGTGCCACTCACGCAGGCTATCGGAGAGCGCCGACCGGTCTAGATGGTGACGGCGTCCTCCAGCGCCCGCTGGGACAGGACCGTCACCGTGCGCGCCCACTGCTCTGTCGCACCCGCCAGGCCACAGGACGGGCTGATGCCGATCTGTCCGGCCAGCACCGAGCGAGGGAAGCCCAACCGGTCGGTGATGGTGGCTGCGGCGCCGGCCACATCGTCGGCCGATGGCGTACGGTCCGGCGCGACGCCGGGCAACAGACCCAGCACTACCGAACGTCCGGCGTCGATGAACCCGCCGAGCCCGTCCAGTGCGGCATCGTCGAGGGTGGAGGTGTCGATGCTCAGAGCCGGAATAGCGCTGCGACGCAGGGCCTCCCACGGCAATCCGGCCGCGCAGCTGTGCAGGATCGCCTGCCCGCCGACGGCCGACACGCAATCATCGATCAGTCCGATGGCACGGGCCTCGTCGATGGCGTGCACCGGGGTCAGCGAAGTCACCCCGGCCAGCCTGCCGGCCAGCGCCGCGGGCAGCAGGGGCTCGTCGAACTGGACCACCGCGGTGGTGCCCAGCCGGCGCGCCACCCCGGCGCGGTGCACCGAGACGCCCTCGGCGATCGAGGCAGCCAGATCGCGCACCGCGCCGGGATCAGTGATGGCGCGATGGCCGTTGGGCAGTTCGAGCCGGGCGGCCAGCGTGATCGGCCCGGGAGCCTGGACCTTCACCGCCCGGTCACCGCGGCCGGCCTTCTCCCAGGCCTCCTCGAGGGCGTCGATGTCCTCGTCGAGCAGGCTGGCAGCGCGACGCATGACCGATCCCGGACGGGCCACGATCCGATAGCCGCGCGGGATCGTGTCGATGGCGATGTCCACGAGCAGTGCCCCGGCGCGACCGATCAGATCGGCGCCGACGCCGCGGCCGGGCAGCTCCGCAAGGTAGGGCAGCTGGTGCAACTCCCCCACGATCACTTCCGCGGCTCGCCTTGGCGCCGCACCCGGCCAGGAGCCGATTCCTGTTGCCGCGGCGAAAACACTCACCGGCCAACGGTAGTCGAGGCGGCTACCCTTGAAGAACTGTGAGCAGGAGTCCGCGCAATCCGATCCAAGACCTCAGGGGGGCCGCCCGCCTGGTGGTCGTGGGCGGCACGGCGGCTACCGATGTCGTGGAGACCATGCACTCCACCATCGCCGCGGGTCCGCTGACACACCGGCGGCGCAGCGGGCCGATCAGCAGCCTGGTCTACCGGAGTATCCGCGAGATCACCCGGATCACGGGCGCCGGTGTCGACCGCGCTCTGGCGCCCATCGAACAACTGGTCGCCAACAGCACCCCGGGACCCAAACTCGCCGCAGTCCTTGCGGCTCTCAACGGGGTGGTCGGAGATCACCTGGACGAGACCCACAACCCGCTCGCCGTCGAGATGAAGTTGTGCCGTGACGGCCGGCCACTGGACCTCGACGCGGAGTCACTGCGTACGGCGATCCCGGATCTGAGCGGCCGGATCCTCGTTTTGGTGCACGGTCTGTGCACCGACGATCGCTTCTGGATTCGCGACGGCCACGACTACGGCCGGGACCTGGCCCGCGACCTCGGCTACACCCCGCTCTACCTGCACTACAACAGCGGACGACACGTCTCGGCGAACGGCCGTCAACTCTCCGATCTGCTTGACCAACTGGTCACGGCATGGCCGGTCCCCGTCGAGGAACTGGTGCTGCTCGGGCACAGCATGGGCGGCCTGGTTGCGCGCAGCGCCTGTCACTACGGCGAGGAATCCCCCGGTTGCGCGTGGCGAACCACGCTCACCAAGCTGGTGTGTCTGGGCACGCCGCATCACGGCGCCCCACTGGAACGGGGCGGAAACGGGCTGCAGGTGCTCGCCGGTATCAACCGCTACACCGCCCCACTGGCGACGCTCGGCAAGCTGCGCAGCGCAGGGATCACCGACCTGCGTTACGGCGCAATCCTGGACGACCATTGGTCCGGACGAGATCGCTTCGAGCACACCGGCGACCGCCGGGAGGAAGCCGAATTACCCAGCGGCGTAGCGTGTTACGCGCTGGCGGCCACATTGTCACCCGAGGGCAAATCCCGTCCTCGCAGCGACGGTCTGGTACCGGTGGCCAGTGCGCTGGGCCATCACCGGGATCCGCGCCTGGCCTTGGACTTCCCCGCCGTCAACCAGCACGTCGTCACCGAGACCGGCCACCTCGATCTCGTCGGCGACGACGAGGTCTACCGCATCCTCAAGGGTTGGCTGCAGGCCTGAGTATCAGGGCCGGGTGATCGTCGCGCTGCCGATCACCTCATCGCCCCCCGGATCCGGGCGGTAGAGCACCAGCGTCTGACCGGGGGCGACTCCGCGCAGCGGCTCACGCAACTGGACCTGCAAGATGCCGTCACGCAGTTCGGCGACGGCCGGGACGACGCCACCGTGGGCACGGACCTGCACCTCGCAATCCAGCGCACCAGCCGGGGCGGTGCCGGCGGTGAACACCGGATCGCGACCGGTCAGCGACCACACCTCGAGGTCCTCGATGGTGCCGACTCGCACCGTGCCGGTCTCGGCGTCGATTCCGGTGACGTAGCGCGGGTTGCCATCGGGCCCGGGTCCGGCGATGCCGAGGCCCTTGCGCTGGCCGATGGTGAATCCGTAGACGCCGTCGTGATGGGCCAGCACCGATCCCTCGGCGTCGACCACCGCGCCGGGACGCACCCCGATCCGCGCGCCCAGGAAGGCCCGGGTGTCACCGGACGGGATGAAGCAGATGTCGTGGCTGTCCGGCTTGGCCGCGGTGGCCAGGCCACGGCGCGCGGCCTCGTCCCTGATGACGCCCTTGGGGGTGTCACCGACCGGGAAGACCGCATGCCGCAACTGGCCGGCGGTCAGCACACCGAGGACATAGGACTGGTCCTTGTCGCGATCGACGGCGCGACGCAGCCGGCCCTCCGACAGCCGGGCGTAGTGCCCGGTGGCCACCGCGTCGAAGCCCAATGCGAGTGCGCGGGCCGACAGCGCGGAGAACTTGATGGTCTCGTTGCACCGCACGCACGGATTGGGGGTCTCACCGCGGGCATAGGAGGAGACGAAATCCTCGATCACTTCTTCGGCGAAGCGATCGGCGAAATCCCAGACATAGAAAGGGATTCCAAGTACGTCAGCGACACGGCGGGCATCACCGGCGTCCTCCTTGGAGCAACACCCCCGCGCTCCGTTGCGCAGTGTGCCCGGCGCGCTGGACAGTGCCAGGTGCACGCCGACCACCTCATGGCCGGCATCGACCATCCGCGCCGCCGCAACCGAGGAGTCGACGCCGCCGCTCATCGCGGCGAGGACCTTCATCGGCTTCCGCCGGCCGCCGCACTCGCCAGCGCGGCGCGTCGGGCCCGCTCGACCGCCGCGGGCAGGACCGCGAGGACGGCGTCCACGTCGGCCTCGGTGCTGGTGTGCCCGAGGGACAGCCGGAGCGAGCCACGAGCGGTCACCGGGTCCGCACCCATGGCCAGCAGCACGTGGGAGGCCTGAGCGACCCCTGCCGTGCAGGCTGATCCGGTCGAGCATTCGACCCCGTTGGCGTCGAGCAGCATCAGCAGCGCATCGCCCTCGCAGCCACGGAAGGTGAAATGGGCGTTCCCCGGCAGCCGGTGCTCGCCGGCCGCGCCGTTGACCACCACATCATCGATCGATCCCAGTACGCCGTCGACCAGGCGGTCGCGCAGATCGCGCAACCGCGGCGCAGTCGTCTGCAATGAGCCGACGGCGATCTGCGCGGCGGTCGCCATCGCGACCGCGCCTGGCACATCGGGGGTTCCGGAGCGGACGTCGCGTTCCTGGCCGCCACCGTGCAGCAGTGGGACGCACGCGGTGTCGCGCCGCAGCAGCAGCGCCCCCACTCCGGTGGGTCCACCGAACTTATGAGCGGTGATGCTCATCGCCGATAGTCCCGATCCGGCGAAGTCGACCGGCAGGTGCCCGACGGCCTGAACGGCGTCGCTGTGCATCGGGACACCGAATTCGGTTGCCACGGCTGCCAGTTCGGCGATCGGCATGATGGTGCCGACCTCATTGTTGGCCCACATCACCGACACCAGCGCGACGTCGTCGCGCTCTGCGAGAACGTCGCGCAGCGCGGCGGCAGTCACCGAACCATCGGCCTCGGTGGGCAGGAAGGTCACCTCGGCGGCCTCATGTTCGACCAGCCACTCGACGGCGTCGAGCACGGCGTGGTGCTCGACAGCGGTGGTGACGATACGGCGCCGGTGCGGATCGGCGTCCCGGCGCGCCCAGTAGATGCCCTTGACGGCGAGGTTGTCGCTGTCGGTGCCGCCGGCGGTGAAGATCACCTCCGAGGGCCTTGCGCCCAGACTCGCGGCCAGGCTCTCCCGGGACTCCTCGAGGCGGCGGCGGGCCGCACGGCCGGCGGTGTGCAGCGAGGACGCGTTGCCCACCGAACCCAGCGCAGCACTCATCGCCTCGATGGCGTCCGGGTGCATCGGGGTGGTGGCAGCGTGGTCGAGATAAACCGACCGGGTTTCGCTCATGGCCTGTTCAGGATACCGGCGGGCGGGATTGGTCCCGACGAACGCAAAAACCCCCGAACCATGCGGTCGGGGGTCTTTGCGACTCGCCGGCGGTTAACCCTTACGGGCCTTGACCGCGTCGGTCAGCTGCGGGGCCACGGTGAACAGGTCACCGACGATGCCGAGATCGGAGATCTCGAAGATCGGGGCCTCTTCGTCCTTGTTGACCGCGACGATGGTCTTCGAGGTCTGCATGCCCGCGCGGTGCTGGATCGCACCGGAGATGCCGAGGGCGATGTAGAGCCGCGGGGCGACCGTCTTGCCGGTCTGGCCGACCTGGAACTGGCCCTCGTAGTAACCCGAGTCGACGGCGGCACGCGAGGCGCCCACCGCACCGTCGAGTGCGTCGGCGAGCGCCTCCACCACCTTGAAGTTCTCCGCGCTGCCGACACCGCGGCCGCCGGCGACCACGATCGCGGCCTCGGTGAGTTCCGGGCGGGCACTCTTCTGCGCGGGCTGACGGGCGGTGATCCGGACGGCGTTGGCGGCCGGAGCGGGCACCTCGACGGCGACCTGCTCACCGGCGCCGGCGGCCGGTGCCGGCTCGATGGCGCCGGGACGCACGGTGATCACCGGAACGCCCTCGACCTTGGCCTCGACGGTGTAGGCGCCGCCGAACACCGAGTGCACCGCGGTGCCGTCGGCCTTGACGTCGATGACGTCACCGAGGATGCCCGAACCGACCCGGGCGGCCAGCCGGCCGGCGATCTCCTTGCCCTCGGCGGTGGCGGCCATCATGACCGCGGCCGGGGAAGCCGACTCGACCAGGTTGGCCAGCACGTCGACATAGGGAGTCACCAGGTAGTTGGCGGCGTCGTCGGATTCGGCGACGTAGATCTTGGCCGCGCCCGCAGCCTTGAGTCCCTCGACCAGCGGTGCCGCGGTGCCGGGGGCGCCGATGACGACGGCCGAGGGTTCACCGAGCGCGCGGGCGGCGGTCAGCAGTTCGGTGGTGACCTTCTTGACTGCACCTTCGGAGTGCTCGACGAGCACGAGTACTTCAGCCATGGATGTTCTCTCTTCTCGAAAGTCTTTGGGATTAAACGATCTTCTGGGCGACCAGGTACTCGGCGATCTTCGTGCCGCCGTCACCTTCGTCGGTGAGCTTCTCGCCGGCCGCCTTGGGCGGCTTCGGGGTCGAGTTCTGAACCTTCGACACCGCGTTGGCCAGACCGACCTCGTCGCCCTCGACACCGATGTCATCGAGGGTCAGCGTGCTGACTTCCTTCTTCTTGGCGGCCATGATGCCCTTGAAGGACGGGAAGCGCGGCTCGTTGATCTTCTCGTGAACGCTCACCACCGCCGGCAGCGTCGCCTCGACGGAGAACACGCCGTCATCGGTCTCGCGCTCACCGCTGATGTTGCCGCCGTCGATCTTCAGCGTCCGCATGTGGGTCAGCTGCGGCAGACCGAGGTACTCGGCGATGATCGCCGGGATGGCGCCGCCGGTGCCGTCGCTGGCCGCATTGCCGGTGATGACCAGTTCGACGCCCTCGACCTGACCGAGCGCGCGGGCCAGTGCCCAGCCGGTCTGCACCATGTCAGAGCCGTGCATGCGGTCATCGAGCAGATGCACGCCCTTGTCTGCACCCATCGACAGCGCCTTGCGGATCGCCTCACCGGCCTTCTCAGGTCCGGCGGTCAGCACGGTGACGGTGCTCTGCCCGCCCGCGGCCTCTTCGCGCTCCTTGATCTGCAGCGCCTCCTCGACGGCCTTCTCGTTGATCTCGTCCAGGACGGCGTCGGAGCCGGCCCGGTCGAGGGTGAAGTCGCTGTCGGACAGCCGGCGGTCCGCGTAATCCGGGACCTGCTTGATCAGAACCACGATGTTCGTCATGGCTTTTCTACGTCCTCCTGGGCAAGGGGTCGGCCGGCCCTCTCGGCCGACCGGTGGATTCAACATCCGCTGACCACGCCATGTTACTAGCCAGTAACTAGTGGTGGTTCGCACCAACACCATAGCTGCCCTATGTTCGCGTTCTCGCAGGCCCGGCCAGAGCAGAGCAGTTCGCGATACCGGCCGAACGGGTTAGCCTGCCTTGCGATGAGCGCACATCTGACGGACTCGGCTGACGCCGGCCTGCCCCTGACCGGTGAGCGGACCGTGCCCGGCTTGGCGGTGGAGAACTACTGGTTCCGCCGCCATGAGGTCGTCTACCGGCATTGCGCACCTGTTTGTGCAGGTAAAGACGTGTTGGAGGCGGGCTGCGGGGAGGGCTACGGAGCCGACCTGCTGGCCGTCGGCGCCGCCCGGGTGGTGGCCGTCGACTACGACGCCACTACGGTCGCCCACGTCCGGAACCGCTACCCCGCGGTCGAGGTGATAACCGCCAATCTGGCCCGTCTGCCACTGCCCGACGCCTCGGTGGATGTTGTGGTGAACTTCCAGGTGATCGAGCATTTGTGGGATCAGCCACAGTTCATTACCGAATGCTTACGCGTGTTGCGTCCGGGCGGTCAGCTGCTGATCTCCACCCCGAACCGGATCACCTTCACCCCCGGCAGCGACGTTCCGATCAACCCCTTCCACACCCGCGAACTCAACGCCGCCGAACTCACCGGGCTGCTGACCGACGGCGGTTTCACGCTGCAGTCGATGAGCGGGGTCTTTCACGGGCCGAAGCTGACGGAGATGGACGCCCGGCACGGCGGCTCGATCATCGACGCCCAGATCGCCCGAGCCCTGGCCGACGCGCCGTGGTCGGAGACTCTGCTGGCCGACGTCGCCTCGGTGCGCTGCGCGGACTTCGACATCGCGCCTGACTCCGAGCGGGATATCGACACCAGCCTGGACCTGCTGGCGATCGCGGCGCGCCGGTGAGTGATTCGCAGCGCCGGGCAGTCCCCGGACAGTTCAGCCTCGTGCTGCACACCCATCTGCCGTGGCTGGCCCATCACGGGCGGTGGCCGGTCGGCGAGGAGTGGCTCTACCAGTCCTGGGCGGCCGCCTATCTGCCGCTGATGCGGGTGCTGCGCAGCCTGGCCGCTGAGGGCAGGCGCGGCGTGCTGACGCTGGGCCTGACGCCGGTGGTCGCCGCACAGCTCGACGATCCCTACTGCCTGGAGGGGATGCATCACTGGCTGGCCAACTGGCAGCTGCGCGCCCAGGAGGCGGCCACCCTGCGCACCCCGACCGGAGCCGCTGCGGGCACCGCGATGACAGCGGAAGCTCTGCGGGAGTTCGGAATTCGCGAGCACGCCGAGGTCAGCGCGGCGCTCGACGACTTCACCACATTGTGGCGCCACGGTGCCAGCCCCCTGCTGCGTGAACTGGTCGACGCCGGCACGGTGGAACTGCTCGGCGGCCCACTGGCCCACCCGTTCCAGCCGCTGCTCAATCCGCGACTGCGCGAGTTCACCCTGCGCGAGGGCCTGGCCGACGCCGGGCAGCGGTTCAACCACGTCCCGTCCGGGATCTGGGCGCCGGAATGCGCCTACGCCCCCGGCATGGAGGACGGCTACCGGGCCGCAGGGGTCAGCCATTTCATGGTCGACGGGCCCTCCCTGCGCGGTGACACCGCACTGGGCCGTCCGGTCGGCGACAGCGATGTGGTGGCGTTCGGCCGTGACCTTCAGGTCAGCTATCGGGTGTGGTCGCCGAAGTCGGGGTATCCCGGTCATGCCGCCTACCGCGACTTCCACACCTACGACCATCTGACCGGACTCAAACCGGCGCGTGTGACCGGACGCAATGTCGCGTCCGACGACAAGGCTCCCTATGACGCGCACCGTGCCGATCGCGCGATCGACGCCCACGTCGCAGATTTCGTCGACCTGGTGCGTCGCAGGCTGATCTCGGAGTCCGACCGGATCGGCCGGCCCGCCCACGTGGTCGCCGCCTTCGACACCGAACTGTTCGGCCACTGGTGGTACGAGGGACCGGTGTGGCTGGAGCGGTTGCTGCGCGCGCTGCCCGAGGCCGGGGTCCAGGTCGGCACTCTCAACGATGCCATGGAGCGCGGGTTCCTCGGCGCCCCAATCGAATTGCCGCCCAGTTCATGGGGTTCGGGCAAGGACTGGCAGGTCTGGTCGGGACCCAAGGTCGCCGACCTGGTGGCGCTGAACGCCGAGGTGGTCGAGACGGCACTGGGCACCGTCGACAAGGCTCTGGCACACGCCGGTTCGGCCCCTGCCCGAGACTTCGTCGCCGACCAGATCCTGCGCGAGACACTGCTTACGGTGTCCAGCGACTGGCCCTTCATGGTGTCGAAGGATTCGGCCGCCGATTACGCCCGCTACCGCGCGCATCTGCACGCGCACGCCACCCGGGAGATCGCCGGTGCGCTGGCCTCCGGGCATCGGGAGGCGGCCGAACGATTGGCCACCGGATGGAACGCCGCCGACGGCCTGTTCGGCGCCCTTGACGCCAGGCGCCTGCCGAAGTGAGCCGCGCATGAAAATCCTGATGGTCTCGTGGGAGTACCCGCCGGTGGTGATCGGCGGGCTTGGCCGGCACGTCTATCAACTGGCCACCGCACTGGCCGCCGACGGGCACGAGGTGGTGGTGCTGGCGCGTCAGCAAGCCGGCACCGACCCGGCGAGCCACCCGACCACCGACAGCGTGAGCGAGGGCGTTCGGATCATCGCCGCCGCGCAGGACCCGCATGAGTACGACTTCGGCACCGACATGATGGCTTGGGTTCTGGCCATGGGGCACAGCATGATCCGGGCAGGTCTGCAGTTGCACCGTCAGGGATGGGTCCCCGATGTCGTGCACGCGCACGACTGGCTGGTCGCCGACCCCGCCGTCGCGCTCGCCGAGTTCTTCGACGTGCCACTGGTCTCCACCATCCACGCGACCGAGGCGGGGCGGCATTCGGGCTGGATCAGCGGCCGGATCAGCCGTCAGGTGCACGCGAGTGAGTCCTGGCTGGTGCACGAGTCGGACTCACTGATCGCATGCTCGGCGTCGATGGCCGAGGAGGTCTCCGAACTGTTCGGTCCGGGCCTGGCCCAGATCACCGTCATCCCCAACGGAATCGATTCCAGCCGTTGGCCCTTCGCGACGCGTCGAGACCACAGCGGGCCGCCGGAACTGCTCTACTTCGGTCGCCTCGAGTACGAGAAGGGCGTCCACGATCTGATCGCCACGCTGCCGCGGATCCGCCGCACCAATCCCGGCACCATCCTGACGATCGCCGGTGACGGCACCCAGCAGGACTGGCTGATCGAAGTCGCGCGAAAGCACAAGGTGCTCAAGGCCGTCCGCTTCATCGGGCGCGCCGACCACGCTCAGCTGCTCGAACTGCTGCACCGCGCCGATGTCGCCGTGCTGCCCAGCCACTACGAACCGTTCGGCATCGTGGCCCTGGAGGCCGCGGCCGCCGGCGCTCCCCTGGTGACCACCAATGTCGGCGGACTCGGCGAGGCCGTCATCAACGGTCAGACCGGGGTGTCCTGCCCGCCGCGAGACGTCGCCGCCCTGGCCGCAGCGGTCCGCACCGCCCTCGACGACCCGGCGGCCGCGCAGCAGCGGGCCATCGCCGCACGCGAGCGGCTGACATCGGACTTCGACTGGCACACGGTGGCTGTCGAGACCGCGAAGGTGTACCTCGCAGCCAAGCGCAGTGAGCGTGAACCGCAGCGGCGCCGCCCGATCGTGGAGCACGCGCTTCCCGATCGCTGATCCGCCGCGAGATCGCCCGCAGGGCTGCGGTTCGATGCCTCAGCGCAACCGTGGTGTCGATCTCGGGGCTATTTGGAGGCCTTCTTGCGTTCGATGTCGGCCAGATGGGCCGCGAGTTCGGCGCGCTGAGCGGCTGAGGTCTCCCAGGCGAGCTTGCGGTTCTTGACCACCTTGGCCGGCGAGCCGACCGCGATCGAGTAGTCCGGGATGTCGCCCTTGACCACCGCGTGGGCGCCGAGCACACAGCCGCGTCCGATGGTGGTGCCGCGCAGGATGGTGACCTTCGCGGCGATCCATACGTCCGGGCCGATACGGACCGGGGTCTTGACGATGCCCTGGTCCTTGATCGGCATCTCGATGTTGTCCATCTTGTGGTCGAAGTCGCAGACGTAGCACCAGTCGGCCATCAGCGCCGACTCACCGAACTCGATGTCGATGTAGCAGTTGATGACGTTGTCGCGGCCGAACACCACCTTGTCGCCCAGACGCAGCGAGCCCTCATGCGCGCGGATGGTGTTCTTGTCGCCGATGTGAACCCAGCGGCCGATCTCCATCTGAGCCAGTTCCGGGGTGGCGTGAATCTCGACGTTCTTTCCGAGGAAGACCATGCCTCGGGTGATGATGTGCGGGTTTGCCAGCTTGAACTTCAGCAGCCGCCAGTACCGCACCAGGTACCAGGGCGTGTAGGCGCGGTTGGAGATCACCCAGCGCAGCGAATCCTTGGTGAGGAACCGGGCCTGTCGCGGATCACGCAGCCGCGATCCACGCCAGCGCTTGTGGATCGGCGCGCCCCACATGGTCGTCATGGGTCCAGAGCCTACCTAGCGGCTAGTCTCGCCTGGATGGTTAGGACACCGGGGCTGCGGCGAGCGCTCGCCTTCACCGCGACAGCGCTGCTGACCGCCGGCCTGTCCGGGTGCGGCAACACCGACTCCTGGGTCCAGGCGAGCGCCGCGCGGGGCTGGCCGGCCCAGTACGCCGACGCCGCCAACAGCAGCTACACCGCCACCGCGGGATCCTCGAACCTCACATTGCGGTGGAGCCGCTCGGTCAAGGGTGAACTCGGGGCGGCAGCGGCACTGGGGGCCGAGCGGTACCTGGCCGTCAACGGGCAGACCGCGGGGGGCTGCTCGCTGATGGTGTGGGAGAACGACAACGACGGACGGCAACGCTGGTGCACCCGGATGGTGCTCGGCGGCGGATTCAGCAGCCCGCTGTTCGACGGGTTCGACAATCTCTATATCGGTCAGCCCGGTCTGATGCTGTCCTATCCCCCGACCCAGTGGGTGCGCTGGCGCACTCCGGTGATCGGAATGCCCACCACCGCAAGGTTTCTCGGCGACGGTCTGCTGCTCGTCATCACCCATCTGGGCCAGGTACTGGTGTTCGACTCCCACCGCGGCGAGGTGGTGGGTACACCCCTGGACCTGGTCGGTGGCGTCAACCCGACCGATCCCACCCGCGGTCTGACCGACTGCCAGCAGTCGCTGCCCGGCTGTCCGGTGCCTACGGCGCCGGCCTACTCGCCCGCCAGCCGGATGGTCGTGCTGGGGTTGTGGCAGCCCGGCGCGAAGGCACCGGTGCTCACCGCGCTGCGTTACCAGCCGGGTCAGACTCCGCTGCTGACCAAGGAGTGGACCAGCGAGGAGATCATTGACGGACCGATCGGCAGTCCGGTGCTCTCCGCCGACGGCCAGACCGTCTACGTCAGCGGCCGCGACCGCCGGCTGTGGGCGCTCAACGCCACCGACGGCAAGGCGAAATGGTCTGCCGCCCTGGACTTCCAGCCGCTGACTCCCCCATCGGCCGGACCCGACGGGCTGATCATCGCCGGCGGCGGCCCGGGCGCCAGGCTGGTCGCCTTCCGCGACAACGGCGACAAGGGCGAACAACTCTGGCATCGCGATGACGTCGCGCCGCTGACCACAGTGAGTCAGGCCGGAAACCAGACCGCGTACACGGTGGTGGCCGACGGGCCGGACCGTTCGTCGCTGGTGGTCGTCAACCCGGCCGATGGAGGCAGCACCGCCAATAGCTATCCGCTGCCGGAGGCCGCCGGGTTCCCGGTCGGAGTCTCGGTGGGATCCGACCGCCGGGTGGTCGTTGCGACCAGCGGCGGACAGGTCTACAGCTTCAGCCCCGCCTAGATCAGCAGCGGCGAAATCGCGTCGCGCGGGATCGTCACCGACACGGCGTTGTAATAGGACGGCGCCAACTCCCCTCGGCCGAAGAAGAAGATGACCGAATTGTCGGTGATCGCGAAGTCCTGATAACGCGACGGGTCCATACCGTCCGCGGCTGCGATCGACGTGATGAGGCCTGTCTGGGTTTCCAGTCCCTGCTGAACGAGCGGGAAGACCTGGTCCAGAATCCCCGGCGCGAAGACCGTGTCGAAGGTCAGCGCCCGATTCTTGTCGACGTCGAAGTTGAACGCCTTGTACCAGTTCGTCGGATGCGCGCCGCCGACGTTCTCGAACAGGCTCAGCACGACACTGCGGGTGCGTTCAGAGCGGAAGGTCTCCGCGGTGACATCCAACTCGTACGGAAGGTTCCGTGCGCCCGGAGTCTGCGCGAGGTTGAGGAACCCGTCCCGGGTCTGGGTCAGATAGTCGACGATGGCCTGCTCGTCGGAGTAGTCGACCGGGAACTTCACGTCCAGCGTGTAGACCGGTGTCTCAGCCTGGACGTGGCACACGCCACGGACCTCCACGACGCCGCCGAGTGCGGCGCAGCCATCGGAAACCGCACCGGCCGCCGGGGCGGTGAGGATGGCGCCGGCTGTCAACACGGTCACCAGTGCCAAGCGCATTGTTTCAGCGTACCGGCGCCGCGCGGCAGATGAAGGCCACCGCCTTGGCCTCCCGACCACGACCGACCCGGGTGATGACCAGTGACAGCGCCTGCCCTCCGGCCGGCCGCAGCCGTTTGCGCAGAGCGTCCGGGTCGACATCGACACCACGCACCAGGATCTCCAGCGCACCGCAATCGTGTGCCGAAAGCGCCTGCCGCAGTGACTTTTCCCGCATCGGCAGCTGGTCGATGATCTCGAAACCACGCACTCCGTCGGGCAACCGGTCTCCCGTCAGATAGGCGATGTCGGGATCGAGTTGCCACAGCCCGTGCCGGGCGGCCCAGTGGCGCACCAGTCCTGCACGCACCACCGCACCGTCGGGATCGATGATCCAGCGGCCGGGCGGGCCGGCCGGACACTCGTCCGGGTCGGCGTCGGTGATCTGCTCGGCGCGGTCGAGTATCGAGGCCCGCACCCGGATCCCGCGCTCGGACAGCCCGCAGGACCATAGGCAGGCTTCCCGCACCGATCCCCCGGTCGACGTCACCTCGATCTCGCCGTCGAAGCCGAGCGCCCGCACCGCATCGAAGTCGATGCCGGGGGCGCACTTGATCACCGTGTCGCGATCCCGGTACACCTCGGCGACCGCGTCCAGCGGTGGCTGGTAGGCGCGGGGGTCGAATTTGCGGCGGTCAGCCGTCCGCCGGGCGGGATCGAGCAGCACAACGGCGTCACGGCTGATCGGGTGCAGTGCATCGGCCCGGCACAGCAGCACGTGAGGTCCCAGATTGTGGCGCGCCATCGCCAGGCGCACTTCGTCGATATCGCTGCCCAGCACCTCGGTGGCGGTCGCGCTCAGCGCGGCGAGTTCGGAGCCGATGGAACAGGTGGCGTCATGCACGACGGCGCCGGCCAACCGGGTGGCCCGGTGCCGGGCCACCGCGGCCGTGGTGGCCTGCTGCAGCGCCTCATCGGTGAACAGCCAGCCGGAGACGTCCGTATCCGCAAACTTGGCGGCCGCCCGCCGTCGCAGCAGGGTGGTCTCGACCAGGGCGTTGGTGTGTCCGCCGTAGCGA
>CAYFMA010000030.1:0-1131 GCA_964344085.1 uncultured Mycobacterium sp.
GGTCGGGGTGCAGCAGGGGCATGGCCCAGGCCACGTTGGACCCCCAGTCGTGCCCGACGATGGCCGCCCGGGCGGCCCCGGCCGCGTCGATCAGCCCGACCACATCCCCGGTCAGGCAGGCGATGTCGTAGTCCTCGATCGCCTCCGGGCACGACGAGCCGCCGTAACCCCGCTGGTCAGGGGCTAGGACGTGATAGCCGGCGGCGGCCAGTGCCGGAATCTGATGACGCCAGGAGAAGGCCAGTTCGGGGAATCCGTGGGTCATCACCACCAGGGGGCCGTCGGGCGGCCCGGCCTCCAATACCCGCAACCGGACCCCGTTGACGTCGAAGAAGCGCTCGGCGGGCACGTCCACCCCGCCAGCCAAGCACTAACTAATCCCTGACGGAAACCATCGCGGCACCGTCGGACGTTATAGGTAGCGGTAGCCTGAAGCTTTCCAGGTCAGCGATTGGAAGGACTGGGCCCGTACTGGGCCGATCTTGATGAACCGGAAAACCGTATTCCGCACGCTCAGCATCATCGCTGCGGTGCTCCTGCTCGGCTGGGTGTTCCTCTACTTCAACGACGACACCCGCGGGTTCAAACCGGTCGACACCTCGGTGGCCGTCGCGCAGATCAATGCCGACAACGTCAAGGCCGCCCAGATCGACGACCGCGAACAGCAGGTCCGCCTTGAGCTGAAGTCCCCCAAGCCCGAGGCCGCGAATTCGCCCAGGGTGATCGCCAAGTACCCGACCGGCTACGCGGTCCCGCTGTTCGACTCGCTCAACGCCAAGGGCATCAAGACCAACACCGCGGTCAACCAGCCCAGCGTGCTCGGCTCGCTGCTGGTCTACATGCTGCCGCTGCTGCTGCTGGTCGGCCTGTTCGTGCTGTTCTCCCGGATGCAGACCGGCGGCCGGATGGGCTTCGGTTTCGGCAAGTCCCGCGCCAAGATGCTGAACAAGGACATGCCCAAGACCACCTTCGCCGACGTCGCCGGCGCCGACGAAGCGGTCGAGGAGCTCTACGAGATCAAGGACTTCCTGCAGAACCCGGGCCGCTATCAGGCCCTCGGCGCCAAGATCCCCAAGGGCGTTCTGCTCTACGGGCCGCCGGGCACCGGCAAGACCCTGCTGGCCCGCGCAG
>CAYFMA010000030.1:1141-1850 GCA_964344085.1 uncultured Mycobacterium sp.
ACTCTCCGTGCATCATCTTCGTCGACGAGATCGACGCCGTGGGTCGTCAGCGCGGCGCCGGCCTCGGTGGCGGTCACGACGAGCGCGAGCAGACCCTCAACCAGTTGCTCGTCGAGATGGACGGCTTCGGCGAGCGTCAGGGCGTCATCCTGATCGCCGCCACCAACCGGCCCGACATCCTCGATCCCGCGCTGCTGCGTCCCGGCCGCTTCGACCGCCAGATCCCGGTCACCAGTCCCGACCTGGCCGGGCGCAAGGCTGTCCTGCGGGTGCACGCCCAGGGCAAGCCGCTGGCACCCGACGCCGACCTCGACGGTCTGGCCAAGCGCACCGTCGGCATGTCCGGTGCGGACCTGGCCAACGTCATCAACGAGGCCGCCCTGCTGACCGCCCGCGAGAACGGCACCATCATCACCGGCGCCGCACTCGAGGAGGCCGTCGACCGTGTCATCGGCGGACCGCGCCGCAAGGGCAAGGTGATCTCCGAACTGGAGAAGAAGATCACCGCCTATCACGAGGGCGGCCACACCCTGGCGGCATGGGCGATGCCCGACATCGAGCCCATCTACAAGGTGACGATCCTGGCCCGCGGCCGCACCGGCGGCCACGCCGTCTCGGTGCCCGAGGACGACAAGGGTCTGATGACCCGTTCGGAGATGATCGCCCGGCTGGTGTTCGCGATGGGCGGCCGCGGGCCAGGATCGTCACC
>CAYFMA010000030.1:1860-4536 GCA_964344085.1 uncultured Mycobacterium sp.
GCCGCCGAGGAGCTGGTGTTCCGCGAGCCGACCACCGGTGCGGTGTCCGATATCGAGCAGGCCACCAAGATCGCCCGCGCGATGGTCACCGAGTACGGCATGAGCGCCAAGTTGGGCGCGGTGCGCTACGGCACCGAGCACGGCGATCCGTTCCTCGGCCGCACCATGGGCACCCAGGCCGACTACAGCCACGAGGTCGCCCGCGATATCGACGACGAGGTGCGCAAGCTCATCGAGGCCGCGCACACCGAGGCGTGGGCGATCCTCACCGAGTACCGCGATGTGCTCGACGTGCTCGCCGGTGAACTCCTGGAGAAGGAGACGCTGCACCGCCGCGAACTGGAGGAGATCTTCGCCGACGTCAAGAAGCGTCCGCGGCTGACCGACTTCGACGACTTCGGCGGACGCATCCCGTCGGACAAGCCGCCGATCAAGACCCCGGGCGAACTGGCCATGGAACGCGGTGAGCCGTGGCCCAAGCCGATTCCGGAGCCGGCCTTCAAGAAGGCCATCGCCCAGGCCAGCGCGGCGCACGCCCAGCAGGCCAACGGAGCCAACGGAAACGGTGGGCCCTACCCGGGTCAGCATCCGCAGCATCAGTCCGGACCGGCGCAGCCCGGCGCGGCACAACCCGACTACGGCGCCCCGGCCGGCTGGCGTGCCCCGGGTTGGCCGCCGCCCCCGCATCAGCAGCAGCCGGGTTACTGGTACCCGCCGCCGCCCGGATACGGACAGCAGCAGCCGGCGCCGCAGCATCAGCAGCCGTATCCGCAGTATCAACCGCCGGCACCCGAATCGGGTGACGACGACGGCCGGGCCAGGCACCGGTCGGCATCGGACTAGACGGACATCAGACGGAGAGAGTCTTTATGCCGCACCGGGAGTCGGTGATCCTCAACACCCCTGTATTCGATCAGCCCCGCGCCGAGGCAGCCGTTCGCGAACTGTTGCTCGCCGTCGGCGAGAATCCCGACCGCGACGGCCTCAAGGACACCCCGGCGCGGGTCGCCCGCGCCTTCCGGGAGATGTTCGCCGGCCTCTACACCGATCCGGACGCGGTGCTGGACAAGACCTTTGACGAGGGCCACGAGGAACTCGTCCTGGTCAAGCAGATCCCGATGTACTCCACCTGTGAGCACCATCTGGTGGCCTTCCACGGCTTCGCACACGTCGCCTACATCCCCGGACCGGACGGCCGGGTGACCGGGCTGTCCAAGCTGGCCCGGGTCGTCGACCTGTACGCCAAGCGGCCGCAGGTGCAGGAGCGGCTGACCGGGCAGGTAGCCGACGCGATCGTGCGCAAGCTCAAGCCGCGCGGCGTCATCGTGGTGATCGAGGCCGAGCATCTGTGCATGGCCATGCGCGGTGTGCGCAAGGCCGGCGCGATCACCACCACCTCGGCGGTGCGTGGATTGTTCAAGACCAACAACGCATCTCGAGCTGAGGCGCTGGACCTGATCCTGCGCAAGTGACGCAGGTGATGGGGGTCGTCAACGTCACCGACGACTCGTTCTCCGATGGTGGTCGCTACCTCGACCCCGGCCTTGCCGTGCAGCACGGCATCCGACTGGCCGCAGAGGGCGCGTCGATCATCGACGTCGGCGGTGAGTCCACCCGTCCCGGGGCGGTGCGCATCGACTCCGAGACGGAGATCGCCCGGATAGCCCCCGTCGTCAAAGGCCTTGCTGCACAGGGACTGACGGTCAGCATCGACACCATGCACGCCGATGTGGCCCGTGCCGCCCTCGACAACGGCGCCCGCATCGTCAACGACGTCAGCGGCGGCCGCGCCGACCCTGCGATGGCCCCGCTGATCGCCGCCGCCGGTGTGCCGTGGGTGCTGATGCACTGGCGGTCGGTGCGGGCCGACGAACCGCACGCCGCCCCGCATTACGACGATGTGGTGGCCCAGGTGCGCGAGGAACTGCTCGGCAGTGTCGAGGCTGCGGTCGCCGCCGGTGTGGACAGCGGCAAACTGGTCATCGACCCGGGTCTGGGTTTCGCCAAGACCGCCGAACACAACTGGGCGCTGTTGCAGGCGCTGCCCGAACTCGTCGCGACCGGGATCCCGGTTCTGGTCGGCGCATCCCGAAAGCGCTTCCTCGGCGCTCTGCTGGCATCCGCTGACGGCAGTCCGCGCCCACCCGACGGACGCGAGACGGCCACCGCCGTCATCTCGGCGCTGGCGGCACTGCACGGCGCATGGGGTGTGCGCGTCCACGATGTGCGGGCCAGTGTCGACGCCGTCAAGGTCGTCGAGGCCTGGCAGGACGGAGGCGACAACGATGACTGACCGGATCGAACTGCGCGGCTTGACCGTTCGCGGTCACCACGGCGTCTTCGAGCACGAGCGCCGGGATGGCCAGGACTTCGTCATCGACATCACGCTGTGGATCGACCTGGCCGCCGCAGCGGCCAGCGACGATCTCAAGGAAACCTACGACTACGGGGTGCTGGCCCAGCGTGCCGCCGACATCGTCGCCGGCCCGGCCCGGGATCTGATCGAGACGGTGGCCGCCGAGATCGCCGAGGACGTCATGAAAGACGACCGGGTACACGCGGTCGAGGTGGTCGTGCACAAGCCCTCGGCGCCGATTCCGCTGACGTTCAGCGATGTGGCGGTGGTGGCGCGGCGGGATCGCCGCGCCACCACCGCCACATCGCTGAACGTCAGCG
>CAYFMA010000030.1:4546-33814 GCA_964344085.1 uncultured Mycobacterium sp.
GGCTCACGGTGGTCAGCCACGCCGCCGGCCAGCAGCAGGGCGGCAAGGCGTACGCGGCATCCTTCGTGACGAAGGATCCCGCCGCGGCGGTCGCGGCAAGGTCATACCGCTGTGACACGGGCGGTGCTGTCCATCGGCTCCAACATGGGCGACCGGTTGGCCCGGTTGAATGCCGTCGTCGACGCTCTGGGTGACGCCGTGGTCGCGGTGTCACCGGTGTATGAGACCGACGCCTGGGGGGTGGTGGATCAGGACGCCTTCCTCAACGCGATCGTGATCGCCGAGGACCCCGCACTCGACGCGCACGGCTGGCTGCACCGCGGGCAGGCCCTGGAGGACGCCAACGACCGGGAGCGGGTGCGGAAGTGGGGGCCGCGCACCCTCGACGTCGACGTGATCTGCTGCTTCGACGGTCCCCGCGAAATCCTTTGCAGCGAAGAGGAACTCACACTGCCGCATCCGTTCGCCCACGAACGTGCCTTCGTGCTGGTGCCCTGGCTGGCCGCCGACCCCTCCGCGATGCTGACCGTCGACGGCACACCGCGTCGGGTGGGGGACCTCATCGAGGCATTGGATGCCGCCGAACGTGAAGGTGTCCGCCCGACCGACCTGGCACTGGCGGGTGGCCGCTGATGGGACCGACCCGCACCCGCGACCTTGTCATCGCCGTGATCGCCGCCGCCGTCGCCGGGTTCCTGCTGATCCATGTGCTGTACCACTACTTCCCGCCCATCACGCTGATGACCGGACTGTCGCTGCTGGCCGTCGCGGCCGTCGAGGCCGGCTGGGGCTTCTCGGTGCGCGCCAAGATCAAGGACGGGAAGATCGGCGTCGGGGGCGGCCGCCTGCATCCGCTGGCGGTGGCGCGCAGTGTGGCGATCGCCAAGGCGTCGGCCTGGCTCGGCGCGGTGATGCTGGGCTGGTGGCTGGGTGTGCTGGTGTACCTGCTGCCCAAGCGTGCCGAACTCCGGGTGGCCGCCGCCGACACCCCGGGCGTGATCATCGCCGCGGCAAGCGCATTCGCTCTCGTCGCCGCCGCGCTGTGGTTGCAGGAATGCTGCAAGTCACCGGGTGACCGCAGCGACGACATCGATTCCGCGGACGCCCTTCCGGAATAGGGGCATAACACTTTTTGCCCACCTCTGAGCGACTCCGCGTGTGGGGCGGGGGAGTTGTCGCTCTGAGGCGGGCAAAAGTGAAGATGGTTACGGCCGCCGCCGCGGACGGCTAGGCGTCGAGGTCCTTCTCCACCAGTTCGGCGATCGCGGCCAGCACGGCCGGATCGTCGGTCTCGATGGTGACCTCGTCTCCCTTGCCGGCTCCCAGCGTCATGATCATCAGCGCCGAACCGGCGTCCACCGGGTCGCCGCCGGCCAGCGACAGGGTCACCGGCACACCGGCATTCACGACGGCTTCGGAGATGACCGCCGCGGGACGGGCGTGCAGTCCGACGGCCGAACCGACGGTCACGGTCTTGCTAGGCATTAACAGCTCCTTCGCGCTTTCCGGCGAACTGCTTCGCCGCGATGACGGCCAGTGCGCCGACTACCGTACCCGCCGCCAGCGCCACCAGGAACCAAACCAGCTTGCCGATGGCGAAGAAGACGAAGATCCCGCCGTGCGGCGCCTTCAGCGTGACGTCGAGGGCCATGATCAGCGCGCCGGTGACTGCTCCACCGGCCATCATCGACGGGATCACCCGCAGCGGGTCGGCTGCGGCGAACGGGATGGCGCCCTCGGAGATGAACGACGCGCCCAGCAGCCAGGCCGCCCTACCGTTCTCCCGTTCCGGTTCGCTGAAAAGCCCCGGCCGCAGCGTGGTCGCCAGCGCCATCGCCAGGGGCGGCACCATGCCGGCCGCCATCACCGCGGCCATGATCCGCAGTGAGGCCGTATCGGTCACCGACAGGCCCGCGGTGGCGAAGGTGTAGGCCGCCTTGTTCACCGGGCCGCCGAGGTCGAAGCACATCATCAGGCCGAGGATCACGCCGAGCACGATCACCGACGCTCCGGTGAGGCTGTTGAGCCAGTGGGTGAGCCCCGACGTGATCGCGGCCAGCGGTCGGCCCAGCAGGAAGAACATCAGCAGGCCGACGATCATCGACGCCAGAAGTGGGATCACCACGACGGGCATCAGCCCGCGGAACCACTGCGGCACCTTCCAGCGGCTGACCCACAGCGCGGCGAAGCCGGCGATGAGGCCGCCGACGATGCCGCCGATGAATCCCGCTCCGACGAATCCGGCCACCGCTCCGGCGGTGAAACCCGGTGCCAGACCGGGGCGGTCGGCGATGGCGAAGGCGATGTAGCCGGCCAGTGCCGGCACCAGGAATCCGAACGCCAGCGCACCCAACGTGAACAGCGCAGCCCCGAGGTACTGGGTGAATCCGCCGGCCGGCAGGTTCGTCAGCGAGTTGGTGCTGACGATGATGTGGGCCAGCGAGTCGGACTTGCCCTCCGGCTTGTTGGCGATGTCGTAACCGGCGAACAGGAAGCCCAGCGCGATCAGCAGGCCACCGGCCGCGACGAACGGGATCATGTAGCTCACGCCGGTCAGCAGGATCTGACGCAACCGGGTTCCCCAGCCGAGCTGACCGGACGCCCCACCGGCAGTGGCGACCGCAGTCCCGGTATCTGCCGAGCCCTCCACCCGTGCGGCGTTCGGATTGCCCACCGCCGCAACGGCTTCGGCGATCATCGCGTCGGGTTCGTTGATGGCTCGCTTCACCCCGGAGGCGATCACCGGCTTACCGGCGAATCGCTGCCGGTCCTTGACCCCGACGTCGGTGGCGAAGATCACCGCGTCGGCGGCGGCGATCGTGGCCGGGTCCAGTGGCGTGCTGCCCGAGGAGCCCTGGGTCTCCACCGTCAGTCCGACACCGGCCCGCTGGGCGGCCAGCCTCAGCGCGTCGGCCGCCATATAGGTGTGCGCGATGCCCGTCGGGCACGCGGTGATCGCGACGACCGACTTGCCCCCGCCGCCAACGGGTTTGGCCACCGGTCCGGTGCCCGGGGCGCCGCTGACCGCGGCGTCGACCAGGCCGACGATCTCAGCCGGTGTGGCCGCGGTGCGCAGCGAGGCGACGAACTCCGGACGCACCAGTGCACGGGCCAGGCTTGACAGCATCTTCATGTGATCGGAACCGCCTCCC
The DNA here is from genome assembly GCA_964344085.1 of uncultured Mycobacterium sp. Lineage (GTDB taxonomy): Bacteria > Actinomycetota > Actinomycetes > Mycobacteriales > Mycobacteriaceae > Mycobacterium. The sequence continues at coordinate 7,699 of CAYFMA010000030.1, forward strand.
TCCGGAGCGGCGATCATGAAGACCAGTTCGGCCGGACCGTCAGGGGCGCCGAAGTCCACCGCCGGACGCACCCTGGCGAATGCGATGGACGGTTCCCGTACCGCGGCTGACCGGCAGTGCGGGATGGCGATACCGCCGGGAAGGCCGGTGGCCGACTGGGCCTCCCGGGCCAGCGCAGCCTCCCGCAGTGCGCGTACGTCCGAGGCCCGGCCGCCGTCGGTCAGCAGCGCCGACAGCCGGCTGATCACGGCCTCCTTGTCGGCGCCGGCGTCGACGTCGAGGAGCACCAGGTCGGGACTGATGATCGAACTCATGACACACCTTCACTTGTGTTGGTGACCGACGTGACCACCACGTCGTCGAGGTTCAGTTGGGCCGGCGCAGGCAATGCCGACCCCGGCAGTGCCGCCGCCGCGCTGCCGTAGGCGACTGCCATCTGCAGCCGTGCGGGAGCATCGGCGCCGGCGATGTCGGCGCGGACGTATCCGGCCAGTGCCGAGTCGCCGGCACCGACGGTGCTTCGGGGTTTCACCGGCGGGGGAGTGGCCAGCCAGGCCCCGGTGCCGTCGACCAGGACGGCGCCCGCCGCCCCGAGGGTGGCCAGCACCGCGGCCACACCGCGGTCGATGAGCTGTCGGGCGGCTCGCACCGTCGGACCCGGATCGCCATGGGCCAGAGCGGTTTCCAGCGATTCGGCGCTCACCCCGGCCAGTCCGGCGAGCTCCTCGGAGTTGGGCTTGATCAGATCGGGGGCGGCCAGTTCCAGGCCGGCGGCCAGCGCGGCCAGCGGGGCGTCGGAGGTGTCGACGGCGACCCGGCAGCCGTAGGGCGTCAGCAGTGCCACCATCTGTGAGTACCAGGAGTCCGGCAGGCCGGGCGGCAAGGATCCGGACAGCACCACCCACTGGGCGAACTGCCCGCGCTCGGCGACCGCTTCGGCCAGTTCGGCGGCCTCGGCGGCGGACAGCACCGATCCCGGCTCATTGACCTTCGTCGTGGTGCCGTCGTTCTCGGTGATCGCGAGATTGGTCCGCACACCCCCTGAAACCCCGACGGCGTGGAAGTTCACCCGCTGTGAGCGCAGTGCGGCCAGGAACGGGTCGTGCTCACCGGCCGGCAGCACGGCGATGTTGTCGACTCCGGCCAGTGTCAGCGCCCGCGACACGTTGACACCCTTGCCGCCCGGTTCGGAGGACACCGCCGTCACGCGGTGCACCGCGCCGCGTACCAGTTCACCGGGCAGCGTGACGGTGCGGTCGATACTAGGGTTGGGAGTGACGGTGACGATCACGGGTTCACCTCCGTGGCAACGACTTCCACGCCCGCCTCGGTGAGCCGGGCCTTGTCGGCTGCGCTGATCTCGGCATCGGTCACCAGCACGTCGATCTGCTCGATGGGGGCGAAGCTGACGAACTCCTCGCGGCCGATCTTCGACGAATCAGCCAGCACTACAACGAAATTCGCGCACTGGGCCATGGCGCGCTTGACGGCGGCCTCATCCGGATCGGGTGTGGACAGACCGTGCCGGACGCTGATCCCGTTGGTGCCGATGAAGGCGATGTCGACGCGCAGTGATGCCAGTGTGCTGACCGCCTGCTCACCGACGGTGGCCTGGGTGAGTCCGCGCACCCGGCCGCCGAGCAGTTGCAGCGACACCGAACCCATGCCGGCCAGTCGCGCGGCGATCGGCACCGAGTTGGTGACGGCCAGCAGATCGCGGTCGGTCGGCAACAGTGCGGCCAGTCGCGCGGTGGTGGTGCCGGCATCCAACAGGACGGTGGCCCCGGACGCCGGGATGAACTCCGCGGCCGCGCGGGCGATCGCCTGCTTGTGGCCGGATCGGGTGGACTGCCGTTCGTCGACGCTGGACTCCACCAGATGCAGCGCCCGGACCGGGACCGCGCCGCCGTGCACCCGGCGCAGCACCCCGGCCCGGTCGAGCACGGCCAGATCGCGGCGCACCGTCTCGGTCGTCACGTCATAGGCGACCGCCAGTTCCGCCACCGAGGCGCGGCCCTGGGACAGGACCTGGGCGGCGATGGCCTGCTGACGTTCTTCTGGGTACACCGTGCTCCAGATGTGGGATTGAGCAGATATGGAAGTGGGTTTACATCCACTTATGTGGATATATGTGGTTTTACCGCCTCACCTGTGGGGTTGTCAACGGTTTGTTGTAATTCCAGGCATGGCTGAGACGACCTCCCCGACCGTGCTGCAGGGCGTCCCGGTGGTGCCCGGTGTCCGGTTCGCCCCGGTGATCCGCACCAACCGGCTGCCCTCGGTCGACCAGTTGGATCCGGGCGGCGAACTGGCCGAACCCGAGCGTCCGAGCGAGGCGGCCCGGTTCGTCGCGGCCGCCGCGACGGTGGCCGATCGCCTGCGCGAGCGGGCCGCCGCCGCCCAGGGCGCGGCCGCCGAGGTGCTCGGCGCGACCGCCCAACTCGCCCAGGACCGGGCCTGGCTCGGCGCGGCGGAGAAGGCCATCAACGCCGGCATGCCGGCCGTGCGCGCCACCGTCGCGGCGGCCACCCAGTTCATCGACATGTTCACCAAGATGGGCGGCCTGATGGCCGAACGGGTCACCGACCTCAAGGACATCCGCGACCGTGTCATCGCCGAACTGGCCGGGCTGCCCGAGCCCGGTGTGCCCGTGCCCGCGGAGCCGTCCATCTTGTGCGCCGAGGATCTCGCGCCCGCCGACACCGCCGGCCTCGACCCGACCCGGGTGGTCGGTCTGGCCACCTCGCTGGGCGGCCCGACGAGCCACACCGCGATCATCGCCCGCCAGCTCGGAATCCCGTGCGTGGTCGCCGTCCACGGGCTCGACAATGTGCCCGCCGGCGCGATGGTTCTGCTCGACGGCACCAAGGGCACGCTGACGGTCGACCCCGACCGTTCGGTCGCCGCGGCAGCCGTCGCGGCGGCCGATGTTGCGGCGGCCGCGATGGCCGGCTGGACCGGACCGGGCGCCACCGCCGATGGACACCAGGTGCTGATCCTGGCCAACGTCGCCGACGGTTCGGCGGCCCGCGCGGCACGGCAGGCCCCGGTCGAGGGTGTCGGACTTTTCCGCACCGAGTTGTGCTTCCTTGATCGCGACAGCGAGCCCAGCGTCGCCGAGCAGGCCAAGATCTACGGCGAGGTGCTCGAGGCTTTCGCCGGGCACAAGGTCGTCATCCGAACCCTCGACGCCGGATCGGACAAGCCGCTGAAGTTCGTCAGCAGCCCCGAGGAGGAGAACCCGGCGCTGGGCGTGCGCGGCTTCCGCATCGCCAGGAGCAACGCCGAACTCGTTGCGCGCCAACTGGATGCGATCGCCGAGGCCGGACTGCAGACCGGCAACGCGCCGTGGGTGATGGCGCCGATGATCGCCACCGCCGACGAGGCCCGTCGGTTCGCCGACCTCGCGCGCGACCGCGGTCTGTTCCCCGGGGTGATGATCGAGGTGCCCGCCGCCGCACTGCTGGCCGACAAGATTCTCGAGCACGTCGAGTTCCTGTCCATCGGCACCAACGACCTGACCCAGTACACGATGGCCGCCGACCGGATGTCCTCGGAACTGGCCACCCTCACCGATCCGTGGCAGCCCGGCGTGATCGCTCTGGTGGCACAGACCGCGCGCGCGGGACAGGCCGTGGGCAAGCCGGTCGGCGTATGCGGTGAGGCCGCCGCCGATCCGTTGCTCGCCTGTGTGCTGACGGGTCTGGGCGTGACGTCGTTGTCTGCGGCGGCATCGGCGGTCACGCCGGTCGGCGCGAAACTGGCGTCGGTGAGCCTGGCTCAGTGCCGCGAGGCCGCCGAGGCGGTCTTGGGCACCGCAGGTCCGGCCGAGGCGCGTGCGGCCGCCGCCGAGGTGCTCGGCTAGCGGACCGCCACGGCCTCCTCGGCGTCCTCGGCCGGATAGGTCATTTCCAGTTCGCCGAGATTGGCCGCCGTGGTCACCAGTGGCAGCGCGGCATGCGCGGCGAGTTCACCGGGTTGCGCCTCGGCTCGCAGTGCGGGCACGAAATCGTCGCTGATCGGCGGCAGCGCAACATGATTCGGGTCGCCCTGGATGCGGGCGCACAGGGCGGCGGTGTGCTCGTCGAGCACCTGCTTGGCGCGCGGGAAGGCCTCCACCGGCGGTGGGGTGAGGTCGGCGACGATGTCGGCGGCGATGCGGATCCGCGGTATCCGGTTGCCGTCGTCGAGCAGGCGCGAGTCGATGGCGCCGGCGTTCTCCGACAGATAGGTGCGCACCGCGTCACCATGACTGCGCGCGGCCTTGATGCTCGCCTCGCTCGAGGAGACGACGGCGTCGTCGGCCTCCTCGGACTCGCCTCGCGTCACCCGGTGCACCGCCGCGGCGAGATACCGCGCGCCGGCATCCACCGCCGCGGTGATCGCCTGCCGGACCGCGGCCGCCGCCCCCTGCGGCCACATCAGCGCGGAGACCACCAGTCCCACCGAGGCGCCGACCATGACGTCCTCCACCCGGATGAAGCCGACCTGCCAGCCCTGCGGTTGCATCAGGTTGAAGACGATCAGCACCATCATCGTGAACATCGCCTGTCCGGCGGTGAACGATCCGACGACGTTGATGTAGGTCGACCCGAAGGCCATCACCGGTAGCAGCGTCCACAACACCACCGGATCGACGCCGAGCACCGCGATCAGTGATGCGCCGATGACGAAACCGATCACCGTGCCGGTGACGGCGCGCACGGCGGTGGATCCCGTCGTGAGAGCACTGCTGCGCAACACCGACAGCGCACCGAGCACCACCCACGGTGCGTTCTGGATCGGCATCACCAACGTGATCCCGTATGCCGCAGCAAGACTCAGGCCGGTTCGCACACTCATCTGGGCCGACACCGAACCGGACCTCAGATAGTCGAACACCGACGCGATCGCGGTGCGCTTGGTCTGGATCCGGTCGGCGAAACCGGTCTCGGGAAGGCCCGCGCCGACGATACGCGCCCACAGCGGCCGCGAGTCGGCGATGGCGGAGGCGGCGATGATGCGCCCGGTCAGCCCGATGGTGAACCCCCACGCCCGTCGGCTCAGCAGAGTGCGTCCGTGTTCGACCGCGGTCTGGTCATCGGGCAGCGCGATGATCTCGGCGATGTCATCGCGGTAGCGGTCCATCGCGAGATTGCGGTGCGCGTCGGCGGCCGCGTCGAGTTCGGCCTGGGCGGCTGATTGTTCGTCGCGGTCCTGGGCGCTGAGAACGGCGGCGCAGGCGCGCAGCACCCGGGTGCTGGCCGCGGTCAGCGGTCCCAGTAGAGCGCGGGTGTCCGGGCCGACCCGGTCGCACAGCCACTGCAGGTTCGACACCACCCGGATCAGCGAGCGACTGCCCGCCGTCATCGCCTGCGGTCGTGCGACCGCGCCGCGCACGAAACCGGTGCGCAAGGCCTCCATCGCGGAGGTGACCTCCTGCTGGGACACCGTGCCCTCGATGCGATCGGCCAGCGCCGAGCAGACCCGGGTGGCCTGGCGGCGCAGTTCGCTGGTGGAGCGCGGGGGGAACATGAACAACGCGGCGGGCACGCAGATGATCACCGCGATCATCCAGCCGAGTAGACGGTCCCCGAGTGGCCCGACCGGCCGGATGCACACCGGCAGGATGAAGGTCATCAGGGTGGCGCGCTGTCCGGCGGCGGTCACCTCACTGAGCAGGCTGAGCAGGCTCACCGCCGCCCCGACGACGAAGCACAGCGTGATCGCCAGCCATGCGGTCGGCGCCGCGAGGGTACCCAGGCTGATCAGGATCAGGCCGTTCACGGTCAGCCCGGCATAGGCCAGTGCGCGTGGGCCCAGGGTGCCCGGGAAATCGGCGGCGATCAGCAGTGCGATGGAGCCGATGATGGTGACCACCGGTGTCTGGGTGTTGCCGGAGATGGCGAAGCTGACCGCGGCGGCGATCGGCAACACGATGGCCGCACGGATCGCCCGCCGAAGACCGTCCCCCTCAGGGTCGCGCCGGTGGATGTGATCCTTCAGTTCCCGGATGTTCACTTCGGCGGTGCGCTGGCGAATCGGCCGGCCTCAAGGTCATTGCACATCTGATTGGAGATCACCTCGTAGACCCCGGGGTCGCGTTCGAGGGTGGTCTGCTCGAAACCCACCAGAAGGTAGACCGACCAGTAGGCGAACAGTTCGGCCTGCCGGTGATCGCCGGAGATCTCCAGCGCGTAGTCATAGCAGACCTTGAAGCGAACCTTGTCGACCTCGACTTGCACCGCGTGCACCTCGGGATCGATGGAACTCCAGGCCCGGATGGCCGCCTCGGCGCTGTGCGGCAGCGTGAGCACCGTGGTGATGATGAACTGCATCCGCTTGCGCGGGTCGGGCTGCTGTTTGAACTGCTCGCTGAGCCGGACGGTGAGGTCCTGGCGCCAGTACTCGATCAGCTCGCGGGTGTAGGCCGACCAGCTGTTGAAGTAGTGATAGAAGGAACCGGTCGTCACGCCGAGCCGGCCGCACACCTCGGCCAGCTTGAGGCCGCCCACACCGCGATCGGCGAGCACCTCCAGACCCGTCGTGAAATACGACTCGCGGGCGGCGACGGTTGCCATGACGAAGACCCTATGCGCCATGAGGGCCGCATGGGTGTTCTTGACCATGCGGCGGAACGGTGCGGTGCGCCGCAAAAAAATTAGCCGTTGCTCGATGAGAACGTTGTGTCCGCAACGGTTGATCGACCCGTTTACGGGCAGTTAGTCGGTTTCGTGGCCGCGCCGGTTCGCCCTGTCGGCATGGCAGACTGTTAGCTATGGCTTCACTAACCCGCCGGGGACCTGGACGGCCCCCAGCGGCGAAATCGTCGGAAACGCGGGCCCGCATCCTGCGTGCCGCCCGCGAGGTGTTCAGCGAGTTGGGCTACGACGGAGCCACCTTCCAGGAGATCGCGATCCGCGCCGACCTCACCCGCCCGGCGATCAACCACTACTTCCCGAGCAAGCTGGCGCTGTACCGGCACGTCGTCGAGCAGACGAACGAAGCGGTCCTGGGCTCGGCGATCGAGGCGGCGCGCGAGGGATCGACGTTCACCTGCCGGATGGACGCCTTCGTCCGAACCACGGTGAACGCCCAGAAACGCGATCCCTCGGTCGCCGCCTTCCTCGTCACCTCGGTGATGGAGGCCCAGCGGCACCCGCAACTCAACAAAGACGGCAACAGCGCGCTGGAGTTGACGCGCGACTTCGTCAACGGGGTGCTCGGCGACGCCGTGGCGGCCGGGGAACTGCCGGCGAACACCAACCTCGACGTCACCTCCGAGATGCTGATCTCGATGCTGCTCGGGCTGGCGACATACGCCGGATTCGTGGGCACGCCGGACCGACTGGTCGCGGTCAGCGACCAGTTCCTCGGCATGCTGGCCGGCAACCTGCATACCAAATAGCCAAGCTAACTTTTCGCTACCATGGCGCCATGAGTAGCTTGCGCAGCCACGACGACACCTGGGACATCGCCACCAGTGTGGGTTCGACGGCGGTCATGGTGGCCGCCGCCCGGGCCAAGGAGACCGCGAGTCCCGATCCGCTGATCTCCGATCCCTACGCCTCGCTTCTGGTTGCCGGGGCCGGCACCGGCGTGTGGGAGAACTTCCTCGACGACGCCATGCAGCAACGCATCGCCGAAGCCGACTCGGAGGCCGCCGCCGTCTTCGCCAACATGCTGAGCTATCAGGCCGTACGCACCCACTTTTTCGATGCGTTCTTCGCCGAGGCCGTCGCGGCCGGCGTACGCCAGGTCGTGATCCTGGCGTCAGGGCTGGATTCGCGCGCCTACCGGTTGGACTGGCCGGCCGGCACCGTCGTCTTCGAGATCGATCAGCCGAAGGTGTTGCAGTACAAAGCCGAAACCCTCGCCGAGCACGGCGTCAAGCCGGGCGCCGAACTGCATGAGGTCGCCGTCGACCTCCGCCAGGATTGGCCCGCCGCACTGAAGAAGGCCGGCTTCGATCCGTCGCGGCCGACCGCGTGGCTGGCTGAAGGCCTGCTGATGTACCTGCCCGCCGAGGCGCAGGACCGGCTCTTCGAGCAGATCACCGAACTCAGCGCGCCCGGCAGCCGGGTGTCGGCCGAGGCGGTCCGCCATCACGACGAGGAGCGCCGGGCGCAGATGCGTCAGCGCTGGGAGAAGATGGCCGACGACATCGGTATCCAGCGCACCGTCGACATCCAGGATCTGACCTACAACGATCCGCACCGCGCCGAACTCGTCGACTGGCTCAACGCGCACGGCTGGACCGCGACGGGCCAGCCGTCGGCAGACGAGATGCGTCGCCTCGACCGCTGGGTCGAGGTGCCCGACGAGCAATACCGGGACGGCTTCTCCACCTTCGTCATCGCCGAGCGCAGCCGCTAAATCGGCCCTGGGGCGGCTGGTTACGATGCCTTCAATCGTTCACATGGCAATCACCCCCGCTTGAGAGAGGACCCCCATGCCTGGAGTGCAGGATCGCGTCATCGTCGTCACCGGCGCCGGCGGCGGACTGGGCCGCGAGTACGCGCTGACCCTGGCCCGTGAAGGCGCCGGCGTCGTCGTCAACGACCTCGGCGGCGCGCGTGACGGCAGCGGCGCAGGCCACTCGATGGCCGACCAGGTGGTCGACGAGATCAAGAAGGCCGGCGGCCGGGCCGTCGCCAACTACGACTCGGTGGCCGACGCCGCGGGCGCGGAGAACATCGTCAAGACCGCCCTCGACGAGTTCGGCAAGATCGACGGCATCGTGAGCAACGCCGGCATCCTGCGTGACGGCACCTTCCACAAGATGACGTTCGAGAACTGGGATGCGGTGCTCCAGGTTCACCTCTACGGCGGGTACAACGTCATCCGCGCGGCGTGGCCGCACTTCCGTGAGCAGTCCTTCGGCCGCATCGTGGTGGCAACCTCCACCAGTGGCCTGTTCGGCAACTTCGGTCAGGCCAACTACGGCGCCGCCAAGCTCGGCCTGGTCGGCCTGATCAACACACTGGCCGCCGAAGGCGCCAAGTACAACATCAAGGCCAACGCCATGGCGCCGATCGCCGCGACGCGTATGACCGAGGACATCCTGCCCCCCGAGGTGTTCAAGAAACTCACTCCGGAATACGTCGCCCCGGTGGTGGCCTACCTGTGCACCGAGGAGGTGCCCGACACCGCTTCGGTGTTCATCGCCGGCGGCGGCAAGGTTCAGCGGGTCGCGCTGTTCCAGAACAAGGGTGTCACCTTCGACCATGTTCCGACCGTCGACGACGTCGCCGCACAGTGGTCGACGATCGACGACCTGTCTGCGCCCGAGCCTGCCTCGTTCAAGCTGTAAAAGTGAAAGCTCTTGTCGCCCAAGAGCTCTGCGGGCCCTCGGGACTGGTCTACACCGACGTTGCGGATCTCGACCCGTCACCGCACGCCGTGATCGTCGATGTCCGGGCAGCCGGTGTCTGCTATCCGGACCTGCTGCTGATCGGCGGTCAGTACCAGCTGAAGCTGGAGCCGCCGTTCATCCCGGGCACCGAGGTCGCAGGTGTCGTGCGGTCGGCTCCGGCGAACTCGGGGTTCGTGCCGGGTGACCGCGTCTACGGGATGACGATGCTCGGCGGCTACGCCGAACAGGCCGCCGTCCCGCTCGTCTCGGCGATGCACACGCCGGCCGAACTCGATGACGGCCGGGCGGTTTCGCTGTTGGTCAACTACGTGACGATGTACTTCGCCCTCAAGCGCCGGGCTGCGCTGCGGCCCGGTGAGACGGTCCTCGTGCTCGGCGCTGCCGGGGGTGTGGGCACCGCCGCCATCCAGGTCGCCAAGGCGATGGACGCGAAGGTCGTGGCCGTGGTGCACCGTGAGGGAGCCCGCGAGTTCGTGGAGAGTCTGGGCGCCGACGTGGTGCTGCCGATGACCGGCGGCTGGTCAACAGAGGTGCGCGAGCACACCGGCGGCCACGGCGCCGATGTGGCGATCGACCCGGTCGGCGGGGAACCGTTCGACGAGGCGATCCGGGCGCTGGCCCCGGAGGGCCGGCTGGTGGTACTCGGCTTCGCCGCCGGCGGCATACCCACCATCAAGGTCAACCGCCTGCTGTTGCGCAACGTCGGAGTGCTCGGTGCCGGCTGGCGCGAGTTCGTCACCGCCAAACCCGAAGCTCAGGCGGAGATCATCCGCGGGGTCGGGGAGCTTGTCTCCGCGGGCCTCAAACCACCTGCGCCGCAACGGTATCCGCTGTCCGAGGGCCGGGCCGCGCTGGAGAGCCTGGCGGCCGGAGGGGTGTACGGCAAGGTGATACTCGAGCCCTAGCGGCCCGCCGCCACGTGTTTCCTGGCGTGGGCGACAGCCTCGTCGAGAGACGTCACAAGGTGGTTCTCGTGGCGAAGTGCGTCGATGATGCCCATGTTCTCGAGCAGGGCCATGTGTTCGGACTGCACGCCTTTGATGATGACTGTGATCCCGCGCGCCTCGAGCGCCTCGGCGATCTCGGCGAGCGTGTGAGCGCCGGTGGCATCCAGCATGCCCAGTTGCGACATCCGGATGATCACCACCGAGACCTCGGGATGGTCCGCATCGGTGATCGCCTGGGAGATGCGTTCGGCCGCGCCGAAGAACATCGCCCCATCGAGTTGCAGGAGCGCGATCCGCTCATCGCCGTGCTGGCGTGGTCCGGGCAGTTCCTGGCGGACCACACTGCTTCGCCGGGCGACCGCGCGCAGCGCGAAGAAGGCGGCGAACACCACGCCGATCTTGACCGCTTCGATCAGGTCGAAGCACACGGTCACGATGGCGGTCAGGATGAAGGTGGCCGCATCGGAGCGGGTCGAACGCAGGAGCTTGCGCACCGTTCGCGCTGAGATCATCCGGAACGACGTCACCATCAGCACGCCGGACAACGCGGACAGCGGAATCGCCGACACCGGCCCGGTTGCCAGGTAGACCACGGCGAGCAGAAGCAGTGAGTGCGTGATCGCCGAAACCCGCGTCTGGGCCCCCGAGCGGACGTTCACCGCGGTCCGCGCGATCGCACCCGTGGCGGGCATGCCGCCGAAGGCGCCGGAAGCGACCGAGGCCAGCCCCTGACCGACGAGTTCGCGGTCGGGGTCGTAGGTCCCGGTGTTCGACATGGCTGCCGCGACCCGTGCGGAGAGCAGTGATTCGATGGCCGCCAGGGCCGCTATGGCCAGCGCCGCGCCGATGAGGCTCTGCAGGGCACCGGGATCGACACGGGGGATGGCCGGCGACGGCAGGTGGGAGGGCAGCGCGCCGATGCTCTTCACGGGAAAGTGGATGACCGTGACGAGCACCGTCGCGGCGATGACGGCGCTGAGCGACTCCGGGATCGCGCGGTGGATGCGCGGCAGGGCGACCATGAGCAGCGCGACGAATGCGGTGACGGCCAGCGGACGCCAGGCCAGCGTCCAGTCGGCGTGGGCAATGGTGTCCCAGGCTGTGACAAGCGTGCGTTGGCCGGTCGGGGCCGTCGTGCCGAAGGCGGCCGGCACCTGCTGAAGGAAGATGATCACGGCGATGCCGAGGGTGAAGCCCTCGATCACCGGCCACGGTATGAAGGTGACGGCCCGGCCGAGACCGGTGATACCGCCCGCCAGCACCAGGACGCCCGCGATGACGGTGACGAGCGCGATGCTGCCCAGGCCGTGTTGGGCGACGATCGGCGCCAGCACCACCGCCATCGCACCCGTCGGTCCGGAGACCTGGACATTCGAGCCGCCGAAGATCGCGGCCACCAGACCCGCGACGACCGCGGTGATCAATCCGGCGGCGGCGCCCACCCCGGAACTGATACCGAACGCGAGCGCCAACGGAAGAGCCACCACACCCACGGTGATTCCGGCCAGGATGTCCCGTCGCCAGGATCGCGGGAGCCCGCGGTAGTCCTCGCGGCGGGGAAGGAGTCGCCGGATCTTCTCCCGGTTCCCACTTCGCATCGCGACCTCTTGATGGGTTGACGGGCTGATGATTCGGCAATCCGATGCTATCGGCGGCCCGTCCGTTGGTTGGGTAGGTTCGACCGGTGAGCACCGGCGGGCTGATCCTGGTCGCCGTCGCGATCGCCGTCGGACTGGTCGGAATCCTGGTGCCACTGCTGCCGGGCACCCTGCTGGTCTGGGCCGCCGTCGCGGTGTGGTCGTTCGCCGAACGGACCACCGCCGGATGGGTGGTCCTGGGCGTGGTGACCGCGATCCTCGGTGTCACTCTGCTGATCAAGTACATCTGGCCGGCCAAGCGGATGCGGGCGGCCGAGGTCGGTGGCGGCATCATGGCTGCCGGGGCCGCCGGCGGGATCATCGGGTTCTTCGTGATCCCGGTGGCCGGACTTCTCGTCGGCTTCGTACTGGGGGTGTATCTGGCAGAGTTCGCCCGCCGCCGCGACCGGCGCCGGGCCTGGGCCTCGACGGTGCACGCGGTGAAGGCCGCGGTGTTGTCGGTCGGAGTGGAACTGGCCGGTGGCCTGCTTGCCACCGCGGTCTGGATTGCCGGAGTGCTAGTCCAGTAACTGCCGGCGCATGCGGTCGATGTCGTCGGCGGCCACCCCGGCGGCCGCGAGGTAACCCGGAAGGCCGCCGTAGGTCGCCTCGAGAACGCGCCGCGCGCTGTCCAGGTACTCCTTGCGTACGCCGAGAACCTCCTCGGTGAGCCGGGACTCGGCGAAGGACACCACTTCCGGAGTCATCCCGTCGCGACGGCGCATCGAATCGAGGATGCGTTCCCGCAACCGGGAGACGGCGGTGTTGGAGAGCAGATAGTCCCGCAGGATCGCCTCGCGTTCGATGCCGGCGGCCTCCAACGCCACCGCGACTGCGAAGCCGGTGCGGTCCTTTCCTGCGAAGCAGTGCACCAGAACCGGTCGCCCCTCGCCGAGCATGGTGATGATCAGTCGCACCGCGCGCTGCGCGCCGCCGAGTGTCGGGAACCGCTCGTACTCCTGGGTCATCCATCGGCCCGCTGCCACCGACGGCTCCTCGTCGGAGTACTCCGTCATCATCTTCTGCCAGCTGGTCTCGTGCGGTGCCGCGCCGTCCTCGGCGTGGGCGTGCGATAGATCCGGGAACGGAAGGTGATGCACCACAACGCCTTCGGGAACCGCACCGGGCCCGCGGCGCTCGAGTTCGACATGCGAACGCAGATCCGCCACATCGCTGATGGCCAGCCGGCTCATCGCCGTGCGGCCACTCTCATCGAGATGGCTGAGTTCACTGGACCGGAAGAACCGACCCGGACGCACGCCGGTCACCCCGGCGATGTCACGGAAGTTCCATGCGCCGGACAGATGCTCGTGCCCCCCCGGATGCGGCTGGTTCACCCCTTGGTCACCGCCGCCGCCATCGGGCTCTGCTCGCGGCCGAGTTCGGCCTTCGCGATGGTCCGGAAGTGCACCTCGTCGGGTCCGTCGAACAGACGCATCGCGCGCTGCCAGCTGTACATCCGGGCCAGCGGGAAGTCCTCGCTCACGCCGGCGCCGCCGTGCACCTGGATGGCCCGGTCGATGACATTGCACGACATCTGCGGAGCCACCGACTTGATCTGCGACACCAGGGCGAAGGCCGCTCGGTTGCCGTGCTTGTCGATGGTCCATGCCGCCTTGTGGCAGAGCAGCCTGGCCTGGTCTATCTCATTGCGGGACAAGGCGATCTGCTGCTGAACCATGCCCTGCTCGGCCAGCGGCTTGCCGAATGCGATCCGGGTGCGGGCTCGCTCGGTCATCAGTGCCAGAGCACGCTCGGCCACCCCGATCGCCCGCATGCAGTGGTGGATGCGGCCCGGCCCCAGCCGGGCCTGGGCGATGGCGAATCCCATGCCCTCCTCGGCCAGCAGATTCGACGCCGGCACCCGCACGTTGTCGTAGACGATCTCGGCGTGGCCGGGTTGGTCCTCGAAACCGAACAGCTTCGTCGAGCGCAGGATCTCGATTCCGGGGGTGTCGGTCGGCACCAGGATCATCGACTGCTGCTGATGTGAAGCGGCATCCGGGTTGGTGCGGCCCATCACGATGAGGATCTTGCATCGCGGATCCATCGCGCCCGACGTCCACCACTTGCGGCCGTTGATGATGTAGTCGTCGCCGTCGCGCACGATCGCGGTCTCGATGTTGCGGGCGTCGGAGGACGCGACCGCGGGCTCGGTCATGGAGAAACCGCTGCGGATCTCACCGGCGAGCAACGGCTCGAGCCACTGCTTCTTCTGCTCCGGGGTGCCGAACATGTGCAGCACCTCCATGTTGCCGGTGTCGGGCGCTGCGCAGTTCACGGCCTCCGGCGCGATCTCTCCGCTCCAACCGGTCAACTCCGCCAGCGGTGCGTACTCCAGGTTGGTCAGGCCGGACTCCGCGGGGAGGAACAGGTTCCACAGACCCCGCTGCTTGGCCTTGGACTTCAGTTCCTCGACCACCGGCGGGACGGTGTGGTCCCCCGGGCCTGACGCCGCCCGGTACTCGTCGTAGGCCGCCTCCGCGGGCAGCACCTCCTCGACCATGAAGTCGGTGAGCCGCTGGTGGTAGTCGGCGCCCTTGGCGGACATGGCGAAATCCATGTCGCCACGATATACAGCGGGCTCATCGGCCGATTGGGGGACACCGGTGTCCCCCATGGGTGTGGCCGGCTGGCCGACGGCCCCGGGCCTCCCGGAGCGCGACAGTTATCCCATGAACACCACCACGAGCACCGTCAAGACCTATCCGGCCTACTTCACCGCCGCGGGCAGGGACGTCTTCGAGCCGACCCCGTCAGCCGCCGGCTACTGGGGTGAGGGCCTGCTGAGCGGTCCCGCCGTCGCCGGCCTGGCCGCTTACACGCTTGAGGAGCGCTTCGGTGATCCGGCGTTCCAGCCGGCCCGGTTCACCATCGATCTGCTCAAGCCGGCGGTGCAGGCTCCGATCCGCGTCCAGACCCGGGTGATCCGGGCGGGGAAGCGGGCCCACTACGCCGAGTGCGACGTGCTCCAGGGCGACTGGATCGTCGCGCAGGCCACCCTCGTTCAGTACCGGCGCTCGGCGGCTCCGCAGGGTGCCGGTTGGGCGACGGCGGCCGACTTCGTCCCCCCGACCGGGGCCGCCGGCGACGTGGTGTTCGTCGGCAGCGACGAGGCCGGCTGGACCCCGATGGGGGAGAACCACCAGAACACCTCCCGCAAGCGTGCCTACTACCGCGGCCTGGAGGTCATCGACGGCAAGGAGGTCAGCCCCTTCGTCCGCTCGGTGATCGTCTCGGAGGCCGCGACCAATCTGGTGGCGCATCTGGGCACCGCCGGCATCGGCTACATCAACGGCGATCTGACGGTGGCGCTGTCGCGGCTGCCGGTCAGCGAGTTCATCGGCGTGCAGGCCGATTCGCAGTGGGCGGCCGATGGTGTCTCGGTCGGCAACGCGACATTGTTCGACGACGCCGGTCCGTTCGGGACCGCGATGGTCACCGCACTGGCCAACCCGGCCGCCCAGATCGACTTCGCGGCGAGCACCGATGTCAGCGCACCGGGATCCGAACTTTTCGCCGGCAACCGTGGATGATGGCCTGATGAACACAAGCCGACCACCGGTCTGGTTCATCACCGGGACCTCCCGCGGTCTGGGGCGGGAATGGACGATCGCGGCTCTGCAGCGTGGCGACAGGGTGGCGGCCACGGCGCGCGACACCGCGACGCTGGATGATCTCGTCGCCGCCTACGGCGACGCGATTCTGCCCATCGCCCTCGACATCACCGACCGGGCAGCCGACTTCGCCGCGGTCAAGGCCGCGCACGACCATTTCGGCCGCCTCGACATCGTCGTCAACAACGCCGGCACCGGGCAGTACGGATTCGTCGAGGAACTCTCCGAGGCCGAGGTCCGCGCCCAGTTCGAGACGAACCTCTTCGGCGCACTGTGGATCACCCAGGCCGCGCTGCCGTATCTGCGCGCCCAGGGTGGCGGCCGGATCCTTCAGGTCTCCTCGATCGGCGGTGTCACCGCCTTCCCGCAACTGGGTGCCTATCACGCCTCGAAGTGGGCACTGGAAGGTCTGTCCCAGTCGCTGGCGCAGGAGGTCGCCCCGTTCGGGGTGCGCGTCACCATCGTCGAACCCGGTGGCTTCAACACCTCCTGGGTCGGCTCGGCCGGGCAGGCCGTCCACCACCCCGATTACGCCGAAGCGCACTGCAAGGCCGACCAGGCCCGCGCCGACCGGATGGATCTCAACGCGGATCCGGGGGCATCAGCCGAGGCCATCATGAAACTCGTCGACGATCCCGACCCGCCACTGCGTCTGTTCCTCGGCGAGTTCCCGTTGCGGCTGGCGAGGGCCGAGTACGAAGACAGGCTGGCCACCTGGGAGCGGTGGCAGCCGGTGGCCGCTGCCGCACAGGGAAAGGACTGAGGCGTGAAACTCAAGACGATGGGTGTGGTCGCCTGGATGCTGCGGTGGGATCTGCTGGCGGTTGTCGTCGTCGCCGGATTGATGATGATGCTGTCCAGCCGTCTGCCGTTCCAAAGCGTGGCTCAGATCGTCCCGTTGATGGGCGTGGTGGTCTCGATCTTCATCGGCTTCCGCAACACCAGTGCCTACAACCGGTGGCTGGCGGCCCGCAACGTCTGGTCGACGCTGCAGTCGAACTCCCGCGCCTTGAGCAACGCTCTGATCGCCGTGGAGACTCCCGGGCAGTCGATCGCGGAAACCGCCGGCCGGATGCGCCGCCGGCAGGCTCGCTATCTCTGGCAGTTGGGCGCCGAACTGCGCGGTCTGCCGGTGCCCGCCGACATCGTCGCCCTGACCCCCGAGGACCCACCGGTCGCCGGCGCCGGGGAATTGCTGGCGCTGCAGGCCAAGGACATTCACGCCATGGTCGCTGCCGAAGGGATCGACCGGCAGGCGCGTAGCGTCCTGGTCAACATCAACAGCGCCGTCGCGGTGGCGGCCGGCAATCTCGAGCCGCCCGACCGCCAGCCGATCCCGGTGCCCTACGAGGTGTTCATCCGGGCAGTCGCATGGTTCTTCGCGTTCATGGTGTGCACCCGCCTGGACAGTGCCGGCCACAGCAATTGGCTGGGTCTCGGCGTCGCAGTTCTGGTGATGGTCCTCTTCATCGTCGCCGAACGGTTCGGGCACTTCATCTCCGAACCGATGAGCACCACCCCGTTCGGCCTTCCGGTGGACAGGTTCTGCGCCGAAGTCAGTGTTGACCTGCTCGGTCCGCATCATCCCCGGGCGCGGCTGTGATGGCTAAACTGCCGACAGCACAAAAGGGACGAATGGTCCGGTTCGCCCCCGAATCCTCGA
Organism: uncultured Mycobacterium sp.; assembly: GCA_964344085.1. GTDB lineage: Bacteria > Actinomycetota > Actinomycetes > Mycobacteriales > Mycobacteriaceae > Mycobacterium. Next base: position 24,918 of record CAYFMA010000030.1, read on the forward strand.
GAGGAAGTGAGACGACATGACCGGATCTGCCCTCAACCGGCGACTGTTCCTGGCAGGCAGCCTGGCACTGGGCGCCGGCGCCGCCCTGTCGGCCTGCACCAAGACCGCCGCCCCGGCCGGCAGCACGCTCACGACTCAGCCGACCGCCGTGCCCGGCAGCCTGGACGCCGCGATCAAGGCGGCCGAAGCCGCCCGTCCGCACACCGGCAAGACGGTCAGTGCGACGCTGAACCCGCGTCCGGTGACCGTCGACATCGGCGGCAAGGTGGTCAACACCCTCGGCTACGACGACTCCATCCCCGGCCCGATCATCCGCGCCAACGTCGGTGACGAACTCGAGGTGCTGATCAACAACAAACTGGACAGGGTCACCTCGATGCACTGGCACGGCATCGCCCTTCAGAACGACATGGACGGTGCCGCACCGGCCACCCCGGACATCCCGGCTGGAACGTCGTTCACCTACAAGTTCTCCGTCCCCGACGCCGGCACCTACTGGGCACATCCGCATACCGGTGTCGAACTCGACACCGGTATGTACATCCCGGTGATCGTCGACGATCCCAAGGAAGCCGGCAGCTATGACGCCGAGTGGATCGTGATGATGGACGACTGGACCGACGGTGTGGGCCGCTCGCCGGCGCAGATCCTGGCCGATCTGGAGAAGGGCGGCATGGGCGCCATGGGCGGGCCCGGCGGTATGGGCGGCATGGGCGGCGGCGAGAGCAAACTGCTCGGCGGTGACCCCGGTGACGTGATCTATCCGTACTACATCATCAACGGCCGGATCCCTGAAGCCCCAACGACTTTCACCGCCAAGCCGGGACAGCGCATCCGAATCCGGTTCATCAACGCCGGCTCCGACACCGCGTTCCGGGTGGCGCTGGCCGGACACAAGATGACCGTCACCCACACCGACGGTTTCCCGGTGGTGCCCACCGAGGTCGACGCGCTGCTGCTCGGCATGGGTGAGCGTTACGACGTGATCGTCACCGCCGCCGACGGGGTCTTCCCGCTGGTTGCCCTGGCCGAGGGCAAGAACGCACAGGCACGTGCGCTGTTGTCCACCGGAGCGGGCAGCGTGCCGCCGATGGGCTACGAGCCCCCGGAGCTCAACGGCCGGGTGGGTGTGATCGACATGTTCAACGCGACGCCTGAGGCCCAGCTGAAATTCACCAAGGCGGACACCGAGATTCAGGCCGATCTGACCGCCTCGGACACCAAGTACCAGTGGGGTGTCAACGGTCCGTTCCCGGACAACAAGCCGCTGACGATCAAGCAGGGCCAGCAGGCCGTCATGACGTTCACCAACAAGACCCGGATGTGGCATCCCATGCACCTGCACGGGCACACCTTCGCTGTGCTGAACGCCAAGGGCGAACCGACGGCACGCAAGGACACCGTCATCGTTGTCCCGAACCAGACGGTCAAGATCGCCATCCTCGCCGACAACCCGGGGTACTGGCCGATGCATTGCCACAACACGTATCACGCGGAGGCGGGCATGCTCACGACCTTCGACTACCTGGTCTGAGCGAAGAGGAGAGTCCGCCGATGCGCGAGACGTTCAATAACCAGCGGGTGCGGGTGGTGGTCGCCGACGACCACCCGCTGTTCCGCGAGGGGCTCGTCCGGGCGCTGACCAGCAGCGGTCAGGTCGAGGTCATCGGTGAGGCCGAAAACGGCATGGGCGCACTGGAATTGATCCAGAAGGAGAAGCCGGACGTGGCTCTCCTCGACTATCAGATGCCGGGGATGGACGGTGCGCAGGTAGCCGCGGCGGTGGTGCGTGACGAGCTGCCGACCCGGGTGTTGCTGGTCTCGGCCCACGCCGATTCCACGCTGGTGTATCACGCCCTGCAGCAGGGTGCGGCGGGTTATCTGCCCAAGGAGTCCTCCCGCAGCGAGATCATCAACGCGGTGCTGGACTGCGCGGCCGGCCGCGATGTCGTCGACCCCAAGCTGGCCTCCGGGCTGGCCGCCGAGATCCGCCGTCGCGCCGAGCCCGCCGGCCCGACGCTGAGCGCCCGCGAGCGCGAGGTGCTCAAGCTGATCTCCGAGGGCGGCAGCATCCCGATGATCGCCAAGCAGTTGTTCCTGGCGCCCTCCACGGTCAAGACACACGTGCAGCGCCTCTACGAGAAACTCGGTGTCGGCGATCGGGCGGCGGCGGTGGCCGAGGCCATGCGCCGCGGCCTGCTGGAGTAATCATGCGCGGCGCGATCGAGCGGCTGATGGACTTCCTCACCACTGAGCCGCTGCGGATCCGGTCCTTCCTGCGACTGGCGCTCATCGTCCTGATCGGCCTGCTGGTGTCGCTGACCCACACCGAGCACTGGATGGACAACGTTTTCGCCTTCATCATGAGCCTCTACGCGGTGGCCGCGGTGATCTGGCTGATCGTGGTGCTCAAGGTCGAACCGCCGAAGCGGTGGTTCCCGTGGGCGTCGACGGTCACCGACGTCGTCTTCGTGATTGCCCTGTGCGTGGTCTCCGGCGGCGCGACGGTCTGGCTGCTGCCGATCTTCTTTCTCCTCCCCATTTCCGTCGTATTCCTGGACAGTCCGCTCATCACCGCCGCGCTGACGGTGACCGCCGCCGCCGGGTACCTGATGGCGTGGTTCGTCTACGCGGTGCGCGACGAGATGGTGAAGATCCCGCCGGTGGTCTATGTCCAGGTGGGGTGTCTGCTCTGGCTGGCCGCCGCACTGACCGGGTTGTCGTTCACCCTCAAGAGACGCGCGACGCGGGTGCAGACCCTGCTCGAGGTGCGCCGCCGTCTGGTGTCCGAGGCCATGCAGGCCGACGAGCGGCACAGCCGCGAACTCTCCGAGCAGTTGCACGACGGGCCGTTGCAGAACCTGCTCGCAGCGCGCCTGGATCTGGAGGATCTGCGGGCGAATCCGACCGATGAGGGATTCGACCGCCTCGACGCCACGCTGCGCGAGTCCGCGGCCGCACTGCGCACCACGGTGTCGACGCTGCATCCCCAGGTACTCGATCAGGTCGGCCTTTCGGCCGCGGTCGGGGATCTGGTGATGAAGTTCGAACAGCGGTGGGGCATCCCGGTCGAGGTCGACACCGAGGAGGTCGGGCAGCCGGGCTGCCGCGCGATGATCTTCCGGGCGGCCAGGGAACTGCTGGCCAATGTCGCCAAGCACGCCCGTGCCGGGGTGGTGCACGTGCACCTGCACCGCACCGGTGATGTCATCCGGCTGCGGGTGGCCGACGACGGCGCCGGTTTCGACCCCGAGGTGCTGGCCCGGCGGGTGGCCGAGGGGCATATCGGCTTGGCCTCCCTGGTGGTCGGCATCGAGGCCATGGGTGGCTCGGTCGAACTCGACACCGCACCCGGTTCGGGCACGTCAGTGACCGTCTCCATGACGGACGAACCCGCTCACACGCCGCCTCCCCTAGATGGGGGAACTGGGTTTTTACCCCCCGTTCCGGCTCGGGGATAGCCGCTCCCATTAGTTAGTGTGTCCTGCAGCGCCGGGGTGTCCCGGCAAGTCCGCGTCAGAAAGCACACGCACAGCTCATGACAGAAACCAAGACGACGGTGGGCGTCGTCGCCGAATCCGGTGCCGATGAGCGCCGGGTGGCGCTGGTGCCCAAGGCCGTCTCCGCGCTGACCGGTAGCGGGGTGGCCGTGGTGGTCGAATCCGGTGCCGGTGAGCGGGCACTGCTGCCCGACGAGCTCTACACCGCGGCGGGCGCCACCATCGGCGATGCCTGGGGCGCCGATGTGGTGGTCAAGGTCGCCCCGCCGACCGCCGCCGAAGTCGCCCGGCTCCGCAGCGGCCAGACCCTGATCGGCTTCCTGGCGCCGCGTAACGCCGACAACCAGATCGGCGCGCTCAAGGCCGCCGGTGTCCAGGCCTTCGCGGTGGAGGCCATCCCGCGGATCTCCCGCGCCCAGGCGATGGACGCGCTGTCCTCACAGGCCAACGTCGCCGGATACAAGTCCGTGCTGCTCGCCGCGAGTGAATCGACCCGGTTCTTCCCGATGCTCACCACCGCGGCCGGCACGGTGAAGCCGGCCACCGTGCTGGTGCTCGGTGTCGGTGTGGCCGGTCTGCAGGCGCTGGCCACCGCCAAGCGACTGGGTGCCCGCACCACTGGTTACGACGTGCGTCCCGAGGTGGCCGATCAGGTCCGCTCGGTGGGTGCCCAATGGCTCGACGTCGGCATCGACGCCGCGGGCGAGGGCGGCTACGCCCGCGAACTCACCGATGAGGAGCGCGCGCAGCAGCAGAAGAAACTCGAGGAGGCCATCAGCGGCTTCGACGTGGTGATCACCACCGCGCTCGTGCCGGGGCGTCCGGCGCCCCGTCTGGTGACCGCCGCAGCCGTGCAGGGGATGAAGCCCGGCAGTGTGGTGGTCGACCTGGCCGGTGAGACCGGTGGGAACTGCGAACTCACCGAACCCGGTCAGACCGTCGTCAAGCACGGCGTCACCATCGCCTCGCCGCTCAACCTGCCGGCCACCATGCCCGAACACGCCAGCGAGTTGTACGCCAAGAATCTCACCTCGCTGCTGGAGCTGATGATCAAAGACGGTGCGCTGCAACCGGATTTCGACGACGAGGTCATCTCGGCCTCCTGTGTGACGAGGGGCTGAGACGCATGTACACACAACTGCTCGCCAATATCGCGATCCTCGTGCTCGCCGGGTTCGTCGGCTTCGCGGTGATCTCCAAGGTGCCCAACACCCTGCACACCCCGTTGATGTCGGGCACCAACGCCATCCACGGCATCGTCGTGCTCGGCGCCCTGCTGGTGCTGGGCAATCTGAGTGCCGATGCACACTGGGGCGTTCGGATCATCGCGTTCATCGCGCTGGTGTTCGGCACCCTCAACGTGATCGGCGGCTTCCTGGTGACCGACCGCATGCTCGGAATGTTCAAGGGCAAGAAGGACAAAGAAAAGGCCTTGCTCGCCGCCGATAAGGCGAAGGAGCTCACCAAGTGACCTACTTCGTCGACATCCTCTACATCGTCGCCTTCGCACTCTTCATCTACGGCCTGATGGGCCTCACCGGGCCCAAGACCGCTGTGCGGGGCAACTGGATCGCCGCGACCGGTATGGGCATCGCCGTGGTGGCCACTCTGATCAAGATCCGCGACACCGCATCGATCAACTGGATCCTCATCATCGCCGGTCTGGCGATCGGCGTGATCCTGGGAGTACCGCCCGCCAAGAAGACCAAGATGACCGCGATGCCGCAGCTGGTCGCGCTGTTCAACGGCGTGGGCGGTGGCACGGTCGCCCTGATCGCCTGGGCGGAATTCATTGAGACCAAAGGCTTCTCAAGCTTCAAGCCGGATCAGTCGCCGACGGTGGCACTGGTGGTCGGATCGCTGTTCGCCGCGATCATCGGATCGGTGTCGTTCTGGGGTTCGCTTGTCGCGTTCGCCAAGCTCCAGGAGAACATCATCCCGAAGAGCCTGGAGAAGGCCTTCGTCAAGAACGCCAAGATCTTCCAGGCCGCCAACATCGTGCTGCTGATCGCCGCCGTCGTGGCGGCGGTGTACATCGGTCTGCACGCCGGATCTGATCAGGCCCTGCCGGTCTGGTGGATCGTGCTGCTGCTGGTGCTCGCCGGCATCATGGGCCTGTTCGTGGTTTTCCCGATCGGTGGCGCGGACATGCCGGTGGTCATCTCACTGCTCAATGCGATGACCGGTTTGTCCGCCGCCGCAGCCGGTCTGGCGCTGAACAACACCGCGATGATCGTCGCCGGCATGATCGTCGGCGCCTCCGGCTCGATCCTGACCAACCTCATGGCCGTCGCGATGAACCGGTCCATCCCGGCGATCGTGTTCGGCTCCTTCGGCGGCACCGACGCCGTTGGTGGACCGGCGGGCGGCGATCAGGGTCCGGTCAAGGCCACCTCGGCCGCCGACGCTGCGATCCAGATGGCCTACGCCAACCAGGTGATCGTGGTTCCCGGCTACGGCCTGGCCGTCGCGCAGGCCCAGCATGCGGTCAAGGAGATGGCCGATCTGTTGGAGGCCAAGGGTGTCGAGGTCAAGTTCGCCATCCATCCGGTGGCCGGCCGGATGCCCGGACATATGAACGTGCTGCTGGCCGAGGCCGATGTCGCCTACGACGCGATGAAGGAAATGGACGACATCAACGGCGAGTTCCCGCGCACCGACGTCACCCTGGTGATCGGCGCCAACGACGTCACCAACCCGGCCGCTCGCACCGACCCGAGCTCGCCGATCCACGGCATGCCGATCCTGAATGTGGATCAATCGCGGTCGGTGATCGTGCTCAAGCGGTCGATGTCCTCCGGTTACGCCGGTATCGAGAACCCGCTGTTCTTCCTGCCGCAGACCTCGATGCTGTTCGGCGACGCCAAGAAGTCGGTCGGCGAGGTCATCGAGGAACTGAAAGCCCTGTAGCCGCGAGATCGACACCAGGGCTGTGATCCCGGCCGGGATCACAGCCTTCAGGTCGATCTCGCGGAGTCAGCCGCGCAGCAGCACGGTCTCCAGCGCCGCCCGGAAGTCGTCGGGGATGACGACGGGGCCGTCGCCGTCGACCAGAACCAGCACGGTGTCGCACACACCGATGCACTCGCCGTCCAGGAACAACCCGGTGGACGCCACATACGAGGTGCGCCCGATCCGGCCGATGCCGGCACCGGTGGTGATGGTGGCCGGCCAGTGCGCCTCGGCGAGGAAGTGCACGGCGTTCTGCGAGGTGACGATCCGGAACCGCCTGGCTCCGGCGCGGTAGGCGTCCGGGTACAGATCCCGGTTCATCGTCGCCCGGGCGTTCTCGTGCAGCGACTCCAGTGCGAGGTTGTTCAGATGCGCGTTGGCATCCATGTCGCCGTAGCGCGTCGCGATCTCGCCCTGGCACGGATAGCTCTCGATTCGCAGCCGCATCGGGTCCGGACGGGCGGCGGTGGTCGTCGGATCGGTCACAAGTCCGGCAGCTTAAACTCTGGCGTGCGTTCCGACGGCATCGATCCCGAGCGACTGGCAGTCACGCTGGCCGTTCTGGCCGAACTCGATCAACTCGACGAGAAGCACCCGGACTTCATCGCGGTGCGCCGCGCCACCGCGCGCATGTTCAAATCGGTGAAGAAGACCCGTCGCAAGGAGAAGCGCGACGAGATCGCCGAGGCCGACCGTGCGGTGGTCGCGGCCACCGCCACCGGCGCCGCCGACCGCATCGACGACGAGACCCGCGGCATCCCGCTGTCCACCTCGACGACCGCACCCAGCGCGGGGACCCTGCTGCGCTCGCGGGCCTGCTACATCTGCAAGAAGCACTACACCCGGGTCGACGCGTTCTATCACCAGCTCTGCCCGGAGTGTGCGCAGTTCAGTCACGCCAAGCGCGAGGCGCGCACCGATCTCACCGGCAAGCGCGCGTTGCTCACCGGCGGCCGCGCCAAGATCGGCATGCACATCGCGCTGCGACTCCTTCGCGACGGCGCGCACACCACCATCACGACCCGTTTCCCGCGTGACGCCGTGCGCCGGTTCTCCAGCCTCCCGGATGCCCCGGACTGGCTGGACCGGCTGCGCATCGTCGGCATCGATCTGCGCGATCCCGCACAGGTGGTCGGACTCGCCGAGGCCGTCGCGGCGGCCGGACCGCTCGACATCCTGATCAACAACGCCGCGCAGACCGTTCGCCGCTCGCCGGGTGCCTACGCGCCGCTGGCCGATGCCGAGCTCGCGCCGTTGCCCGCAGGGCCGCTGCCGGAAATGCTGACCTTCGGGCATGCATGCGACCCGCATCCGCAGGCCCTGGCGGCATCGGTCTCCAGCCATCCGATCCTCGCGGCGGCGGCCGCGCGTGCAGACGAGATCACCAGCGCCGCAATGGCTCCCGGATCGAGCTCGCTGGAGCGACTCGCCGCGGGAACCGCCATCGACGCCGGCGGTCTGATCCCCGACGAGTACCACATCAACAGCTGGACGCAGCATGTGGACCAGGTCGAGCCGCTGGAGATGCTCGAGGTGCAACTGGCCAACGCGACGGCACCGTTCATCCTCATCAGCAAGCTGCGCCCGGCGATGGCCGCATCGGATGCCCGGCGCAAGTACGTCGTCAACGTCTCGGCGATGGAGGGGGTGTTCTCGCGCCGCTACAAAGGTCCGGGACATCCGCACACCAATATGGCCAAGGCCGCGCTGAACATGCTGACCCGGACCAGCGCGGGTGAGATGTTCTCCACCGACGGCATCCTGATGACGAGCGTCGACACCGGATGGATCACCGACGAACGTCCGCACTTCACCAAGGTCCGTCTCGCCGAGGAGGGTTTCCACGCCCCGCTCGATCTGGTCGACGGCGCCGCGCGGGTGTACGACCCGATCGTCTCGGGTGAGACCGGTGTCGACCTCTACGGGGTGTTCCTCAAGGACTACCGTCCGTTCCCCTGGTGAATCACTAGAGTTCGGCACGTGCGTCCGCTTCGGTCGATCGTCCTCGTTCTCGCCGTCTCACTCGGGCTGGCCTCCTGCACCACATCGGGTGCGCCGACATCGGCGGGCGGACAGACCCGAGGTGAACCCGTCCTGTTCTACGCCCGCGGCGGCTCGATCTACCTGGCGGGCATGAGCGGCGCCGCGCCCAGGAAGCTGACCGACGGCCCGGGCGACAGCCAGCCGGCCCCCTCGCCGGACGGAACCCGGGTGGCCTACGTGCACAAGGCCGACCCCGACCGGCCCGGCGGTGAACTGTGGGTGCTCGACGTCGGGTCGGGGGAGAAGCGCCGCCTGGTGGATCCGGCGGCGCTGGTGCCCACCTTCGAGGGGGAGGAGCACGCCGGGGTCGAGGCTCCCCGGTGGTCGCCGGCCGGCGACCGGGTCGCCTTCCTCAAGGCCACGCTCGGCGGCGGCGGTTTCCTGATGACCGCGGCTGCCGAC